>NZ_JBVVOJ010000002.1:0-561805 GCF_057063145.1 Sphingobium sp. SG1 | reverse complement strand
CGCTCATTTTCAGGAGCCATTCCTGCACAATATATTCTAGTGGAATATATCGAGACATATAGGAACGGCCTAAATTTATCTGAATCCCTACGCCTGAAAGCCGTAAGAACTCAGGGCCGCCGCCCACATGTCCCTTCATCTAAATCACAATGTCAAAGAGCCGTCCAAACATTGAAGCGGACAGTGATCGTTCCCCGCTATCTCTATCGGGGGACATACTGTCCTGCTATGTTGGCGACCGTGCGTGGCGATAACCGTTGGTCATCACCGCGTCGGTGGAGTGGCATCTAGGCGCGTCAGACGAACCCGTCAACACCTTTCTCGCAAAAAATGAACCAAAAACAAAAATTACACCGCAACATCCCCTTCTTGCCTGCCCACATGAACCACGGCCAAGCCACGCCGATGTGATCCTTCCGATGTTCGACAATTCCGGGTTGGCACCAGGCGACATCATCCAGATTGGAGAATTGGAGGCCGCGCCCATCATGATATAGGCGGGTGGCGACGCCTGCCTCATTCCAGCTTCGTCGCCATGGCCGGCTCATCCTGAGGTGATTTGCGGCCGATCATGATCGATCATGCCCCCCCGTTTCAGAACGCTTTGTGATGAACGAGCACGTTGAAGGTCCGCAGCAGGATGCCGATATCCCGCGCCAGGCTCCAGCCGTGCAGATATTCCAGATCCGCCTCGATCCGCCGCAAGATGTCGCCGCGTGTTTCCGTCGCGCCACGGAAACCCCTGATTTGGGCCAGTCCCGTGATGCCGGGCTTGAGCGCGTGGCGATGCCAATATTGCCGATCGACCTGCCAGAAATAGGCGTTATCAGCGGTCGAGCCCAAGGCGTGCGGCCGCGGCCCGACGAGGCTCATTTCGCCGAGCAGAACATTGAATAGCTGGGGCAGTTCGTCGATGCTCGTACTGCGAATGAAGCGCCCGATGCGGGTCACACGGTCATCACTTCGACCGGTGGAACGGCTACCCAATGCGTCGCCGCAATCGGTCCGCATGCTGCGGAACTTGTAAATCCGGAACAAGCGGTTGCCGCGACCGATCCGTTGTTGGCGAAAGAAGACCGGCCCGGTGCTGTCGATCTTGATGGCGATCGCCACCAGAAGCAGCAACGGCAGCAGCGCAATGACCAGGGGCACGGTCAAGGCAATGTCGAGCAAACGCTTGCGCGCGCGGTCAGCAAGGTTGAGCGGGCCGCGCGAGACCACTAGGGTCGACGTGTCCAACCAGGTCCCTACCGCAAGGGGTGCAGTCTCCCCGACCTCTGGCACGACGACTTCGCCCTGAACATTGCTGCCCTTCAATATCTCGGCCCAACTCGCTCGTCGGGCAGCCGGACAAAGGATGATCGCCCTGTCATAATCACGCAGCAGCACGCCCAATTGGTGCAGTTTGTGCGGATCATCCTCTTCGGGGCGCAGCCCGATCTGGCGCGCATCGATCACGGCCGCCGCACCGCAATCATTGGGGCGCGCGATACCATCAAGGATCAATATCTCCGCGAACAACTGATTTCCGAAGCAACGCCGGACCGCATAGGCCATCAGTGAGCGCTGCACGACCAGCAGCCCCAGGCTGCCAAAGACGCCGAACAATATGCCTGAGCGCGGGAAGGTTCCCACCGCCTTCGATGCGAAAATTACAAGGAAGAACAGCAGCATGGTGGCACCAAATGCCAATGTCGCAGCGCGACAGCTGATCGTCGCGCTGGTCAGACAGGACATGCTGTAAGCCTGGCTGTGAAAGGCGATGATCGCAAAGACGAGAATGCCTGCGGATAATGATCCGATCATGTCCGACGAGGATGCCGGCGAGAGGCGCGCGCCTACGCCAAAGCCAATCAGCAGCGCCAAGCAATCAGCTGATAGCAACAGCAGGCACAGCCACAGGCGTGCATTGCGCCTGGCGATTAACGCCCCCGTTCCGCTCGCGCTGTGGAAACGCGCCGCCAAATCCGGATTTGCCATGGCCTGTCCTTTTCTCGTCGATTGTCGACCATTGGCACAGCAATGGCCGGGCGCTCCCAGTTGCGCAGCAGGCAGAGGAGCGAAATCAATTCAACCGACAAGAGCACGGACGCCTCAAAAACATCAATCCGTGACAACACCTAATAAATATTAACTAATAAAATATCAAAAATCAAATTTATATCGGAATGATTTTAGATGAATCGGCAATTTTGTTAACAGCGTAATTTCACTTATATTATTCTTATATTGTTTTTGCTAAAAAAACAGAGCATCGTCCTTTAATCCGAAAATGGGAGGTTCATGGAAATATGAACATTGCGCTCTGCGCCGGGGCGACAATCATATTGCTCATTTGGGCGATCGGCCTTTATCACCTCTGGCAACGTCAAAATGCATCGCTCGTCGAAATCAAGCCAGCATGGCCAGATCGCCTTTTCGCAATTTTCTGGCTCCCGATCGCACTATTGGCGCTCATCGCAACAATCCCCTCGCTATGGCGACAAAAAGCACCACGGCGGCAGAAATATTGACGCTCATCCATCCAGCCTCCGGCCTATTCCCGCCGCAAATGCAACTCTCAGGGCATCCGAAAGATTGCGCGTCTTGAGCTTTGCCATCAGGTTTGCGCGATGAATTTCGATCGTGCGCGGGCTGATGCCCAATTGCAGGGCGATGTGCTTGTTCGGTAGCCCCATTGTCAGGCCTGCCAGAACATCGCGCTCGCGCGGCGTCAACTTTTCCACCAGCGATTGCGCCTGCGCGACCCTTTGTCGGCGCGCACCATTATCATATAGCACCGACCAGGCGTTCTCGACCGCCTGCAACAGGCTCTGTCGCTCGAACGGCTTCACCAGGAAATCCACGGCGCCCATCTTCATTGCCGCGACCGTCACGGCAATGTCGCCATGCCCCGTCAGCATGATGACCGGAAAATTGAGATCCGCTTCATTGAGACGGCGCTGCACCTCCAGTCCATCCATGTCGGGCATGCGCAGGTCCAGGATGACACAGCCCGGCGGCTCGGTCGGCGCGGCGGCAAGAAAATGAGCGCCCCTCTGCCAAGTGCGGACCGAATATCCTTCAAGCTCCAACAAGAATGCCGTTGCCGCTCTGACGGAATATTCGTCGTCCACGATGTGAATCGTCTTCATTTCCTCCACAAAGAATCCCCTTCTTACGCTTCAATGTGAAACAAAAGCAGCTGCCGGCAGGCGCGGGCTCAACCCAGATCCGCCCGCCATGGGCCTCCACAATTGTTCGACAAATGGACAATCCGACCCCAGTTCCCTCTTCCTTGGTCGTGACAAAGGCGTCGAACAGCCGCTCGCGGATTTCCGCAGCGATGCCCGAGCCAGTGTCGGTAATCATGACTTGGGTGGTAAGCTCATCGACGCGGGATGCGTGGATCGTCAGTATCCGCTCATCCATGTTGCGCATCGCATCGATGGCATTGCGACAAAGATTGCCGATCACCTGCTGGATCTGGACCGGATCGGCGAATACCGGCCCCGCGTCCGGCGCAACCCGAAGCACGACACGGACTTGCGCACGGGCAGCTGCGGGGCGGACGAGCGCAATGCTGCTGCGCACCATTTCGCCGATATCCTGCACCTCCAGTTGCGCTTCGCCACTACTGGTGAAATCGCGCAAATGGCGCATGATCGCCCCCGCCCGCACCGCTTCGCTCGACGCGAGATGGAAAATTTCGTCCAGCTTCGCCCGACTCCCGCCGTTGAGATTGTTGAGCAGGATGCTGCCCCCCTCCATATAGGCTGCAAGCGCTGTCAATGGCTGGGTCAACTCGTGCGACAGCATCGACGCCATCGCGCCCATTGCGCTATAGCGGGTGCCATCCAGCATTTCCGCCTGCAGGGTTTCCAGCCGAGCCTTCGTCGCCTCCTGTTCGGAAAGGTCGCGCACAAAGGCCGTAAACCTTGTGCCGCCGTTCGCTTCCATCCGCACGAAGGTCATCTCGGTTGGAAAATTCGAGCCATTATGATGCCGGCCGATCAACTGCCGCTCGATCTTTTCCGAAACATCGACGATCCGGAATGGATATTCGTCAGGCACTTCGTCTTCAGAAGGACAGACCAGCAGCAGGCTCTCGAAATTCTGGCCTTTGAGATCCACCAGATCATAGCCGAACATGCGGGAGGCCGCTTCGTTGATATATTCGATGCAGCCGTCGGCATCGAATACGAAGACGGCGTCCGGCGCGGTCTCCAATATCAACCGCAACTCATGCTCCCGCTCCTGCAGCGCAAGCTCATGCGCGCGCTCCAGCGTGACGTCGCGGATCAGGTTGGCAAAGCCCTGCAACGCTCCGTCATTGTCGTACAATGCCGTGACAACGCAATTTTGCAGATAGATCGTGCCATCGCTGCGGCAGCATTCATGATCGAATTCCCAGCTGCCATGCTGGCGGGCGAAGGCGAAGGCCTGCGCCATGCGCGCCTTGATCTCCGCGCGCCCTGGGTAGAGCAGCGCGACATGGCGATGCATCACCTCGCCGGTCAACCAGCCGGTAAAGCGCTCGGCGCCTCGATTCCAATGCAGGATGACCCCCGAAACATCGGTCATGTAGAGGGCATAATGCGCCGCGCCGTCGGTCAGCAGCTTCATCTGCGTCATCAGCCGGCCGACATGGGCAGCCTGATATTCCGCCCTAGCGCGCCAGAATGTCGCGCGAAGCGCCACGACGTTGGCGGCAACCAGGGCCATGAGGAAGGCGCCCGCCGCAAGCAGCCCGCCATGAAAGCCTTCAAGCAGATAAGTGACCGCCAAGGCGGCGATACCAGCCAGAAAGCCCGGTCCGGCGCCGAGCAGCATCGTCGTAAACAATGCAACGAATGTGAATATCACATAAAATTCGCTGGAGAAGGACGGATATTCATCGGCCTGAAAAGCGGCGAGCGCGATCGCGACCATGGCCAACCCGACCAGATAGCGACTGACCCCACTCCACGAGACGTGGCGCCTGAGGCAACGCAATCTGACCAGCGAAAAGCTGGCGCGGACTTGGCCCGCCTTGGAGATCGGCATGATGTTAAATCGTCTGACGGCTGCGAACATAACTCAAACCCCGCGCTTAACGCCCAGAATTATTTCATATGCTGCGACCGTCACCCTGAAAGGGATGGCAGAAACCGGCTCACGTCTTCAATCGGACGTCTGCCCCATGCTCACCCCTGACCGATTATTGATCCAGTTGGAGGTTTACATAATTCTCTGCTGCAATGCGCAATTTTTAACATCGGCATTAGGGGAAGTATAGTAGGTAGTTTTACACATTTTGAGAAATTTCGTTCCGCAGCTGCAAAATGTCATTGCCGGAGGATTTCCAAAAATGTCCACTTCGGAAATTTAACTGGTGGAGGACACGCGTTTGCCCCCTGCCCGTGCGAAATGGAACATGTCGATGACAATGGTCCGTCCGACCAGTCCGAGGACGACCATATAGACCGCTGCCCCAGCGATGACCGTCGACAACAGCATCGGAATCGGCGCTTGGCCGGCCAATGCGAACCGGAACCCCCATAGAAAAACAGCCATGACCAGCGATGCGACGACACTGGGCCGCAGCGCCTTCCAATAATCCCGCCATCCCAGCGGCAGCAGAACCACAACTGGCCAGACGGACAGGGGATAGAGGATATAGGCGCGCGCCGTGAACGCGGCAGCGACCGCAGCCATCCCATATTCAACGGCAAAGAAGAAGGTGACAATATTGACCAGCGCATAAATGCCCGCCAGCCAAGTCTGCCATTGCGGCTTTCCCATGGCGAGCATCAGCGACTGATTGTAAATGCCGATCGCCTGGAGCGCGCCGAACAGGCTGAGATAGCGCATCACATCGGCTGCCGCCGCCCAACGCGGACCGAACAACAGGAAAATAAACTCGTCCGATACGATCGCCAGGCCGACAAAGGCCGGGGTCGTTATGGACGATGTCGCCGACACTATTCTAAGGAAAGCCTTTGCAAGGCGGGGCGGATCCCCCTTGAGTTGCGAGAAGACCGGAAGTGCCACACGGGACAGCGCACGCGCCAGCATCAGATTGGCGGCCAGCAAAGCCCGCTTGCCGACGGTATAAATGCCTGTCGCTGCGCCGCCGAGCGCCAGGCCGATGACCATGATGTCAGCATTGGCGTTGAAGAAATTCGCAGCGCCCGTCACGCCGACATGACGGCCATAGAAAAGCACGTCCCTTGCCTTTTCCCGTGAAAAACGCAGTCGGGGTCGCATCGGGCAGGCGGCCCACAGGATTATCGTTCCGATGACCGCTACGGCCAGATTTTGTGCCACCAGCGCCATCACGCCATAACCGGCCACGGCCAGTGCTATTCCGACAAGGCCGCCCACCAGGGTCGAGATTGTCGAGCGCGTGGCCAATGGCCGCATCAGCAAGGCCCGCGTCAGCCAAGCCTGTGGCACGACGTTCAGCGCACCCAGGAAATTCGCGACGCTCAGCCATTGCAAAACCATGCCCAAGCCCTGATGGGCGGCGGTCCGCTCAACCAAGTCGGCTAGCAAGAAGGTCGCGATCAGCAGCAGCGCGCCGGCCGCAGCAGAAATCCAGAAGGCCGTATCATCCAAGTCGGCATCGGCAGCGCCGCCCTTGCTCACAAGCGATGCACTGATCCCCGACAATATGATCATCTGGAACCATTGCCCCACGAGCAGGGCCATGGCGACGATGCCCAGCATCGTCGCATCGACATAGCGCGCAATCACGAGGAAGGTCAGGAACTGCAACAGTTGCACACCCCAACTTTCCAGGATGGACCAGGCCATGCCTGAACGGACTGCGCGCCCCAACCCCGGACCTGACATATCGCCCTCCCCCTAGCTACGTCGAAAATCGTCGGTCGCCCGGACATGCTTCACGAATGCCGCGGGGTTGCCCCGCCACACCTGTCGGGCGGGAATATCATCAAAGACCACTGATCCGGCTGCCACCACGGAATGATCGCCGATCGACACGCCGGGCAAGATGATGGCGTTGCGGCCAATCCAGACGTTGCGACCGATGGTGATCGGCCGGGGCCTTACGGAGCGCCCTTCATGAACGGGATGGAAGCTCGTGTCGAACATCGCAACATTGTCACCGATACGCGACCCACCGCCGACATCGATCCGCGCAGCGCTGAAGATATGAACTCCCGTGTTCAACGAAACCTCGTCGCCAAGAATGATAGCCCCCTGCGGAACCGTAGCCAGGCGAATCCGGGTCGGTTCATTCCGCAGGCGGACATTGTTGCCAATGACCAAGGATCCGGGGTTCCGGAGATAAGGCACGCCACCCCGCACGCGCAGGCCCCGCCCCGGTTGGCAGCCTTGCGCGCGGAGTCGCATCACTGTCAGCCGCGCGTAAAGATGATCCAGCTGTGCAGACAGAAATTGCAATGCCAAACCCGTTCTCCGACTGGCGCTCACGCGACAAGCATGAGCCGAAAGCCTGAATAGCGGCGCGCCTCTACGATCGAATGGGCGCCAAGAACCAAACGCACCATGCAGATCCGCTCATGAAAACGCGTCCGCCTCGGACAAGATGGCACGTGCATCGAGTGCTCGCGTCACTCACCCGAACAAACACCAAGTTCACACATAATAAAATCATGTTCCATTATGTATTTGCACCTAATTGATAGGTGTTACCCCTGATGTTGACTAATACCGCAGTTGCGTAAGAATTTCCGCAATCAGGATCCACGCAATATTATTGAGATCGGGATATCAAATGATCGTTTCTTCAATGGAGACGCAATTGCTTTCGCCGATCAACGCGCCTGGACGCAAAATAGCGATGATGAATGCATCGCCTTTCGCCGTCGACCGGAAGCTATTTACATGAACGAAATCGGTTATCAGCCCATCATAGCAGTGACCGGCGCGACTGGCTTCGTTGGCGGGGCGCTCGCACGTCAACTCCTGCAAATGGGCTACCGCGTCCGCTCGATGTGCCGCAGGCCCCTTACCGAAGCGGAGCGCGAGAGCGGCATAGAGTGGATCGAAGGCTCGCTGACAGACACTGATCGTTTCGACGCACTGCTTCGGGACGCACGCTATTGTTTTCACATCGCCGCGATGTTCCGTACCGAAGGACCGCGCAAGGCGTTCATGCAGGTCAATCGGGATGCTACTCGAGCCCTGCTCGAAGCGAGCCGACGGGCCGGCGTCGAGCGCTTCATCTATTGCTCGTCGATTGGTGTCCACGGGAATGTGGCCGACGCCCCCGCAGACGAAAATGCGCCATTCGACCCCCGCGATCCCTATCAGGAAAGCAAGTTGCGAGCCGAAGATCTCTGCCGTGACGAAATGGGCCGGCCGGGCATGAGCGTCGTCATCGTTCGCCCCTGCTCCACCTATGGGCCAGGCGACACCCGGATGCTAAAGCTGTTCCGCCTGGTCCAGCGCCGCCGTTTTCTGTTTGCGGGTCGGCAAACACCCAATTTCCATCCTGTCTACATTGATGACCTGATCGCCGGCTACATATTGACGATGGTTCATCCCGATGCGCCATCGGGTACCTTCATCCTGGGTGATCGCGCCTTCCTGCCGCTGCGCGACTATGTAAGGGCCGTCGCTACCGCCTTGGACGTACCACCGCCCAAGACGACCATCCCCTACAGCCTCGCGCTGATGGCCGCGCGCCTGTGCGAAGCACTTTATGCGCCGCTGGGATTGCAACCCCCATTACCTCGTCGCCAGATGACCATCTTCAAGCATAACCGCGCGTTCAGCATCAGGCGGGCGCAGACGGTCCTCGGCTATCAGCCGCTGATCAATCTGGAGGAAGGCTTTCGTCGCACCATCACCTGGTATCGGCAGCAGGGGATGCTCGCATGACCATGTCCATTGGAACTCTTGCCGACCTAACGGGCAAGCCAGCGGCCGATTCTCGTCCGATCTCGGCGATCGCGGCGATGCAAGCTCCAGGCACCGGCAAAGGAAAATACCGCTGTGGTCAGCGCGAGAGGAGCCGCGATGCTGCAAACCGCCAGCATTGCCAGAGCCGATCCGGCCCCTGTGCCCCAACGAACGAACCGGCGTGTGGCACGAGTATAATCGTCGACGATCACGTTGACATCATCGAGCATTATCCATTCCCGTTGGCTCTTCGCCCGCGCCATGATCGGCCGCACCGCCCCGTCAGGCAGCGTCAGCGCACGGATCATGATCATATCTCCGATATCGACATCGACGCGCGCGGGCAGTTCGACGCAATATTCATCTTCAACCTGCCGGCGATAATGGATCATGCGCATTTCCGCATCGCCCGACTGGCCAACCTCGGTCACGACACCCCGCATCAACAACAATCCGACGCTGCCGAAATGAGTCAGCAACGCAGCATGTCGTTCACGTCCGGCGACCGCCCGCGCCGCATGTCGCAACGTGGGCGCGATAGCGACATCCCCCCTCGCCTGCCTGTTCCCGATCGGTGCCATGCCCTACAATCTATTCCTTTGCCACGCTGTGCTAGCACAGGCGGGCAGCGCTGACCATGAGCGCCCCTCAGCACCCGAGACGGACGGTCCTTGCGATCCGATGTGCTGCCCTCCTCTTGACGGCATGCCCCTGGATGGCCTGCGCGGAGCCACCGTTGTCGGGAATCAACCTCGCGGGCGGAGAGTTCAACTCGGGCAGGAAGCCGGGTATTTTCGGGAAGGATTATATCTACCCCAATACCCGCACCGCGGCGCCCTTCGTCGCGATGGGCATGAAGATCGTCCGGGTTCCAATATTGTGGGAGCGGATCCAGCCCATCTCGCTCCAGCCCCTTTCGACTGCCGAACAGGCCCGCCTCGACAAGGTCGTGGCGATCCTGGCGCCGTTCCGGATCATCATCCTCGACATCCATAATTATGGCGCCAACGGGGGGCAGCGACTGGATCAATCGCCAGATGGCAGCGCGAAACTTGCCGATCTGTGGCGCCGGCTGGCCGAGCATTATCGCGGGAACCGGCAGGTGGCCTTCGGCCTGATGAATGAACCGAACGGCATGGCTCCAGCACGCTGGCGATCGATGGTGGACGAAAGCGTCGT
This sequence comes from Sphingobium sp. SG1, assembly GCF_057063145.1. NCBI lineage: Bacteria > Pseudomonadati > Pseudomonadota > Alphaproteobacteria > Sphingomonadales > Sphingobiaceae > Sphingobium > Sphingobium sp. SG1. The sequence continues at coordinate 551,773 of NZ_JBVVOJ010000002.1, read as the reverse complement.
CGCCATCCGAAAGGCGGGTGCGCGCAACATGCTGTTCGTGCCGGGCTCCAACTGGACCGGCGCGCATAGCTGGATCGCTGGCGGCCGCGCCTCCAACGCTGCCGCCTTCCAGAACTTCCGCGATCCAGCCGGCAATTATGCGATCGAGATGCACCAATATCTGGACTCGGACAGTTCCGGGATGAAGGCGGAATGCGAAGCACCGCCGGTCATCCAACGCCGCATGGAAGCGGCGACAAAATGGCTTCGGGACAACCGCCACAAGGGCTTCCTTGGCGAGTTCGGCGCCCCAGCAAATGCCGCCTGCCTCGACAGCCTAGACGCCCTGCTCAAGCATCTCGATGCCAATGCCGATGTCTGGATGGGTTGGGCCTATTGGGCCGGCGGCCCATGGTGGGGCGCAAACTATCCCATGAGCCTGCAACCCGTACAAGGCAAAGCCCGGCCACAGGCAGCCATTGTTGCAAAATACAGTCAGACGGGAGCCGCAAGATGACCCGCCTGCATTATGCGCGCCTTCCCCTTGCCTGCTCGATCGCCTTGGGCTGCCCAGCCTTTGCGCAGGTCGAAGTGCCGCCTGACGGCCTGACCGTGGCACCCACGGTGCGCATGCTCTACGACGACAACGTCCTGCGGCAGAGCGATGAAGTCGTCTCCGGCGACAAGGACGATCTTCGCATCACCCCGGCGCTCGATGTCACCTTCAGAAAAAATCTGGGTGTCCATCAGGTCACGGTCGTGGGTTCGTTGGGCTATGACTTCCATCAGCGCTACAGCAATCTCGATCGGGAGCGCGTTACGCTCACCGCCAAGGGCGATGTAAAGGTCAGCGCGCTCTGCTATCTGCGTCCAAGCGCGCGCCTGAATTTCGCACAAGCCGATCTGGCCGATCAAGGCATGATCGTCGGCAACAGTGAACGCACCCAGGATTATGCGGTCACCGCCGAATGCGACAAGCCTTATGGCTATTACCCCGTCATCAAGCTCGGCTATCTGCAAACGAACAATAGCGTCGATTCACGCCGGCCGTTCGACATCCGCACCCGCAGCGCGGGCATTGGTATCGCCTATAGCAAGGCGAGCCTTGGCGACATCCGACTGATGTTCAACGTCGAAGCTTTCCGCCGTCCCCACTGGTCAGACGAGACGTCCGAACTGCGCATGAGCCGCGGTGCCGACAATTATCGGGTTGGGATCGAGTTCAAACGCGCTGTCGCTCCGCGTCTCAGTTGGAGTGCCGGAATTGGCTATATTCATACCAAGGCGCGTGATGAACGGGTCGATGACTATTCGGGCCTGGGCTATCATGCCGGCGCCGTCTATCGGCCATCGCCGCGCACCTCCCTGGTATTCGACGGCAGCCGAAGCACCAGTAACCAGAGCAACACCGGCGCGACCTATATCGTCCTGACCAATTTTTCGCTGCGCGGCAATGCGACCCTCAGTTCGCGATCTTCGATCCAGGCTGGCGCGAGCTATGCCAGGCGCCAGTTCAAGGGCGAGTTGTTGATCGACACCGACATGATGCGCGGTACCGACGAAACGATCGCGCTCAACGCCGGATATCGATTTGCACTGCGCAGCCGCCTGACGGCCGGCGCGGACGTTCGCCACGAATGGCGTGAAAGCGCAGTCGAGCGCTACCGATATAAATCGACATCAATGATGCTGTCCCTTGGCCTTACATTGTGAGGAGCATGGCCATGTTCTTACCCCGTGCGATGCGAAACCTGTGCAGTTCCCTTCTTCTGGCCGCGCTCGCCAATCCCGTATTGGCCGGCGTCGACAACAAGGAGGCTGTCGCCGCCTATGTCCTGGGTGCCAATGACGAGATACGCGTCTCGATATTCGGCGCCTATCCGATCGAAGTCAAAACGCGGATCAAGGAAGATGGGCGCATCACCCTGCCGAGCATCGGCGACGTGGTCGCGGAGGGATCCACGACCAACGCCCTTGCAAACAATATCCGCCGGCAATTGCAGACCGGCGGATATTTCGTCGATCCGATCGTCAATGTCGAAGTCGTGAGCTTCGTCAGTCGATCGGTCACGATGTTCGGCAACCTCCAGAACCCTGGGCTCTACCCCCTGGATCGGCCTCAGACGATCGCGATGATGCTGGCTCGCACCGGCGGCGCCCGGGCGGACGCGGCGGACTATGCGATCCTGCAACGAACGGGAGAAGCGGATCGCCGGATTGCCCTCAGCGATCTCGACCCGCAAAGCGGTACCGGTCAGTTCCTGCGCGCAGGCGATTCCATCTTCGTGCCGAAGGCCGAGGAGGTATTCATCTACGGCCAGGTGAACAAGCCCGGCCGCGTCGCCTTCGAAACCGGCATGACCCTGCGCCAGATGCTGGCCCAGGCCGGCGGGCCGACTTTGGGCGGATCGGAAAAGAAGATCACGCTGCACCGTGGCACAGAGATCATCAAGAAGGCCAGCCTCGATATGCTGGTCAAGCCTGGTGACGTCTACACCGTCAACGAGCGGACCTTCTGAGATGCGATCCGGTATCCTGACAGGAGGCATTGCGTGAATATCTTCACCAGAATTGCCCGTTGGCTCCGACGAACGCCCGAGCCCGAGCGTCGCCGAGAAGCGCCTGGCCGGCGTTCCCGAGCGACGGGCAGCGTGCCTGAAAATGCGCAATCGGCCGGTGCTGCATCCGTCACGCCGTCTACAAATGCAGCCATGTCGGCTGACGCTGTCCGATCAGCGATACGCAAGGGGTTCAATGCCACCCAGCCCGTCACGGCCGCCCGCCATCTTCATGGTCGGCAGCAGGAGATGGATCTGCTGGTGGAGGGGGTGCTCGACCGCGGCAATCATGCGATGATCTTTGGCGGCCGTGGAACAGGCAAGACCTCGCTAGCGCGCGTCTTCGCCAATGTTGCCGACAATCGCGGCTATCTGGTCTTCTACATGGCCTGCGAGCCTGGGCAGGATTTCACCAGCCTGATCTCGCCGTTCCTCGATGCCGCCCGCGGAAACCTGCCGCGCTCACCCGCGACAGATACGCCGATCGTCGTTGGACCGCGCGATGTCGTGGAAGCACTCGCCGAACATGGGCAGCGAAAATTCATCTTCATCCTCGACGAGTTCGACCGCATCACTGATCCGGCTGTTCTTGGCGAATTGTCGCGCACCATGAAGCTGCTATCCGACGCGGCCCTGCCGGTTCATATTCTGGCTGTCGGCATCGCATCCGGATTGAGCCAGCTCATCGAAGGCCATGAATCGCTGCGGCGGCACATGACCGCCGTTCCCATCGTGCGGATCGACACAGCCGCCGTGTTCGACCTGATCGATCGCGGCGGCGCCCAGGCCGGCCTCAACTTCAGTGATGCCGCGCGCGAGACAATTGCCCATGTCGCATGCGGCTCCCCCTATCATGTCCGCCTGTTCTGCGCGCTGGCCTGCCTGGAAACCCTCAGGCAGCGCAAGACGATCGTCGAAATGCCGGCAACGCTCGCGGGAATGATGCGCGCGGTCGACGACTGGACGATCACCAATCCGACAGATGCTGCGCTGTTCCATGAGGCCATCGATCTGGGTGCTGGCCATTGGCCGGTGATCGAGCAGGTCGTCCGCGCCGCGATCGTTCCTCCCGGACTAGCACCGGAACAGCAGGCGCCGCATATCGACCGCGACGGTCCGGTCCTGGAAATCCTGCGCCGCGCCATGCACGCCCGGCCGGGCAGCACCGCCCTCATGTTCCGGGACAGCCTCGCCCCCCAGTTCTTGCTCGGCATGTTGTCTGCCAGCCGCCACGGCGACCACCTGACCCGGCGTGTCGTCAGCCTTGTAGAAGGGCAGCGCCAAAGCGCTGCATCGTAAGGGACCGATAGGATGTACATGTTCGACATAACGCGAGCCATCCTGCAGCGTTGGAGGATGGCAGCCGCCATCTTCTGCTGCGTCATGGCGCTGACGGTCCTGTGGATTGCGATCACGCCACGCGAATATCGCGCGACCGCCACCTTGTTGTTCGACAACCGCGCACCGGATCCAACCGGCGGCAAATCGAACGAGGCGACCGGGGAATCCATGCTCGCGACGGAGTCCAGAATCCTGCAGAGCGAGGTGATCGCCCGCAAGGTGGCCGAGCGGCTTGGCCTTTTCAAAAATCCGGCCATGCGCGCACGTTGGCAGGAGCAGACAAACGGCAACCAGAGTTTCGAAGGCTGGATCAGCCGCAGCGTCCAGTCGGGTTTGCAGGTTTCGCCCAGCGCGACCGGCAATACGATCGACGTCTCCTACCGCAGCCTCGATCCACAGCGTTCGGCGTTGATGGCCAACAGCTTCGCCCAGGCCTTCAATGATGCGCGCCTGGGCATCAGCAACGAATTCGCCCAGCGCTTTGCTGCCTGGTACAAGAAACAGATCGCCGCGTCCGAACAGCGCATGGAAGAGGCGCAGGCACGGCTCGCCGATTTCCAGCGCGCCCATGGCATTGTCGCCACTGGCGCCATCGATGCGGAAAGCACGCGCCTCAGCGAATTGTCGTCGAAACTGTCGTCGGCCGAAGCCGTTGCTGCGGAGGCCCGGTCGCGCGCGGCGGGCGGCGCCAATATGCCCGACATTCAATCGAGCGGGGTGATCCAGGGGCTAAGGGCGCAGATCGCAGCCAAATCGGCGGAAATCAGCCAGATGGCTGCCGAACTCGGCCCCAATCATGCGACGATGCGTGCCGCACAGCAGCAGTTGCGCCAGATGCAGGACAGTTTGGCCCAGGAAACCGGCAAGATGTCGGGCACGCTGGCGGCCGCCAGTTCGGCGGCATCGGCCAATCAGGGCACGATGCAGGCCCTGCTCGACCAGCATCGCGGACGCATGCTGTCGCTCGCGGCCGATCGCGGAAAGCTCGCCGTGCTGGAAAGCAATGTGGAATCGGCGCGCAAGGAATATGAGGCGCAGACCGAACAATTCTCGCAGTTGCATGCCACCAGCACGGCCCCGTCACTCAATATCGTGCGGCTCGACATTGCAGAACCGCCGATGATCCCCAACGCGCCCAATATCGGCGTGCGGTTCCTGATGATGACGATGGTGGCCCTCATGCTCGCAATCGGCTCAGTCATCCTAGCCGAATGGCTCAGTCCGCGCGTCCGCAGCCGTAACACCGTCACCTATCTTACCGGCGTGCCGTTGCTTGGTCAGGCAGACCTGCGCGTCAACGGCAAGCAACTCCGTATCGAAGGAGGCAATTGGTCATGAGGCTTCGCTCGACTGAACCGGTAGAGGATGTCTATCCCGGCCTGCCGCCGACTTACGATGGCGATACGCGCGAGGAAACGGCGACTGTCCACGCCAATGTCGATCCCGCGATCGCGGTGATCCACGCTCCCAGCGCGATGCTGGCCGAACAAGCGCGGGACATCCAGTCGACCCTGTCTGCAATGCGCCATCCCGACGGTCGCGCGCCCGGCTCTATCGCGGTCATCGCAATCGAGGCGAGCGAGCAGGCGGCCATATTGACGGCGAATATCGCCGTATCGGCAGCCCTGAGCGGTCTGCGCACCTTGATCGTAGACATGGAGCATTCCGGCTTCGTCCAACATCGCCTGCTTGGCATGAATGCACGAACAGGCTCGCCGGACGACATGGATGAGCCATTTCAGTTGGTCCAGCCGAGCAGTATCCGGTCGTTATTCGTCATGGCCGCGCCCCAGCAGGATGGCTGCGCCATCGACGGCAGTCCGCTTGCGCCACTGTCGCAACGCCTGTCGTCGCTGACGGCTCACTTCGATCTGTGCCTGGTCGACGCCAGCCATATCGACGATCTCGCTCATGCGGCAGGCAGCGCCGATTGCGCGATCGTTGCGGTCCAGCGCGATCAGACATCCACCAGCGAGCTCAAGGCCGTGATCAACAAGATGACCATGCTGAACACGGTGCTGATCGGCACCATCATGTTGATCTAGCGGTCAGCGATCGTCGGCACCAAGGGGGTCTGATATGAAAATCGCCCATATTTCCCGACAATATCATCCCGGACTCGGCGGGCTGGAAAGCTTCACCAGAAATCTGTGCCGCGAACAGGCTCGCGCCGGGCACCAGGTCAGGATGATCACCCTGGACCGCATCTTCGACGGCGACGACGCACCCTTGCCGCGATGCGAAATCATCGACGATGTAGAGGTGGTCCGGATACCCTATCGGGGTGGACGTCGCTATCCGCTCGCACCATCCGTGCTGCACCATCTGGACGATTGCGACATCGTCCATGTCCACGCCGTCGATTTCTTCGCCGACTATCTGGCACTGACCCGGCTGCTGCACCGCAAACCGCTGGTCCTGTCCACGCATGGCGGCTTCTTTCATACCGGCTATGCCCGTCGATTGAAGCAATTCTACTTTCACAGCATGACCCGCCTTTCACTGGCTGGATATCGGGCGATCATTGCCTGCAGCGAAGCGGACTATGAGACGTTCGCCAAGGTCAATCGTCGCGCACTTACCTTGGTCGAAAACGGCGTGGACACGGTCAAGTTCGCCGGTCTTGCGCAATCGCCTTCCGCCGAGCATCGCTTCATCTATTTCGGCCGGATCGCGCCGAACAAGCGGATCGACCTGTTGATCCATTGGTTTGCGCATCTGCACCGGCTGGACCGCAAGGCCCGGCTGATCATCGCGGGAAAGCCGATGGGTGTCACCTTCGCCGATCTGCAACAGATCGTCGAACAACTCGGCTTGGGCGATCTGGTGGAATTTCATGATAGCCCCAGCGACGAGGCCCTGCAGGCACTGATTGCCCGGAGTACCATCTTCGCATCGCCCAGCGCCTATGAAGGTTTCGGTATTTCCCTGATCGAGGGGGTGTCCGCCGGACTATATCCGGTCGTCAGCGACATTCCGGCGCATCGTCGCTCCTGCGTCAAGCTCGATACCGGCAGCCTGATCGATTTCACCGATCCGTTGTCCGCTGCCCGCACCCTGCAGGACATTCGCAAGGCGCAGCAACGCTCGCCCTCCCCGACCACTGCCGCAGGTCTGCTGGCTTATGGCTGGCCGGGCGTGAGCGCCAGGATCTCGGCCATCTACGAACATATTCTGGGACGTCAAACCCGCCAGATTGGGCCGCTTCGCCTTGCCGTTCTTTCGGAGAGCGACGCGCTGAAAGCAGTTTCGGACCTCATCAGGGACCAGGCGCCGCGCGTGGTAGCATTCGGCAATGCCCATCTGATCAACCAGGCACGGCGGGTCGAGGGCGTCGCAGCCGCGCTGAACGACGCGCTGGTCCTTAATGACGGCGTCGGCGTCGATATCGCAAGTCGCCTCCGCTACGGGAACTCTTTCCCTCACAATCTGAACGGCACCGACTTCATTCCCCAACTCCTGAAGAACTATCCGGACCGCCTCCGGCTATTCCTGGTAGGCGCAGCCCCCGGTATTGCGGAGCGCGCAGCCGCGATCCTGGAAGAGCGCCATCCCCATATTCGAATAGTCGGCACCCGCCATGGCTTCTTCGACCCGCAAGAAGAGGAGCATCTGAGCCGCCACATTCGGGAGAGCGGCGCTGATCTGGTGATCGCGGCGATGGGGAACCCCCGCCAGGAATTGTGGGCGGCCAAATGGGCATCCCATATCGGCCGCCCCATATTGTGCGCGGGCGCCTTGCTCGATTTCACCGCCGGCCATGTCCCGCGCGCGCCTGTCTGGCTGCGCCGCATGCGCATGGAATGGATATTCCGGCTCATGAACGAACCGACCCGACTGGCAGACCGCTATTTGCGCGGCAATGTCACCTTCCTCATGAATGCCATCCGTGACGCCAGGAGTGGCTACTCGGACGGCCCGATCCCGCCGTCATCACCCCACTCCCACGCTGTCCGCAACGCCGATGCCGCCTGATCCTGTGCAGCCCTACCCAAGTGAACTGCGGGCCGTACGCCGGATCGCGGTCATCATCCCCTATTTCCAGCGTGAACGGGGTATCCTGCAGCAGGCCCTCCGCTCGATCGTTGCGCAAACATTCACCGCGCCCACCGAGGTGGAACTCCTCATAATCGACGATAGTTCGCCCATTCCGGCGCAGGACGAACTGGCAGACATGGAATTGCCACCCTGGCTGAACCTCCGAACCATGCAGCAATCGAACGCCGGGCCCGCTGCTGCGCGCAATCACGGCCTTGATCAGATCGGACCCGACATCGACTATGTCGCCTTCCTGGACTCCGATGACAGTTGGGCGCCAGATCATCTGCAACAAGGCGTGGACGCGCTCGAACTGGGGCATGATTTCTATTTCTGCGACAGCGCTATGCCGCCGTCCAGCCTGTTCGCCTCGCTGACACTCTTTGCGCAGGGCGCCAATGAGGATGCGTTCGAACCCCTGCCTCTGGGCGGGCAAATCTATCGCCTGCAGCCCGACCGCGCGGGGCAATTCATGGTGCAGGAATATCTCTGCCAGACATCCGCCGTAATCCTGCGCCACAGGGCGATGCGCGATCTCCGGTTCGAGGAACGGCTTCGCTATGCCGGCGAAGACTGGCTGATGTGGGTGCGGCTGGCGCACAGCGTTGAGGGGATCTGCTTCTCCAAGCTGGCCAAGGCCCAGCGGGGAGAAGGTATCAATCTCTATCGCGATGCGCATGAGCGCCTTGGTGCCAAAAATCTGCGCCGCCTCATGTCGATGGTACTCGCCAATCGATTGATGAAGATCACGCCGGGCATCAGCGCCGCTGCCGCGTGCCTGACCGACCAGCGCATCATGATCTTGCGCCGAGAGATGGCGGCGATCCTGCTTCACCCCCGTGTCTATCAGGGCCTGAAAAATGGTGAGCAGCGTCGCATCATCCTGGATGCCTATCGGCTCATGAACGTGTCGCTGCTGCCATTATGGCGCGACATCATCATTCGAAAGATGCGCTGGCACAGCCCCCGTCTGGACGAGGCCATGACATGAAACTCTTCTATTATCGCGCCAAGGAAGGGAATTTTGGCGACGACCTCAACGGCTGGCTGTGGGAGGAGCTTGCTCCAGGCCGTTGGTCCGACGAAGCTGATACGCTGTTCTGCGGCATCGGCACGATCATCGGCAATCATATGCCGCCCGCATCGCGGATCAGAATTTTCTCCAGTGGCCTGGGCTATAGGCCGGTGCCCGAGGATTTCTCGACCGATCGCTGGGATGTGGTGGCGTTACGCGGCCCGCTCACGGCGCGCGTCCTCAACCGCCCGGATCGGGCGATTGCCGATGGCGCGCTGCTGCTTTCCACGCTGGATCGGCTCAAGCCCCTACCCGAAGCGGAGCGCGACCGGCCCATCTTCATTCCCCACTACGAGGCGATGGATGAAGGCGACTGGGCTGCGGCCTGCGCTACCGCCGACGTAAAGCTGGTGGACCCACGGCAATGCGCGCATCAGGTCATCGACGAAATCCGCCGGTCACGGCTGGTCATCGCCGATTCGATGCACGCCGCGATCATCGCCGATACGCTGCGCGTACCCTGGGTTCCGGTCTCCAGTTCGGGAAGGATCAACAGCTTCAAATGGCTCGACTGGTCGCTTTCCCTCAACTTGCCCTATGAACCGCGAATATTGCCTGCCGCGACGTTGGACACTGCCTATCGCGACGGAGTCCGGCGTCTGGTCGGTGAACATTATCGACTTGCGCATCCTGATGCAGAAGGCGCGCTTGCGCATCAAAGGCAGATGACCCGTCGTGAACAGCGGCCCTGGTGGATGTCCGTGCGGCCAAAACTGAAACATCATCTGCTCGCCCTGCCCCGGCGTCTGCCACAACCACCCGCGGTCGCGCGGCGTATCGCCACATGGAACCGGCGGCAACACGGCCGCATCGCCTCGGCACTTGAACAATTGAAGAGCGAGGCGGGATTTCTGAGCGACGATCGGATCTTTGCAAGCCGTGTTGATCAGCTCAGCGTCGAGTTCGACAAGCTGGTGCGTTCGGGCTGAACTATCCGCGCCATCTGCGCGCGATGATGCCAGCGACGGATCAGATGGCGTCCCAGCATGGGCCAGTTGCTCCAGTCCGTCATCATCGCCTCCAGCAATGCCATCGGCTTGCGTGCGCGAAGATGCGGATAGACGCGGTTCCAGCTATGCTGCTGCCTAATGGCGCTGGCGCGACGGGCCAACAACCGTGACAGAACACGATCATCGCGAACGCGAGGCAGATCCAGCATGGCAAGACTATGGGCGCGCATTGCATCCAGGTTCAATAATGTCCGGGATTGCCCCGATCCCTGATCCGAAATGGAGCCCTGCCGCTGAGTGAACAGATAATGCGGCTCTGCACTCAGAATGAAACGACCGTCTGCCAGCAGGCAATCGATGATGAAGGCGAAATCTTCGCCGTGCCGCAACTGGGGCGGGTAGCGCAGACAACGGGTCGTCAGGAAGCGGCGACGAAAGATCGGCTTGAGCTGGCCGAAATCGAACGGCGAGCGCCCTGTGATCGCGTTGCGGACGAATTCGGCCGGTCGGATATGCCGGATCGGCTGCGCTGTCCGCGACAATGCCGTCCCGACCACTGTGCCGGCGTGCCAATCATAGAAAAACAGATTGTCCGCGACCAGATCGGCGTCATGCCGATCGCCGAGCGCGGTCAGATAAACCAGTCTGCCCGGTGCGAACGCATCATCGGCGTCCAGTATCGCGATCCATTCGCCCCGCGCGGCCCCAATCCCCAGATTCCGCGCGACCGAAGGGCCACCATTGGCCTCGCTTAGCACCAGTCGCACCCGTGAGTCCTGCTCCATCAACCGTTCGGCGATTGCCACGGTTTTGTCGCCGGACGCGTCATCGACGATGATCACCTCCACCGGGAGTTTCTGCGCAAGCGCAGATTGCACCGCGCGATCCAGGCTGTCCTCGGCGTTGAACGCCGCAATCACGACACTGACAAGGGGGAGCACAGGAGCAGTCACGGGACTTTGCATAGGTGTTATGCCTTACTCGAAAGCGATAATAAGATTCGATATACCAATCGATGAAACCGCAACGAATTGAGGAATTTCACCTAGTGGAATTATCTGACACACCCAACGTTGCAATATACAGAAGAGGCTTCCTTCCTCTTTCTGAAACCTTCATATCAGATCACATACAGGGCCTTAATAGATATAATCCGATCATAATAACTGAGAACATATTGAACGGATACTCTATTAACGGTCACACTCCCCATCTGTTGCATCGCGCCCAGGCGGGCAAATATGAAAAAGTCTATAATCGACTGACCGGCCGATATCGCCATGTCGGCGATGTCCTGTCGGCTCCCTCGACGCGATTGATCCACGCGCATTTCCTGCAGGATGGGGCGAACATCCTGTCCCTTGCCGCGCGAAGGAACATCCCACTGGTCGTCACCGCCCATGGCTATGATGCAACGGTGACCGCGCGCGAACATGCGCGCCGCACCGAGGGACTTTGGTATCTGATGCTCAAGCCCTTCCTTCTACGTTACGCCCATGGCATCATCTGCGTATCCCAGTGGATCAAGCAGTGCCTGCTCGACGCAGGTTATCCCGACCACAAGCTGCGCGTCATTCCGCTGGGTATCGACACGTCCAGCCTGCCGCCGCCACCCGCCGCCCATGGCCGCCGGGGCGCCCTCTTCGTCGGCCGTCTGGTCGAGAAGAAGGGGGTCAATTTCCTGCTGGACGCCTGGGCGAAGTTGCCCGAACGCATTCGAAGCGAACCGCTCACCATCATCGGCGACGGCCCCCTGATGCCCACCCTGGTCGCCCAGGCCCATCGGCTTGGTATCCAGCCGCATTTCCTGGGCGCACGATCTCGCGCGGAAGTCTTCGCGGCCATGGCCCGTCACCGCATCTTCGCGATGCCGAGTGTGCGCGCGGCAAACGGCGATTCCGAAGGGCTTCCCATCGTGCTGATGGAAGCGCAAGCGATGGGCATGGCGGTGATCGCATTTGACGATGGTCCGATGCGCGAAGCGATCAAACCCGGCATGACCGGCTTGCTCGCACGATCGCGCAACAGCCACGACTTTGCCGACCATCTGCAAACGCTTCTGGGTGCGCCGGACCTGTGCGGCGATTTTGGCCGAGCCGGCCGGTCCCATGTGGCCGCCAAGTTCGACCTCCGCAACCGCGTAGCCGCCCTGGAAGACTATTATGACGAGATCCTTGCCAGCACGGAGGCCCGTTCATGATCGGACAATCCGCCGCAAAGCCAAACCCGGTTCACGCCGAAGGGCGCCGCGTCCTCATCATCTCGCGCCATGACTATCGGACCCGGCGCCGCGCGAGCGTGCATTTCGTGGCGCGCCATATGGCGCAACAGGGCCATCAGGTGACCTTCATGTCGATCGGCTATAGCTGGCTGTCGCGCCTGCGTGGTGACAGCCGAGCCGATCTGTTTGATCGCGCCAATGCCTGGGAACAGGTGGACGGGCTGCAGGCCTATCTGTGGCGCAGTGCATGGCACCCTGTGAAGTTGCCGGTCTCAGGCAAGGTGGAATCCTGGCTTTACAGCAAATGGGCCAGAAACCGCTGCACCGCGCTGGACGAAGCGGCAGGCGCGGCAGACATCATCATCGTCGAATCCGGCATTGCGCCGGCATTGCTGAAGCGCATCCGAGCCGTCGCACCCTCGGCGCGGATCGTCTATCGGGCCACGGATCTTCTATCCACCGCCGGCGTGCCTGAATGCATTGAAGACATGCTTTGGCAATCGGAGGCCGATATCGACCTGATCGTGGTCGTCGCTCGCTCCATGCTCCCGCATTTCGAGGCCTTCAACTGCCCCAAATTATTCATTCCGCATGGCGTCGATACTGTTTTGCTTAATCAGGCAACAGACAGTCCCTACGCGACCAAGCGCAACGCGGTCACGGTCGGATCGATGCTGTTCGATGCCGGGGCGATCCGCACCCTCGCGCTGGCACGCCCGGAATTCACCTTCCACACCATCGGATCGCCCAAGAGCGTCTTTCCGACCAATGTGATCCAGCATGACGAGATGCCTTTTGCGCAAACGCTCCCCTATCTCCAGCATGCCGATGTCGGGATCGCGGCCTATCAGCGCGCGGCTGCCGCCGCCTATCTCGCCGATTCCAGCCTCAAACTCCTGCAATATAAGGCAATCGGCCTGCCCGCCGTTTGCCCCGATTTCGCCGTTGGCGACCATGCCCTGCGCTTTGGCTATCGGCCTGATCATCCGCAGGAGATCGTCGAGGCTTTTGATCGGGCGCTGAACGCTGGCCGCAGCCCGGTGGCGAGCAAGGATTGGAGCGATGTTGCCGCCAGGCTCGTCGAGGCTTCTCTTGGCTGAGATTGCCCTTTCTCTATCGGCTCGCGCGCGGCGCGACGCGGTGCATCGACGCAGCCTGATCCATGACAGGCTCGTCAACTATGTCGCCGCTGGACTGCTAGTCGCCACGGTCCTCTTCAATCCGGCCCTGGCCTGGGTCAACGCGCATCTATTCCCGATGACCGCCGGCATCGTGTCCGCCGCGCAGGGCAGCATCGTTCTGACCGCGCTGCTGGTCGGGACCATGCAACCGGTCCAACATAGTTTTCGGTGGCTGGCGCTGACTTGGATCATGGTCCTTTCGGCGCTGCTGACGAGCGCGATCAAGGGATATTTCGAACCCAAGATCCTGGGCGACATATTGTTGATCCCGGCCTTCATTCTGCTTGGAACCCGCATTGAAGGCGTGTTGCTGCGTCAGACAATGTTGTCGTTGCAATTGCTGATCATGTTGGTCGGCCTGTGGGAGCTGGCGAGCCCTGGCGGCTTTGGTTCGACCTTTCGCGTGATCGACTATTATGTGCAGACCCGTGGCTATGACGCAGATGCCTTCTGGGCCGGTGGCGACCTATTTCTCAGTTCGGAACGTCCCGGCGGCCGCATGCTGCTCGACGGCCTTGGCCTACATCGCGGATCATCGCTGTTTCTGGAGCCGGTATCGCTCGGCAACTGGGCGATCGTCGGCACCATCTTCACGGCAGCCATGTGGCGGTCTCTGTCGAACGGCGCGCGGCTATTCATGCTGGTTTCGACGGCGGTGCTGCTGGTCACGTGCGATGGCAGGCTTGCGCTCAGCGTGATCCTGCTCTTCTGCCTCTATTTGCCGATCAGCGCCTATGTTCCGGATCAATGGAGCGTCGCCTATCTGCCGTTGCTGCTTGTCGCATTGGTCGGGGGCGAAGCGCTGGGAATTTTGGCGGAGCATCAAGACAATCTTCCCGGACGGCTCAGCGTCGGGCTCGATGCGCTGCGATCGATGGACCTTGACCAGTTGTTGGGCATCCGCGCGGATCGGGTCCGGTTCGATGACGCCGGCTGGGCCGATTTCGTCCAGGCCCAATCCGTGGTGATCGCGATCGGGCTCTGGTTGGCACTCGCCTGCAGCAGCTTCGGCCGCGATCCCGGCAACCGGATGGCAAAGCATGGCATTATGCTCTTCCTCGCACTCTGCCTGCCCATCAGCAATTCACTGCTGTCAATCAAGACAGCCGCCCTGATGTGGGTCGTCTACGGCTTCTGTTACGCCCGCGGACGCCTGACGCGCATGGAAGGAAACGCCGCATGAGCCCTGGCCGTCATATACCGGCGCTCGACGGCATCAGAGGCTTTGCTGCCCTGCTCGTCGTATTCTGCCACTTCCGCACGTTCGGCTATCCCGAACTTCTGCATCCGCGCGCCGGCGATTATGGCGTCCTGCTGTTCTTCACGCTCAGCGGCTTTCTCATGGGCCATCTCTACCTCCCCAGATCGCCCGACCGAGATGCGTTGGCATCCTACGCTGCGGCGCGCATAGCCCGCATCGTGCCGCTCTACGCCTGTGTCTCGCTGCTATCCTTCCTGATCTATCGCTTCGTCTACGCCGATTTCATCTATCCGATCGGACTGATCGAACTGGTCCGGCAGGGAACATTCACCAGTACCGTATCGGTCTTCTGGTCGATCGGGCCGGAGTTCCAATTCTACTTTCTCTTCCCGGCGATCTGGGCGGCCACCCATGCGAAGCAACCGCTACGCGGCTGGCTATATGTGCTGATCGGGCTGATCGTGGCAGGCTGCTATGCAGCGAGCCCTTGGCTGCCGGGCATCTTTGCCCTGGCTAAGATGCACATCTTCATGACCGGAATTCTCTGCGCAGTACTGGTCCGACAGATCCCGGAAGACCGCATGACGCGATTATTCCCGCCGCTGCTGCTGTTCACCGCGGCCTTTATCTGGGTCCTCATCGCACCCCCTGCTTCAGTCAGCGCATGGGTATTCCCGCCCGTGACCAACGATCCGAAACACATCATCTACTATGCAGACCCTTTGAAGATCGTTGCCTGCGCCTTGGTCATTCTGGGCACAGCAATCCGTCATCCGTTCAACGACATGCTATGGGGCAATCCGTTGATGCGCCGACTGGGTGCATATAGCTTCTCGCTCTATCTGCTCCACATGCCCATCCTTCAATTGGTTCGCCTCGCCGGGCTTGCATGGGGCATCAGCATGCCCATGCAGATCCTGATCGCGACAATCTTGTCCTTGGCCGTCGCCGGCCTGTCTAACGAGATGTTTGAACGCCCCGTCGGCAATTGGGTCCGTCGCAAGCTGACCGATGCCCTGAACGGCCATGCCGCGACACGACCGTTGCCGTTAGCGGCAGAAAGCCCTTCTTCCTGACCAGTCAAACAGGCGCGGCCAACTGGAAGAATGGACAAGCTTGTCTTGCGCAATCCTGCCAGTCGATTAGGTGTTCGAACGGATTTCAATCCGCTGCCAATCAATCACTCTCATGAACTCATTCCTTGCGGGAGACGAGCATGAGACCTCGGAGGCAATCGACCGCCCTGCGAAAAGGTACAACGCAAGGCATGCCCGATGCCAAGTATTAAGCTTCAGCCAAATTTCGTGGAAAAGATCTGGGGAAAGGACGTCGTCCCTAACCACCCTGTCGACAAATTGGGCAAGCGCATCGGCGAATTGTGGTTTGGATCTCCGTCTGGAACCAGGCCCCCGCTACAGGTTAGGTACATCTATACCAGCGTTAGATTGTCGACCCATATTCACGCCCACCGCGAATCCACCGGCCAGGAAGAATGCTGGTACATCCTCGAGGCGGAGCCTGCATCGATGATCGGCATCGGCACGATCGTTCCGCTGAAACAGCCGCTGCAGCACCATGCGGCGGAAATTGAAGCATGGGCGCAGTTCATCGATTGGCGGCCGGCTCGCGCCGGCGATTTCTATTTCGTGCCGGCTGGCACCATATATGCGATTGGCGCCGGCATATCTCTTGTCGAAGTGCAGCAGAATATCGACCTGACCTGCAATCGCGATGGACATGACCGCACTCGCGACCTTGAGACGAAGGCGACCGCCGGAGATCTGCAAACCGAGCAGCGCCCTGCCGTTGCCCTGCATCGTCCACTTGGCTGCAGCGGCGTCCTGCTAGATGATGGGCCTTTCGGTTTGCGACTGGCACATATGCAGGGCGGAGACGCGCTGCACGTGACCAACAGCGGCCTCGCCTGGTTCATTCCGTTGCGGGGGCGCGGGGACATCGATGGCCTGACCTGGCGGGCGGGGGAGTGCTGGTTGCTGACCCAACCCACTCCCCTGATCCGCGCGGCCAGTGACACCGACTATCTGTTCGCAACGGTGTAATGCTTTTTTGCGGAGCGATCAGCCCGATGCGGCAACAGGCGCAACATGGATAATGGTGGGATCTTCCTTCGGCCATCCCGGTATCTTGCGCGCTGCCTTGGACGCCAGGAAGCTGCCACCGACCCACATATATGTTCCCAGTTTCTGGCCGGCTCGCCGGTCATCGCATAGCCGCCACAGCAAATGCCGCAAGCGCGGCCAGGCAATGGACGGATCATCGGGCGTGAAGACGGCCAGGGACAAATCCGCGCCAAATAGGTCCGAGATCGGCAGTGGCTCCGCAAATTCCGGTACTTCCAAGCCGAACATGCTTTCGGCACAGGCCAAGGTGATGCGCAGGCTATGCTCGATATTCTGCTCCGTTGCCCGTTGATGCAAAATCGCCAAGGCCGCATGATCGAGCCCGGCAATTGCGGCGCAGAAATCCAGAAGATAGGCCGCTGCGTGGCAATGCTGGGTCAGAGACTTCACGAAGCTCAGGCTTGCTAACAGGATTTCGTGGATTGGCGATATGCAGGGAACCTTCACCTGCCCCAGTTCCTGATCCGCCGGCTCACGCAGAAATGCGCCCACGTCCATGGGGTGCGGACAACCCGGCTGCTGGAGCCGGTGATGAACGTCGACCGTTGCCTGGTTCGGCGAACGCGAGAAGAAATGCTGCTCTCCCAGAAAGGCACGCCACCAGATACGATCACATTCCGCGGGCAGGAAATAACCTGCCTCCTGGAGAAGCGCAGTGCAGCGACGCAGATCACCGCGATCGATCAGGATATCGACGTCCGATGAGGGACGATGAAAGTATCCGCCATAAATTCTTCTCTGAGCAAGCGGGCCTTTGAAAACTATAAATCGCAGATCATCATGGATTAGAGCTTTAGATATATTGGTTATTGTAGCGATGTTCACGCCGTTCATCGCGAGCGTCAACTTCCTGAACCTATCTTCCTCGCGCGAGAAGGCGTCCGGAATATCCTGCCCAGCGGCGCGGAGCCCGGCACCAAGGTGCAGCAGAAGTTTACAGGATTTCCCAACCATTATGATGTCCGCCCAATCGTCCGCGTCGATCGCCGGAGAAGGGGGGCTAACGATCATCTGCGGAACGGACAGGGCCACATGGCACCTCACGATATCCACGATTTTCCGTGCCTTGCGGGAGGGATCTAACAACACATCAGTCACACCTTGAATGTTAGCTTATGCAAAACATTGCCCTACAAAGTTAAATCATGGCGATATGTGTTTATACCTATAGGTGTTACCGCGGATGGATTGGAATTTGACTTAAACATTTACTTAAGATCAATTTATATCCGCTGAATGGTTCAGCAGATGATGAGGAGTTGAGTATGGAAAAGGAGTCTTATGAATCGCCCGAGCTCGTCGAACTCGGCTCGTTCGAATCGCTGACGCAGGGCACGTCCTATGGCGAAAGCCTGGACGCGACCTTCCCGGACGGTACGCCGCGCGGCGAGCTCACGTTCTCCTGACAGGGTGGACGCCTTTCTCGGACAGAGGGGGCGTCCATTCTCCTGCAAGGCCCTTGGAAGCGGGGAAGAAAGATGACGATCGCCTGGCCATCCGCGACAATCGTGGCAGCAGATCCCAACATCGTGTTTTGCGACCTGGACAATGAGAGAGTTTTGCTGGACCTGACCTCCAGCCGCTATTTCGCGCTCAATCGCGTCGGCGTCCATGTCTGGGAAACGATCGCGACCTCCACCAGTGTCGGTGCGTTGCAGGACAATATCGAGCAACGCTTCGATGTCCGACCGGAACAGTGTCGCAAGGATCTGGAGAGCCTGCTAAGCAACCTGTCTCAGTTCACATTGATCAGCGTCCAGCATGCGCCGGCGTCCTGATCGCACTCTGGCAGGCCTGCTTCTGGCACTGCTGCTGCCGGTCGCACTGCCTCTGGTATTGGCTGTCCGCCTTGCCCTCAGCCTCACCAGCTATGCGCGCCTGTGCGAATGGCTGCCGCAATCCACTGGCCAGCGCAATCCGCTCTGGGTGCGCCAGGTCGCCCGCGCTGTCAGCATCGTCTCACGACTTGTTCCGGGCGCCACGTGCCTGACTCAGGCCGTGGCCACACGGACGTTGCTCGCCTGGATGGGACATGAAAGCTGGATCCGGATCGGTGTACGCCGCTCCGAAGATGGCAGCTTCCAGGCCCATGCCTGGCTGCTCGACCATCGTGCAAGGCCCATTATTGGCGGCAGACGACAGGACTTGGCCGGCTTCAATGTCCTGGCGGACCTGGACGGGCTGGTCCGGCAATGAATGCTTTTGCCGGCCTGTTCCACCGCGATGGCCGGCCGGCACGGCATTGGCCCGGCGAAGGCATCGCCTCCCTGGTATCACGCGGGGTCCGTTGCGCGATCGATAGCGGCCCGACGATTCTTGCCGGGGCTGGCATGGAGGCGTTGGACCATGAGAAGCGGCGTCCGGGCCTTATTGTGGCCGCTGATGTCCGGCTCGACAATCGCGCGGAAATCGAGGCACGGCTCGGCCTTCCTCCCCGCCCGGCCCTCCCTGAAGCGAGCCTGATAGCCGCGCTGTACGAGCGCTATGGCGCAGACTGCGCCTCCATGTTGCTGGGCGACTTCGCCTTTGTGCTCTGGGACGAAGCGACACAGACATTATTTGGCGCTCGTGACCATTTCGGCGTCCGCCCGTTCTACTATCATGCTTCGCCCAGGCTGTTCATGGCCGCGACAACGATTGGCGCGCTGCTCAGTTCGGAGATTTCATCCGCCATCGACGAAGTTGGTGCAGCAGATTTTGTCGCCGGCATAGTCGGCGATGCCCAGACGACGCTCTATCGCGAAATCCGGCGTCTGCCGCCAGGGTACGTCATTCTGGTCACGCGCGACGAACTCACCATCAGCCGTTATTGGCATCTGGCGGCATCCCAGCCGCCCAAGGATGAGGAAACCGCCGAGCAGTTCCGCCATTTGTTCGAACAAGCGGTCTCGTGTCGGATCAGCGAACAAGCCGGCGTGCTGCTCAGCGGAGGGCTGGACTCCTCGTCCATCGCCATGATGGCATCGCGCTTGCGGGCGGAGGCGGCGGGACCGCCCGTGCCAAGCCTGTCCATGACGTTCGACACAAGTCCCAACTGGACGGATGGCCCGCACATAGAAGCCATTCTGCAAGCAGGGCGTTTTACCCCTCATTTCCTGCCCACTGAGCATCAGGATCCGCTGCAGGAACTGGACATGATCCTGACTGAACAGGACGGCCCCTGTCTCGCCTACAATCTGGGCAGTTCGCGACGCCTCTATCACAGGGCCCGGCAACTGGGGCTTCCCCGCCTTCTGGACGGACATGGCGGCGATGAAGTCGTTTCCCACGGGTTTGGGCGGCTGAACGAACTGGCCATGGAACGGCGCTGGGCCACCTTGTTGCGCGAAGCACATGGCTTGGCCCATATTCTCCGCTGTTCGACCTGGCAGGCAGCGTCCCCCCATTTCGATCATATCGCGACGATACGGCGATTCCGGCAGAATTGGCGGCGCATCGTCCACCATGCACATCCGCCCCGCACCTCACCGAATTTCACGACCGCGCTCGTCGCACCAGACCTCGTCCGTCGTACGGACATAGGTTTGCGCCGCGCAGCGACAATGCCCAGCCGCTCGGCCTATCAGACCGAGCAGCAGCGCCACCTGTCAACCCTGACATCGCCACAACAACCCTATGCGTTTGAAGTGCTCGATCGTTCGGCCGCTGCAGCCGGAGTGCGCCTGTGCTTCCCATTCTATGATCGCCGTCTCGTCGAATTCTGCGTATCGCTCCCGGCCCATGCCAAGCTCGACAATGGCTATCCGCGCGCATCCCTGCGGAACGCCATGGCAGGCCTGTTGCCAGAGCAGGTCCGGCTGCGGCGCGACAAGTTCAATTTTGCCGGCCAGTTGGGAACAGGCATGGCGCGTCACCGGGCATCCTTGCTGACGATGCTGGATGCGCAGGCTGACATGTTGGCGCCATTTGTCGACATTGATGTCGCCCGCGCGGCCATCACGCAGTTCGATCAGTCCATGGCCAATGATGCCGCCCCCTTATTCGCTGCCTACCGGGTCGCAAGCCTGGGCCGCTGGCTTGCAAGACGATCCCGGCCCGCTGCTCCGAGAGCCAAATTTCACATCGTACATGCAGGAGGATGACATGAAGATGGGCCCAACGCCTCAGCCCGCCCTTGCCCCCGCCAGCAAGGCCTCGTCCCTTTATCGTGCCTTTGGGCTGACGATCGAATCGGATGTTCCGCTGCCGGAACTGACGATCGCCCCGGCGGGATCTGTGCCCGACATCCGCATCATCTACAGCCGCGACCTGCCCTTGCCGTCGCGCGATGAGGGCGTGATCACGCAGTTCCGCACGGACGGGACGCATTTCCTGGCATGGCCCGATGTGGCGGCCTTCCAGTTCCATGGCCCCGACCTCATCGAGATTCAGCCCTATCCCGATACGCCGGTGACCTACCTCCCCTTTCCTCTGCTGGGGCCGATCATGGCGCTGGCGTTGCACATGCGCGGCTACATCACGCTCCACGCCAGCGCGATCGACCTCGACGGGCATGGCGTCATCTTCGTCGGCGATAAGCTGGCGGGCAAATCCACCACCGCCGCAGCCTTCCTCCGGGCGGGCCATCGTCTGCTGACGGACGACCTCCTGGCGATCCGCGAGAACCCGGACGGCACACTCGAAATCCTGCCCGCCTATGGCCAGCTCAAGCTCGCGGAAGAGGCCGCAGACGCCATGCAACTGACTGAAGCACAGCCATTGCCATTGGTCTATCCCGGCTTTTCCAAACGCCAGCATCGTTTGATGGGCGATTTCCGCCATGATCAGCTTCAACCCGAACGCCTCTATGTTCTCGACCGCGTGGGGGATCAGCCCGGCCTCACCCGGCTTGCCGGAACCCAGGCCCTGTCGGCGATCCTGCGCTACTCCTACATAACCCGTTTCGGGAAGGCAGCGCTCTCGCCCGCCGACGAGGCCCGTCACATGCAGGGCTGCGCTGCCCTGGCCCGTTGCGTCCAGGTGGCAACGCTGCACGTCCCGCATGCCCTCAATCGACTGGAAGAGACAGTCGAACTCGTCCGCGCCGACTGCGAGGACCATAGGTGAGCCAGTTCCGCCAGATCAGCGAATTCGCGCGCTTTTCCCTTGGCGGCTATCGGCGGCAAGTGTCCATCATCCTGTTGCTGATCCTGATCGGCAGCATTCTGGAAAGCTGCTCGCTGCTGGCGATGATCCCGTTGCTGAAACTGATCGGCACCAATCATGGTGCGGCCCAGAGCAGCATTCAACTCCCCTGGATCGGCAGCATATCGCTCGGCTGGTTGCTGACGGCGATGCTGTGCCTCATGGTCTTTCAGGCTTTGGTGTCGCGCCGCCGCCTCCTCCTCATGACCCGGACGATGCAGCAGGCGGTAGACGACATCCGCATGCGCCTGTTCACGGCCATCGGCTATGGTCGCTGGTCGCTGGTCGCGAACATGCGCGGCTCCGATCTCAACCATGCGCTCAGTAACGATGTCGATCGCATCCAGGTCGCGGTCTTCAGCCTCATGTCATTTGGCCAGAATATCATCTGGCTGACGCTCTATGGCCTGCTGTCCACGCTGATATCCTGGCAGATGACCTTGTTCGCCATGACCGTTGGCGCAGCGACCCTGTTCGGCCTGTACCCGGTGCGCCGGAAGATCGCCCGCCATGCCCAATCCATGTCGAATTCCCTGCAGGAACGGCAATATGTCGCGTTCGAATTCATCACCGGCATGAAGATCGCCAAGGCTTTCAACAGCGAACCCTATTATCTCCAACGCTTGGATCGGTTGCTGGAAACGCTGCGCGTCGGCACTGTCGAGTTCGCCCGGCTGACATCCAACAGCACCGCCCTGTTCCAGTTGGCAAGCGGTGCGGCCGCAGCCCTGTTCGTCTATGTGGCCTATGCCGTCATCGCGCTGCCCCTGCCGCAGCTGATGACGATGCTGCTGTTGTTCATGCGCCTCGCGCCGCGCTTCAACGCCCTGCAAAGCACGCTCCAGCAACTGCTCCTCTGCCTGCCAGGCTATGAGAATGTCGCCAGGCTCCTGCGCATCTTCACGGCAGAGCAGAACCGCACCGCCGGGCCGGAGCGCGTTCAAATGCCGCTCCTGACCCGGCATGTCCGCTTCGATCGCGTATCCATCACCCATCACGGCGCGGACACGCCGACGATCGCGAACCTCGATCTGGAATTGCCCGCCGGCAAGATCATTGCCCTGGTCGGGCCTTCGGGTGCAGGCAAGAGCACCATAGCGGACATGCTGATGGGGCTGCTCGATCCCAGCGAGGGCCAAATTCTGGTCGACGGTGTCAACCTTGCCCAGGATGATCGGCAATGGCGGTCCCAGATCGCCTATATGCCCCAGGACGTCTTCCTGTTGCATGACAGCATCGCAACCAATTTGCGCATCGGCAAGGCGGATGCGAGCGATGAGGAGTTGTGGAACGCCCTTGATGCCGCCAACGCCCGGCAGTTCGTCGGCGCCTTGCCCCAAGGGCTCGATACCGTGGTCGGCGATCGTGGCAGCCGTCTATCCGGCGGGGAAAGGCAGCGCATCGCCCTCGCGCGCGCTCTGCTGCGTCATCCCAGACTGCTGATCCTGGACGAGGCGACAAGTGCCCTCGATATGGACGCACAGACCAAGATCGAAACCGCGATTGCCGGTTTGCGGGGCCATATCACCATATTGGCCATAGCCCATACGGCATCGCTCGTCGCACTTGCCGACATCATCGTTCATCTTGACCGGGGTCGGGTCGTGCAGGTCCGGACGAACAATGCGGTCAAGGACGAGGATGTCGTCGCCGCAGCGGAATAACCCTCCCACAGGCTCCAATGCGCGTCCCCATGGGCACCATATCCGCCTATCGGCGCTCCGTTCGACATCGGGGGTGGCCTTGTATCCGGCAAACGCCTATCCGCAGGCCCATCAGCAGCCAATGCGAAGGTTCCCATGTCCAAAGCCAGTCCCGCCGATATCATGCCGATCGCCGATGTCATGGCGCGGCTGCGCGATCCGGACACCGGCTGCCCCTGGGACATCGAACAGGATTTCGCGAGCATCGCCCCCTACACGATCGAGGAAGCCTATGAAGTGGCAGACGCGATCGAGCGTAACGACATGACGGACCTGCGCGATGAACTGGGCGATTTGCTGCTGCAGGTCGTGTTTCACAGCCGCATCGCCGAACAGGCCGGCCATTTCCGCCTGCAGGACGTGATCGACAGCATCGCAGCCAAGATGATCCGGCGTCATCCCCATGTCTTTGGTGAAGGCGCCCGGCGCGAGGATGGCCATGCCCAATGGGAAAGCATCAAGGCGGCCGAACGCGCCGACAAGATCCCCGATCCGAGCGCCATGGCTGGCGTCGCGCAGGCGCTTCCGGCGCTGCTGCGCGCCGAAAAATTGCAGAAGCGGGCTGCCCGCACCGGCTTTGACTGGCCCGATGCCCAGGGCGCGATCGCCAAGATCCATGAGGAACTGGACGAGGTCGCCAGCGCGACCAGCCATGCCCATCGGGAAGAAGAGGTCGGCGACCTGCTCTTTGCCGTCGTGAACCTCGCACGCCATCTCAAGATTGATCCCGAAGTCGCGCTGCGTGGCGGAAATGCCAAGTTCGATCGTCGTTTCCGTCAGATGGAGGCGATCGCCGGCGATGCGTTCGTGGGCCTGTCGCTCGACGAGAAGGAAGCGCTATGGCAACAGGCGAAGCAGGCGGAATAATCAGGCCGGTCACGCCGGCGGATCATGATGCGATCTGGGATATCCTGAAACCCGTGCTGCGCGCTGGCGAAACCCTGGCGGTCGATCGCGCGATCGGCCGCGAAGATGCCCTTGCCCTGTGGCTGTCCCCGGACCGCACCGTCCGCGTCGTCGAGGAGGATGGCGCCCTGCTCGGCATCTTCTACGTCCGCGCCAACCAGCCGGGCGGCGGCCGTCATGTCGCCAATGCCGGCTATGTCACTGCGGGTCACGCAATCGGACGCGGCGTTGCCCGGCGCATGTGCGCGGCCTCCTTCGATCTGGCCCGCGATCTCGGTTTCAGCGCGATGCAATATAATTTCGTGGTTTCCTCCAACTGCCGCGCGGTCGCGCTGTGGCAGGCGATGGGCTTTGCCATTGTCGGCCGCGTGCCCGATGCCTTTGCCCATCCAACGCTGGGGCTGGTCGACACATTTGTGATGCATCGTTACCTTTGACGCGGCGCGTGCGCAGCGGCATAGGGCGCGCAATCGCGACCATCGCGCATAGGGGGTATCTGGTGTCAACTTCGCTGTCCGGGCCGGCCATGGCCCCTTCCCTTTTCCTGCCCGGTTGCGCGCGATGACCGCTTCCCTCTCATCCTGGCTGGAAAACCATTTCCAGATAGCCGCGCGCGGCAGCAATGTGCGCACGGAAATCGTCGCGGGCATCACCACCTTCCTGACCATGGCCTATATCGTGCTGGTCAACCCGGCGATCCTGGGCGAGGCCGGCATGCCGCTGGTCGGCGTGGCCGCCGCAACCTGTTTCGCCGCTGCCTTTGCCAGCATCCTGATGGGGATGGTCGCGAACGTGCCGCTCGCACTGGCGCCGGGCATGGGCCTCAACGCCTATTTCACCTATTCGGTCGTGCTGGGCCTGGGCATTCCCTGGCCGGTCGCGCTCGGCTGCGTCTTCCTCTCGGGCGTCGCCTTTCTGGCGCTGACCCTGGCGGGCATCCGCCAGATGATCCTGGCCGCCATCCCGCCCCATCTGCTGGCTGCTGTCGCCGGCGGCATCGGCCTCTTCATCGCCTTCATCGGCCTGCGCAATGCCGGCATCGTCGTGTCCAATAGCGCCACCTCGGTCGCGCTCGGCGACCTTCGATCGGCGCCGGTGCTGCTCACCCTGTTCGGCCTGACGCTGATCGCGGGCCTGTCGATCCGCCAGGTGCGCGGCGCGATCCTGATCGGCATCGTTGCCACTACCCTGCTCGGCTGGGTGGTTGGCGCGCTGCATTTCACGCCGACGCCCTATGACGTCTCGGCGCTTGGCAGCACCGCCTTTCATCTCGATCTTGGTGCAGTCTTCGCCGGCAGCCATGGCATCGGCGTGCTGGAAATCATCTTCGTCTTCCTGTTCGTCGACCTGTTCGACAATCTTGGCACGCTGATGGCGGTGACCAAGCGCGCCGGCCTCGCTCGCCCCGATGGTAGCGTGCCCAATCTCAACCGCATCCTGATCGCCGACGCGGCCGCCACCATGGTCGGCGCGACGGCGGGCACCAGCACCGTCACCTCCTATGTCGAAAGCGCAGCCGGCGTCGCAGCCGGCGGTCGTACAGGCCTTACCGCCATCGTCACCGGCCTCCTCTTCCTGCTCACCATCTTCGCTGCGCCCTATGCCGGCCTGGTGCCGCTCTATGCGACGGCGCCAGCGCTGATCCTGGTCGGCAGCCTGATGATGGCGCCGCTGGTCGAGGTCAGTTGGGAAGAGCCGTTCGAGGCCGTTCCCGCCTTCCTCACCCTCGCGCTCATCCCCCTCACCTTCTCGATTGCCAACGGCATCGCCTTCGGCATTGTCGCCCATGCGATCCTGAAGCTGCTGCGCGGCAAGATGAGCCGCGCCGACTGGCTGCTCTTCCTGCTCGCCATCTTGATCGTCATCCGCTTTGCCTGGGTTGCCGCCGCATGAAATTGCTTCTCGCCCTGGTCGGCCTGCTGACCGCCACCCCTGCCCTCGCCCAGAAGTTGGACGAGCAGCCGCGCACCGCGATCATGACCGCCTTCCCGCCCGAACATGCCGCACTCGTCGGCCGGATCGAGCAGCCGCGGACCGTGCGCGTCAACGGCGTGCCGGTGACGCTTGGCCAGATGGCCGGCAAGCCGGTGCTGCTGGTCGAAAGCGGCGTCAGCATGGTCAACGCCGCCATGACCACCCAGTGGCTGGTCGATCGCTTCGCGGTGAAGCGCATTCTCTTTTCCGGCATTGCCGGCGGCATCGATCCGTCGCTGCATATCGGCGATGTCGTGGTCGCGGCCGACTGGGGCCAGTTCATGGAAAGCACGATCGCGCGCGAGGCGCCGGGCGGCTATGCGCCGATCTTCCGTACGCCGGGGAACGACCTGCCCAATTATGGCATGATCTTCCCCCGAGATGTCGAGGTCGGCAATGAAGCCGAGGCCAAGAGCTGGCACCGCGCCTTCCCGGCCGATCCCGCTTTGCTCGCCATCGCCCGCGCCCTGTCATCCTCGGAAAGCCTGGCCCGCTGCGCCGATGCGGCCGCTGCAAAATGCCTGCCGCACCAGCCCAGCCTGCATGTCGGCGGGCGCGGCATCAGCGGCCCCGCCTTCATGGACAATGCCGCCTATCGCCAATATCTGTTCGCGACGTTCCAGGCGCAGGTGCTGGACATGGAAAGCGCAGCGGTGGCGCAGGTGGCTTATGCCAACCGCGTGCCCTTCCTCGCCTTCCGTAGCCTCTCGGATCTCGCCGGCGGCGATGCGGAGCAGAACCAGATGAGCGTGTTCATGGCGCTCGCCTCGGCCAATTCGGCCCGCGTCGTGCAGGATTTCGTGGCGCGACTGCCCGATTAGAGCGTTTTCTAATCAGGTAGAATCACCTGATGACTCGGAAAACGCGTTAAACCAAAAACTTAGAGCAACCGATCTGACGCAGTCGGATCGGAATTTGCTCTAACGATCGCGCTTGAGGAAGCGGGCGAGGCCGGAGTCGGACAGGCGGACATCCACCTGCATCTCCGCTTCGCTCGGCCGCGTTGCCAGTACCTCGCCATGCTCGTGTAGCCAGGCGAGGGCAGCCCCATCGGCGATCGGCAGACGCAGGCTGTGAACCCGTGCGCCACGGGTCAGCCGGCTGCTGATCGCCCGCTGCAGCCCCTCGACACCCTCGCCGGTCAAGGCAGAGATGATAACGACATCATCATGCCGTGCCGCAATCTCGCGCGCCTGCGTGGCACTCTCTGTGTCGAGCAGGTCCAGCTTGTTCCACGCCTCGATGATCGGCGGCAGATCGGCCTCGCCATCGCCGCGTTCCAGCGCCCCTTCGCCGGCGACGCCCAGTTCGCTCAGCACGTCCAGCACGTCGTCGCGCTGCGCCTCGGTATCGGGATGGGCGATGTCGCGGACATGGACGATGATATCAGCCGACAGCACTTCCTCCAGCGTCGCGCGGAAGGCCGCGATCAACTGGGTCGGCAGGTCGGAGACGAACCCCACCGTGTCGGACAGGATCGCTTTGTCCAGCCCCGGCAGCACGATCTGCCGCATCGTCGGGTCGAGCGTGGCGAACAGCAGATCCTCGGCCATCACCTCGGCGCCGGTCAGGCGGTTGAACAGCGTCGACTTGCCGGCATTGGTATAGCCGACCAGCGCGATCACCGGCCAGGGCGCACGTTGGCGCCGGGCGCGATGCAGGCCGCGCGTCTTGGTGACCTGATCCAGTTCGCGCCGGATCTTGGCCATGCGGTCGCGGATCATGCGCCTGTCCGCCTCGATCTGGGTTTCGCCCGGACCGCCCAGGAAGCCGAAGCCGCCGCGCTGGCGCTCAAGATGGGTCCAACTGCGCACCAGGCGGCCGGCCTGATAGTCGAGATGGGCGAGTTCGACCTGCAGCCGCCCTTCATTGGTGGCCGCGCGCTCGCCGAAAATCTCCAGGATCAGTCCGGTCCGGTCGATCACCTTGGCGCCGGTCCCCTTTTCCAGATTGCTCTGCTGCACCGGGGTCAGCGCATTGTCGACGATGACCAGTTCGGCTTCTTCCTGGTTCACCAGCGTGGCGATCTGGTCGACCTGGCCGCTGCCGAACAGGGTGGCGGGCTTGCGGTCGCGGACGCGGAAGCTCTGGGCGGCGCGCACATCGATGCCGATCGCAAGCGCCAGGCCACGGGCCTCCTCCAGCCGGGCATCGCTGTCGCGGCGGTCGCCGCCATGGGTTTCGGCATGCACGACGACGGCACGCGCACCGCGCGCCACTTCGTCCTCGGAGTCGCGATTGAATATGGCCATGTCAGCTTAGAGCATCTGGCCGCGCTCCGGTCTACCCGCGCGGATCGGCGGGAAGACCGAATGCGGCGTGGACGATCAGTCGTCCTGCTCGTTCTCGCCCGACAGGTCGAGCGAATGGAGCGGTTGCACGGTCGAAATGGCGTGCTTGTAGACCAACTGCACCATGCCGTCGCGTTCGAGCAGCATGCAGAACAGGTCGAAGGCGGCGATTTCGCCCTGGAGCATCACGCCGTTGACCAGGAACATGGTCACCGGGCTGCCCGACTTGCGCACGGCGCTCAGGAAGATTTCCTGCAGCAGGCGCGGCTTGCCATTGCCGTCACTGGCCTTGCGCAGATCGGTCAGGTCCATCGTCTGGGCCGGCATGACCGTCGAAATGGCATGCTTATAGACCAGCTGCGACTGACCATCCCGGCGCAGCAGCACGGAAAAATTGTCGAACCAGGTGATTATGCCCTGCAGCTTCACGCCCTTGACCAGGAACATGGTCACCGGGGTCTTCGACTTGCGCAGGCTGTTGAGGAAAATATCCTGAAGGTTGTTCACTTTGTCGGCCATGGTTTTTGCCAGTCCTTTATTGGCGGGACGTTACCCGCTCTCGCACCTCTGGGCGGAGGTGTCTTGCCTGCCCCCGCTTGTCGAGGGCAAGGCAATCCTACCGCAATTGCGAAGGGGCGTCCATGCCTGACATCGCCATCGGGAATTTCCCTAGCGTCAGCCGTCCTTTCCGTCGGTAATGCCCAGCAATTTCAGTTTGCGGTGCAGCGCAGACCGCTCCATGCCGATGAAGGTCGCGGTGCGCGAGATATTGCCCGAAAACCGCCGGATCTGGATGCGCAGATATTCCCGCTCGAAACTTTCGCGGGCCTCGCGCAGCGGCGCGCCCATGATCGCCGACTGGCCAATGCCGTCGCCGCCGCCACCGCTCGTCAGCTCGGCCGGCAGCATGTCCAGTTCGATCCGCCCGATCCGGTCCCCCGGCGCCAGGATCATCGTCCGCTCGATCACGTTGCGCAGCTGACGGACATTGCCCGGCCATTCATTGGCCTGCAGCGCCGCCATCGCATCGCTGGCGATCTCGGGCGGATTGACCCGGCGATCGGCGGCGAAGCGCGCCAGATAATGCTCGACCAGCGGTGGAATATCGTCGCGCCGTTCGGACAGCGACGGAATCTGTAACGGCACGACATTGAGCCGATAGAAGAGATCCTCGCGAAAGCGCCGCTCCTCGATTTCCGCCGTCAGGTTGCGCGCGGTCGAGGAAATGACGCGCACGTCCACCTTCACCTGCCGCTGCCCGCCGACGCGGGTGAAGCTCTGGTCGGTCAGCACCCGCAATATCTTGCCCTGGGTGGTGACCGGCATGTCGGCGATCTCGTCCAGATAGAGCGTGCCGCCATGCGCCTGTTCCAGATAGCCCGGACGCACTAGCCCGCTGGGATCCTCGACGCCGAACAGTTCTTCCTCGACCCGATCCGGATCCATCCGCGCCGCGGCGACGATGATGAAGGGCGCGTCGGCGCGGCCGCTCCAGCTGTGCAGCATGCGGGCAGCGACT
The DNA here is from genome assembly GCF_057063145.1 of Sphingobium sp. SG1. Lineage (NCBI taxonomy): Bacteria > Pseudomonadati > Pseudomonadota > Alphaproteobacteria > Sphingomonadales > Sphingobiaceae > Sphingobium > Sphingobium sp. SG1. Next base: position 521,571 of record NZ_JBVVOJ010000002.1, on the reverse strand, counting down.
TCCTTGCCGACCCCGGCCGGGCCGGAAATCAGCACCCGGCTGCCGGTGCCTGCAACCTTCTTGATCGTCGCCCGCACGCCGTTGATCGATGCCGACGTGCCGGTCAGCTCATCATCCTGGCCAAAGCGCGCGCGCAGCGTCTGGTTCTCGCGCCGCAGCCGCTCGGTCTCGGTGGCGCGCGCCACCAGATGGAGCAGCCGGTCCGCCTCGAACGGCTTTTCGATGAAATCGGCCGCCCCCTTGCGGATCGCCGCCACCGCCGTGTCGATATTGCCATGGCCGGAAATCATCAGCACCGGGACGGTCGCATCACGCCGCTTGATCTCGTCCAGCAGTTCCAGCCCGTCGAGCTTTGAACCCTGCAGCCAGACATCGAGCAGCACCAGCGAGGGGCGCCGGCTGTCCAGCGCCTCGATCGCGCTGTCGCTACTGGCGGCGGTGCGGGTGGTAAAACCCTCATCTTCCAGCACACCCGCAACCAGATCGCGAATGTCCTCTTCGTCGTCGACTATCAGAATATCAAGCGCCATTGGCCGTCACTTTTCCTTTGGGCAAGGCAACCACCTGCCCCTCTTCCAGTTTCTCCAGGGCCGCGACAGGGAAGCGCAGCGTCACCCGCGCGCCCCCGCCTTCCGCGTCATCAAAGCGGATTTCGCCCATATGTTCTTCGACAATCTTCTTGACGATGGCCAAGCCCAAACCCGTCCCCTTCGACCGCGTGGTCATATAGGGCTCCAGGATGCGTTCACGCTCGGGCGGCAGGCCGATGCCATCGTCGCGCACCTCGATCACCAGCGCGCCATCAGCCTCATGCAGGCGCATGCGCACATGGCCACGCACCCCGCCATCCTCGGGCGCCGGCTTCGGCTCGATCGCCTCGACCGCATTCTTGACGATATTGGTCAGCGCCTGGCCAAGCTGGCGGCGATCGCACACCATCTCCATCTCCCCGGCATCCGCGTCAAAAGCGAAGCGAATATCGGGGTGGGCCACCTCATGCAGGAACAGCGCGTGCCGGGCGATGTCGCCCAGAGCCTCGCGCCGGAACACCGGCTTGGGCATGCGGGCAAAGGAGGAAAATTCGTCGACGATGCGGCGCAAATCGCCCACCTGCCGCACGATCGTGCCGGTCAGCCGGGCGAAGGTCGGCTTGTCGCTCGTCACTTCTTCGCCATAGCGGCGCTGCAGGCGTTCGGCTGCCAGCTGGATCGGCGTCAGCGGATTCTTGATCTCATGCGCGATGCGGCGCGCCACATCCGACCAGGCCGCGCGGCGCTGATCCGACAATTGCTGGGTGATGTCGTCGAAGGTCAGGATATGGCCGGACACATCTTCGGACACCTTGACCGCCAGGGTCCGCAGATCGCCTTGCGCGCGCACCTGGACGATGCCGGCGTCCTCCTCCGACGCAACCAGTTCGGCCAGCTCGGCCGAAATCTCGGCCAGCGGCCGTCCGACCGGATCATCGCCTTCACGCACCAGGATCGCAGCGGCCGAGCTGTTCAGCAACTGGATCACGCCGCCGCGGTCCACCGACAGCACGCCGGCACTCACGCCCGACAGGATCGCCTCGATAAAGGCGCGCCGCTCATCAAGCTGGCTGTTGGCCGCGACCAGCGCGCCGGTCTGTGCTTCCAGACGCTGGGTCATGCGGTTGAAAGCGGAGGCGAGCGTGCCGATTTCGTCCCGGCTGGCCGGGCTGGTGACGCGCGCGGACAGGTCGCCCGCCGTGATCTTGCGGGCAGCCGTCACCAGTTCATTGACCGGCCGCACCATCCAGTCGGCGACCGCCAGCGCGATGTAGACGGCGATGCCGACCAGCAACAGCGACCCCACGAACAGCAGCAGGTTGAACCGCAATTGCAGCGCGCGGGATTGGGCCGCGAACAGATCATAATCGCCCAGCACCTTCTGCGCCCGCTCCACATTGGAGAAGGACGAACTGCCGGCATTGCGCGTGGCATAGAGGTAGATTTTGGAATTGGGGTATAGCAGCGTCACCGCTTCGATCTGGTTCGGCTTGGCGGCCACCACGACATCCTCGCCGGACGCGAGACGCTTCACGACATCGGCGGACAGCATTTCGGACGCTGGCCGGCTCTCGGGATCGACTGTTGCAGCGGTCCGCGCCACACCATCCTTGCCGATCTCGATGATCGCCGACCGGTTCAGCTTTCGCGTCACCACCTGATAGATATAGCCTTCGGCAAAACGGGGACTGGAAACGCTCGATTGGCCCAGATAGTCGCGCAGATCGCTCGCCATGGTCAGCGTCTCGTCGCGGACCTCGCGCAAATTCTGCTCATAATAGCCGCGCGCCAGATCGCTGGCATTTTGCAGCATGCCGCGCGCACTGTCCGAAAACCAGAATTGCACGCCATATTGGAACAGCAGCGACGCAAAGATCACGACCAGCAGCATCGGCACGCTGGCCACGACCGAGAAGATCGCCACCAGTCGGACATGGAGCTGACCATCGCTGCCGATCGCCGATTTTGCGGCCCGACGCTTGGCCACACGACGCCCCAGCAGCATCAGCAGCGCGATCGCCGGCACCAGATTGGCGACCAGCAACAGCGCCACGATCGGCGGGGTCAACAGGGTGTAGGACTGGTCCTGCCCGGACAGCAGGCGATAGGTCAGCCCAGCGGTGCCCAGGAACAGGATGAGCGTGACCGCTTCGATCGCGGCGGCCAGGCGACCGTTGCGCAGGTAAGGCCGGATCAGCCTTGCCCAAGCCTGTCCCCGTCGGGGGATTGTCACCGCACCAGTCATAGTGGCTTCGTTACAACAATGCCGTGCCCGATCAAACACAGTTTTTACATAAAACCATGTCGCTGGTCGATGCGATTGGGCGCTTCGTCTCGCCCTCGCTAGTCGCTCAGCCGCAGTTGCAGCGGGTCGAGGCCATAATCGGTCAGCTTCTTGCGCAGCGTGTTGCGATTGATGCCGAGCAGGCCGGCGGCGCGGATCTGGTTGCCATCGACGCTGGCCAGCGTTTCCTGCAGCAGGATCGGCTCGATCACCGCCAGCAGATTATCATGCAACTGGGGATTGGCTTGCCCAAGCCCGACGCCCAGTTGCCGCTTGGTCCATTCCCGCACGGCCTGCGCAAGCTGCCCTGCGGGCGCGGCATGGTCCGCCGGCACGGCATCCAGCGGCAGCGCGTGGCGCAGCATGTCGGCCGCGATCACATTCTCGCGGCTCAGCACGGCCAGCCGCTGCATGATATTCTGCAACTCGCGGACATTGCCGGGCCAGTGATAGGCCATCAGCAACTGCGCAGCGTCCTCGGCCAGCGCCTTGCGCGGCAAACCGTCCTGCGCCGCCCGATCGAGGAAATGGCGGGCCAGCAAGATCACATCCTCGCGCCGTTCGCGCAAAGGCGGCAGCGACACCGGCACGACATTGAGCCGATAATAGAGATCCTGGCGGAACCGATTTTCCTCGATCAGTCGCGGCAGATCCTTGTTGGTGGCGGCGATGATGCGGACATCGACCCGCACCGGCTTGGATCCGCCGACCGTCGTCACCTCGCCCGACTGGAGCACGCGAAGCAGCCTTGTCTGCGCCTCCATCGGCATGTCGCCGATTTCATCCAGGAACAGGGTGCCGCCCTGCGCCTGCTCGAACTTACCGGCGGTCCGCGCCTGCGCGCCGGTAAAGGCCCCCTTTTCATAACCGAACAGTTCGGCTTCGATCAGCTCGCGCGGAATGGCCGCCATGTTGATCGCGACGAAGGGCCGGGTGCGTCGCTGGCCCAGGCTATGGATGGCTTCGGCCACCAGTTCCTTGCCCGTCCCCGACTCGCCCAGCACCAATATGCTGAGATCATTGGAAAGAACGCGGGCAATGGTGCGATAGACTTCCTGCATCGCAGGCGATCGCCCCACCAGCGGCAGGCCATCATGCGGCAATCCTTGCTCGCTCGCGTCCGCCCCGCCCGATCGATGCCCCAAGGCGTCCGCAACAGCGCGCGTCAACTCATTGAGATCGAACGGCTTTGGAAGATATTCGAACGCCCCCTTCTCGGTCGCCCGGATCGCGGTGTTCAGGGTGTTCTGTGCAGAAAGAATGATAACATTCAGGTCGGGCTTGCGCTCGATAATCTCCGCCACGCCATCCAGCCCATCGCCATCCGGCAACATGACGTCGGTGATCAGAATGTCCGGAGAAAAACTCTCCATCAGCGCCGTGCGTTCGCGGATCGATCCGGCGATCTTCACCTTGTGCCCCTGGCGCCGCAGAGCTTCCCCCACGACCACGCAGATGGCGGGATCATCATCGACGACCAGGACCGTGCCCGTCGCGGCCATCAGCCCATTCCCATCGGCAGCAGGATGCGGAAGGTGGATTCCCCGGCTTCCTGATCGCGGGAATATTGCACGAAACCGCTCATGTCCCTCACCAATTTGTCTACCAGCGCCAGGCCGAGCCCCTGCCCGTCCCGCTTGCCCGTGATGAACGGGTTGAAGAGGTGGTCCAGAATATGCTCGGGCACGCCCGGTCCATTGTCGATCACCACGATCTCGATCGGCAGCACGGCGCTGCCCTTGCGATCGCCGACCAGCACCGACATGCCATGTCGGAACGCCGTCTCGACGCGAATGCAGGGCTGCTCGACATGCTCCAGTGCCTCTGCCGCATTCTTCAGCAGGTTGATCATCACCTGCACCAGCGCATCGTCATTGATGATCGCGAATGGCAAAGATGGATCATAACGCTTTATAATTTTTACATTCTTGGCAAAGCCTGCCGCCGCAATATGTGATGCGCGATCGATCAACGGATAAATGTTGCCGGGGCCGCATTCCAGCGTGCGGTCGGTCGTGAAATCCTGCATCCGGTCGATCAGGGCGGCGATCCGGTCTACCTCGTTGCAGATGAGCTGGGTCAGCGCGGCATCGCTGCCGCCATTGCTCGTCTCCAGCAACTGCGCCGCGCCGCGAATGCCCGACAGCGGGTTCTTGATCTCATGCGCCAGGATCGCCGCCGCGCCAACCGCCGATCGCGCGCCGCCCGCCGTGCCGCGATGGCCGATCTTGCGGGCCTGCCCCTGCGCATGGATCGACACGACCCGCCAGCCATCATGATCGACGATGGGGGAAATCATCAGATCCACTTCCATCTCGGCGGTGCGCCCGGCATGGACCTTGATGTCATAGGCGGCGATCGGCTTGTTGCTGTGCCAGATATCGAACCGCGCGCCGGCCTCGGCAATCCGCACCGTGCGCGCCACGTCGCTGCCGATGATCGCCGACCGCGCCATGTTGAGCAGGGTTTCCGCCCGCACATTGGCGTCGGCAATGCCATTATCCGGCCGTACTACCAAGGTCGCGACCGGAAGCGCCGTCATCAGTTCCGACAAGGATGGTCCATCCTGCTGCATCTGAAGCGGCGGGAGGGACGGCAATGGCATGGTCATGCAGCCTGAAGTGCCACCGCCGGTTCATCCGCCGCAATCAGCGGCTCATAAAAGGCGGCCAGCATATCCAGCACCCGCTGCGCGTCCGCCTCCTGATTGACCGTGTTGCGGAACTCCGCCGATCCAGTCAGGCCCTTGGTGTACCAGCCGATATGCTTGCGCGCCATGTTGACGCCGGTCATATTGTCATAATGATCGAGCATCATGCGATAATGTTCTGTAATCAGATCATATTGTTCGGCAAGGCTCGGGTCGGCACGACGCTCGCCGGTAGCGAACCAGTGCATCACCTGGCCCAGTAGCCAGGGCTTGCCATAGGCGCCACGGCCGATCATCACCCCGTCGGCGCCGCTCTGGTCGAGCGCGGCTTCCGCGTCCTCGATCGAGCAGATGTCGCCATTGACGATCACCGGCAGCTTGACTGCATCCTTGACCGAGCGGACGAAGCCCCAGTCGGCGCTGCCCTTGTACATCTGGCAGCGGGTGCGACCATGGACAGTGATCAGCTTCGCGCCCAGATCTTCGGCGATATGCGCCAGCTCGGGCGCGTTGAGACTCGAATGATCCCAGCCCATGCGCATCTTGACCGTCACCGGCACATCGACTGCCTCGACCGTCGCCTTGATCAGCGCCGCCGCCAGCGGCAGGTCGCGCATCAGCGCGCTACCGGCATCGCCATTGACGACCTTCTTCACCGGGCAGCCCATGTTGATGTCGATGATCGCCGCGCCGCGATCGGCATTGAGCTTGGCGGCTTCGGCCATTTCCGTCGGCGAACAGCCGGCGAGCTGCATCGACACCGGTTCTTCCAGCGGATGCCAGGCGGCCTTCTGCAGCGACTGGCGCGTCTCGCGGATCATCGCCGCGCTGGCGATCATCTCGGTGACGTTCAGGCCCGACCCGAAACGGCGAACCAGGGTACGGAAGGGCATGTCGGTAACACCGGTCATCGGCGCCAATATGACCGGCATGTCGACCGTTACCGGTCCAACGGAAATGGGGGAAAGCCTGCGCGTCATCTTCTATCACTGCCTAAAAAACAGGCAGCCCTTAGCCGAAAATGGCCGCGACGACAAGGCGGGCGCCAAGCACGCGCGTTACGCTTTAGAGGTTGGCGATCATGGGGCAGAGCGTCTATGCGCCGCAGCATGACATCGAACAGCAGGATCGTCGCGCTGATCGTCGCCGCCGGGCAGGGAAGCCGGGCCGGTGGCGACATTCCCAAACAATATCGGCAGATCGGCGGCAAGGCCGTGCTCGCCCATACCCATGACGCCCTGACGGCGCATGGCGGCGTGTCGGCCATCCACATTGCGCTGGGCGAAGGCGAGGAAGGCCGCGCCCAGGCCATGCTCGGCGATCGCGTCGCCCATTTCGTTACCGGCGCAGATAGTCGACGCGGTTCAGTTCACGCCGGACTGGAGGCGATTGCGGCGGCCGGCGGCGCAGATATCGTGCTGATCCACGATGCCGCCCGCCCCTTCCTGCCAGCATCGGTGATCGACCGGCTGCTAGCCGCGTTGGAAGATGCCGAAGGCGCGATCCCCGCCCTGCCCGTCGCCGACACACTGGTGCGGAACGACGGCGCATTGATGGGCGAAGCTGTCGATAGGGCGAGCCTGCATCGCGTACAGACGCCGCAGGCCTTCCGCTTCGAGACCATCCTGGCCGCCCATCGCGACTGGGACGAGGAACAGGAAGCCACCGACGATGCCCAAATATTGCGCGCCTGGGGCCATGACGTCATCTTGATGCAAGGCGATGAAAGGCTAGAGAAATTGACCTACCCGCAGGATTTCGCCCGTGCCGAGGCACGCCTGGGAAGCGCCCGCACCACCCGCGTCGGCATGGGCTATGATGTCCATCGCCTGGCGCCGAACGAAGAATTGTGGCTCGGCGGCGTACTGGTCCCGCATGACCGGGGCCTCGCCGGCCACAGCGATGCCGATGTCGCCCTCCATGCGATCGTCGATGCGATCCTCGGCGCGCTCGCAGATGGTGATATCGGCAGCCATTTCCCGCCGTCCGATCCGCAATGGCGCGGCGCCTCCTCCGATCGCTTCCTGGCTCATGCCCGCGATCTGGTCCTGAAACGGGACGGCCGGATCGACCATATCGATCTCACCATCATCTGCGAGGCACCCAAGATCGGGCCACACCGTGATGCCATGCGCGCCCGGATTGCCGAGATATTGGCGGTTCCCGTCGATCGGATCAGCGTCAAGGCGACCACGACCGAGCGGCTGGGCTTTGCCGGCCGGCGCGAGGGCATCGCCGCACAAGCGGTTGCCACCCTCGCCCTCCCCACGCTATTCTGAGCCGACCATGCCCGATACCATTCTGCCCGCCCAACTCGTCGACCTTGCCGAAAAGGTCATCATCGCCAACCGCCGCGCCGGTCGCACCGTCGCAGTCGCAGAAAGCTGCACCGGTGGCCTGGTCTCCTCCGCGCTAACCGAAATCGCCGGATCGTCGGACGTCTTCGAGGCCGGTTTCATCACCTATTCCAATGATATGAAGGCCGAACTTCTGAAGGTTTCGCATGATGTGCTGGACACGTTCGGCGCAGTCTCCATCGCCACCGCCTGGGCGATGGCGCAGGGTGCGCTCAAGAAGAGCCATGCGCATGTCGCGGTCGCCATCACCGGCATCGCCGGGCCGGGCGGCGGCAGCGAGCAGAAGCCGGTCGGCACCGTCGTCTTCGCGCGCGCGGAACGCGGCGGCAGCCCCGACAAGGTCGTGGCCGACATGCATCATTTCGAGGATAATGGCCGGGGCGGCGTTCGCCTTCAGGCGGCGTTGTGCGCGCTCGAACTGCTGCTGCCCGATTCGCCGGCGCCATAAAGCGCCGCAGCGCGCGTCTCGAACGCGCCGATCATCTTGCGCAGCGCCTTGTCGAAAAACTGACCGGCCAGCATCTCGAAAATGCGGTTCTTGAATTCGAACTCGACCTCGAAATCCACCAGCACGCCGCCCTGCCCGTCGTCGCGGAAACGCCATTCATTATGGAGATGCTTAAGCGGGCCGTTGAGATAGTCGACCCGGACATGGTCCGGACGATGCTTGTGGACGCGCGAGGTGAAGCTCTCGCTGATCCCCTTGAAGCCGACGATCATGTCCGCGACCATCTCGCTCTCGCTGTCAGAGCGAATACGGATCGCGCTGACCCAAGGCAGGAATTGCGGATAGGCCGAGACGTTCGACACCAGGTCGAACATCTGTTCCGGACTATAGGGCAGCTGGCGGGTCTCTTCATGTTTGGGCATTCGCCGGTCAGGCCTTCGCGGCGGCCGCCTTGGCCAGCTTCGCCTCGCGCGCGGCGCGCATCTCGGCGAAATCCTTGCCGGCATGGTAGCTCGACCGGGTCAGCGGGCTCGATGCGACCTGCAGGAAGCCCTTGGCGCGTGCGATCGCCGCATAGGCGTTGAATGCGGCCGGGGTGACGAATTCCATCACCTTGGCATGTTTGGGCGTGGGCTGCAGATATTGGCCCATCGTCAGGAAGTCGATATCGGCCGATCGCATGTCGTCCATCACCTGGTGGACCTCCAGGCGCTCTTCGCCCAGGCCCAGCATGATGCCCGACTTGGTGAAGATCGACGGATCGAGCTTCTTGACGCTCTCCAGCAGGCGCAGCGATGCATAATAGCGCGCGCCGGGGCGGATGGTCGGGTAGAGCCGAGGCACCGTCTCCAGATTATGGTTATAGACGTCCGGGCGCGCCTCGACGATCATCGCGACCGCACGTTCATGCTTGTTACGGAAGTCGGGCGTCAGGATCTCGATCGTGGTGCCCGGCGTCGTGCGACGCAGCGCCTCGATCACCTTGACGAACTGGCTGGCGCCGCCATCGGGCAGGTCGTCGCGGTCGACCGAGGTGATGACGATATGTTCCAGCCCCATCTCGGCGGCGGCATCGGCCAGGTTCTGCGGCTCGTTGACATCGACCTTGCGCGGCATGCCGGTCTTGACGTTGCAGAAGGCGCAGGCGCGGGTGCAGACATCGCCCAAGATCATCACCGTGGCGTGCTTCTTGGTCCAGCATTCGCCGATATTCGGGCAGGCCGCTTCCTCGCAGACCGTGTTCAAACCCTTTTCCCGCATCAGCTTGCGCGTCTCGTGATAAGCAGGGCTGGTCGGCGCCTTGACGCGAATCCAGTCGGGCTTGCGGGCACGCTCGGTCGCGGCGGGCTGACCGGGGACGGGGATCGGGGCAATGTCGTTCATCGGCCCCAGATAGCGATGCAGGACCATACTTGCCAGCCCTCTCTTTGTGCGGCACATCAATCATCATGACCGACTTTGCAGACATGCTCGAAGGCTATCGCCGCTTCCGTGACACCGGCTGGTCCCAGCAGCGCGAGCGATGGGACGAACTCAACGAGGGGCAGAGCCCCAAGGTGATGGTGATCGCCTGTTCCGACAGCCGAGTCGACCCGGCCCAGATATTCGACACCAGCCCCGGCGAAATCTTCGTCGTGCGCAATGTCGCCGCGCTGGTGCCGCCGTTCGAAACCAATCCGGGCTGGCACGGCGTGTCGGCCGCGCTGGAATTCGCCGTCCAGGTGCTCAAGGTCGGCGAGATCGTCGTCATGGGCCATGGCAAGTGCGGCGGCTGCAAGGCGGCGCTCAGCCATGACCTCAAGGACGCGCCTCCGGGCGAAGGCGGCTTCATTCATAACTGGATCCAACTGCTCGACGATGCCCGCGACGTGGTGGTGGACCGCTATGGCGACCAGCGCGACCGGGATGTCGAGCGCGCCATGGAGCAGGAAGGGGTAAAGGTCAGCCTTACCAACCTGCGCAGCTTCCCCTGCGTGCGCGCCAAGGAAAAGAGCGGCGAACTGAAGCTGGTCGGCAGCTTCTTCGCCATTTCCGATGGCCAACTCCACATATTGGACGAACAGACCGGCGTCTTCGCCGCAGCCTGACGGGAGGCGCATCATGCCCATGCGGCAGGAAGGGCGCGGCAATATCGCCCTGCTGATCGACGCAGACAATGCGTCGGCGGCCCATTTCGACGCGGTCATGACCGTGCTGGCGGAGCTGGGCACAGTCAATATCCGCCGCGCCTATGGCAATTGGAACAAGGCGACGCTCAAGACCTGGGCGGCACTGTCGGTCGCGCAGGCGATCGAGCCGCAGCAGCAGTTCGACCTGACCAAGGGCAAGAATGCCACCGACATGAAAATGACGATCGACGCGATGGACCTGCTATCCAGCGGGCGCGTCGACGGCTTCGGCCTGATGTCGAGCGACAGCGACTTCACCCCGCTGGTGACGCGCCTGCGCCAGGACGGCATTCCGGTCTATGGCTTTGGCAACGCGAATGCACCTGAAGGCTTCCGCCGCGCCTGCACCCGCTTCATCGACGTCGCGGCGCTGCGCCCGGTCGAGGTACCGGTCGCCAAGCCCGCGACCGCGCCGAAGAAGAAGGCGCCGGCCAAGAGCAGCGCGGCCGCCAAACCAGCCCCCGCAGCGACGCACTTGCCAGCCGCAACGCCTGCGCCCGCGGGCACCGGCGCGGCTGTGGACCCGGAAGTCGTGCGCCTGCTGATTGATGCCTATGACGAGGCGAAGCGGGACGAGCGCGGCTTCGTGGCGCTGGGGCCGGTCGGCCAGCGGGTCGGCAACCGCTCCAGCTTCGATGTGCGCAATTATGGTTTCAAGCGGCTGTCCGATCTGGTCGCCGCCATCCCCAATTTCACCACCGAAGTGCGCGAAGGCGGCCAGACCTGGATCAAGCGGATCCGCTGATGCCGGTCGTCGCCCGTCACCTGATGATCCTCGGCCGGGTGCAGGGCGTCTTCTACCGCAACTGGACGGTCGAGACCGCCCGCAGCTTGGGCCTCACCGGTTGGGTTCGCAACCGGATGGATGGCAGTGTCGAGGCGCTGGTGCAGGGCGAGGCGGACATGGTCGATCGCTTCGTCACGCTGGCACAGGATGGCCCACCCGCAGCAAAGGTCGCGCGGATCGAGGCAGCGAATGCGCCGGTCGAAGCGCTGAACAGCTTCGAGAAGAGGCCCACAGCCTGACGCGCCATGGGGCGCGAGATGGTCTCGACAGAGCAAAGAGCCGATCGGATTTAGGCTGAATGACGGCCTGTAGGACAGCGGAAACATCCGGCGGTCAGCGCGGCAATCGACGCGACAGTTTATTTTCGTCCGAAGTTCACAGTGTCGTCGGGCCATTTCGGGCCTTTTGCCCCTGCCACGCACCCGTGACGCGACACCCACGCGCCAGCGGGGTCATTGCCAGGGTCACCCCCGCGCGCCGCTGACGCGACAGTCAGGCGACAGCAAAACGAGAAAGTTGGTTGAACGGCCGAGATCGGGGCGATCATTCATGGCCCGAGTAGATCAGGATTGGGCAAAATAGGACAGACCCGCCTCGCACGACCGATGGATTTGCGATGATATCTAACGACCAAGAGCGGCGGTAAAATCCCCCCCATGCAAGGTTCGGTAGAGGCGCGCGACTCAGCTGAAGGGACCACGAAGTGGTGGATGGAGGGCTATGACCCTATCGAGAGGGTGACACCCCTCCGTCTGGCCTACGGCCAGCCACCTCCGCTTGTAGGGGAGGACGGTCCGGAAGCGACCAATTGTGGCCATTCATCTCGCTAAATCAAATGCCCATTAGCGGACATCCAATGACGTCTCGCTTTGTCCGCGTTTTGCAATTTGCCACCAGAAAATCGGCAAGGCTGCGAGCATAGTGAATGCCGCTATCCAAAGAGCCACTTCTGGAAATGGGAGATAGCCTAGGTCCGCGAGGGGGAATGCCGCTGATGGTAAGACGATCAGCAGGGCAAATCTCAGAAAGCCTCGAAACGCGGTAATGACGCCGAGTTGCTCAAGAATGCCTAAGCCAGAAAATAGACCCGCCGCAACGATGTAGCCGACCACTTCGTTTCCGATGGCCCAAGCCAATCCGCACACCATCGTTGCGAACAAGATGAAAGTCATGGATAGGGCAAAGCGATTACCAAGCATGACCACTTCATAAATCAGTTACGCTTATCGCGCTATGCCCGCCGATAGCAGGCAGTCCGCTTCCCACCCGAAGTTGCCTTTCCCCTAACCAGACCTCAACAACCTTCTGGTCGACAGGGAGCATCCGACGTCGCCCGAAGCAAGGGCATTTGGCGACGAGCACTATTATTCACTTCCATCGAGCATGACCGCCCCCTCCCCCTTTACCCCAGCCTGCGGATCGGTCAGCCTTGGTTCGTCATGCGCGGCGAAGGGGACGGCGGATGCGAGTGGGTGGAGCGGCGATCATCGGGGCGGCGGCGTTGCTGGCGACGGGACTGGGGGCTGCGCGTCCCGCCTGGCGCTGGTCCGCCCTGCCCGCTGGCGTTGCGGCGCCCGCGATCCCGTCCGACAACGGCATGAGCGCGGCCAAGGTCGCGCTTGGCCGCCGGCTGTTCTATGATCGCGCCCTGTCGGCCGATGGTAGCATGGCCTGCGCCGATTGCCACCAGCAGGAAAAGGGCTTTGCCGATGGCCTGGCCACCCATCGGGGCGTGATGGGCGAGATGGGCGTGCGCAATGTGCCCGGCCTGGCCAATGTCGCGTGGCGCAGCGGCCTGACCTGGACCGAGGCCGGCCTTTCGACACTGGAGCAGCAGGCGATGGTGCCGATGACCGGGACCAAGCCGGTCGAGATGGGGCTGGCACAGGATGATGTCGGGCTGGCCCGGCGGATCGGTGCCGACCCCTGCTATCGCCGGATGTTCGCGGCCGCCTTCCCCGACGCACCCAATGACCTGGGCTTTGCAAGGGTGACTGCGGCTCTTGCGGCGTTCCAGCGGACGATGATCTCGTTCGGCAGCGCCCATGATCGCGGCACATTGTCGCCAGTGGCGCAGCGTGGGGCCAGGCAATTTGCCGCGGCGGGCTGTGGCAGCTGCCATTCCGGGCCGGACTTCACCGACAGCAAGACCCATTATGTCGGCACCGCTGCGCCGCAGGAGGTCGATGCGGCGGCCTATGGCGGCAAGCCCCTGCCGCCGGGCTTCGAGCCGCCGCCCGAGCAGTTCCGCACGCCATCGCTGCGCAACGTCGCCGTCACTGGCCCCTGGCTGCACGATGGCCAGTCGCCGACGATCGAATCGGCGATCCGCCGCCACGCCGCGCCGATGCTGGTCGATGTCGACATGCCCGCCCTGCTCGCCTTTCTCGACGCGCTGACGGACCATGATTTCCTGAAGAATGCCGCCCTGGCCCGGCCGGCCGCGACCTGCCCGATTCCCGCCTGAGTTGGCTCCGCCTGAAAACGCTCGTTCGACGGACAAAAAAAGGGCCAGCCCCGAAAGGCCAGCCTTGATAAGTTTTAGGAGAGGATGCCTGAAAGGCCCGTCCTATGTGCAGCGCAGCGCGTTCTTTCGCAATTGCGAAGGGCGGAACCGGCGTTGCAGATATTGCAACTTCATTACCGCCAGGGCGATTGGACGGCAAAACGCCCGGCATCAATAAGGGACACCGGGCGTTTCAAGCCGTTGTTTCAACGGTATTTTCGAGGGAGGTTGTCGTCAGCCTCCCGATCCGGTCAGCGCGTCAGCTTCTTGTAGGCGAGGCGCGTCGGACGATCGGCGGCATCGCCCAGGCGACGGCGCTTGTCTTCCTCATAAGCCTCGAAATTGCCCTCGAACCATTCGACATGGCTGTCGCCTTCGAAGGCGAGAATGTGGGTGGCGAGACGGTCAAGGAAGAAGCGGTCGTGGCTGATGACCACGGCGCAACCGGCGAAATTCTCGATCGCCTCTTCCAGTGCCGCCAGCGTTTCGACGTCAAGGTCGTTGGTCGGTTCGTCGAGCAGCAGCACATTGCCGCCGCGCTTCAGCATCTTGGCGATGTGGACGCGGTTGCGCTCACCACCCGACAGCTTGCCGACATTCTTCTGCTGGTCCTGGCCCTTGAAGTTGAAGGCGCCGACATAGGCACGGGTCGACATGTCATGGCCGTTGACCTTGACGTAGTCGAGGCCGTCCGAGACTTCTTCCCAGACATTCTTCGACGCGTCGAGATGGTCGCGGCTCTGGTCGACATAGCCCAGACGCACGGTCGAGCCGATGTCGATCTCGCCCGAATCGGGGGTTTCCTGACCGGTGATCAGACGAAACAGGGTCGATTTACCCGCGCCGTTCGGACCGATGACGCCAACGATGCCGCCGGGCGGCAGCATGAAGGACAGATCCTCGAACAGCAGCTTGTCGCCATAGGCCTTGGAAATGCCCTTGGCCTCGATCACCTTGCCGCCCAGGCGCTCAGGCACCTGGATGACGATCTGCGCCTTGCCGGGCGCACGATTTTCCTGGGATGCAACCAGCTGCTCGAACTTGGCGATACGCGCCTTGGACTTGGTCTGGCGGCCCTTGGGGCCCTGACGAATCCACTCCAGCTCGTCGTTGATCGCCTTCTGACGGCCGGTCGCCTCGCGGTCTTCCTGCTCCAGGCGCTTGGCCTTCTTCTCCAGATAGGTGGAGTAGTTACCTTCATAGGGGAAATATTTCCCGCGATCGAGCTCCAGGATCCAGCCGACGACATTGTCGAGGAAGTAGCGGTCGTGGGTGATCATCAGCACCGACCCGGCATATTCCTTGAGGTGGTTTTCCAGCCAGGTGACGCTTTCGGCGTCAAGATGGTTGGTCGGTTCGTCGAGCAGCAGGATGTCCGGCTTCTGGATCAGCAGGCGGGTGAGCGCAATGCGGCGCTTTTCACCGCCCGACAGGCTTTCCACCGACCAGTCCGACGGCGGGCAGCGGAGCGCTTCCATCGCGATTTCGAGCTGGTTGTCGAGCGTCCAGCCATCGGCGGCGTCGATCTGCTCCTGCAGCGTGCCCATTTCCTCCATCAGGGCGTCGAAATCGACGTCTTCCGGCGGATCGGCCATGATCAAGCTGATCTCGTTGAAGCGGTCCAGCTTGTCCGCCATCTCGCGAGCGCCGTCCTTGACATTTTCCAGCACATTCTTGGTCGGATCGAGCTGGGGCTCCTGCGGCAAATAGCCGACGGTGACATTCTCACCCGGCCACGCCTCACCGCTGATGTCGGTATCGATGCCGGCCATGATCTTGATCAGGGTCGATTTGCCCGCGCCGTTCGGGCCGACGATGCCGATCTTGGACCCGCGATAGAATTGCAGATTGATGTTGTTCAACACCGGCTTGGGCGCGCCGGGGAAGGTCTTTGTCATGTTCTTCATGACATAGGCATATTGCGATGAGGCGGACATGGGTTCGCGCAGCTCCAAAGGGTATGGACAGGAAAATTTGCGCCGAATTAGCGAAGGCGGAAGCCATTGGCAAATGGGGTATGTCTGAGTAAGCCTTCAGCCATGCAGAAAATCCGATCGGGCCCGCTCGCCGCCCTGCTCCTTGGCAGCATCTTCACCCCCGCTCTGGTCCAGGCCGCCCCGGCCAGTGACGCGGCGATTCGCGAAGCCGCCCTGAAGGATGATGTCGCCTGGGACATTACCGAAGGGCTGACGACCGAAGTCGGTCCGCGCCCGGCCGCCACGCCGCAGGAAGCACGCGGGCGCGAATGGGCCGCCGCCAAGCTCAAGGCATTGGGCTTCGCCAACGTCCGCATCGAACCCTATAAGATGCCGCTGTGGGAACGCGTCCATGACGAAGCAGCGATCGTCGCCCCCTTCCCGCAGAAGCTGGTCGTCGCGGCGCTGGGCAACAGCGGATCGACCCCGGCCCAGGGGATCGAGGGCGAAATCGCCTATTTCCCGACGATCGCCGACCTGCAGGCCGCGCCGGACAGCGCGGTGAAGGGCAAGATCGTGTTCGTCAGCCATGACATGGTCGCCGCCCAGGACGGGTCGGGCTATGGCTATTATGGTGCCGCCCGCCGCCAGGGCCCCAGCATCGCCGCCAAGAAGGGCGCGATCGCTATCCTGGTGAAGTCGATCGGCACCGATCATCACCGCATCGCCCATACCGGCGTGCAGATGTGGGCCGATGGCGTGACGCCGATCCCGGCCGTGGCCGTCAGCGTACCCGATGCCGAGCAGATGGCCCGCGTCGTGTCGCGCGGCCAGCCGGTCCGCGTCCACCTGACCGCCGTATCGAAGACCGCCAAGGACCAGCCGTCGGGCAATGTCATCGGCGAAATCTCCGGCAGCGATCCCAAGGCCGGCGTCATTGTCGCCGCCTGTCACCTCGACAGCTGGGACCAGGGCACCGGGGCGATCGACGATGCGTCGGGCTGCGGCATCGTGGCCGCCGCCGCGTTGCAGGTCGCCAAGACCGGTACGCCGCGCCGCACGATCCGCATACTCTTCGCCGGTGCCGAGGAAGTCGGCGGCAATGGCGGCCGCGCTTATTATGCCGCCCATGGCAAGGAGCCGCATGCGCTGGTGCTGGAATCGGACTTCGGCGCCGACAAGGTGTGGAAGGTCGACTTCACCCTGCCCGCCGGCCATGAAGCGCTTTCGACCCGGATCGCACAGGGGCTGGCGCCGCTGGGCATCGTCCCGAGCCGTGACAAGGCGCATGGCGGATCGGACATCGAACCGCTGGTCGAGGCGGGCATTCCGGTGATCGACCTGCAGCAGGATGGCACGCGCTATTTCGACATTCACCACACGCCGGACGACACGCTGGACAAGATCGATCCGGCGCAACTGCGCCAGAATGTCGCCGCCTGGGCGGTCACGCTCAACATTGCTGCGAATGCGACAGAAACATTGGGCATTAACTGAACTTTTATAGTAGAGAACGCCCCGTCGCGTGATTCTGCCGCTTCACCGACGTCAGAAAAGCATTGATTTGTGCAGCGCACACGTTAATGCGGGTCGCTCGCGTAGGGTCACATTTGTAACGTGCCAGACGCGGCATAATGCTATGGGAGCCGTACACAATGAAGAAGATCGCTGTTGTTTTCGCTTCGGCCAGCCTGATGGCCCTCGCCGCTTGCGGTGAGAAGCCGGCCAACGAAACCGCGAACGCTTCGAACGCCGTCGTCGAGAACGTTGTCGAAAACGCCGCCAACGCTGCTGACAACGCCGCCAACGCCGCCAACGAAGCTGCTAACGCCGCTAACGTTGCTGAGAACGTTGCGAACGCGCACTAATCTCTGCCACGGCGAGATTTCGAAGGGCGGGCCTATATGGTCCGCCCTTTTTATTTGTCCGCGCAATATATGTGGCCCGACATGATTTTCGGGCATTGACGCCGGCGGCGCTCGACCGCTAAGGCGCGCGTGCATCGGGGAGTAGCGCAGTCTGGTAGCGCGCCTGCTTTGGGAGCAGGATGTCGCAGGTTCGAATCCTGTCTCCCCGACCAACTTTCTCTAAGTCATTGATTTTACGTCTCAACCCTTGCGGGGTGGGATGATTGTACGCACGGTTGTACCCCTCGCTGTACCCCTTGAGGCGGCGGAATGGGATTTCCGAACGTGGCGCTGCGTGGCGGCACCTATTACTGGCGAAAAAAGATCACAGTTGCAGGCATATGCCTAACGCTGTCGTTACCATTGCGTACCGGAAATTTTAATTCCGCCCGCTCTATTGCTTTCCGCTTGGGAACGGCAGTCGAGACATTACGCATGGCATATGGTCAGTCGTCGGGTATGGGTCCCGACAAGCTCAAACGCGTTTTCAGCGACGCGATGCGCTGGCAATTGCAGCGGATACTTGAAGATCAGGCCGGAAGCGGTGCGCCCGCTGGCGAGCACGCCACCACAAACTCCATTCATGCCGAAGCGTGGAGTTTCCTCGCTCGAAACGGGCCAGACGCCAAGTGGTCACTCGATGATCTTGAGCGGCTCGTTGCCGGAGGCTGGAAATTCGTCGATGCGAAGGCGGTCGGCAATGCTGTGTTCGATTATCAGTCGGGCAGCGTGGTTTCGGGTTCACAGTTGCAGAACTATGTCGAACGGTTCGGCATAAGCTCGACACGGGACAATCTCGACCGCATGAAACGTACGGTCTGCGCCGCTCGGGCAGCAGCATGCCGGGAGGCAACGGGACGGTTGTCTGCCGCTGATGACTTTACGGCTGACTGGATTCAGGATGCGTTAGCGGACACGACACCTTTCGCATTCGAGCAGATGCCGGAGAGTGGACCTGAGGGGCACCCCGGGTCCGTGGCGGCGGAAAAGGAGCCGCCGGCTCCGACAGCCGATAATCCGGGGACGACCAGAGCAAAGAAGCTACTCCTCGAGGCAACCGAAGAATGCATCGCACTGCACGAGAGTGAGAAAGCATGGGACACGGTAACCGTGGGTCAGGTCCGAACGGCCTTGCGGCTATTCGACCATGCTTGCGGGCGCGATGTTCACATCCAGGACCTCGAACAGGCACATGTGCAGGCATTCGTGAAGCTATGCAGGGCACTGCCGGGCCGATGGGGCCGCACCGCCGAAGAGAAAGCTGGCGGGATCGCGGCAAGCCTTGATCGAGCGACGCGCATGAACGATGACGACGTCGGCTTGAGCCAGGCTACGATCAACAAGCATCTGACGTGGATCACCGCAGTTCTCGAGTTCGCCGCTGGCGACAATGAGGCGGATGGGCATCGCCCTGCCCAGCCTCTTTCCTTCAAGTCGGCACGTAAGGGCATAGCGCGAAAGGCTCGCCTGCAACGCAAGAGGGATCGCGACAAGCGTGCAAGCTGGAGCAAGCAGGAGATTGCACATCTCCTGTCCGCGCCGGTCTGGACAGGCGCAGCCGGGATTGACCGTCGGCTGGAGCCCGGAACAGACATCGTCCATGACGCATGGTATTGCCCCCATCATTGTACCCATCGATGTACACCTGCTTGATAGAGCAGGCTGTTCATTGACGTTAAATCAGTGACTTAGATATGCATGATGTTCGGTCAGGGATCCTGTCTCCCCGACCACTTTCCAATATTATCAGCCGGATATACGGCGCCGTTGTTACTACTTCAGCGCGACGCCATCGATCGGCGGACATCGTCCGTTCCGCCAGCCATGGCCATGTCGGCCTGAGCCACCGCCTTGCCGATAAGGATCAGGGTCGGGCGATCATCGGCAAAAGCCTGCGTCACCAGCGGCAGGAGATCGAGGCGCGTGCGCAACTGCTGTTCCTGCGGCAGCGAAGCATCGCAGGTGATGAGAGCCGGGGTCGCGCCCGGCAGGCCCGCAGCGATCAGCGCGCGGCTGAGTTCCGGGGCGGCCTCGCGTCCCATATAGACGGCCAGGGTGCAGGCCGGATCGGCCAGGGCATCCCAATCCAGATCCAGGGCCTGGCCCCGGCGGCTGTGCGCCGTCACGAACTGGACCCGGCGCGCAATGCCGCGCAGCGACAGGGAAATGCCCGCCGACGCCGCGACGGCGCTGGCCGCCGTGATGCCGGGGCAGATCCGAACGCGAACGCCGACCACGCGCAGCGCCGTCATTTCCTCGGTCGAACGGGCGAACATCGCCGGGTCGCCGCCCTTCAGCCGAACCACCCGCTTGCCCGCCAGCGCCGCCTCCACCAGCATCTCGTCGATCGCCTGCTGGTCCTTCGAATGGCGGCCCGACCGCTTGCCGACGCTGACCCGTTCCGCATGATCGGGAATGAGGTCCAATATGCCCGGCCCGACGAGCGCGTCGTGGAAGATGATGTCCGCCGCGCGGATCAGCCTTTCGGCCTTGCGCGTCAGCAGGTCGGGATCGCCCGGCCCGGCACCGACCAGCCAGACGTCGCCCGGCGCGATGAGGTCATTCGGCTGCATGCAATGTCTCCTGCGAGGTCTGGGCCAGGATATTGGCGATGGCGGGGCGGCAGGAACCGCAATTGGTGCCCGCACCCAGCGCCTTGCCGATGGCAGGCACGTCGACCAGTTTCTGGTCGCGGATCGCCGCGACGATCTGGTTGAGGCCGATATCGAAACAGACGCAGATGGTAGCGCCCTTATCCGGCTGGCTGCCCGGCCCGCGGGCGGCCAGCACGGTGGCGCCTACATCGTCGGCCGCCAACTGGCCGATCAGCCAGTCGCGCGAGGGCAACAGGCCCGTGCGGGTGACGAACAGCACGCCGGCCAGCCGGCCATCCTGGATGATCGCGACCCGTCGGCTGCCGCGCACATGATCGATCGCCTCGACCCGCTCGCCCCTGGGCAGGCAGGCTTCCAGTCGGGCGGCATCGCCATTGCCGGCCAGTTCATAGAGCGCCCCGCCCGGCACCGCGACCCGCGTGGCCCAGAGGCAGGGCAGCTTGGCGGGCTCCTGCCCGCGCAGGATCAGGAAGCCCTGCCATTGGGTCGAGACCTTCTCGACCGCGGCCGGGGTCGACTTGAAGCCGGGCTGGCCCGAATGCGGATCGACCAGCGGACGCGGCAACAGGCCGGTACGCCCGCCGCTCGATATCTGATCGGTCCAGTGGATCGGGGTGAAGATTTCGCCCGGCCGCTGGCCGTCGCTGATGCTGACGCGGAAGAGGCTGTTGCCCTGTGCGGTCGACACCCGCGCCAGATCGCGATCGGCCAGGCCCAGCGCATCGGCATCCTGCGGGTGGATTTCGACCAGCGGTTCCTCGCGATGGCGGGCCAGCTTGGGCGCCAGACCCGTGCGGGTCATCGTATGCCATTGATCGCGATAGCGACCGGTGTTGAGCGTCAGCGGCCAGTCGCGCAGCGGCCCCTGCAAATCCATTTGCCTCGTCAGCACCAACCGCGCTTTACCGTCCGGAGTGGGGAAATGCCCATCGGCAAAAGGCCTCCCGCCCCAACGGAAACTGTCCATCGCGTCATAGGCGTCGTTGCCGATTGCCGCCTGCGCCCGCAGGTTGAGCAACCGCTGCCCCTCATTCTGATAGGCGGTCATGCGCGCATGTTCGCGCCAGATGTCAGCCGGCCGATCATAGGCGAAGGCGTTTTTCCAGCCCATGCGACGGGCGACCTGGGTGATGATCCACCAGTCGGGCCGGGCCTCGCCGGGCAATGCCATGAACGGGCGCTGGCGGCTGATGGTGCGGTCCGAATTGGTGACCGTGCCGTCCTTTTCGCCCCAGCCGGCGGCCGGCAGGCGGACATGGGCATGGGCGCTGCTGTCGGTGTCAGCGATGATGTCCGACACGACGAGGAAGGGGATCGCCTCCAGCGCGTCGCGCACCCGGCCGGCATCGGGCAGCGAGACGGCGGGATTGGTCGCCATGATCCAGAGGGCCTTGATCCGGCCTTCATCGATCGCGCGGAACAGGTCGACGGCCTTCAGCCCCGGCTTGCTCGCCATCTGTGGCGCGGCCCAGAAGCGGCCGACGCGGGCGACATTTTCCGGCGCAAAGTCCATATGCGCGGCGAGCGTGGACGCCAGCCCGCCAACCTCGCGCCCGCCCATGGCATTTGGCTGGCCGGTGATGGAAAAGGGCGCCGCGCCCGGCTTGCCGATGCGCCCCGTGGCGAGGTGGACATTGATGATCGCATTGACCTGATCGGTGCCGCGGATCGACTGGTTGATGCCCTGGCTGAACAGGGTGACGGTGCGCGGGATCGCCGCGAACAGCTCGAAAAAGGCCTTCAGCAGCGCCGGGTCGAGGTCGCAGGCCTGGGCCGTCGTCCACAGGTCATGGCCGGTGCGGACATGATCCCAGAAACCGTCGGGCGCGTTCACATGATCGGCCAGATAGGCCGGATCGGTCAGGCCCTGTGCGTCGCACCAGGCGAGCAGCCCGGTCATCAGCGCGACGTCGCTGCCGGGCCGGATCGGCAGATGAAGGTCCGCGCCCTCGCAGGTTTCGGTGCGGCGCGGGTCGATCACCACCAGCTTCGTGCTGCGCGCGGCGCGGGCAGCCTGGATACGCTGATAGACGATCGGATGGCACCAGGCGGTGTTGGAGCCGACAAGGATGATGAGGTCGGCCTGTTCCAGATCGTCATAGCTGGCCGGCACGATATCCTCGCCAAAGGCGCGGTTGTGGCCGGCGACCGCGCTCGACATGCACAGGCGGCTGTTGGTGTCGATGTTCGCCGAGCCGATGAAACCCTTCATCAGCTTGTTGGCGACATAATAATCCTCGGTCAGCAACTGGCCCGAGACATAGAAGGCCACGCTGTCCGGGCCATGGCGCTCGATCGTCTCGCGAAATTTCTTCGCGACCAGATCCAGCGCCTTGTCCCAATTGGCGCGGCGCTTGCCGATCATCGGGTGGAGCAGGCGGCCGGTCAGCGCCACCGTCTCACCCAGATGCGTACCCTTGGAACAGAGGCGTCCGCCATTGGCCGGATGCGCCTCGTCCCCCTTGATGATCACCGAGCGCGGCCCGGTCGGCGTGGCGGCGATGCCGCAGCCGACGCCGCAATAGGCGCAGGTGGTGCGGATCGCCTGTGCCATCAGGCCGCCTTTGCCGCGCTGGGCACGGGAATGACTGCCTCGCGCAGCAGGAAGATGCGGCCCGCCTCGACCTTGAGCGGGATGGTGGGCACGCAGCCTTCATCGCTGCCCAGCGCCTTGCCGGTCTTGAGCGAGATGTTCCAATTGTGCAGCGGGCAGGCAACGACCGATCCATGGACGATGCCCTGGCTCAGCGGCCCCTGCTTGTGCGGGCACTTGTTGATCAGCGCGTAGAACTGATTGTCCTGCGTGTGGAAGATGGCGATTTCCTCGCCGCCGCGCACCGGCAGGGTGCGGGCATTGCCCGGCGAGATCTGATCGACGGGGCCGATATCCAGCCAGGTGCCAACTTGGGTGTTCGGGATCATGCGAGCGTCTCCATGGGGCGGACTTCGGCGAGATGCTGGTGCAGTTCGGCGTCCTCGCCGGCGGCGCGACGCGCCCAGGGATCATCCTGCATGAACTGCTGGGAAAAGAGGAAGCGCGCGCGCAGCGCTTCGCGGCCGACATCATCCGCGACGATGCGGCTCTTCACATAATCGACGCCGACGCGCTCGATCCAGGGAGCGGTGCGCTCCAGATAGCGGGCTTCCTCGCGATAGAGCTGGATGAAGGCGGCGCAATAATCGAGCGCCTCCTGCTCGGTCGCGACCTTGCAGAGCAGGTCGGTGGCCCGGACATGGATGCCGCCATTGCCGCCGACATGCAGTTCATAGCCGCTGTCGACGCAGACCACGCCGAAATCCTTGATCGTCGCCTCCGCGCAATTGCGGGGGCAACCGGAGGCCGCGATCTTGAACTTATGGGGCATCCATGACCCCCAGGTCATATGCTCGATCTTGACGCCCAGGCCGGTCGAATCCTGGGTGCCGAAGCGGCACCATTCCGACCCCACGCAGGTCTTCACCGTGCGCAGCGACTTGCCATAGGCATGGCCCGACACCATGCCGGCCGCATTGAGATCGGCCCAGACGGCGGGCAGGTCTTCTTTCCTGATGCCGAAGATATCCAGGCGCTGGCCGCCGGTCACCTTGACCATCGGGGCGTTATATTTTTCGACCACGTCGGCGATCGCGCGCAGTTCCTTGGGGTTGGTGAGCCCGCCCCACATGCGCGGCACGACCGAATAGGTGCCGTCCTTCTGGATATTGGCGTGCATGCGTTCGTTGACGAAGCGGCTGCGCTGATCGTCCTGATACTCACCCGGCAGCGCGCAGAGCAGATAATAATTGAGCGCCGGACGGCAGGAGGAACAGCCCTCCGGCGTCGACCAGTTCAATTTCTGCATGACTTCGGGGATCGAACGCATGTCCTGTGCCACGATCTCGCGACGGACATCGTCATGGGTGAAGCTGGTGCATTTGCACATCGTCTTCGGCCCCGACTGAACATCCTCGCCCAGCGTCAGCGCGAGCAGGGTTTCGACCAGGCCGGTGCAACTGCCGCAACTGGCCGACGCCTTGCAGGTGGCGCGGACCGCATCCAGGCTGTGCGCACCCTTGGCGATGCACGAGACGACCTGGCCCTTGCTGACGCCGTTGCAGCCGCAAATCTCGGCTTCGTCCGAGAGCGCTGCAACGGCCGCCTTAGGGTCCAGCGCGCCCCCTCCCGAGGCGAAGGCCTGGCCGAAGATCAGCATGTCGCGCATGTCGGCGACATTCTCCTCGCGCTTGAGGAGATCGAAATACCAGCCGCCATCGACGGTATCGCCATAGAGGACCGCGCCGATCAGCTTGTCGTCCTTGACGATGACCCGCTTGTAGACCCCGCGCGAGGCGTCGCGCAGGACGATATCCTCGCACCCCTCACCGCCGGAAAAGTCCCCGGCGGAAAAGACGTCCAGCCCCGCGACCTTAAGCTTGGTCGAGGTGACCGAGCCCTTGTAGCCGCTATGCTGATCGGTCAGGCCGTCGGCCAGGCTGCGGCACATGTCCCACAGCGGCGCGACCAGGCCATAGACATTGCCGTCATGTTCGACGCATTCGCCGACCGCCAGCACATCGGGATCGCTGGTGACCATATGATCGTCGACCTGGATGCCGCGATTGACGGCCAGGCCGGCGTCGCGGGCCAGCGCGGTCGCGGGGCGGATGCCGACCGCCATCACCACCAGACTGGCCGGGATTTCGCGACCGTCCTTCAGCCTTACGCCCTCGACCTTGCCATCGCCATAAATGGCTTCGGTATTGGCGCCGGTCAGGATGGTCTGGCCGCGTCCTTCGAGTGCGGTCTTGAGCAGCCAGCCGGCCGCCTCGTCCAGCTGCCGCTCCATCAGCGTGTCCATCAGGTGGATGACGGTCACCTTCATGCCGCGCAGGGTCAGGCCATGGGCGGCTTCCAGGCCGAGGAGGCCGCCGCCGATCACCACCGCGCTGCCGCCATCGGCAGCGGCGGCGAGCATGGTGTCGACATCCTTCATGTCGCGGAAGCTGATGACGCCGGGCAGATCCTTGCCGGGCACGGGAATGATGAACGGATCGGAGCCGGTCGCGATCAGCAGCTTGTCATAGCCGATGGTGCGGCCCGACTGGCTGGAAACGGTCTTCGTGGCGCGATCGATGGCCTTTACCGGATCGCCGGCGATCAGTTCGATGCCATTGTCGGCATACCAGGCGGCGTCGTTGATGACGATCTGCTCGAACGTCTTTTCGCCCGCCAGCACCGGCGAAAGCATGATGCGGTTATAGTTCACATAAGGTTCGGCGCCGAAGATGGTGACGCGATAGCGCCCCGCATCGCGGGCCAGCAATTCCTCGACCGCGCGGCAGCCGGCCATGCCGTTGCCGATGACGACCAGATGCTCGCGTGCTTGCCCCAAAGGCGGCAGGACATTGTCCTCATCCTGCGTGACCGGGTCGATCCCGTCCTGAAAGTCCATCCCCGTTACTCCAGAAAAGAAAAAAGCCGCCATCCAGACCCTCGGGGATTGAAACCCGAGAGTCTGGATGGCGGCTTTGCCATCATCTAGTGCCTTGCCGATCCTACCCTGAACCGTCGCAGCGATGTGAAGCGGGACATCCTTGTCCCTTGCAGTGCAGCATATGGGGAATCGCCCGAACGCTCAAGCGATTCCTCTCATGGCTTTTCAATCAGATGCTCCAGTCGGCCTGAAGCCACAATTTGTCGGTATCGGTCGCCATCGCTCGCGCATCATAATGGGCGTAGCGCACCGACAGGGCCGTCCTGCGTAGCTTCGCAGATGCGATCAGATCCCACTCATTGCCATAATGCTGGTCGAGCCGGTCGCTCTCGAACCGGTGCCAGGTGGCGGCCAGTGCGACGCCCGACAGCGGCCCTATCTGCTTCCAGCCATAGCCGGTGCCAACATAGAGGTCGCGCATGCCGTTGGCGGGCGTGGTCAGGAACTTGTCGGCCCAGCCCTGGAACTTGAAATTGGTGCCAAGCGGCGTCTGGAAGCTGGTGAGCGCCGTGCCATGGCTGGCGCCCAGCACCTCATAGCCAGCATTGAGCTTCCAGCCATGCAGGTCGAGCGTCGCATCCGCCAGCCAGTAATCAGCGGCATAGTCATTGGGATTCCGATGATAGTCCGACTGACGGGCATAGCTGAGCTGATAGGCGATCTTGGCCGATCTTGAGAGCGGCTGGCTGCCCGCCAGACGCACGCCATAGGTCTGGCTCGATAGGCGATAGGCCTGCACCGCCGCCTCGTCCTGATCGACCAGATAGGCAAAGCCGCTGAGCGTGCCCAGCGGCGTGGCATAGGAAAGATTGGCGAGGATATTGTCGCCGCTGACCGCCTGCTGGCGCGCGCCCTTGCCCTGAAAGCCCCAGATGGTCCGCACGCTCCACGCATAGGAAACATCCAGTTTCAGCCCCTGGGCCGGGGTCAGTTCGGCACGCACCGCATCGAAGGTCTGGCCATTGTCGCGGAAGGCGACATTGCCGACGAAGCGCTCATCATCCAGCACGATCTTCTGCCGTCCGCCGGTCAGGGTCAGCCACTTGGTCCGATATTGCAACTGGGCGATATAGAGGGCGACATTCTGCGGATCGGCCACCAGCGGCTTGGTCGCTGCATTGTCGAAACCGTCGAAATAACGGTCGATGACCGCCAATGTCCCCTGCCCCACCAATGTCGCCGACAGCGCGCCGCTGCTGGCCGTCAGGCCGGCGCGGGCCCGGAAGGTCAACGCATCGGCCTGCTGCGCCAGGCCATCCTGGTCGACATGTTCGTAGCGCAGTCGCGCCTCGGCGACCGGTTTCAGGTCGATCTGCTGGGCGCAAGCGGGCCCGGCGACGGCCAGCACGGCCGTCGTTGCGAGAAGATATTTCATGGATGATCGTCCCCCTCGGACGGAAAGAGCGTGGCTCGGGGCGGCAGTCCTCAAAGGAGGCCGCCGCCCTCCTCTCCAACTCAGATGCGGGCGCCGCTGGTCCAGTTGGCGCGCCACTTCGCCTTGACCAGCGCCACGCCCAGCAGGGCCAGCACGGCAAGACCGGCGAAGATCAGGAAGCCGGGCGCGAAGCTGCCGGTCAGTTGCTTGGCAAGGCCGAGCGAACTGGCGAGGTAGAAGCCACCAATGCCGCCGGCCATGCCGACAAGGCCGGTCATCACGCCGATTTCCGCCTGGAAACGCTGCGGCACCAGTTGGAAGACCGAACCGTTGCCGGTGCCCAGCGCCAGCATGGCCAGGACGAACAGGGCCAGCGCGCTGGCCAATGTTGTCGCCTGCGACACGCCGGCCAGCGCCAGCGCCGCGACGACATAGACGATCATCAGCGCCTTCACGCCGCCAATCCGATCCGCCAGCGCGCCGCCCATCGGCCGTACCAGCGACCCGGCGAAGACGCAGGCTGCGGTGCAATAGCCCGCGATGATCGGGGTCAGCCCGAACTGGTCGGTGAAATAGATGGGCAGCGATGCCGCCAGTCCGACGAAGCCACCGAAGGTCACGGCATAGAAGGCCATCAGCCACCAGGCATCCGCCGTCTTGAGCGGCTCGAAATAATCGACTAGCCGCTTGGCCGGCGGCGCGTTGGGCGCGTCCTTGGCCATGATCATATAGGCGACGAAGACGATCGACAGCGGGATGCAGGCAAGACCCAGCACCGCATTCCAGCCAAATGCCTTGGCCAGCATCGGCGCGAACAGCGAGGCCAGCACCGTGCCCGAATTGCCCATGCCGGCAAGGCCCATCGCCTTGCCCTGATGCTCGGGCGGATACCAGCGGCTGGCGAGCGGCAGCGCGATCGCGAAGCTGGCGCCGGCAAAGCCCAGGATCACGCCCAGAACCAATGTGCCGCCGAAGCTGTTGACGCCCATCAGCCAGGCTAGGAACAGGCCGGCGATGACGATGATCTGGCTGATCGCGCCCGACCGCTTCGGGCCGATGCGATCGACCAGCAGGCCGTTGACGACACGGAGCAACGCGCCAGCGAGCGTTGGCGTCGCCACCATCAGCCCCTTTTCCGCGGGCGTCAACGCCAGCGTCTTGGCGATCATCGGCGCCAGCGGCCCCAGCAAGACCCAGACCATGAAGGCCAGGTCGAAATAGAGAAAGGCAGCAATCAGGGTCGGCGCGTGGCCGGCCTTCCAGAAGCTTGTCGTGGCGGTGGCCGATGCGGCCTCCCCTTCGCGGTCCCAATAAGCAGTAGCCATGATGCGTCCCCCAACCAATGGAATTGGAAACGAAAAAAGCCGCAGGCCGGACGCGCGCACTCATGGCGTGGTCCGGTCAGCGGCTTTGCTGCGAAAAATGGATGGAATGGCGATCCCACCCTTGGGACGGCGCATTCGTCTGGACGCGCCTCGTCGCGCGGTCCTTTATCTTATCCCGTAGAATGGATTATGTTGCAAGGCACAAATTCGCCCTTCATTTCAACGGAGCGGCGCAGAATCCCTCAGGAAATCCTCGATCCGTTCGGGGTCGAAGATTCGCCCGTCGAAAAAACGATCCGGGCCAAGCGTCAGGTCGCCGCGATGGGCACCGACCGGCATCGGGGTCGTGAGCGCCCCTTCCAGTTTCATGCTCGCCCCCGGCATCGGCAGGCCGCTATCGGCCAACGCCCGACGGAAGATGTCGGGCCGAAAAACGGCGGCGGCCCGCGCCGCACTTTCCGCATCATGGACAACCATGCCCCAGCGGACCAGCTGCGAATAGATCCACAGCGCCTGGCTGCGCCAGGGGAAGGCGGTGGCTTCGCGCGCGAACAGCATGAAGTCGGGATTGACGATCGGCGCATCGCCGAGGCGCGCCACGATCCGCCCCGATAGCGCGCGCAGGATCAGGTCGGCCGGCTGATCGACATAGCGCGGGTCGGACAGGAGATCGGCGAGCGCCTCATGATGCGCCGGATCGTCGCACCATGCGGCCGCTCGCGCCAGCGCGCGCAGCAGGCAATCGACCGTCTCCGGGTTCGCCTCCAGCCAGTCCTGACGAAAGGCCAGAACCTTTTCCACCCCGCGCTGCCAGATGCGTTCGCCGATCGCGACGGTTTCGGCGAGCCCGGCCTCGACCGCCGCGCTGCCCCAGGGTTCGCCGGCGATGAAGCCGTCAATTTCACCCGCCCGCATCGCCTCGACCGTCAGCGAGGGCGGCAGCACGCGCAGCACGACATCCCTATCGGGATCGATGCCCGCGCTCGCCAGCCAATAGCGCAACATGATCGCATGGCTGGAAAAGCGATGGACGACACCGATCACCGGCTTGCGCCGCCACAGGCCGATCGCGGCGGCAAAATCATGGGCAGTGCCCAGCGGGTCGGCAAGCCGCCGGGCGATGTCCGGTTCCAGTGCCTTGGCGAAGTCCGGTGCCATCACCAGCATATTGCCGTTGACGTTGAGCTTGTAGGGCGCGGCCAGCGCGGCGGGCTGCTGGCTAAGGCCCAGCGTGACCGCCACGGCCAGCGGCGCCAGCATCTGCGCGCCCTGCACCTGGCCATAGACCAGCCGGTCGCGCAGCGTCGCCCAGCTGGTGGTCCGCACCAGATCGAGCGCGATCCCTTCTTCCTCGGCAAAACCCCGTTCGCGCGCAACCGCCAGTACGGCCACATCCGTCAGCGGCAGAAAGGCTATCCGCAGCAATTCGCTCATATGCCCCCTCCCAGCAGGTCGCTGGCGGTAATCAACGCCTGCGCCACATCCACGATCTTCTTGCCCTGGTTCATCGCGCTCGACCGCAGCAGCGCATAGGCATCCTGCTCGGACAGGCTGCGCTGATTCATCAGGATCGATTTGGCCCGGTCGATGATCTTGCGGTCGGCGAGCGCCGTGCGCGCCTCGTCCAGTTCCGACTGCATGCGGGCGAAGGCATTGAAGCGCCGCACCGCCAGTTCCAGCACCGGCTTCACCCGCTCCTTGCGCAGGCCGTCGACGACATAGGCCGACACGCCAGCATCGATCGCCGCGCCGATCATCGCATCATCGGACTGATCGACGAACATCGCGATCGGCCGCGCAAGCGCGCGGCTCACCGTCAGCATCTCCTCCAGCGTGTCACGACTGGGGCTGCCAAGATCCATCAGCACCACATCGGGCGCCATCCGCTCCAGCCGGGCAACGAAGGCGCCGCGGGGCGGGACGATATGAATATCGTCATAGCCCGCCTCACGCAGCCCTTCTTCCAGGACCGTCGCTCTCAATCCGCTGTCGTCGATGATGACAATTCGCATGGCGCCCCTTTGGATACGCCCATAGCAGCAGTCCGACGGCTCAGGTCAATCGAAAGCGAACGGCAATCCCCGGATCATTTCCGCATGCCGCCGGCGACGATGTCGTCCACGTCATGGATGACGCCGTTCATCATCACCTTCTTCACCTTGAAGGTGTTGGCGATATCGGCGCGCGGATCGCCCTCGACCAGCACGATGTCGGCCAGCTTGCCGGCCTCCAGCGTGCCCGCATCCAGGTTCAGCGCCATGGCCGGATTGACGGTCGCCGTCTGGAGCGCCTGGAACGGCGTCAGGCCGGCATCAACATAGGAGGAAATCTCCGCATGGAGATTGGTCGAAATCATCGTGTCCGTGCCGGCGACCACATGCGTACCGGCATCATACATCTTCTTGAGACTGACCTGCATGCCGCCGAACATCGGCCGGATCATCCCTTCCAGCGGGCTGCGTTCCGTAATCGATTTTTGCGCCCAGATCGGGAACAGCTTGATACGCGGGTCATTCATATAATCAGGATGCTTGGCGAGATAGCCTGACAGTGCCCCGAACATGGTCGGCGTCAATGTGCGACCGCTGCGGCCGAACAACTGGACGACATCGTCATAGGCAATACCCAGCGGCCCCTGCTTTGGCGAATAGCCACGCCGGCTGGTCGCCCCCAGATGCTCGGTGCCATCGACGCCGGTATAGGCGGCAGGGAAGATTTCATGCCCCGAAACCGGCACACCCATTTCATGCGCCGCCTCGACGATGCGACGCTGGCCGAAATCGGTCATCCGCACATAGCTTTTGAGCAGATCATATTTCAGCGCCTTGGCCCGCGCCAGTTCGCGCTCCAGATGGGCCGGGCCAGAGACGGCGACGCCCATCTTGTAATAGACACGCTGCCATTCCAGCAGCGGGCTCGCCGTATAGAAGCGCGGGCTGAGGCGGATGCCGGCTTCGCTCGCCTCTCGATCCTCGATCGCGTCATAGACCATGGTGCCGGGGTCGCGCACCGTGGTGATGCCATAGGCCAGCCAGGCCCGTTCCAGATTCGACCCGAAATCCTTCTGGATATGGGCGTGATATTCGATCAGGCCGGGGATGGCGGTCAGGTTGGGGGCATCGACATAGTTTGCCGATGCATCGCGCCGAGACGGATCATGGGCGCGGATCTCAGTGATACGATTGCCGTCGATCACGATATCCTTGTCCAACTGGGTTTCGTCTTTCACGGAATCGACCAGCTTGCCGACATGAATGATGGTGCGCCCGGTGGGTTTGGCCAGCGTGTAGTTCAGCGTCAGCGGGACCGGCGCCACCACCCCGGTTTCCAGATTGACGGTCTTCATGCTGTCATCGGATTGGAAGAGGATCGTCTTGCTGTCCCCGGTCCAGGTCGGGAAAAAGGCGGTATCGGATGCCAGTGCTCGCGGCGGACCCAGCGGTTTGCCATCCTTGTCTACCGGCCATATCTTCAGCAGGCCTTCGTAGATGCCTGCCATCTTCGTGCCATCGGGTGACCAGACCGGCCCGCTGCCGCTGCGCGTGTCGAGCGACATATTGTCTTCGGGGATCTGCCAGAACGGCTCGCTCTTGCCGTCCGTGGGGATCATGTAGACCTGGTTGGTCCCCTCGCGGAAGCTGCCGGAAAATTTGTGCGAAAGGCTGATGACGACATATTTGCCGTCGGCCGACCAACTTGGGCTGCCCGGCTGGCCCAGCGAGGTCTGGAGACGCGTAACCTGGCCGGTGGCGACATCCACCATGCACACGCCCGCAACACCCCATTGGCCGTCAATGTCCAGGAACGCGATCTTCGTACCGTCGGGCGACCAGGCCGCGCCGAGCGGCTGAGTATCCATATTGACGATCTGGCGATCCTTGCCGGCGGCAAGGTCACGGATGAACAGTTCGGGCAGCCCACCGTTGCGATCGGAGGAATAGGCAATGCTCTTGCCGTCCGGCGACCAGGCCGGGTCAGCATCCAGCGCGGCGTCCTTGGTCAGATTTTCAGGCACGCCCCCCTTGGTCGAGACAAGATAGAGATCGCCGAGCGCGACGAAGGCAATTTTGCTGCCATCCGGCGAAATCCTGGGATGCATGATCCCCAATGCCTTGCGCGGCGCGGTGGAATCCCAATCGCGCTTGGCGCGCGTATAGCGGGGCTTGGTCGCTTCCAGCGTGGCCGCGAAATCCACCATGGCCAGCTTGCCGCCGGTCCGGTGATGGATCTTGCCATCAGAGACATAATGATAGCCATTCTTGCTCCAGGACACGCGAAATGGCGCGACCACTTCGGAACCACTGACCGTCTGGCCATCGATCTGGAGGTAGGAGCCCTTGGGATCGGACGCGATATAGGCCAGTTGACCAGTCGGCCCGTAGGATGGCGCATCGAGCCGCATGCCGTCGATCGCCTTGAGCGGGCTTTCCTTGCCATCCGCCAGGCTGGTGACGAACAGGGCCCCCTTCATCGCATTTTCCTGACTGGAATAGGCGATCTTCGTGCCATCGGGCGACCAGGTCGGCATGCGATCTTCAAGCGGGCCCTTGGTAACCTGTTTCAGTTGACCGCTGGCCAGATCGATCGTCCAGATGTCATAGCTTGTCCCCGAACGATCGGATGAAAAGGCAATGTTCTTGCCGTCTGGCGAGAAGATGGGCTCCCGATCATCATAGGCGCCATTGGTCAGCTTCTGCGCGTCGGTGCCGTCGGGCCTGATCGTCCACAGGTCATAGCCGCCATCGCGATAGGCGAAATAGGCCAGATGCGATCCATCCGGCGCCCAGACCGGCTGGCGCGCATCCCAGAAATAATCGGTGATGCGCTTCGCCTTGCCGCCCTTGGCCGGCATGATCCACAGACTGCCCTGCAGGTCGATGGCGAGCCATTTGCCATCGGGTGATGCCGAAACGGACATCGACGTGCCTTCATGCACATCGAAGGCGATCGGGGTCTCGCCACCGGGCGGGGGCAGATTGGCGGGCTGGGCATAGGCCTGGACGGCGCCCGCCGACAACAGGGCCAGCGACAGAAGCTTGAAGGCAGATTTCATCGGATCGATCCCCTTACCAACCAAATATATAGCGTTCGCGGCGCACATCCGCGCCACCGCGCAGCGTGCCGCTGCCCGGCACCACGCCAGTCGCGACGATGCCGGTCGAGACCGCGAACGGCCCCAACACGTCCAGCTTGTGACCGCGCGCGGTCAGATCGTCGCGCACCGCCTCTGGCACGCGATCCTCGATTTCCAGCACGCCCGGCTCATCCTTCTTGATGCCGAAGGAGCCATGGAAATGATTGGAATTGATCCGCGGCGCCTCGATCGCGGCCTGGAGCGGCTGGTTAAAGGCCAGCACCCGCAGCAGCACATTCATGATCTGCTGATCCTGATTGTCGCCGCCCGGCGTCCCGATCGCCAGATAGGGCTGACCGTCCTTGAGCACCATCGATGGCGACAGAGTGGTGCGCGGCCGCTTGCCCGGCACCAGGACATTGGGGCTTTCCGGATCAAGATCGAACACGGTCAGGCGGTTGCTCATCGGCACGCCGGTATCGCCCGCAATATAGGCGCCACCCAGCATCCAGCCGGAACTGGGCGTGCAGGAAAAGAGGTTGCCGTCCTTGTCCACCACTTCGATCGCGGTCGTGTCGGCGGTCGGCTTGGGCGGGGCTTTCAGCATATGCGGCGTGAATTGGGGCGTGGTTCGCGCCCTGCCCTCGAACGCCCAGGGATTGCCGAAGCGATGCTCCAGCGAGGCGCGCGGACCGATCTGCTTTGCCCGCTGCGCCGCATAGTCCTTCGACAACAGCCCCTTCATCGGCACCGTCGCGAAATCGGGGTCGCCAAAATACATGTTGCGATCGTCGAAGGCGAGCTTGATAGCCTCGGCAACGGTGTGGAGATAGGGCGCCGAGCCTGGCTCCATCGTCGCGATCCCGGCCGCCTCGGCAATGTTGAGCGCCATCAGCATGGCCGGCCCCTGGCTCCAGAACCCCGCCTTGCAGACCTGATAGCCAAAGACGCTGGTCATCGCCGGCGCCTCGACCTTGCCCTTGTATTTGGCGAGATCCTCATAGCGCATCAGGCCGCCGTCCCGCTCCATCGCGGCGCCGATCCGGCGGGCGATGTCGCCCTTGTAGAAGGCATCGCGCCCGGCCTGGATCGCGGCCTTGCGATCGCCGCTCTTCTTGAACGCGGCGGCATCGGCGTCGGCAATGATCCGCATCGTGCGGGCGAGGTTGGGCTGGCGGAAAATTTCCCCGGTCCTGGGCAATTGGCCACCGGGATAATAGGCGTCGTAGGCGTCCTTATATTTGGACGTCGCCTTCTGCTGGCTGACGAACACTTCGGCCAGGAAATTATACATGACGAAGCCGTCGGCCAGCTCGATCGCGGGCTGCATCACGTCATGCAGGCCCATCGTGCCGTTGAGCTGGAGCGCGAGCGCCATCGCATCGACCATCGCCGGCACGGTGCCGCCATTGGGGCCATTGCCCGGAATGACGCCGGCATCGGCGAACTTGTCGGGCGTGGCCAGCCCCGGCGCGACGCCCTGGCCGCTGATCAGCGACACCTTCTTCGTCTTGCCGTCATAGATGATGGTCGGCGCTTCACCGCCAAAGCCGAAATGCGAAATCTCGGTCACGGCCGCGGCAAAGACCGCCGCCACGCCCGCGTCGGTCGCATTGCCGCCGGCCAGCAGGATGCGCGTCCCCGCCGCCACGGCATAATGACGCCCTGCCGCGACGATGCCGAACTGACCGACGATTTCCGGCCGCAGCGTTTCGCCGGCGCTAACCAATCTGGTTGGCTCAATCGCCGCCTTGCCGAGCTTTGCCGGCGCATTGCCCGCCTGGGCGGA
Source organism: Sphingobium sp. SG1 (assembly GCF_057063145.1). Taxonomy (NCBI): domain Bacteria; kingdom Pseudomonadati; phylum Pseudomonadota; class Alphaproteobacteria; order Sphingomonadales; family Sphingobiaceae; genus Sphingobium; species Sphingobium sp. SG1. The sequence goes on along the minus strand of NZ_JBVVOJ010000002.1, from coordinate 486,366 downwards.
GGCCGGCCCGGCACTCGCGACCAAGGCCGCACCGGCCATGGCCGACGCCGCGAACTCCCGCCGGGTCACCCCCTGCTTTGCGTTATCGCTCATCGATGGAATCCCCTGTTTTCGGCCTGTCCGGCATCACCCGAGGGAAGGCGTTTGCCGGCCGATACGCGCAACAACGAGCCAACCCGATTTTTCCGCTATATGCCGGTAAATCCGATTTTATTTCAAAAATATTTCGAAACATATGGTGGAAATTTCACGCCCATCAGTTCTAGCGCAATGAACGCGCACAATGGTGGGTGTTGTGCCCGGAAAAAGCCTTGCCGTCGTGAGGGCGACAGCAGCAACGATTTCCCACGCAAGGGATGATGCCGGAACTCCAGTTTTTCGGGAGGGCCTGCAAATGCACTATCTGAACGGTCATCAATAAACATAGGTCGCTGCACGCGTCGTGCGGCGCCGACATTTGCCGACCTCCCCAATCTCTGAACCGGAAAGGCACCTTTGCCTAACGGCGCGAAGCTTCAGGCTTCATCACAGGGGAACAATAATGACGAGAGAAAGAGGAAAGACGCTTTTCGCCTTAACCACCGCCCTAACCAGTGCCAGTCTCTGGGCGTTGACGGCCGGCATGGCCCAGGCCCAGTCCAGCACAGAAGCCGCCCCGCAGGCCGATGAACCGCCCGCTGCGGAAATCGTCGTCATCGGTTCCCAGATCAAGGGCGCCAATACCGCCGGCGCGCTGCCGGTCAGCCTGGTCGGCGAAGAGCAGATCGAGGCAGTGGCCGCCGTTTCGGGTGCCGACCTCTATCGCTCCATCCCGCAACTGGGCGGCGTCACCTTCAACGAACAGGTGCTGGGCGGCGGCAACGCCAACGCCGCGCGCGGCGACGTATCGACCGTTTCGCTGCGTGGTCTGGGCCAGGGCAATACGCTGCTGCTGATCAACGGCCGTCGCACCGTGCTGCACCCGACATCGCAGGCGATCACCGGCGTCGTCGATTCCGGCGTCCCGACCTTCGGCTACAATGCCAACACCATTCCCGTCGGCAATATCGAGCGCGTCGAAGTGCTGCGCGACGGCGCAGCCGCCCTTTATGGTTCGGATGCGGTCGCCGGCGTCGTCAACAATGTGCTCCAGTCCGACTACAAGGGCGCCAAGTTCGACGTCCAATATGGCGGCGCGGAAGGCACCAATCTGCGCGAATTTGCCGCCAATGGCCTGGTCGGCTTCGACTTCAACGAAGGCCGCGGCAATATCTCGATCTTCGGCGGCTATGCCCAGAAATCGAAACTCTATCTCAGCGACCAGGATTATACCGCCAGCGTCGACCGGCGCGGCTATGTCGCCGGCACCCCCTTCGCCAATGTCGCGGCCTGGAACGGCACCAGCACCAGCACGCCCTGGGGCACCTTCCGCGTCGTCCGTCCCGGCGGCGGCGCCAATTTCCTCAACCAGACGCTCACCAGCAACGGCACTGCCTTCACCAACAGTTCCGGCCAGTTCCACATCCAGCCCAGCGCCAATGCCGGTTGCCGCATCGCGTCGGGCACACCTGACACCTGCTATGATGACGGCAATGGCGCGACGGAAATGTCGGGCGCGGATTCCAACCTGCGCTTCAATTCGCCGGCGACCTTCGACGACCTGACCGCCCAGCCTTCGGTCAAGCGAATCAACATCTTCTCCTACATCAACTATGAACTGTCGGACGCCCTCTCCTTCTTCGGCGAGGTCGGCTTCTATCGCGGCAAGACCAGTTCGACGATCGGCGCACCCGGCTCGCTCGCCAACATCCCGATCACGGTGGCGGCCAATGCCTATTGGAACCCGCTCGGCCCGGTCGGATCGCCCAACCGCCTGCCCGGCCTCGACCTTTCGGTGGTGCCGGCCGAGGGCCTGCCGGTGCAGATCACGTCGCTCAGCTATGTCGATGTGGGATCGCGCAAGGTCGACGTGACCAATTACCAATATCGTTTCCTGGGCGGCCTGCGCGGCAGTATCGGCGATTTCGACTGGGAATCGGCCGGCCTCTACACCTGGGCCACGGCCAAGGACACGCAGGAGAATTTCTCCAACACGCTGCTGCAACAGGCGATCAACAAGACCACGCCCGACGCCTACAACCCGTTCAACGGCGGCTGCGTCGACACGCCCTCGATCGGCGACTGCACACCCAACAGCCAGTCCACGATCGACAGCTTCATGATCGAGGCGACCCGCAAGACCCGCACCTCGCTGGCCCTGTGGGACTTCAAGGTGTCGAACGCCAATCTGCTGGGCCTGTGGGCCGACAACAGCATCGGTGTCGCGGCCGGCATCGAATGGCGGCGCGAGACCTATCATGACAATCGCTCCACCTATCAGGGCGGCATTGCCGGGGTCGATACCACCTATACCGACGCCGTCACCGGCGTTTTCTATGGCTCCGACCTTGGCGGTGCCAGCCCCAGCCCGGACGTGCGCGGCAAGCGCAATGTGAAGTCCGCCTATGCCGAACTCGCCATCCCGATCTTCAGCCCGGAAATGGAAATCCCCATGTTCCGTCGCCTGAACTTCCAGGTCGCCGGCCGTTACGAGGATTATAGCGACGTCGGTTCGGTGGCGAAGCCCAAGGTCGCGGGATCGTGGGAATTGCTGGAGGGCATGATGCTGCGCGGCTCCTGGTCGCAGGGCTTCCGTGCGCCGAACCTGGAGGTCATCAACACCTCCACGCTCGATCGCGTCAATGGCGGCTTCGACTATGTGCTGTGCGACGCCGATGTCCGATCCGGGCGCGCGACGAACTTCTCCAGCGCGGTCTGCAACGTGTCGGTGCTGCGTCGCAGCGGCGGCAACCCGAACCTGAAGCCCGAGGAATCGACCAGTTGGAGCTTCGGCGCCGTGCTGTCGCCGAAACTGGGCGATGGCCTGGGCAAGGTCACCTTCACCGTCGACCGCTGGAAGATCCAGCAGAAGAATGTCGTGGGCCTGCTCGACTATCAGAATGCGCTCAACCTCGACTATCTGCTGCGCACCCAGGGCAGCAGCAACCCCAACGTCATCCGCCGCGATCCCACGGCGGACGATATCGCCCGCGTCGCCGGCACCGGGCTCGCGCCGGTGGGCGAACTGCTCTACGTCGTCGCCAATTTCCAAAATCTGCTGCCGGTCACCGTTCAGGGTATCGACTTCAATCTGGACTATTTCCTGCCCACGACCTCGGTCGGTACCTTCTCGCTCAACGTGAATGCCTCGCGCCTGATCAGCTATTATGTCGACGCCCCGGCGGGCGTGCAGCAGGTGATCGCGGGACAGGCCGCTGGCGAGATCAATGCCGGCGTGCCAATCCAGGGCGGCGGCGACGTGATCGGCCGCGATGGCCAGCCGCGCTGGCGGCTTTCGGCAACCTTCGACTGGTCGCTCGGCCCGTGGAAGATCGGTGCCTTCACCCAATATATCGACAGCGTCTATGAAAATGGCGTGCGCGATGCGTCCGCCAATCCCTGGACGGTGAAGGGCCAGACGACGGTCAATCTCTATGGCCAATATACATTCAAGAATGATGGACCGTTGAACGGCACCACCGTTCAGATCGGCGCGCGCAACATCTTCGACAAGGATCCGCCACTGGCATCGGGCGGCTATCTGTCGAACCTCTACCAGCCGCAGGCGCGCTACTGGTACACCAGCCTGAAGAAGGTCTTCTAAAGGCTTGCAAGACATGGGCACGGCGCGATGCTGCCGTGCCCATTTTCTCCTTTTCCTTTCCCCTGCAAGGTCGCTCCGCCATGTCCGATACGCCCCCATCCTTCCTGGATCGCCGCGAAATGCTGGCCGCCGGCCTTGCCGGCATGGCGCTCACCACCCTGCCCGGCCGCGCTTTGGCCCAATCGGGCGCACGCGCGCCCGATGCGCCTCGCACCGGCAGCGCCAGCGTCGCCGCGCACCGGGTCGAAGTGCCCATGCCACATGGCGGCGTGACCGCCGGCCATCCGCTGGCGGCCATGGCCGGCACCCGCATGCTGATGCAGGGCGGCACCGCCGCCGATGCCGTGGTCGCGGCGATGGCGGTCATGAACGTGGTCGAACCCTGGGCATCCAGCGCGGGCGGCAACGGCTTTGCCACCAGCCTCGATCGCAAGACCGGCAAGGTCCAGTCACTGGCCTTCACCGGCGGCGCGCCGCGCCTGCTCGATCCCGATGGCGATCCCAAGGCGCTGGACCATGGCCCCAAGGCATTGACCGTTCCCGGCGCCTTTGGCGGCTGGATCGCGCTGGCCCGCCGGTTCGGCAAATTGCCGCTTTCGACCCTGCTTGAACCGGCGATCGGCTATGCCCGCGACGGCCATCCGCTCGACGCCTCCATCGCCATGTTCATCACGCGGGCGCAGAAGACGCTGGCGCTCTATCCGACCAGCGCGGCGATCTTCCTGCCCGGTGGCCAGCCGCCCGCCCCGCGCTCCATCTTCCGCAATCCCGATCTGGCCCGCAGCTTTCAGGCCCTTGCCGATGCGGAGAGCCAGGCGCTCAAGGGCGGCGCCGATCGGGATCGTGCCTTGCAGGCGGCGCATGACTATTTCTATACCGGCCCGATCGCGCAGGAATTTGCCCGCTTCTCGACACAGACCGGCGGCTGGCTGCGGCTCGATGACCTCAAGGCCTATCAGCCGCGCTGGGACGATCCGGTGACGACCAATTATCGCGGGCTGGATGTCTATTGCAGCCCGCTGACCTCGCGCACGGGACTCGAATTGTGCGAACAGCTCAATCTGGTCGAGGGGTTCGACCTCGCCGCGCTGCCCGCCGACGATCCCCTCTTCACCCATTATCTGATCGAGGCGATCAAGGTCGCGAAGGCCGATGTCTATAAATATGCCGCAGATCCCAAATTCGCGCAGACGCCGGTCGAGGGGCTGCTGTCCAAGCGCTTCGCCGCCGAGCGACGCAAGCTGATCGATGCGGCCCGCGCGGGCCTCTATCCGCAGGGCGGCAATGCCGCCGCCTTCGACAAGGTCGCGCTGGAGCGGGCAAGGCAGGATTTCGCGCATCAGGGTGACGATCACACACGCGGCGGCGACACCACCAGCCTGTCGGCGGTCGATGCCGACGGCAATGCCATCGCGGTCACGACCACCGTCGGCGGCGGCTTCGGCACCTTCCTGGTGATGGGCAATACCGGCATATTGTTCAACAACGGCCTGCGCCTGGGGTCGTCCGCCCCCTATGCCGGCCATCCCAACAAGGTCGCACCGGGCAAGATCGCCCTGCTCGGCAATGGCCCGACCATCGTCCTCGACAAGGGCCGGCTGAAACTGGTCTTCGGATCGCCTGGCGGCGAGACGATCGGCCAGACCCAGTTCCAGTTCCTGGTCAATGTCGTCGATCGCGGCCTGCCGATCCAGGCCGCAATCGAGGCGCCGCGCTTCGCGCTCGACGCCGATCCCAATTTCTACAGGCCCGGCGCGGCGATCACCGTGCAGGCGGAACGGCGCTTCTCGGACGCCACGATCCAGCGGCTGACCGCGATGGGGCACAAGGTCGAGCTGGTCGGTCCCTATGCGATCGGCAGCATGCAGGGTATATTGGCCGATGCGTCGGGCGCCCGCATGGCGGGTGCCGACCCCCGCCGCATGGGCTATGCCGTGGGCTATTGAACAAGCCGGCCAGTCGCGGCGACGCGGCTGACCGGCTCGGGTCAAGGCTGCACTATTCCGGCAAGCCTTCCTCGCTAGCCGCATAACCGGTCGTGCGTAGCAGGCTGCGGCCCCGGCTATAGGCGAAATAGAGGGCCAGGCCAGCCAGGTTCCACAGGCCGAAACGCAGCAGCGTCTTTTCCGGCAGGCTGATCAGCAGATAGATGCAGCCGATAATCGCCAGCGTGCCGACCAGATAGGGCTGCGGGCAGCGAAACACGCGCTTCATCTCCGGCGCCTTGCGGCGCAGCGCCATCATGCAGCCGGCGACCGCGATGAAGGCGATCAGCGTGCCGGCATTGGCCAGTTCGGCAATCTCGTCGAGGCGGAAGAAGCCGGCGACGGCCGCGACGAAGACGCCGGTGATCGCGGTGATGCGGGCAGGCGAGCCGGTCTTTTCCGACACCTTGCTGAGCGATCGCGGCAGCAGCCCGTCGCGCGCCATGACGAAGAAGATGCGGCTCTGGCCATACATCATGACCAGGATGACGGAGGGCAGCGCGACCAGCGCGGCGCCTGCCACCAGCCAAGCGGCAACCGGATGCTCCAGCGTGCGCAGCACCAGCGCCAGTGGTTCGGACGAACCGGCCAGCGCCCGATAGTCGAGCGCGCCGATCGCCGCGACCGCCATATAGATGAGGGTGCAGACCGCCATCGATCCGACGATGCCGATGGTGAGGTCACGGCCAGGATTGCGCGCTTCCTCTGCCGAGGTCGCCACCGCATCGAAACCGTAGAAGGCGAAGAAGACGATCGCCGCCGCCGCCATCACGCCGCGCGTCATGCCACCTTCCACATGGCTGACGAAGCCATAAGGCATGAAGGGCTGGAGATGGTCGGACTGGAAGGCGGGCAGCGCCAGCGCGACGAAGGCGGCCAGCGCGGTCAGCTTGATGACCACCAGGACGATGTTGAGCGTCGCGCTTTCCCGCGTGCCCGCGATCAGCATGCCGGCGATCGCCAGTGCCACAAGCACGGCGGGCAGGTTGACGATGCCACCGCCATGTGGCCCGGCGAGCAGCATCGGCGGCAAACTGATCCCCGCCTGCTGGATCCAGCCGACCAGATAGCCCGACCAGCCGACCGCCACCGTGCTGCACGCCAGCGAATATTCCAGGATCAGGCTCCACCCCACAACCCAGGCCAGCGTCTCCCCCAGCACCGAATAGGTGTAGGTATAGGCGCTGCCTGCGGTCGGGATCAGCGTGGCCAGTTCGGCATAGGCCAGCGCCGCGCAGGCGCACACGGCCCCTGCAATGGCGAAGGCCAGGATCACCGCCGGCCCCGCCCGGTCGGCGCCCACGCCGGTCAGCGTATAGATACCGGTGCCAACAATCGCCCCGACCCCCAGCGCGATCAGATGCGGCCAGGACAATGTCTTGCGCAATTGCTGATGCTGCGCGTGATGACTGGCGCCGATCGGCTTGATCGGTCCCCAAAATCCAGTGCTCAACCGAAATTTCCTTCCCTGTTCTTATGGACGTTCCGGTTGCTCGGTTATGGCTCAGTCGTCGGCGTCGAGCTGAACCATGAGATCGTCCATGGTTTTGCGGATATGTGCGACCGTGAGTTCGCGGATCAGTTGGCCGTCGCGCGCGAGCCAGGCGTCGAGCATCTCACGGTGTTCGTCATTGGCGCGTTCGTCGCGGCCAAGCGGCTCCAGATGCTTGCGGACATAGCGTTCCGACAGGATATGGAGCCGTTCGAGAATATTGACCGACAGCGGCTGGCTGCTGGGACGCAGCAGCGCCATGTGGAAGGCGCGGTTGAACGCCCCGACCCCGTCACCGCCTTCGTCGGTGACCTGATAGAGGGTGGCCAGCGTGTTGATCGCCGCCTGATGCTCCGCCTCGTCCGCCCGTTCGGCGGCCAACGCCATTACGTCGGGCTCCAGCTTCAGACGCAGCGCATAGACCTCGTCCGCCTCCACCCGATTGAGGCTGCGCACGAAGAAACCGCGATTGGCCTGCGACTTGAGCAGCCCTTCCTGCTCCAGTCGAGCCAGTGCCTCGCGCAGCGGAATCTTGCTGATCCCCAGTTCGGCCGCCAGCGCGTCCTGGCGGATCGGCCCGTCGGGCGGCACCCGGCCGGACAATATGCGCTCACGGACAAGATCGACCAGCTGGTCGGACAGGTTTCGGATGACTAGGCTCATGCGGCGAACATAGCACAGAGCGGACGGCGGAATACAACTTCGTATATGATGGACGATCCCGTCCGCCCGCTCTGCACCTTCAGTTTCATACGACCGTGAAGCCGGCCCAGAACGGGTCTTCGCGATCGACCCAGATGGTGTTGAAGCCGGTGGCGATCGCCGATCCTTCGATCGAGGGGATGATCGCCTTCTGGTCGCCGATCATCGTCTCGGCCTCGACCCGGCCGATGAAACGGCTGCAAATATAGCTTTCATGGACGAAGCGGTCGCCGACCTTGAGCTGCCCCTTCGCCGCCAGATGCGCCAGTCGCGCCGATGTGCCGGTGCCGCACGGGCTGCGGTCGATGGCGCGTTCGCCGTAGAAGACGGCGTTGCGGCCATCGGCGCCCTCGCCCTTGGGCTTGTCGGCCCACAGGACATGGCTGACCCCCTTGATGCTGGGTTCCAGCGGGTGGACGGGCTGGTACTTCTCGCGCACCAGTTCGCGGATCGTGCGGCTCAACTCCACGATGCGCGATGCGCCAAGGTCGTCGAGGCCGGTATAGGCGCCCTGCGGTTCGACGATCGCGTAGTAATTGCCACCATAGGAGACATCGACGCTGAGCGGCCCGAAGCCCGGCACGTCGATTGCGATCCCCTCCGCCGCCAGATAGGCGGGGACGTTGCGGATCTTGACCGATGTCACGCGCTTGCCGTCGGTTGTGTAATCGATGTCGATGACGCCGGCTGGCACTTCCACCCGCAGCCTGCCCGGCGTCGCCGGCTGGATCAGGCCATTTTCCAGGCCGAACGTCACCATGCCGATCGTGCCATGACCGCACATCGGCAGACAGCCGCTGGTTTCGATGAAGAGAATACCGATGTCGGTATCGTCGCGCGTCGGCGGGTAGAGGAAGCCGCCCGACATCATGTCATGGCCGCGCGGTTCGAAGCAGAGACTGGTGCGGATCCAGTCGAAGCGGTCGAGAAAGTCCAGGCGGCGTTCCGCAATGGACTTTCCCTTGAGCAGCGGCGCGCCGCCCGCGACCAGACGGACGGGATTGCCCGCCGTATGGCCATCTATGCAGAAGAAGGTGTGGCGCACCGCGGACATCAGGCCGCCGTCAGGCTGGGCTGGGTGGCGGCGCACTGCTCGACCCAGCGGATGACGTCAGCGCGGCGCTGGCCTTCCAGCGGCATGCGCGGCAGGCGGACATGCTCGGTGCCGCGTCCCATGATGCTTTCGGCGAGCTTGATCGACTGGACCAGATCATGATCGGCATCGAGGTGCAGCAACGGCATGAACCAGCGATAGATGCGCAGGGCTTCTTCCAGATCGCCCCGGTTGATCGCCGCGACCAGCGCCACGGATTCGCGCGGGAAGGCGCTGGTGAGACCGGAAATCCAGCCATGCGCGCCCAGCAACAAGCCCTCGAACGCGACATCGTCCAGGCCCGCCATCAGGATATAGCGGTCGCCGAAGGCGTTGATGAGGTCGGTGAACCGACGCGGATCGGGCGCGCTTTCCTTGACCGCGACGATGTTGGGCGTGTCGGCGAGGCGGGTGAGCGCGTCGATGCCGATATTCACCCGATAGGCCGGCGGGTTGTTATAGAGCATGATCGGCAGCGACGTCGCCTTGGCCACCGTCTCGAAATGGGTGCAAAGTTCGCCCACGGTCGGCACATAGACCATGGCAGGCAGCACCATCAGCCCATCGACGCCCAGCTTTTCGGCGTCCTGCGCGAAGGTTACCGCGCGGCGAGTGGTGAATTCGGACACGCCGACCAGGATCGGCACGCGGCCATCCACGACCTCGACCGCCGCCTTGACGACAGCGCGCTTTTCTTCGGCTTCCAGCGAGTTGTTCTCCCCGCAGGTGCCGGCGATGATGAGGCCGTCGACGCCATCCTTCACCAGCGCATCCAGGACAGCCTGGGTTGCGGGGATATCAACGTCCAGATCGGGGGTGAACTGGGTGGTGGCGGCAGGGTAGACACCACGCCACGTCAATTTTGAGGAATTCACATAAGCCTCCGTTGAAACTGAGGATCGTATACGGTATCTAATCGTCAACGCCAAGTGAAAAGAAGTCAATTGACCCAACACGCAATCATCATCGGCGGCGGCATCGTCGGCACATCCTGCGCTATCCGATTGCAGGAAAAGGGAATTTCAACGCTGCTGATCGAACGGGAAAGCCCGCTGCGCGGCGCATCCTGGGGCAATGCGGGCCATGTCGCGGTGGAGCAGATCGACCCGCTCGCGTCGATGGCAACATTGAAGAGCTTCCCCCGACGGCTGTTCTGGCGCGGCGGCGCGCTCGGCCTGCCCTGGCGCGACATCGGTCGCTGGCTGCCCTTTTCACTGCGCCTGTTGAATGCCGCGCGCCCGTCGCGCTTTGCGGCAGGACGCGCGGCGTTAAAGGCGCTGCTGGGTCAGGCGATGCCGGCCTGGCAGCGGATCGACGCGCTATGCGCCGGGCCGAGCCGCCTGATCGAGGATGGGCATTTCATCGTCTGGGAAAGCGAGACCAGCGCATTGGCCGGGCGCCGCGCTTGGATGGCCGCCGATTGCGGCACGGCGCGTTTCCGCGATGCGACGGCGCGCGAGATGGCCCTGCTCGAAGCCCTGTTCCCCCATCCGATCATCGGCGCGATTCGCTGTGAGGGCAGCGGCCGCATCGCCGACCCGACCCGGCTGGCGCAGGATCTGAGAGAGGCGCTGCTGGCGGCAGGCGGGCGGATCGAGCAGGCGGAGGTTAGCGCACTTCCCACCCGTGATGGACAGGCGCAGGTGCAGCTGGCCGACGGCCAGACGCTGGACGCCGACCATATCATCGTCGCGACCGGCGCCGCATCGGACGCGCTGCTGCGCCCGCTGGGCCACAAGGTGCCGATCATCGCCGAACGGGGCTATCATCTGCACACGCTAGGCCCGCCCGAAGGCTGGCCGATGGACATGCCGCCGGTGGTGTTCGAGGATCGATCGATGATCGTCACCCGGTTCGAAAGTGGGCTGCGCGCGGCCAGCTTCGTCGAATTTTCCAGCCTCTCATCCCCCCCGGACCCGCGCAAATGGCAACGGTTGCGCGCCCACGCCGCGGTGCTGGGCCTGCCGATCGAGGCCGATGCCAGGCCCTGGATCGGCGCCCGCCCGACCCTGCCCGATTATCTGCCGGCGATCGGCCGGAGTGACCGCGCGGATAACCTGCTCTATGCGTTCGGCCACCAGCATCTGGGGCTGACATTGGGACCACTGACCGGGGAAATCATCGCCGCGCTGGCCACCGGCGCACCGCCGCCGGTCGACGCCACGCCCTTTTCGCTTCGCCGCTTTGAAGGATAGAGTATGACACAGCAGATCGGCGGCTCCGACGCCGCCACCGAACTGGCCGGGCTTGCCCCCTGGTCCGATCGCGCGCCAGCCATCGCCGCCGCCGAATATCAGGCACGCATTGCCAAGGCCCGCGCCCTGATGGCGCAGGAAGGGCTCGACGCGCTGCTGATCGACGCCGGGACCAGCCTTGCCTATTTCGCTGGCGTGCCCTGGGGCGCGAGCGAGCGACTGGTGGCGATGCTGCTGCCGCTCAGCGGCGAGCCGATCCTGATCTGCCCGCGCTTCGAGCGCGGATCACTTGAAGCCGACCTCAAGATCGACGCCGGCGACATGCGCCTTTGGGAAGAGGACGAAAGCCCGTCCGCGCTCGTCGCCGATGCGCTCCGGACGCTGGGCATCACCCGGCTGGGGATCGATCCGGCCATGGCCTTCCTGTTCGTCGAGCGCATTCGCGCTGCCGCCCCGGACGTGACGCTGGTGGCCGCCTCGGCCGTGATCGACGGTTGTCGCAGCCGCAAGTCGGCCGCCGAACTGGCGCTGATGCAGCAGGCCAAGTCGATGACGCTGGAAGTGCATCGCCGCGCCGCCCGCATCCTGCGCCCCGGCATCACCGCAACCGAAGTGCGTCGCTTCATCGAGGCCGCGCACCGGGGGCTCGGCGCATCGGGCAGCAACTTCTGCATCGTCCAGTTCGGCCGATCGACCGCCTATCCCCATGGCCTGCCGGGCGAGAGCGTGCTGGCCGAAGGCGACATGGTGTTGATCGATACCGGCTGCACCATCGGCGGCTATCATAGCGACATCACCCGATCCTATGTCTATGGCGAGGCCGATGCCGAGCAGCGGCGCATCTGGGCCTTGGAAAAGGAAGCGCAGCAGGCCGCGTTCGACGCGGTCAAACCGGGCGTCCCCTGCGGCGCGATCGACGCGGCGGCGCGGCGCGTGCTGGAGGCGGCGGGCCTTGGCCCCGACTATCGCCTGCCGGGCCTGCCCCATCGCACCGGTCATGGCATCGGCCTGTCGATCCATGAGGCGCCCTATCTGGTGCGCGGCGACATGACCCCGCTGGAGCCGGGCATGTGCTTCTCCAACGAGCCGATGATCGTCGTGCCCGATCGCTTCGGGGTGCGATTGGAGGATCATTTTTACGTGACCGAGACCGGGGCGGCCTGGTTCACCCCGCCCTCGGTCGCGATCGACCAGCCTTTTGCCTGAATTGGCTGGCGGCGCTCAGCGGAGCGCCGCCAGTTCCTCATAAAGCGCACGGGGAATGCGGCAGCCCTGATCGGGGGTGCGCAGACGCGCCACGAAGCGCCGCTGCGATGGCAGGCGTGCGCCCTGACCGGTAATGCCGTCGAACAGTGCCTCGGCCCGCTGCATATGCTCGGCGGCCGCTGCGCCCAGGAAACCGGCGGGATCGATGGCGATGATGAGTTCACCACCATAGGGCGATGCCTTCGCGCCATCGTCATGCGCCAGCGATTCCGCGCTGGTCATGTCGCCGATCAGCGGCCCGGCGATCAGTTCGACCATCGCCGACAGGGCCGATCCCTTGTGCCCGCCGAAGGTCAGCAATGCGCCGGCGAGCCCCGCTTCCGCATCGGTGGTCGGATGGCCCTGGGCATCGATCGTCCAGCCTTCCGGGATCGGCTTGCCGGCGCGGCGATGCAGTTCGATCTCGCCGCGCGCGACCGCGCTGGTGGCGAAATCGAACACGAAGGGATCGCCGCCGGGACGCGGCCAGCCAAAGGCGATCGGGTTGGTGCCAAACAGCGGCGAGGTGCCGCCAGCCGGCGCGACCCAGGCATGGCTGGGGGTACAGGCGAAGGCGACCAGCCCCTGATCGGTCAGCGCCTCGATCTCCGGCCAGAGCGCGGCGAAATGCACGCAGCGATTGATGCCCATGGCGGCGATGCCCATCGTCCGCGCCTTTTCCACCAGCAAAGGCAATCCCGTAGCGAAAGCCAGTTGGGCAAAGCCGCCGGCCGCGTCCACGCGCAGCAGCGCGGGCGAGACATGATGCACCACCGGCACGGCATCCGGCACAACCTTGCCGCTGTTGAGCGTATGGACGCAGTTGAGTAGGCGATAGACGCCGTGCGACGCGCATTCGTCGCGCTCGCCGGCGATGATCGTCGCGGCAACCGGGCCGACATGCGCCTCCGCCAGACCATGGCGCCGCAGCACGGCATGGGCCAGATCCGCGACCTGCTGCAGCGTCAGCGTGACGCTCTCGTCAGCGCTCATGCCTTTATTGCCCATGCCGCGGCATTGAAGATAGACATGCATCCTCCGTCTTGATCCCGAACCATAATCGCAATATCGTATACGGTATAACGATTACAGACAAGCCGGAGCCGCCATGTCCCACCGTCACACGCCCCTCAGCCGCAGGGCTATGTTGCTGGCCGCGACAGCCGCCGCGACGGCCCCCGCCTGGCAGGGATGGAGCAGCGTCGCCCATGCCGCGACCGGCAGTGCGCTGCCCCAATCGGCGCGCGCCTTGCCGCTAAATGCGACCCGGCTTCTCCCCTCCCCCTTTGCCGACGCGGTCGAGGGCAATCGCCGCTATCTGCTGCGGCTGGAGCCGGATCGGTTGCTGCACAATTTCCGCAAACATGCCGGCCTGACTCCCAAGGGGGCAATCTATGGCGGCTGGGAAAATGATACCATCGCCGGCCATACGTTGGGCCATTATCTGACCGCGCTGGCGCTGATGCACGCCCAGACCGGCGACGCCGAATGCGCCCGCCGCGCCGCCTATATCATCGACGAACTGGCCGCCTGTCAGGCGGCGGCCGGCGATGGCTATGTCGCGGGCTTCACCCGCCGCCGCGACGATGTGATCGAGGATGGCAGGCTGATCTTTCCGGAGATCATGCGCGGCGACATCCGATCGGCCGGGTTCGATCTCAACGGCTGCTGGGTGCCCTTCTATAATTGGCACAAGCTGTTCGCCGGCCTGTTCGACGCCGAGACCCATCTGGGCAACAGCCAGGCGCGCGGCGTTGCGCTGGCGCTGGCCGCCTATATCGACGGCGTGTTCGCGAAACTGGACGATGCACAGGTGCAGCAGGTGCTGGACTGCGAGCATGGCGGCATCAACGAGAGCTTCGCCGAACTGCACGCCCGCACCGGCGATCCGCGCTGGCTGGCGCTGGCCACGCGGTTGCGCCATCGCAAGGTGCTCGATCCGCTGTCCCAGCGGCAGAACAGCCTGCCCTGGATCCACGCCAATACGCAGATCCCCAAGCTGATCGGCCTAGCGCGCCTGCACGAGATCACCGGCAATGCAGCCGACGCGATCGCCGCCAACTTCTTCTGGGAGACCGTGGTCGGGCAATATAGCTATGTCATCGGCGGCAATGCCGACCGGGAATATTTCCCCGATCCCGGCACCATTTCCAAACATATCACTGAACAGACCTGCGAAAGCTGCAACAGCTACAACATGCTGAAACTGACCCGGCATCTCTATGCCTGGAAGCCTGAGGCGCGCCTGTTCGACTATTATGAGCGCACCCATATCAACCATATCCTGGCGCACCAGAATCCGGCCACCGGCATGTTCGCCTATATGGTGCCGCTGATGTCGGGGTCGCATCGCGTCTGGTCCGAACCGTTCGACGATTTCTGGTGCTGCGTGGGCAGCGGTATGGAAAGCCATGCCAAGCATGGCGAATCCATCTGGTGGGAAGATGCCGACCGGCCGGCCGACATGCTGATCGCCAACCTCTATATCCCCAGCGAAGCCGACTGGGCGGCACGGGGGGCAAAGCTGCGGATCGAGACCGGCTATCCGTTCGACGGCCACATCGCCCTGTCGATCCCGAAACTGGCCCGGGCCGGCCGCTTCACCCTGGCGCTGCGCATCCCCGGCTGGTGCCAGGGCGCGCGTATCGCCGTCAACGGCATGCCCCTGCCCGCCCCGCGCATCGCCGATGGCTATGCCCTGATCGATCGCAAGTGGAAGGCCGGCGATCAGGTGACGCTGGACCTGCCGATGGCATTGCGGGTCGAAGCAACACCGGATGATGCCCGCACCATCGCGCTGCTGCACGGCCCGGTCGTGCTGGCGGCCGATCTGGGCGCGGCCGACCAACCCTTCGACCGTCCCGCCCCGGCGCTTGTCGCCGCCGATGTGACGCAGGGCTTTGCCGCCACCCCCGGCGCCGTCCCCGCATATCGCACGGCCGGCATCGGCAAGCCCGCCGACCTCAGCTTCGTCCCCTTCTTCCAGCAGCGCGACCGCCGCACCGCCGTCTATTTCAAGCGCTTCACCCAGCAGGAATGGGGCGTCGAGCAGCAGGCCTTTGCCGTCGAGCAGGCGCGCCTCCGTGATCTGGAGCGGCGCTCGGTCGACGTCATGCATCTGGGCGAGATGCAGCCCGAGCGCGACCATGGGCTGGAAGCCAAACTCTCCTACACCACCACCTATCGCGGACGGCATGGGCGCGACGCGCGCACCGACGGCCATTTCCAGTTCCGCATGAAGGTGAAGCCCGGCCCGCTGATCCTGCAGGCCACCTATTGGGGCGAAGAGCGCAACCGGCTGTTCGACATATTGGTCGACGGCCAGAAGATCGCGACGCAGAAACTGGATGCCGACCGGCCCGGCGAATTTTTCGACGTCACCTACGCCATTCCCGAGGCACTGACGCGCGGCAAGAGCACGGTGGTCATCCGCGTCCAGCCGGCCCCCGGCATGACGCGCGCCGGCCCGATGTTCGGCGCGCGCATTTTCACGCCCGCGGGCGAAACGCGCACTTGACCCTCCTCATTCAAGGTATATCGTATACATTATTGATAGGAGCGGGGCGCCGGATCGCTTCGCCGAACAGGGAAGAGAGACATTCATGAAAATGCCCCATGCCGCATCCTTGCTCGCCATCGCCTGGCTCGCCGGCACGGCCCCGGTCGCGCTCGCCCAGACCGCGCTGGCCACCAACGCACCGGCCGCACAACCGACCGCCGCCGACCTGAAGCTCAAGGCGCTCTATGACGCCGAATGGACCTGGCGCCAGAAGGAATTTGCACGCCTGCCCGGCAGCGGCCGGACCGAAGGCGGCGCCGACGATCATCTGCCCAGCGTGACGGCCGCCACCCAGCAGCGCCGCTATGCCTATTGGAGCGACATTCTCAAACAGCTCGACCAGATTCCCGACGCGCAACTGTCGCATGAGGAATATATCAACAAGGCGGTGTTCAAGACCTCGGTCTGGGAGAATGCGACCAAGATCAAATACAAGACCTATGAGGCGCCGTTCAACAGCGATACCTTCTTCTGGACCGGCCTCAACCCGCGCACGCCCTTTTCCAGCGCCGACAATTATCGCCGCTATCTCGGCCGGATGAAGGACATCCCGCGCTATTTCGACGAGCAGATCGCCAACATGCAGGCGGGCCTGAAGCGCGGCTATACTGTGCCGCGCGTGTCGATCGAGGGGCGCGACAAGACGATCGAGCCGTTCCTGGCCGCCGGCACCGACAATCCCTTCTACAAGGCGTTCGCCGCGATGCCGGACACCATCCCGGCCGACCAGCGCCAGGCGATGCAGGCGCAGGCCCAGGCACTGATCCGTGAC
Organism: Sphingobium sp. SG1; assembly: GCF_057063145.1. Lineage (NCBI taxonomy): Bacteria > Pseudomonadati > Pseudomonadota > Alphaproteobacteria > Sphingomonadales > Sphingobiaceae > Sphingobium > Sphingobium sp. SG1. The sequence goes on along the minus strand of NZ_JBVVOJ010000002.1, from coordinate 469,641 downwards.
GCCATCGCCCCCAGCTACCAGAAGCTGCTGACCTTCATGCGCGGCGAATATATGCCCAAGGCGCGCAAGACGATCGACGCCTATTCGCTGCCCGACGGCAAGGCCTTCTACCAGGACCAGATCCGCGAATATACGACGCTGGACCTGACGCCGCAGCAGATCCACGAGATCGGCCTCAAGGAAGTCGCGCGCATCGACGCGGACATGAAGAAGACGATGGCGGATGCCAAGTTCCAGGGGAGCTTCGCCGAGTTCCTGGAATTCATGCGCACCGATCCGCAATTCTATGCCAAGACCCCGCGCGAGCTGCTCTCCTATTCCGCCTACGTCACCAAGAAGATGGACGGCAAGCTGAAGGACACGTTCAACAACCTGCCGCGCTATCGCTTCACCATCCTGCCGGTGCCGGATGAGATCGCGCCCATCTATACCTCGGGTCGGGGCGGGCTCGAATCCTGCCTGATGAACACCTATGACCTGCCTTCGCGCCCGCTCTACAATCTGACCGCGCTGACGCTGCATGAATGCAATCCGGGCCACAGCTTCCAGGCTGCTTATGCGCTGGAGGCCCCCAATCGCCCGGCCTTCCGCGGCCAGACCTATTTCTCGGGCTATGGCGAGGGCTGGGGCCTCTATACCGAATGGCTGGGCACGAAGCTCGGCATGTATGAAACGCCCTATGAGGAATTCGGCCGCGAGACGTTCGAGATGTGGCGCGCGGTGCGGCTGGTGATCGACACCGGCATGCACTCCATGGGTTGGACGCGGCAACAGGCGATCGACTATATGGCCAGCCACACCGCGCTCGCGAAGCTCGACATCACCAATGAGGTCGATCGATACATCGCCTGGCCGGCGCAGGCGCTGGCTTACAAGCTGGGCGAATTGTCGATCCGCAAGATGCGCGCCAAGGCCGAGGCGGAACTGGGCGACAAGTTCGACCAGCGCCCGTTCCACGACACGCTGCTGACCATGGGGTCGGTGCCGCTGCCGGTGATGGAGGCCGAGCTTGACCGCTTCATCCAGGCGGAAAAGGCCAAGGCCGCAGCCGGGGCGTCCGGTGCGGCGCAGTAAGCGCATTCTCCTCCCCCTGATCGGCGCGGCGCTCTGCATGGGCGCCGCGCCGATCCCCCCTACGGCCGAGACGGAGAAGGCGGCGATCCGGCAGGTGATCGCTGACATGGAAGCCGCCTGGAACCGGGGTGATTTTCGCGGCTATATGGCGGGCTTCCTCAATCCCGGCGTCATTTTCGTGTCGCGCGGCCAGTTCCAGCGCGACTGGCAGGGCACGCTCGACCATTATGTCCGCGACTATGGCGCCTCGCCCGAAACGCGCGGCACGCTCCATTTCTGCGACATCAGGATCGAGATGCTGGCGCCCGATTCGGCCCAGTTGATCAGCCGTTTCCACCTTGCCGCCAAACCCGGCCAGTCCGGCATCAACACGCGACTGATGCGCAAGGTCGAGGGCCGCTGGGTGATCGCCCTCAACCATGTGTCCGCGTTCGAACCGGACGCGACCCACCCTGCCTATTGCCCATGAGCGCCATGCCCCCAGCCGATCATCACGCCACGACGACCTTCCTCGGCCATCCGCGCGGCCTGTTCATCCTCTTCTTCACCGAATTGTGGGAGCGCTTCTCCTTCTACGGCATGCGGGCGCTGCTGATCTTCTACCTGACCAAGCAGTTCCTCTTTTCCGACGAGCGCGCGGGCATGCTCTATGGCGCCTATATCGCGCTGGTGTTCGTCAGCCCGCTGGTCGGCGGCTGGCTGGCCGATCGCTACCTCGGCGCGCGCAAGGCGGTGCTGTTCGGCGGCATCGTCATCGCCTGCGGCCATATCCTGCTCGGCCTAGATGCGCTCGGCGGCGATCGCGAGAGCGCGACCCGCATCTTCCTCGCCGGCATGGCGGTGATCGTGGTCGGCACCGGCTTCCTCAAGGCCAATGTCTCGGTGCTGGTCGGCCAGCTCTATCCGCGCGACGACATGCGCCGCGATCCGGCCTACACGATCTTCTACATGGGCATTAACCTTGGCGGCGCGCTCGGCCCGCTCGTCTGCGGCCTGCTGGGCGAAACGATCGGCTGGTCCTGGGGCTTTGGCGCGGCAGCCCTGGGCATGATCCTGGGCATCATCATCTTCGTCATGGGCAGGCCATTGTTGCAGGGCCAGGGCGAGGCGCCCGATCCGGCCTGGCTGGCGAACCCACTGTTCGGCATCCCCCGCGAATATTGGCTCTACGCCAGCGCCCTGCCCTTCATCGCGGCGATGCTGCCCCTGCTCACCAGCCCCGCGACGGTCGGCTATCTGCTGAGCGCGAGCGGCTTTGCCATGGGCATCGGCCTGGTCGCCTATGCCTGCCTGAAGCTCGATCCCGCGGCACGCGGGCGGTTGCTGGTGGCGATCTTCCTGCTGGTGGTGCAGCCGGTCTTCTGGGGCCTGTTCGAACAGACCGGCTCCTCGCTCAACCTGTTCATCGATCGGCATGTCGACCGCACATTGTTCGGCATCACCGTGCCAGCCTCGCTGTTCCAGGCGGTCGGCCCCTTCTCCATCTTCCTGCTCGCGCCCTTCTTCGCCTGGTTGTGGCTGAAACTCGGCCGGCGCGGGCTGGAGCCATCCACCCCCGCCAAGTTCGGCCTCGCCATCATCCAGGTCGGCGCCGGTTTCCTGCTGCTGGTCGGCGCGGGCATGATGCTGCCGGGGGCGAAGATGCCGATGCTCTTCATCCTGCTGCTCTACCTGCTCCACACCATGGGCGAACTGTGCCTGTCGCCGGTCGGACTGGCAGCGATGTCGCGCCTGTCGCCCCCCCATATGCTGGGGCTGATGATGGGCACCTGGTTCCTGGCGACGGCGGGCGGCAATTTCATGTCGGGCGTGATCGCCGCCGCCATCGGCGCATCGGCGGGGGCAGACCAGGCCAGCACGGTGCTCGCCGCCTATGGCCGGATCGGCGGCCTTGCCATGCTGATCGGCCTCATCATCCTGATCGTATCGCCGCGTATCGGCCGCCTCATGCAACAAGGCGGCCGATAAAAGGTCAGTTACTCCGCGCCAGCAGCGCGACCAGTTCATCCTTCCAGAATTTCGCCCAAGTGTGGGTGCTGTGCCCCCGCGTCTCGGGCGAATAGGGGATCAGCTTGTAACGGGTGGTCTTCAGCCGCTTGGCCGCCGTTTCGGCCATGCCCATTTCCGGCGGATTGATGAAGTCGTCGGAGGAATTGATCCAGGTCATCGGCGCGCTGATCTTCTCCAGATCGGCGGACGGATCATAATCGCGCGAGGAATCGAGCTGGTAGAGATAATCATTGGCGTCGCGGCTAGCGATGTCGCGATCGAACCGCTCCTTCCAATAGGCGTCGATCGCGTCGCGCGTGGGGAATTGCACCTGCATGTACCAGGCAGCGGCACCGGCAATCTGCGACAGGCTGGATGCCGTGCGCAGGCCGAGCAGCGGCTGCGCCTTGTAATTGCCGTCCTGCCAGGCGGGATCGGCGCGGATGCCGTCCATCGCCGCCTTGCGCCACATCCGGTTGCGCCCGGCGATCGGCGCTGCCTGGCACGCCATCGGCATCAGCGCACTGGCAAAGCCCGGATGCTTCTCGCCCCAGACGAAGATGTGCATGCACCCCATCGAGGTGCCGAAAGTCAGCCGCAGATGATCGACCTTGAGCCCGTCGACCAGCATGCGACGCTGCGCCTCGACCATGTCGTCATAATCATAATGAGGGAAGGCCATGCGCAGCCCGTCGCTGGGCTTGGAGGAATCGCCATGGCCGATATTGTCGGGCAGGATGATGAAATAGCGGCGCGCGTCGAGCGGCTGGCCGGGGCCGTAAAGTTCGTCGGCAAATTGCGGCTGCAGGAACTGCGCGCCCGATCCGCCAGTGCCGTGCAGGATCATCACCGCATTGTCGATCCGACCCTTGGCATCGCGATGCGGCGTGCCGATGGTGCGATAATGCATCCGCAGTTCGGGCAGCTTCTCACCGGAGCGAAAGGCGAAATCGCGGATGACATGGTCGCCCTGCTTGACCTGCGCGGCATCGAAGCCCTGCGCCAGTGCCGGCGTGGCGAGCAGCAATGCGGCAGCGGCGGCGAGCCGGGGCCATCGGTTTTTCATGTTCTGGTCCTCCCTTGGAACTTTACGAAGATGATGCACATGCGCATTTGACAGATTTGGTATACGATGTACGGTTCACCGAAAATTTAGGCAACAGGCAGAGTCATGATCCCGAAAAACATCGCATATTCCGCCCTTCCCCTGCTGCTGACGGCACTGGCTGCGCCGTCGATCGCCGCCGACAAGCCTGCCCCGGCGGAGAAGGAAGAGGCCAAGAAAGACGATAGCGCCGTCGCCCCGGTCGAGGAACAGGCGATGCCCAGCCGCGGGTCGGTGACGGTCGCCGGCAAGTTGATCCACTATACCGCCACGCCCGGCACGCTGACGATCCGCAACGATGCCGGCGAGCCGATCGCGAGCATGTTCTACACCGCCTATGTCGCCGATCGGGCCAAGGGCGCGAAGGAACGCCCCGTCACCTTCCTGTTCAACGGCGGTCCGGGTTCGTCGACCATGTGGCTGCACGTCGGCTCCTTTGGCCCCGTCCGGGTGGATACCCCCACGCCCGATACCGCCCGCCCCGCGCCCTTCGCCATCGGCCCCAATCCCGACAGCCTGATCGACCGCAGCGACCTGGTCTTCATCGACGCGATCGGCACCGGCCTGTCGCGCCCGCTCGGCAAGGCACAGGGCAAGGATTTCTGGGGCGTCGATCCGGACATCGATGCCTTTGCCAGCGCCATCCAGCGCTATCTGACGATCAACAATCGCTGGAATGCGCCCAAATTCCTGCTCGGCGAAAGCTATGGCACGCTGCGCGCTGCTGGCCTGGTCAACACGTTGCAGGAACGCGGCGTGCAGATGAACGGCGTGGTGCTGCTGTCGTCGATCCTGAACTATGGCATCCGCAATCCGGGCTATGACCAGATCAACGTCACCTATCTGCCCAGCTATGCCGCCACCGCCTGGTATCATAACCGCCTGCCCAACCGGCCGGCGACGCTGGAGCCGTTCCTGAGCGAAGTGCGCGCCTTTGCCCTGGGGCCCTATCTGTCCGCACTGGCCAAGGGCGACGACCTGCCCGATGGTGAGCGCGATGCGATCGCCACCCAGCTCGCCGCCTATACCGGCCTGTCCAAGGGATTCATCCTGCAGAACAAGCTGCGCATCGATCTCGGCCGGTTCCGCAAGGAGCTGATGCGCGACAGCAGCCGCACCGTCGGACGGCTGGATTCTCGCTTCGTCGGCATCGATGTCGACGACAGCGCCGCCGACCCCGAATTTGACGCGGCCGACACATCGATCAGCGGCGCCTATATCGCCGCGCTCAATTCCTATCTGTTCGGCACGCTCGGCTACAAGACGCCGCTCAGCTACCGCCCGAATTTCTACAAGGAGATCAGCCCGGCCTGGGACCAGCGCCATCGCGCACCGGGCGGCGGCGGCCGGCCGATGCCGGCGGCGGACACCGCGCTGGACCTGGCCCGCGCGATGCGCACCAACAGCCATCTCAAGGTGCTGTCGCTCAACGGCTATTATGACATGGCGACGCCCTTTGCCGGCGCCGAATATGACCTGAAGCACATGCAACTCGACAAGGCGCTGCAGGCCAATATCAGCTATCGCTATTATGAATCTGGGCACATGATCTACATCCACCCGGAGTCCATGAAGGGCCTGCGTCGCGACCTGCTGGCCTTCTACGACAGCGCGACGGAATAGGCGGCAGGACGGGGGATGGTCTGCCTATCATCCTCCCCTGCCAGCACCTGACCGAGGGGCGTCGCCCGTTCGATAGCGGAACACCCCTCCACCGGCTTCGCCGGTCCCCCTCCCCTTGCAGGGGAGGAATGGACATCCGGCTTTGCCCGCTTGCAGACGGCAGGCAACGCCCTCAGGGCATTGGCTGATCCACCACGAACAGGTGCGTCTGCGGCAGGGTCTGAAGATCGACTTCCTTGCCCGCGACGAACAGCCGGCCAAGGCGGCGGATATTATGGATGTCGGCTAGCGGATCGGCATCGAGCAGCAGCAGGTCGGCGATCTTGCCCGGCTCTACCGTGCCCAGATCCTGTAGTCGCCCGGCGGCCCGTGCGCCGTTGCGGGTTGCCGCGACGATCGCCTGCATCGGCGTCATGCCCAGTTCCACCAGCCCCTCGATCGCCAGCAGGCTCCCCTCGCCCGGCTCCTGCTCCGGCGATTTGGGGCTGCGGCGAAATTCAGGCGCATCACCCAGATAATTGTCGGTCGCGATCGTGACGGGACATCCGGCCGCGACCAGCCGCTCGGCATTGCGCCGCTCGATCTCCGCATCGTCGCCGCGCATCGCTGCCCGGCGACGCAGTTCGGTGCTGGTCAGCGCCGGCGGCATCTGCGCAATGTCCGCCATCGCCCTGGCGCGCCTGGCGATCTGCTTCTGTCGTACCGCGCCGGTGACCATGTTGGACCGCATCGCGCACAATGTCCCCTTTGACAGGATCAGCGCGATCAGATCGTCGGGATAGTCGCGGCTCAATATCTCGGGATGCTGGATCAGGTCGATCCCCGCCTCGACCGCCAGGCGCAGTCCTTCCGAACTGGTGGCATGGGTTTCGGCCATCTTGCCGCGCTTATGCGCCTCCGCCACGATCACCGCCTGCTGGCGCGGCGAGAAACCGATCAGCGAGGGCATCATGAAATGGCTGGTGCCGCCATATTTGAGGAAATCGACGCCCCGATCGAGATAGGCGCTGACGGCAGCGCGCAATTGTTCCGGCGTCATGTCCATCAATTCCTCACCCATGCCCTGGGCCAGCATGTCGTTCCACTGTTCCTGGAACAGGGTCAGGTCACGATCGCCGGTCAGCGAATAGGTCAGCGAAAATGGCCCGCCCCAGCCCAATATATTGCCCGCCACCAGCATGCGCGCGCCGATCGCCTGGCCGCTGGCGATCCGGTCGCGCACCGCCAGCAGCGGCGGCAGCACGCCATAGCTGTCACGCATGGTGGTGACGCCCGCGCGCAACTGGCGCTGGGCAAATTCGAGCGCCAGTTCCTCGTTCCGGTCGGCATAGCGCGATGAGGTGTCGCGGCGCGCCGGGTTGCCATAGACGGTCGCATGAACATTGGAGTCGATGAAGCCGGGCAGCAGATAGCGCCCGCGGCCGTCGACCTGCCGGGCCGAGGCCGGCGCCTTCAGCTTTGCGCCGATCGCTGCGATGCGCCCATCCGCAACGAGCACGTCCTGCCCCGCCTTTGCTGCGGCCCCGGTGCCGTCGATGACGGTTACGTCGCGTATCCATATTGTTTCAGCTGCAACAATATCGGGCCGGAACAGCCCCAGAGCCGCTCCAGACAGCAGCAGGGCACGAACAATTTTTCTATTTATTTTCATATTACTAACTCCCCGTTCGACACTTTTCGCCGGCCACTGCGGACTGACATTTAACTGCAATCTTGACAGCCTCCTGCAGCCTCAGCATGATTAAAGTATACGATATTCAATATACATTGAAGCGGTCAAAGAGCCGCAAAGACAGAGAGAGGAGCTGAAAACCCGTCCGGGGGACCGTCAGGCGGTCCGGTACGCAGGAGCCGACATCGGCGCAGCATCCCACATTGCTGCGCATGCAAAATCATAATCTGTGTCGAATGAATTGAATCCTAGCGATTACAAGGGGATAGACTAATGATGACGATCCGACCGGCGGGCCTATATGGCCGCCGCAATGCCTTGCTGTTGCTGTCGACCATCCTGGCCGGCGGCGGCTTGGGTTCCGCCGCCCAAGCCCAGGAGGCGACCCAGCCCTCCACCGATATCGTCGTCACCGGGTCGCGCCTGGTCCGCACCGATCTGACCGCGCCCAGCCCGATCTCGGTCATGGGCAGCGAGGATGTAAAGCTGTCCGGCAACGTCACGCTGGAAAAGACCCTGAACGAGATGCCGCAGCTGGCGTCGGGCAACACCTCTACCGTCAATAATGGCGGCGGGTCGGGCGTGCTGACCGCCAATCTGCGCGGTCTGGGCAACACCCGCACGCTGGTGCTGGTCAATGGCCGCCGCTTCATCCCCGCCGATTCCAACGGCAATGTCGACCTTGCCTCCATTCCCGACGCCCTCATCAAGCGGGTCGAGATCATCACCGGCGGCGCTTCGGCCGTCTATGGCTCCGACGCGATCGCCGGCGCGGTCAACTTCATCCTCGACGACAAGTTCGAGGGCGTCGAAGCCAGCGCCCAATATGGCATCAGCGACCGCGGCGACGCCGAATCGAAGAAGCTCGACCTGACGTTCGGCACCAGCACCGCCGATGGCCGGGGCAATATCACCCTGTCGGGCAGCTGGACGCGCCAGTCGTCGATCACCCAGAATGATCGTGGTTTCAGCCGCACGCCACTCGGCGAAGTCAATGGCCAGCTGGTCTATTCGGGGTCGGGAAGCATCCCCGGCACGCGCGTCCCGCTGAGCGCCGCGCAGCGCGCCGCCCTGACCGGCGTCAACCTGACCCCCGGTGGCAGCTGCACGTCCGTCACCGGCATTCGTTTTGGCGAGAATGGCACCGTCCTGCCCTATTGCCAGCCGGAAGATACCTACAACTACGCCCCCTATAATCTGCTACAGCGTCCGCTCGATCGCTTCAACGTCGCCGCCAACGCCCATTATGAGGTGGCCGACAAGATCACTGCCTATGCCGAGGCCTATTTCGTCAACGCCAAGAATGACATGATCCTGGCGCCCGACAGCTTCACCCCGCTGACGCCCGGCGCCGCGTCATCGACATTGCTGATCCCCAACTATGCCAGCAATCCGGTGCTGCCCGAAAGCCTGCGCCAGTTCTTCACCAACAATGCCGCCATCTTCGACACCAATGGTGACGGCACGGCAGAAATCGTCGGCGGCGGCCGCCGCGCCGACGAACTGGGCACGCGCAACTATCGCTACGAACGGCAATCCTACCAGATCACCACCGGCCTGCGCGGCGACGTATCGCTGCTGGGCAGCGACTGGAAGTGGGACGCCTTCTACCAATATATGCGCAACCGCACCGACACCCGCAACGAGGGTCTGATCTCGCAGACCCGCCTGTCGATGGGCCTGGACGCGGTCATCGATTCCTCGGGCAATGTCGTCTGTCGCAACCAGTCGCTGGGCTGCGTCCCCGTGTCGATCCTGGGCCTCAATTCGATCAGCCCGGAAGCCGGCGCCTTCCTGACCCCGGTCCGCGAAAGCCATGACATCTTCACCCGCCAGGTCGCGGGCGCCAGCATCGCCGGCACCCTGTTCGAACTGCCGGCCGGCCCCGTCTCGGTCGCGTTGGGCGCCGAATATCGCAAGGACAAATACACGTTCAGCCCCAGCCCGCTCGACCTGGCCAACGAATATGGCGCGGTGTCGCAAAAGGCGCTGGCGGGTGCCTATGACGTCAAGGAATTGTTCGGCGAACTGCGCATCCCGATCCTGGCGGACATGCCCTTCTTCGACACGCTCGCGATCGAGGGTGCGGCCCGCTATTCGGATTACAGCTCGGTCGGCAAGGTCTTCACCTGGAAGCTGGGCGGCGAATATGCCCCGGTCAGCTGGATCCGCATCCGTGGCGCCTATAACAGCGCGATCCGCGCGCCCAATATCGCCGAACTCTATACGGCGGTGACGCGCGGCTATTCCAGCGGCACCGATCCCTGCGCCATCCCGACCTCCGGCGGCGACAGCCGCAGCGACGCGCTCAAGAATTTCTGCGTCGCCACCGGCGTACCGGCGGGCGAAATCGCCAACTTCACCCAGGCGACGCTCGGCCTCAACCAGGACAGCGGCGGCAACCCGAACCTGCATGAGGAAAAGTCGAAGACCTACACGATCGGTGCCGTCATCTCGCCGCCCTTCATCCCGCGCCTCAACATCACGGTCGACTATTTCAACGTGAAGGTCGACGACGCGATCATGACCGTCAACGCGCAGCAGACGATGAACGACTGCTACACGATGATGGATGCCGGCAGCGCCACCTGCCGGGCGATCACGCGCCTGGGCAATGGTCAGCTCGACTATGTCAGCGTGTCGAGCAACAATATCGGCTCGCTCAAGGTCAACGGTATCGACGCGCAGGTCGATTATCGCGTGCCGCTGCCCGGTGCGCTGTCGCTGGGCGACGATGCCAGCCTGTCGCTGCAGGCGATCGCCAGCTGGCTGTTCGAGCGCACGACGCAGGTGCTCGCCACCTCCGCCCCGCAGGATTGCGCCGGCTATTATGGCGCGGGCTGTTCGGTCGGCACCGGCGGCTTCATCACCCCGGACTTCAAGCTGAACCTGGGTGCCACCTATGCCAGCGGCCCCTTAAGCTTCCGCCTGCAGGGCCGGATGATCGGCGACCTGAAGCTCTATCCGACCGCGACCAATGTGGTGAAGTCGGTGGACCCGGTCTGGTATCTCGACACCAGCTTCTCGATCGACGCGACGGAGACCTTCTCCTTCTTCGGCGGCGTCAACAACCTGCTCGATCGCCAGCCGCCGATCCTGGGCACGACGCTGGTCGGCGACGCCAATACCGACGTGTCGCTCTATGACACGCTGGGTCGCCGCTACTTCATCGGCGCGCGGATGAAGTTCTGATCCGACGAGCAGGCGGGCCGGGACAGTGATGCTCCGGCCCGCCTTTCACAACAGCGATAAAGGAGAGCGTCGCATGGCCGTCCGGTCCCGTCCCATTCTCGCCCTGGCGGCGCTGCTCCTGAGCGGCAGCGCGCTCGCGGCGCCCGAAGCATCCAATGCGCCGGCAGCAAAGGCGGCCGATCCCATTCCCGCCCGCAACCAGGGCGTAGGCCCGTTTCAGCGCACGGTGCTGCGCCATGTCTATATGATCGACGGCACCGGCGCCCCGGCGCAGGGGCCGTTCGACATCGTCCTGTCGAACGACCGCATCGCCGAGATCAAGTCGATCGGCGCGCCCGGCGCGATCAATCCGGCGCTGCGCGCCGCGCCCGGCGACCATGAGATCGACCTGGCCGGCGCCTATGTCATGCCCGGCTTCGTCGACGCCCATGTCCATCTTCATTCGCTGAGCGACGCGCAGAAAGTGCCGTCCGACTATATCCTCAAGCTCTGGATGGCGCATGGCATCACCTCCGTCCGCGACCTGGGCAGCGGCCATCCGATCGAATGGCTGGCCGACATCAAGGCCCGCAGCGCCCGCAACGAGATCGTCGCCCCGCGCATCGACATCTATCCGATGTTCCACCAGATACGCGGCCCCGTGAACGACGCCGCCACCGCCCGCGCGGTGATCCAGGAAGCCAAGAAGCGCGGCGCCGACGGCATCAAGTTCATCGGCGGCGCGCCGGAGGACGTGCTCTACGCCGCGCTCGACGAGACGAAGAAGCTCGGCCTGCACAGCACCATGCACCATGCCCAGCAGCTGGTCGCCTATGCCAATTTGCTGGGCACGTCGGGCGCGGGCCTGGAAAGCATGGAACATTGGTATGGCCTGCCCGAGGCGATGTTTACCGACCAGCGTATCCAGGCCTTCCCCACCGACTTCATCAACAATGACGAACAGATGCGCTTCGGCGAGGCCGGGCGGCTGTGGGCGCAGGCGGCCGAGCCGGGATCGGACCAGTGGAACAAGGTGATGGACACGCTGCTGGAACGCGGCTTCACCCTGGACCCGACCTTCACCGCCTATCTCACCAGCCGGGACTTCATGCGGATGAGCCGGGCGCAATGGCATGCCGATTACACCATGCCGGCGCTGTGGGACTATTATCGCCCCAGCCGCACCAATCATGGCGCCTATTGGTTCGACTGGACCACCGAGCATGAAATGGCGTGGAAGGACAATTATCGCCGCTGGATGCGGTTCGTGAATGATTACAAGAACCGCGGCGGCCGCGTCACCGTGGGCAGCGATAGCGGCTATATCTACAATCTCTATGGCTTCGGCTATATCCAGGAGATGGAATTGCTGCGCGAGGCGGGGTTCAGCCCGCTGGAGGTGATCCACGCCGCGACGCAGGAAGGCGCCCGACTGCTCGGCCATGAGGACCAGATCGGCACCATCCGCGTCGGCCGCAAGGCGGACCTGGTGGTCATCAAGGGCAACCCGCTGGCCAACATGAAATTGCTGTTCGGCACCGGATCGATCAGGCTCAATGATGCGACCGGCAAGGTCGATCGGGTCGGCGGCGTCGATTACACGATCAAGGACGGCATCATCTATGATGCAAAGGCGTTGCGCGCGGAAATCCGCGCCATGGTCGCCCGGCAGAAGGCCGAGCGCGGCATGCCACCGGGCATCATGACGGTCGAGAATGCGGAGGCCTCTACGCTACCATGAGGTCTTCGCACGACAGGCAGAAGGCGGCCTTTGAGGCCTGACCGGAGCCTGTCGACGGGCGCTCTTTCCTGTTGCCGACAGCCCTTGTCGGCAGCGGGGAAGAGCGCCGATTTGCCTTTACCCCGTCAACCGCCCGCCGGGCCGAAGCGAGCCACCATGTCATAGGCGTCAGCCAGGAAGACCTGGCGGACATAGGTGATCGGATCGCCGCCGCGCCAGGTATGGCGCTCGACGCACAGGCAGGGCGCGCCGGGCGCGATGCCGAGCAGGGTCGCCTCCTCCCGCGTTGCGCCCACCGCCGAAATCCGGTTTTCCGCCTCGGTCCAGGGCACATGCTGCAGCAGCCAGGTGCCCGGCGAAATGCTGTCGAAATCGCCATCGACGATCGCGGGCACGGCGCGGGTCGCGATCAGGCGATGCTCCACCGCCAGCGGCCGATCATCGGCGCAATGAATGCCATCCAGTTCCAGCAGTTGCGCGCCATTGGCCAGAGCCGCTTCCTCGTCACGCCCCGCAATCGGGCCGCGCAGCTGCCGCCTGGTCAGGCGATAGCTGTGGCGCTGGCCGCGCTCGCCGATCTGGACGGCAAGGTCCGGGATATCGAGCACCATCGAATGGACGCGCGGCCGCGCGACGAAGCTGCCCGCCTTCTTACGCCGCTCGACCAGGCCAGCCGATTGCAACGCCGACAGCGCCTTGCTCACGGTCATGCGCGAACAGCCATGGGCCTGCATCAGTTCCTGCTCGGTCGGCAGCCGGTCGCCCGGCGCCAGCGTGCCGGCCAGGATACGGGCCTCGAAATCGGCGCGGATCTTCTCGTGCAGCGGCTGTTTCACGCGGTCAGTTTCTCCAGCGTCCGGCGATAGCGGGTGGCGATGGCGTCGCGGGCGCGATGCTGCCCGCCGCTTACCATCTGCACGCCCCGGCGCCAGACCGTATCGATCGCCTCCCGCCCCGCACCAAAAATCAGCCCGTCGAGCAGGCGCTCGGCCGGGCGATGGGCCAGCGAAGGATGATTAAGGTCCAGCGTGACAAAATCAGCCGTTGCGCCGACGCGCAATCCGGCCGCGACGCCCAGCGCCTGCGCGCCTCCCGCCACCGCCGAACGATAAAGGCAATCACCGGTCGACATACCCGCATGGCGCGCCAGCACATTGCGCTGCTGCAGGCCCAGGCGCTGGCCATATTCGAGCAGGCGCAATTCCTCGGTCGCGTCGATGCGGACATTGGAATCGCTGCCGACGCCATAGACGCCGCCGGCATCCAGGAAGGGTTCGGCCGGGAAGAGGCCGTCGCCCAGATTGGCTTCGGTGATCGGACAGAGGCCGGCTACCGCGCCGCTGGCCGCCATTGCCCGCGCCTCATCCTCAGTCATATGGGTCGCATGGACCAGGCACCAGCGGTTGCTCACCGGCGCATGATCCAGCAGCCACTCGACCGGCCGCTGGCCGCTCCAGGCGATGCAGTCGGCCACTTCCTTCTGCTGCTCGGCGATGTGGATATGGACCGGATTATGGGCCGCGATCCGGGCGAGCAGCGCCAGTTCGTCGGGTGCGACCGCGCGCAGGCTGTGCGGCGCGACGCCGACCACGGCGTCCGGCAATTTTCGCGCGCCCGTGATGGCCGCCTCGCGCAGCCGGGCAAAACCGTCCAGATCATTGACGAAACGCCGCTGGCCCTCGCTCGGCGGCTGGGCGCCGAAACCCGACCAGGCGTAGAAGACCGGCAGCAGCGTCAGGCCGATGCCGCTTTCCGCCGCCGCCGCCATGATCGCCAGGCTGGCTTCGGCCGGGTCCGCATAGGGCGCGCCGTCCGGGGCGTGATGCAGATAGTGAAATTCGCCGACGCGAGTGAAGCCGCTTTCCAGCATCTCGAGATAGGCCTGGGCCGCGATCGCCGCGATATCATCCGGGTCCATACGGTCGACGAAGCGGTACATGAGGTCGCGCCAGGTCCAGAAACTGTCGCCCGCCGGGCCGCGCACCTCGGTCAGCCCCGCCATCGCCCGCTGAAAGGCATGGCTGTGCAGATTGGGCAGGCCCGGCAGCGCGACAGGGTGACGGATATCCTCGGCCTGCGGGGCGGCGCCTTGCTCGATCGACGCGATCGCACCGTCATGAAGCACCATCCGGACGTCCCGCGCCCATTCCTGCGGCAGCAATACATGGTCGAAAAACAGGGACGTCATGGACTGCAAATCTCCTGGACCGATATAATGTCTATACATTAAATATCGAATCATGCAATCTGGGCGGGAGGCCGTGAAGGGAGGCTGGCGATGACGATGATATGCGACCGGCTATGGACCAATGCCCGGCTGGCGACGATGGCGGGTGATGGGATCGGCGCGGTCGAGGATGGTGTGATCGCCGCGCGCGATGGCCGCATCGTCTATGCAGGTCCGCGTGCCGATGCCCCAGCATTCGCCCCCGTTGAGACAATCGACTGCGCCGGCCGCTGGATCACGCCGGGCCTGATCGACTGCCACACCCATCTGGTCCATGGCGGCGATCGCGCCGCCGAGTTCGAGCTGCGCCTGGCCGGCGCCTCCTATGAGGACATTGCCCGAGCCGGCGGCGGCATCGTCTCGACCATGCGCGCCACCCGCGCAGCGAGCGAGGCGGAACTGGTCGCCAGCGCCCTGCCCCGGCTCGACGCGCTGATCGCCGAGGGCGCAACCACGGTCGAGGTCAAGTCCGGCTACGGCCTCGATCTCGCGTCCGAACTGCGAATGCTGCGCGCCGCGCGCCAACTGGGCCGTGAACGGCCGGTGTGGATCGTCTCCACTTTCCTCGGGGCCCACGCCCTGCCGCCCGAATATGCCGGCGATGCCGATGGCTATATTGCGATGCTGTGCGATGAATTGCTGCCCGCCGTCGCGGCCGAAGGGCTGGCCGACGCGGTCGACGCCTTTTGCGAGGGGATCGGCTTTTCGCCAACGCAGACGGACCGGCTGTTCACCGCCGCGCGCGCGCTCGGCCTGCCGGTCAAGCTCCATGCCGAACAGCTTTCCAACCTGCATGGCGCGGCGCTCGCCGCCAGCCATGGCGCGCTGTCGGCCGATCATCTGGAATATCTGGACGAAGACGGCATCGCCGCCATGGCCCGCGCCGGCACGGTCGCGACCTTGCTGCCCGGCGCCTATTATTTCGTGCGCGAGACGAAACTGCCGCCGATCGACTGGCTGCGCCGTGCCGGCGTGCCGATCGCGCTGGCGACCGACTGCAACCCCGGCACATCGCCGCTCACCTCGCTGCTGCTGGTGATGAACATGGGCGCGACCCTGTTCCGCCTGACCGTGGACGAATGCCTGGCGGGCGTCACCCGCAATGCCGCGCGCGCGCTCGGCCTTGGCGCCGACATCGGCACGCTGGAGGTCGGCAAACGCTGCGACCTTGCCATTTGGGACATAGAGCGCCCCGCCGAACTGGTTTATCGCATGGGGTATAACCCGCTCCATGCCCGCATCTGGAGTGGTCAATGAACGCTATCATCCTCGTCCCCGGCGAAGCCTCGCTGGCCGACTGGCGCGCCATCTATCGCGGCGCGACGGCGCGCCTCGATGCCGGATCGGCACCGCGCATTGCCGAGAGCGCTGCGGCGGTGGCGCGCATCCTGGCGAAGGGCGAGCCGGTCTATGGCATCAACACCGGCTTCGGAAAGCTGGCGAGCGTGCGGATCGGTGACGAAGACCTGGCCACGCTCCAGCGCAATATCGTGCTGAGCCACGCTGCCGGCACTGGCGCCCCCTCCCCCGTGCCGGTCATCCGCCTGATGATGGCGCTGAAGCTCGCCAGCCTTGGCCAGGGCGCATCGGGCGTACAGCCGCAGACCGTCGCGTTGCTGGAGGCGATGCTGGTCCAGGGGCTGACCCCGGTGGTGCCGGCGCAGGGATCGGTCGGCGCCAGTGGCGACCTCGCCCCCTTGTCGCACATGGCCGCCGCGATGATTGGTGTCGGCGAGATCATGCTGGACGAAGAGCGCCTGCCCGCCGCCGAGGCGCTGGCCCGTGCCGGCCTCGCCCCGCTGGAGCTTGGGCCCAAGGAAGGGCTGGCGCTGCTCAACGGCACCCAATTCTCGACCGCCAATGCGCTCGCCGGCCTGCTCGAGGCGGAAACGCTGTTCCAGTCCGCGCTCGTCACCGGCGCGCTCTCGACCGAAGCGGCCAAGGGCTCCGACACCCCCTTCGATCCGCGCATCCACGCGCTGCGCCGCCATGCCGGGCAGATCGAGACGGCCGATGCGCTGCGCGGCCTGATGGCAGGCAGCGCCATCCGCGCGAGCCATCTGAAGGGCGATGAACGCGTGCAGGATCCCTATTGCCTGCGCTGCCAGCCGCAGGTGATGGGCGCCGCGCTCGACCTTCTGCGTCAGGCAGCAACCACGCTGGCCATCGAGGCCAATGGCGTGTCCGACAATCCGCTGATCTTCCCGGACAGCGACGAGGCGCTGTCAGGCGGCAATTTCCATGCCGAGCCGGTCGCCTTCGCCGCCGACATGATCGCGCTCGCCATCTGCGAGATCGGATCGATCGCTGAGCGCCGCATCGCCATGCTGGTCGATCCCGCGCTGAGCGGCCTGCCCGCCTTCCTGACGCCGAAACCCGGTCTCAATTCCGGTTTCATGATCCCGCAGGTGACGGCCGCCGCTTTGGTCTCGGAGAATAAGCAACGCGCCTATCCGGCCAGCGTGGACTCGATCCCGACCAGCGCCAATCAGGAGGATCATGTCTCCATGGCCGCCCATGGCGCGCGCCGCCTGCTCGACATGGCGGACAATGCCACTGCAGTGATCGGCATCGAATTGCTGGCGGCGGTGCAGGGCATGGACTTTCACGCCCCGCTCACCTCCAGCGCCGCGTTGGAAGCGGCCCGCGCCTGCGTCCGGGATCAGGTGCCGCATCTGACCGACGACCGTCATTTCCATCCCGATATGGAAGCGGCCAACCGCATCGTCCGATCGGGCGCGCTGGTGGCGGCCGCTGGTCACGCCCTGCCGGTGCTGGGATGAACGACTGGCTCGACATCCGGCGGGGCGAGGCGGCGCTGATCGTCGCCTTTCCCCACACCGGCACCGATCTCGCCGATGTCGGCGACGCCTTTCGTTCGCCCTGGATAGCGCGCGCCGATGCCGACTGGTGGGTGGACCAGCTTTACGCCTTCGCTCGCGATCTGGGCGCGACGACGATCCGCACCGCCATTTCGCGCAGCGTGATCGACGTCAATCGCGATCCTTCGGGCGCCTCGCTCTATCCGGGACAGGCGACGACCGAACTCTGCCCGACCACCGATTTCGATGGCACGCCGCTCTATACCGGCGCCGTCCCCGATGCGGCTGAGATCGACCGACGGCGGGCCAACTGGTTCACGCCCTATCATGCTGCGCTGCAGGCGGAGATCGACCGGCTGCGCGCCCGGCACGACCGGGTCGTCGTCTATGACGCCCATTCGATCCGCAGCCATGTGCCACGCCTGTTCGACGGCGCATTGCCGCAGTTCAACATCGGCACCAATTTCGGCACGACCTGTTCAACGGACCTGACCGCCGAGGTCGCCCGGCTCTGCGCGGCAAGTGGCATGAGCCATGTCGTCGACGGCCGTTTCCGTGGCGGCTGGACCACGCGCCATTATGGCCGGCCCGAACAGGGCGTGCATGCAATCCAGATGGAACTCGCCATGCGCGGCTATCTCCACGAACCGGTCGAGCGCACCGAAGCCAGTTGGCCGCCGCCGCTCGACCCGGACCACGCCGCGCCGCTGATCGCCACCCTTACCGCCATCTTGAAGGCCTGCCTCGCCTTCACCCGCCAGGAAGGCTGAACGCCCATGACCCGCATCGACAATAGCCGCATCATCAAACCCGCCACCGGCACCGATCTCAGCGCGAAGAGCTGGCTGACCGAAGCGCCGCTGCGCATGCTGATGAACAATCTCCACCCCGATGTCGCGGAGCGGCCCGAGGAACTGGTCGTCTATGGCGGCATCGGCCGCGCCGCGCGCGACTGGGAAAGCTATGACCGGATCGTCGAGACGCTGAAGCGGCTGGACGACGACCAGACTTTGCTGGTGCAGTCGGGCAAGCCGGTCGGCGTGTTCCGCACCCATCGCGATGCGCCGCGCGTGCTGATCGCCAACTCCAATCTGGTGCCGCACTGGGCCAATTGGGACCATTTCAACGAACTCGATAAGCGGGGCCTGGCCATGTATGGCCAGATGACCGCCGGGAGCTGGATCTATATCGGCACCCAGGGCATCGTGCAGGGCACATACGAAACCTTCGTCGAGATGGGTCGCCAGCATCATGGCGGCAGCCTCAGCGGCAAATGGCTGCTGACGGCGGGCCTGGGCGGCATGGGCGGCGCACAGCCGCTCGCCGCGGTCATGGCCGGCGCGTCCTGCCTTGCGATCGAATGCCAGCCCAGCCGCATCGAGATGCGCCTGCGCACCGGTTATCTGGATGTCGCGGCCGCGACGATCGAGGAAGCCATGGCGATCATCGAGAAAAGCTGCGCGGAAAAAAAGCCCGTCTCGGTCGGCCTGCTCGGCAATGCCGCCGAAATCCTCCCCGACATGTTCGCGCGCGGCATCCGCCCCGACCTTCTGACCGACCAAACCAGCGCTCATGACCCGATAAACGGCTACCTGCCCGCCGGCTGGAGTGTTGCCGAGTGGATCGAACGGCGCGAGCGCGAGCCCGAAGCGGTGGCAAAGGCCGCCAAGGCCAGCATGGCGGTTCATGTCCGCGCCATGCTGGATTTCCAGGCAGCCGGCGTCCCCACGACCGACTATGGCAATAATATCCGCCAGATGGCGAAGGACGAGGGCGTCGACAATGCCTTCGACTTCCCCGGCTTCGTGCCCGCCTATATCCGCCCGCTCTTCTGCCGCGGCATCGGCCCGTTCCGCTGGGCGGCGCTGTCCGGCGATCCGGAGGATATCTACAAGACCGACGCCAAGGTGAAGGAACTGCTGCCCGACAACGCCCATCTCCACAACTGGCTCGACATGGCGCGGGAGAAGATCCACTTCCAGGGCTTGCCCGCGCGCATCTGCTGGGTCGGGCTGGGCGATCGCCATCGCCTTGGCCTCGCCTTCAACGAGATGGTGGCGAAGGGGGAATTGAAGGCCCCCGTCGTCATCGGCCGCGACCATCTCGACAGCGGGTCGGTCGCCTCCCCCAATCGCGAGACCGAAGCGATGATGGACGGGTCGGACGCGGTCAGCGACTGGCCGCTGCTCAACGCCCTGCTCAACACCGCGTCGGGCGCGACCTGGGTATCGCTGCACCATGGTGGCGGCGTCGGCATGGGTTATAGCCAGCATAGCGGCATGGTCATCGTCGCCGACGGCACGGCGGAAGCGGCCGCACGGCTGGAACGGGTGTTGTGGAACGACCCAGCCACCGGTGTGATGCGCCATGCCGATGCGGGCTACGAGATTGCGCGCGACTGTGCCCGTGACAAGGGACTGGATTTGCCGGGGATATTGGGCTGAGCCGTCGGCTCAGCCCCGATCAGGCGAGCTTGCCGGCCAGCATCTGCAAGGATGCTGCATAATAATCCGTCGACAGGCCTGCCGGTTGCGGCAGGCCCATGATCTTGCCGGCAATCGCCATCCCGCCTGCCGACAGGGCATAGGGCGCGACCTCCCCGGACTGGACATCGACCCAGGCCGGGATCGGCTGTTGCCGGGTCACATAGCCCTGCCAATAGTCGCGGATCGGCTTCAGCAGCGCAGCCCGGCGCCCAGCCTGGGCGTAGAGCGGCACGCGGATCGCGTCGAAGCCGAAACGGGCGGGCTTGCCCACGGCCGGCACGACCATGTCATGTCCCGTCACATCGACCCAGTCGGTCGGCAGCTTGAGCGGACCGAATTGCGCCGCCGCCATCAGCGCTTCGCTGTCGCTGATGATCCGCCCCCAGGCCGCCTCCCCATCCAGGCGGCGGAAGGCGTCGAGCGCGGGCCAGACGAAATAGGAAGGGTTGAGCGTCACCGCTTCCGGCGTGACGAAGCCCTGCAGGCCGGGCAGCAGCAATTTGCGCCCATGGCGTTCCAGCACCAGATGCTGGCGGATGGCAGCACGGATATCGGCCGAACGACTGGCATAATGCCCCTCGCCCCAGCTTTTCGCGGCTTCGGCCAGCGCCCAGGCGATGAACAGGTCGCCATCGGTCGCATTATTGGTGTCCGCCACCGGATTGGGCTGCCGCGGATCATAGCGCCAGGCGTAAAGCGCCATGTCGGGCCGGACCAGATTGCTATCGGTCCAGCGCAGGATAGCGTCGAACGCTTCCCGGTCATCGTTCCACAATGCCAGGCCCAGGCCATAGCCCTGCCCCTCGCTATGGCTGACACCGCCATTGCCATTGTCGATGATGCGGCCGGACGGGTCGAGGAAGGCGGCCTTGAAACGGGCCCAGTCGCCATTGGTCACGCTGCTGCCCCGCGGCTGACGCGCCTTGGCACAGGCTGCCGTGAAAACCAGTCCCATCCCCACCAGCAACGCACGCCGGTCAACGCCCATGGCGTATTTCCATGATGCCGTCGCGCCATTGCAGCACTGATGTATGCAGGTCCGCGCCGCCGCCCAGCGCCCGGAACCAGGCGTCATAGGCGCCACGCAGCAGCGGCGGCGCCATGTCCGCCCAGCGGCCATCGACATCGCCCTGGAGCGTTTCGGGCAAGCCGACATGCTGGATCATGATTGCATCGTCCGTCATCCGCAATTGCGCCTCACCCCAGCCCAACGTCCGCCACAGCCGGTTGATCCGCGCCATCAGCGCATCGCCGTCCGAAATGTCGGCGACCTGAAGCAGCGACGCGATGCGCCGACCGACCGCGCCGAAAAAGGCATCGGCCTGGCCACGGGTCGCGGTGCCGAACACCTCGCTGCCGATCATCGCGGTCAGCAGCGACAGCCCGTCCATCGTCCACTGATCGGTTTCTGCGGGCTGATATTCCACGGCTTCCCGGATCATCAATTGCCTCCCAGAGACTGTTTGATCCCAATCAGCGACTTGAACTCGTCATAGCTGCCGAAGGTGTTGATGCTCATTTCACCGCCGACCCGCGTGCTGGGACTGACACGATAATAGATCGAGCCGTCCGCCGAAAGGGCAAAGCCGGTCTTGCTCAGGCTGTCATAATAAGACCGCACATCGCTGTTCTGGGCCTTGAGGCCATCCAGCACCGCCTGTGCCGCCGGATCGGTCGGATAGACATTGACCTGATCCTGGCTGTAGCTCTGATAACCAGGCGCCACGCCGGCCTTCACCTCCAGCAGGTCCGACGCATAGGCATACCGCACCGGCAGGCTGATGCTGAAGAAGCGCTGCGGGCTGAAATAGCCGCCAAAGCCATAGGTGAAGTAATTCTGATTATTGTCGAAATCCTGATAGTTCACATTGACGCCGCCAGTGATCGACGAGCGATCACCGCGATAGAAGGGCAGATAGCCACCGACATTGGCCTGGAAACCATGGTTCTTGCGGACGTCATGCCCGGCATATTTATAATAGGACAGGTCGCCATAGACCCCCGCCCCATCCTGATCATAGGAGAAGGATGCACCACCACCGGTCCGCATCACCTGGCCCCACATCGCCCCGGTCACGGGATCGCGTGTGCCAGCATAGGACAGGACGCTGTCGGTCACCGGCTTGCGCTCGAACCAGGCGCGCGCCGTCGCATAGGGCGAGAAACGCGGGCTGATCGCTGCATGCCAGGTGACGTCGCTATCCTCGAAACCGAGCGGCGTGACGCCAGCCTCCAGCTTCAGCAGCGGCGTCTCATAAGCGGCCGACAGCGCCACGCCGGACGCATGCTGGGTATCGGCATCCACCAGCGCGGACTCTTCCTGATCGACGATCCCCTGCGCTTCGGGCGTCGCATTGCGTCCGAAGCGGGCAAGCCCCGACCGGCTGGGACGACCGGCATCCAGCACCACGGCTTCCGCCCTGGCCTTGATCCGGCCGTTGCCAAGGCTGGTGGAGACTTCGGCCGATCCGGTCAGTTCCTTGAGTTCGCTCAGCCCCGCTTCACCCGATCGCTCGCGATAGCCGGTGCGCAGTTCGGCGCGTGGGCCGCTCTCACGGGTCAGGGTGCGGATCTCGGTCTGGATACGGTCCATCACCGGATCACCGCTTGTCATCATCGATCCGCCCGGCGCAGACGCCGGCACGCCGACGGCCGGATAGCCGCCCGGCATCGGCGCAGACTGGGCCACGACAGCGGGCGGGAAGCCACCCGTTTCACCAACCTGCGGCATCGGCGAGAACGCCATGCCTGCCGGTGACGGCGCCTGTCCGGCCAGCCGCGCGCCCGATCCAAGCGCGAACGGATTGACCGCCGCCGGAGCGGCCGCAGCCGACTGGTTGCGGAACGGGTTATTGCCCTGCATCGTCGCGGCGAAGGGATTGCTGGCGGTGACATTGCCTGCGCCGCTCTGCGCGGCATAGACTTCCTTCGCGCGCTTCAGATAGCGCAACGCGGCGCCCTCGTCGCCCCGCGCCTGCTCCATCCGCGCCGCTGCCATGTAGATCTGATAATCATTGGGCGATTGCTGCAAGGCGCGCTCGATCGTGGCGCGTGCCAGATCCTTGTCGCCCGCTGCGCCCGCCGTCTCGATCAGGCCCATCAGCGCGCCCTTGTCATTGGGCGACTGGGCCAGGACCAGTTGGTAGGTCTGGGCCGCCTGGGCCGGCATGCCACCCGACTGATAGAGCCGGGCCAGCGCGGCCAGCACTTCCTGATTGCCCGGCGCAGCGTTCCACGCGCCCTGCAGCAGGTCGAAAGCCTGGGCGTTCTGGCCTGCCAGTCGCAGCCGATCGGCCTGCGACGCCGCCATGATGCCGTTCATGCGCGCGACGACACGCTGGCCGTCGGGCGTATTGCCCGCCAGTTGCGCGGCGCGCTGCACGGCGCTGGTGGCAAAGGCATCGCGCCCGGTCTTGGCCAGCACGCGCACGATCGGCTCATAACCGGCCGGGTCGGTGATGGTGCCGGCGGTCAGCGCCTGCTGCGCCAGTTGCGCCGCCCCTTCCCGGTCACCCAGTTCGAACATCGCATCGGCCACCGCAGCCTGCTTGGTCGGGTCGATGCCGGGGGTCGCGGCCAGTTGGCGCAGCGCCATCAGCGCATCGGCCTGCCGGCCCTGCGCGGCCATCGCCTTGGCCCGCTCGATCGCACCGTCCACCTTCAGGCCGACGGCGAAATTGCGCATCTGTTCCGTGCGCTGCATTTCGGGAATGCGCGCCATCAGCGTATCGGCGGCCGACGCCCGGCCGCGATCGGCGTTGAGCAGCGCTGCCGCGTAGAGCCAGTCCGGGTCGCTCGACGACCCCAGCGAGTTGATCAGCGATTCCGCCTCGGGCAGGCGCTGGCGCTGGATCAGATAGCGGGCAAATTCATAACGGATCCACGGATCCTGCTGGTCCAGCAGCAGGCCGGAATGAAATTCCTGTTCGGCGGTGACATCATCGCCGCGCGCAGCCGCGGCACGGGCGCGATCGCGCGCGGCCCGGCTCGCCAGCCGACCATCGGACTGCTTGGCCCCTTCATTTGCCTGCCGGTAGAGGTCTGCCGCATCGGCATAGCGCCCCTGCCGCTCATAGATATCGGCCAGCAATTCGAGCGCCGGGCCACGCTGCGGATAGCCGGAACGGACCAGTGCCTCGGCATCCGCCTGCGCTTCGCCAAGCCGGCCCTGCGCCAGCGCCGCGCGGGCGTCGGCCAGCCCGCCAAAGAAGCGGGCGGAGGCCAGCGCCTGCGCCCATTGGGCCGCCGAACCGCGCTGCGACGCCTGATCGAGCAGGTCACGCGCTTCGCCAAAGCGCCCCTGGCGCAGGCGCACCAGTCCAAGGCCGCCCAGCGCGTCGGCATCATTGCGATTGGCCGCCACGGCGCGCTCGAACGCGCGCTCCGCGCCATCCAGATCATTGGCGTCGAGCGCCTTGAAACCGCTCGCGCGCGACGCGCCACCGCCTACATTGCCGCTCGGGCGCGCTGCTTGCGTCCGATTTGCCGCCGAGGGAGTTGCAGCCGGCGTGGGCGTCGGGCGTGGCGTCGCTTCGGCGCGCCGTGCCGGCGCTGGCGCGGGCGTGGGTTTCGGTGCCGGCTGTGCCTTGGGCGGCGGGCCGGCCAGCCCCTTGCGCGCTTCGGCATTATTGGGATCAAGCGCCAGCGCCCGGCGATAGGCCTGGTTGGCGAGATCCTGTCGCCCCTTGGACTGCCAGTAGCGGCCCTGCTGGATCAGCGGCGCAACGCCCGGCACATCGGCCAGCGTGGGCAGCGGCGCCATGCAGGCCAGCGCCAGGGCGGCGCAGGTGACACGTAGACGGAGGGTGCGGCTCATGCCTCATCCTCCTTGCTCAGGCGGCGGCGCTGCTGCCGGCTGAGGTAGAGATAGAGCGGTCCGGCGAGGATGAGCGCCGCGAGCAGGCCACAGGCGGCCATCAGCAAAGGACGCTGGCTCAGCCAGAAGGCCGCCTTCATCCAGAAGGGCAGGTAACCGACCCAATAGCCGGGTCCAACCGCAAAGCTGCTCATCCCGTCGCCGCTGGTGACGGCCAGGTCGCCCTGGATCTGGGCGTTGATCTTGGCATCGGCCATGCCGCCGACCAGATCAGGCAATGCGCGCGGATCGTCCGCCAGCAGGGCCACGACGCTGCGACCACCCTCGAACGGGGATTCGAAGCCGACAATGCCGGCAAAACCGCTGGACGAGGTCACGAACGCGTCTGCTTCGCCATCACCCGATCGATCGAACGGCGAGAAGAAGGCGAAGATGCGCTGGATCGGGCTCATCTCCGTCACCTGCAGCCGGCCATTTTCATAGCGGACCGGCGCGCCGGCAAAGAGCTGGTCGGAACCCGCGACGCTGCTGCCACCAATGACGATGATGTCCCTGCCCTGCAGCCGCTCGCCATCGACCGCGTTGGCGACGACGACCCCCGTCACTGGCGCGCCGGTGGAATCGCCCATACGGCCCATCAGCACCAGGAAAGCCTCGACCGCCCCGGCCGAAGGCTGGCCGCCCATCAGCACCGTGGTCTCCGACAGGTCGGGACGAATGGTGAAGGGATAGCCGGCGCCGGCAAAGGTGGCGAGATCGGGCATGTGCAGCGCGTGATAGGCGCGGCTGAGGTCAATGCTGCTGCTCGGACGCACGCTGACCCGGACATTATCGGGCAGCGTCCCTTCGCACTTCTTCTTGTCGGCAATGATCAGATTATAGTCGAAGATCAGCTCGTTCTGGCCGAACAGATTGTAGCGCGGCAGCACGATCGAGGCGCTGGAATCGTTGGACGATGCGCCCTGCGCCCCGAACAGGCTGTCCCACCAGCCAGCCCCAGCGAGCGGCAGCGTGCGCAGATACTGGTTGTTGATCGAGACATCGAGGCGCGAGGCACGACGATCAAGCCATTTGGCCGCCGGATAGCGATAGCGCAGGTCGAGGCGACCGCCCTGGCGTGGCCAGAAGAAGAGGTCGGGCGCGACCCGGAAGCGCGCCGACAACGGGCCAGGCGGCAGGCCCATGCCCTGCAGCGCATTGGCATCCATGATCTCGCCCAGTTGGACAGGGCGGTCGGTGCGCAGCCAGCGCGGCGCGGCATAGCGCGCATAGGTGGGGATGCGGACGCCATCGAAATTCATCCGCGCGCCGCTCAGCACACCGCGGCCGCTGGCGATCGCCGCAGCGGCCAGCTTCAACTCGCTGGCGTTGCGGCCCATCACCACCAGCAATTCGCCGAACGTGTCGCGCGGATTGCGGATGACCGTCGCGCTCGGCCCGGTGATCGACAGGTTCAGACCCACAATCGGCCGGTCCGGCGTCGCGAACAGGATCGCGTTGCCGGTCGGGATCTGGTTGTAGACCGGCTTGAACGAAAAGCCGCGATAGCTGGCTTGCGCACCCAACCAGGAAGCCAGGCTGGCGGCCGCCTCCAGCTCGCCAGCGCGCGGCGTGCCGGCGAAGACGAAGGGCAGGCGCAGCGGCAGATTGTCGTGCCGATCAAAGAAGGGACCGGGCAGACGGCCCAGATCCGGCGCCATCGGCAGCGTCTGGACGCTGAGGTCGAACCAGGACCGGACATTGCTGATATTGGCCCAGAGCGAACTGTGGAACGGATCCTCGCAATCGCGCGCATAATGGCCGACCAGGCGCAGGTTCAGCTGGTTGTCGCCCGGCAGGAACAGCGCCGGATTGACCGGAATGGTGATGTTCTGACCACCGGATTCCGCCGGGGTCAGGCGAATGGTGCGGACCACCTCGCCGTTCAGCAACACGACCAGCTGGCTGAGATCGCCGAGCATGGCCGGCGACCAGGCGAAGTTCAGCGTCAGGCTGCTATCGGTCACCACCTCGTTGCGGCGCATGCCGAAGGGAATGCCGATTTCGCCGCGCGTCCCGGCCAGGCGGATCGGCATCTTGACCTGCAGGTCGCGGAAGCTGAGCCGCTGCTTCTGCACGCCCGCCGCGGTGGCGGGTGCAAGCGTCGCCGCGGGCGCCTGTGCCGCCTGCGCGAAGGCGTGACCGCTGCCTGCGAGCAGCAGCGTCCCGATCGCGGCCAGGCCCAGCAATGCGGCTGCGGCCTGCTTGGCGGCTTTCGCCGCGGCGGCCAGGCGAACGGCCTTCTTCTGCTTGCGGCGCTCCGTGCGGTTGAGGCGGAACAGGCGCTTGAGGGTCATATAGTCGACCACGATGATATCCCAGAGAGAGTGCAGGGCCGAAACCGGCTTGCGGGGGGCTGCGGGCTGCCAGGCATCGGCACGGCCCATCACCGCGCGGACAAGGTGACGCGAAGAGATCATGTCCAGTTCCTGGAAGCGCAGATTGACCTCGCCCCGATCGAACCGCACCATTTCGACCGGGATCGTCAGCTTCTCGTCACCCATCGGCAGCGACATATAGGCGACGCGCCGGTCGCGCAGCGGGAAGTCGGGCGGCACGGCGATCGCGGCACCGCCCATCGAAATGTCGATCGTCGTCGCGTCGATCACATAGCCATCGGCCATGTAGAGGGTGACCGGCAATTCGGTGACGATGCGGATATATTCGCGCGCCTGCCGCGTCTCGCGCGCGACCGAAACGGCGGCGATCAGGATGATCAGACTGAACACGGCCCAGACGACGTTCAGCACCAGCGTATCGGTCTGGATGTTGAACAGATGCGGGAAGAAGACCCGCTTCACGATCGCCAGCCCGATGCCGAAGATGATGAGGCCGATGCAGATCAGGTGCGGGCGCACCGTCGACAGGTCGAAATAGGTCCGGTCGAGCAGGCTGCCCTTGTCCGTCACGTTGAACTTGCCCTTGCGCGGCTGGAAGAAGGTCATGACCGTGGGGCGCGCGAGGTGGAAGGCCAGGATCGTCTCGTAGATTTCGCCCCAGAACGGTCGGCGATCCCCGCCCTGCGTGTTCGCCGACGAGGTCATCGAACAGACCAGATGCGGCAGCGCATAGGCGAAGATCAGCGAGGCCGAGGCATGGATGATGTTCTGGCCGAAGATCAGATAGGCAAGCGGGCTGGTCAGGAAGACGATGCGCGGCAGCGGAAACTGGAAATGCAGCATCGCGTTCAGGTAGCAAAGTCGCTGCTGCCAATTGAGGCCGCGCCCGAACAGCGGATTGTCGATCCGCAGGATCTGGGTCATGCCGCGCGCCCAGCGGATGCGCTGGCCGATATGCAGCACCAGACGCTCGGTCGCGAGGCCAGCGGACAGGCGCGCGCCGATATAGGCGGTATTCCAGCCCATGCGCTGCAACTTCAACGCGGTATGCGCGTCCTCTGTCACCGTCTCACCGGCAAAGCCGTTGGTCTGGGCCAACGCATCACGGCGGATGACGGCGCAGGAACCGCAGAAGAAGGTCGCATTCCACAGATCGTTGCCGGACTGGACCGCACCGTAGAACAGATCGCCCTCGCCCGGCAGATCGCGCACCGTGCCCAGATTGCGCTGGGCGGGGTCGGGCGAATAGAAATGATGCGGCGTCTGCATCAGCGCCAGCTTGGGATCTTGCTGGAACCAGCCTATGGTCATCTGCAGGAAGGCGCGGGTCGGCACATGGTCGCAGTCGAAGATCGCGATCAGTTCGCCATTGGTCTTCTTCATCGCGGCATTGAGGTTGCCAGCCTTGGCATGAAGATTGTCGCCGCGGGTCAGATAGCCGCAGCCGGCCTGGCGCGCGAACGCCTGAAACTCGGGCCGGCGCCCGTCATCTAGGATGAAGACGCGGAAACGGTCGGCGGGATAATCCATGTCCATCGCCGCGAACACGGTGTTGCGGACGATCTCCAGGCTTTCATTATAGGTCGGGACATAGACGTCGACGCTGGGCCACTGGTCGGGTTCACCCTCGATCTCGACGACTTCACGGTCGAGCGGCCAGCCGGTCTGCAGGAAGCCCAGCACCAGGATCAGCCAGGCATAGACTTCGGCCAGATACAGGCCCGATCCCAGCAGAAACTCTGCCAGGGTACCGAACTCCAGCGTTTCGGTGGTGCGCCAGAACATGTAGCGGGTCGATACGATCATCGACAGGATCGCCAGCACCAGCAGCGCACGGCGACTGCGCATCCGCCCCAATATGGTCGCGCCCACGATGGTGATGCCGGCAAAGATCCATTGCGCTTCCAGATCGAGCGGCACGGTGATCGCCAGCAGGGCGAACAGCCCGGCCAGCACCAGCAGTCCGTTGCTCAGGATCGCCTGCCGGCCCTTCACGAAGAAGCCTCCTCGGCCGCCTCGACCAGGCCAGCCGCCTGTTCCACGGTCGTTACCAGCCTGCGCAGATCGTTGAGCGCCACGCTGGCGGGCGCGAAGCGGGCCAGCGGCTCGAACATCGCGCTCGCCTCGTTCACCGCCTCGTCACGGCGGATCGTACCGAGCAGCTTGCTGCCGAACAGTTCGCGCAGGAAGATATGGGTGTGGCGCGACAGGCGATGGGTATCGTCGAGATGGTTGAGCACGAACCCGGTCTTGGCGAGATCGATCGTCGCCGTGCCCGGCTCAACCTTGGGCAGGGCCGCGAGCGATCCGGGACGCGGATGCAGGGGGCAGACATGCAGGGCGGCATGCGGCAACAGCATGTCCTTGGTCTCGCGGTCACCCGCCGCCACATCGGCAATGAAGATCTTCTTGCCGGCGAACGGCGAATGATCCGGCTTGCCCAGCAAATCCTGGAAGGTCGCGTCACGGCGCAGGCCATAGGCGGAAAAGAGCGCGACGCCCGACACCGCGATCTGGTCGGCGCTGCCGTCGTTCAGTTCCGGCAGGCCCTGAGCCGGGGTCAGGCCGAAATAGAGCTTGAGAGAATCCTGATAGGTGAAGTCGAGCGCGCTGACGTCATGCCCGCGCTGCGCCAGATGGATCGCCAGTTGCGCCGCGATGAAGCTGGTGCCGACGCCGCCCTTGGGCGAATGACAGAGGATCAGCGGCATCAATAATCTCGCTTGTCGGGGTCGTTCGACAGATGGCCCAGGAAATCGCGCAAATTGCCGCGCGGCGCAGCGGATGGCGGCGCGTCCTGATAGGCGTCGAACATGCTGGTCACATTGGCGCGGGGTGCGGGCGCAGGCTGTTCCGGCTCCGCGCGGCGGATCGCCAGCACGGCTTCCGCCTCGCGCGCTTCCAGTTTGGACAGGGGGCGTCCAACCACGCGCGGGTCGGTCAGCAGGGCCTCGAAGATCGGCCACAATTCCATGTCCGCGAAACTGTCCGCGAACTCGCGATAGCGAAAATCCCGGCGCCCCAGCCGGGCCAGAAGGCTTTCTGCGTCGGAGCGCATGGCCCTGTTCTCCCTGATATCCAAGGAAAACCTAGAGTAAAATGGTTAACAAAATCTTTAGAAATTCGAAGAAGTTGCGCCATTGCGGGCGCTGCGTGCGACGCACCGTTCGTCGCACGCAGGAAAATCCCCTTTTTGCTTCAACATCTTGGCGCCGCGAGCCGCAAAAACGCGCCGCGGCCATTGCCGCGATTATTTGCGCGGCAATGCAACTTCCGCCTTGGCGGTCGCCAGGGTCGTGCCCAGCTGATTGACCATGCGGCAGTCAATCTGCACCACGTCGCGTCCGTTATCGTCGACGAACTTGTCGACCACCGTGCCGGTCATGATCGTGATGTCGCCGGTGAAGGCCGGCCCGCGATAGGAGGCGACCGAATGGGTCACCATGCCCCATTCGCCGGCCCAGCCCGCCAGATAATCGACGATCCAGGCACCCATCGACGCGCCATAGCCATAGGCGCGCGGCATGCCGATGAAGCGGGCCCAGCGCGGGAAGAGATGGCCGCGCGATGGCCCGAAATAGGCGCCATCGGTCAGTTCAGGATTGATCCGCTCCATCACCGGGTCATTTTCATGCCCCGCCATTTCCTTGACGAAGCCCAGCGCCTCCATGTCGAGATCGGTGCGCCGGTGCGTGCCGCCCCAGATGGTGAAGAGATAGGCGCGCCATTCGGTGGTGAAGCTGGCAATGCTGTGCGGGCCGATGACGCGCTCGGGCAGCGCGGCGCCGATCTGGATATCGTCCCAATAGCGTTTGCCATGGCCCAGCTCATGCAGCATCTGCACCCAGTCGAACTTGCGATGCTGGATCTGCGCCAGTTCCTCGTCGCTCCACACCGGATCTTCGGTGCCCTCGACCACATCAGTCGTCTTCTCGCGCCCCGCCTCGGCCAGATAGCGGATCGAGGTCGAGCGCTGCTTGGCGATCAGTTCGCCATTCTGGTTGTAATAATTATTGTCGCCACGCTGGAAACAGGTCGGCCCGGCGAACTTGGTATCCTTGACCGTATAGTCGAACGGAATGCGCTCATTATGGACCAGGTCGCCGCCCTGGATGCGCGGACCATAGAACCACCATTCGTCGCCGCCGAACAGCAGGTGTGAATTGGGAATGGCGCCCACGCAGGCCGGCCCGGCCCCATGGCCATCATCCATCGTCACCGCAAAGCTCTGCGGAGCGACCAGCCGCCCCCAGCGCCCTTCGGCGGCATAATCGGCATCATAATGCAGCAGGTTGGGATAATGCATCGCCTGCGCCCAGCGGCGGATGTCATTATTGTGGATCGGCTCGCGCATCCGCGCGGGCTGCATCGGTTTGCCGAGATATTGGTCGATGTCCGAACAGTCGAAGACAGCTATGCTCATGGTTCCCCTCCGAGGAAATCTTTGTTCCGCCCTGCCATGGCGGAGCAGCGCCCTACGGCACAAGTCCAGGACCGGCGACAGCATGCGCACAGACAAGTGGGAACATCCCGCCAGGCCGCAGAAAAGCGCGGTTTTTCAACGTTTATCGCGATGCCGATGTTTGTCCTGTGCAGCCCGGCGCTTGAACAGGGCCCCGATCACAGCTAGATTGTCGCCTCAATTCACAAGAAAAGAGACCGTGTCGTGGATTTCAATCTGACCGCAATGCCGATCCGCAACGCTGCCAGGGAAATTCATGCTCATGCCCGCCATATCCTGTTCCAATCTCGGCTGGACCACGCCTGACGGCCAGTCCGTCCTTTCCGGTCTAGACCTTCGTTTCCAGAGCGAGCGCACCGCCCTTGTCGGCCGCAACGGCGTCGGCAAGACGACCTTGCTGCGCCTGATTGCTGGCGATCTCACCCCCAGCAGCGGCAGCATCGCCGTGCAAGGCCGGCTCGCCTGCCTGCGCCAGGCAGTGCAGTTCGGCGCGGATGAACGGATCGCCGATCTGTGGGGCGTGGCCGATGCCATCGCCCTGCTGCGCCTAGCGGAAAGCGGCGACGCATCCGCAGAACAGCTGGCCGATGCCGACTGGACGCTGGAAAGCCGGATCGACGCGGCGCTGGAGCGGGTCGGGCTCGATGCTGGGCCGGATACCCGGCTTTGCACTTTGTCGGGCGGCCAGCGTACCCGCGCGGCGCTTGCCGGCGCGATCCTTGACGCACCCGATTTCCTGTTGCTGGACGAACCGACCAACAATCTCGACCGGGCCGGGCGCGCGGCCGTCGCTGAACTGGTCGATGACTGGCGCGCCGGACTGATCCTCGTCAGCCATGATCGCGAGCTGCTGGAGCGGGTCGACGCGATTGTCGAACTCACCGGCCTCGGCGCCCAGCGCTATGGCGGCAACTGGTCCCATTATCGCGAGCGCAAGGCGGCCGAACTTTCCGCTGCTGCCCATGATCTCGACATCGCGGAACGACAGGTGAAGCAGGCCGCGCGCAAGGCCCAGGTCGCGACCGAGCGCCAGCAGCGCCGCGACGCCGCCGGTGCCCGCAAGGGCGCCCGCGGCGACATGCCCCGCATCCTGATCGGCGCGCGCAAGAACCAGGCGGAGGCATCCTCCGCCGCTGGCCGCCATGTCGCGGAGCGGCTGCGCGCCGAGGCGGAGGACCAGGCGCAGGCCGCACGCAGCCGGGTAGAGATATTGGAACCGATCCGCATCACCCTGCCCTCGACCGGCCTTGCGCCGGATCGGATCGTCCTGCGCCTCACCGATGTCAGCGTCGGCCATGATCCCGCCATGCCCTTGCTGGCGCATGTCGACCTGCTGGTCGAAGGGCCGGAACGGATCGCCATCACCGGCCCCAATGGATCGGGCAAGACCAGCCTGCTTGCGACCATGGCCGGCACATTGCCGCCGCTCGCCGGGCGGATCGACCGCCCGGTGCGCCACGCCGTGCTGGACCAGACCGCCGCGCTGCTCGATCCCGCACTGTCGATCGCGGACAATCTCGCGCGTCTGCACCCGGAACTCGACGAAAATGGCCGTCGCGCCCTGCTCGCCCATTTCCGTTTTCGCGGCGACGCCGCGCTGCAGCGCGTCGGGAGCCTCAGCGGCGGGCAGATGCTGCGCGCGGGCCTAGCCTGCGTGCTGGGCAGCGCGCCGCCGCCGCTCCTGATCCTCGACGAGCCGACCAACCATCTCGACCTCGAAGCGATCGAGGCAGTGGAAGCGGGACTGCGCAGCTATGACGGCGCCCTGCTGGTCGTCAGCCATGACGAGCGCTTCCTCGACGCGATCGGCATCACGCGCCGGATTGCCCTCGCCTAGGCAGCCCGCAACGCATCCGCCAATGGCTCCGCCTGATCGCCCAGGATCAGGTGCAGCCAGCCATCGGCCGATGCCGGCAGCACCCAGGCCTTGACCCCGGCGCCCCGCAACGTCGCCGCGTCCACGGCGGCGGGGCGATCGACCCGCACCAGCAAACGCGTGCCGCGCCGCTCGACGGCGCGCACGCCCGCGCCCTTGAGCAGCCCGACCAGATCGGACGTGCCCGCGACCGGCGCCGGATCATGCCCGGCCAGCGCGCTGCGGATCTCCGCTGCGACCTGATCGGCGATCGGCCCCAGAACGACCTGAAAACCGCCATCGCGCAGGCGGACGACGCCGCGCGCGCCCAATGCCCGCAGACGAGCCTCGTCCGCGATTGTGCTGTCGCCCAGCACCAACCGCAGCCGGGTGGTACAGGCATCGACCGATCGGACATTGGCTTTGCCGCCCAGCGCCGCGACCATCGCCGGCCCGCGCGCACCGGCCACGCTTGGCATCTCGGCCGCAGCGGCGGGCTCATCCTCGCGCCCCGGCGTCTTCAGGTTGAAGCGACGGATGCACCAGCTGAAGGTGGCATAATAGACAGCGAAATAGACAAGCCCGACCGGGATCAGCATCAGCGGCTTGGTCGCGAGGCCATAGTTCATCAGATAGTCGAACAGGCCGGCGGAAAAGCCGAAGCCCAGCTTCACGCCCAGCGCGTCCATGACGACCATCGACAGGCCGGTCAGCACCGCATGGACGACATAGAGGATCGGCGCCAGGAAGATGAAGCTGAACTCGATCGGCTCGGTCACGCCGGTAAGGAAGGAAGTGAGCGCCAGGCTGAGCAACAGGCCGCCGACCCGCTTGCGCCGATCGGGCAAGGCGGTGCGATACATGGCAAGACAGGCGGCCGGCAGGCCGAACATCATCACCGGGAAGAAGCCCGACATGAAGCCGCCGGCAGTCGGATCGCCCGCGAAGAAGCGCTTGATATCGCCGGTCGCGCCATGGAAATCGCCAAGCAGGAACCAGGCGACATTGTTGATGATATGGTGCAGCCCGGTAATCAGCAGCAGCCGGTTGAGCAGGCCATAGACGAACAGGCCGAGCGGTCCGGCCGCCACAACCCATTGGCTCAGGCGATCGATCCCCGCCTCGATCCAGGGGAAGCCCAAGCCGAACATCAGCGCGCCG
Organism: Sphingobium sp. SG1; assembly: GCF_057063145.1. Classification (NCBI taxonomy): domain Bacteria; kingdom Pseudomonadati; phylum Pseudomonadota; class Alphaproteobacteria; order Sphingomonadales; family Sphingobiaceae; genus Sphingobium; species Sphingobium sp. SG1. Next base: position 435,059 of record NZ_JBVVOJ010000002.1, on the reverse strand, counting down.
AACAGGCCGGCCAGCCCCGCGACGATCGGCACGAAGCGCCGTCCCGCGAAGAAGGCCAGATAATCGGGCAGCTTGATGTCGGAAAAGCGGTTGTAGAGCAGCCCGGCGACGATACCCGACAGGATGCCGGCGGGCACGGAGACCTTGGCGATTTCCTTGGCGCGCCAGGCGGCCTGCGCCGCCTCCGCCACGTCGGGCGGCAGGACCAGCAGCACCTTCGCGCCCTCGGTCGTCACCAGATAGGCGATCACGCCGGCCAGGCTAGCCGCGCCATGATTTTCGCGGGCGAGACCCACGGCGACACCGGCCGCAAACAGCAGACCAAGATTGGAGAAGATCGCGTCGCCCGCCGCCGCGACGAAGGGAATGGCAAGCATGTCGGGCTGGCCAAGGCGCAGCAGCAGCGCCGCGATCGGCAACACCGCGATCGGCAGCATCAGCGCACGACCAAGCGGTTGCAGCCGGGCCAGCAGGGTGGCGGGACGAAAGCTCATGCCAGGACTCCTTGGGCCATGCCGCGCACCGCGGCGGCGCTTTCGGCGGCGCAGGCGCGCTCTGCCAGGTCGATGCAGCGGCCCATGTCGAGCGTGCGCACCACCGCCTTCAGCCGGGCGATGGCGGCCGGGGTGGCGGACAATTCGGTAATGCCAAGGCCGATCAGGATCGGCGCCGCGAGCGGGTCGGAGGCAAGACCGCCACAGACGCCGGCCCAGCGGCCATGGCGCTGCGCCCCGCGCCCGACCTCGCGGATCAGGCGCAGCACGGCGGGATGCAGCGCATCGATCCGGTGCGACACCGCCGCATTGCCGCGATCGACGGCCAGCGTATATTGGGTCAGGTCATTGGTGCCGACCGACAGGAAATCGGCCTCGGCCGCCAGCATGTCCGCCAGCATCGCCGCCGCCGGCGTCTCGATCATCACGCCCAGCGGCACCGGCGCGTCGATACCCAGCGCCGCCTTTTCCGCATCCAGCATCGCCCTGACCGCCCGATAGTCGGACAGGTCGGCGATCATCGGCAGCATGATGCGGCACTGGTCCGCCGGCACGGCGCGCAGGATCGCGCGCAACTGCACCTGCATCAAGTCCGGCCGGGCGAGGCTGAGGCGGACGCCGCGCAGGCCCAGCGCCGGATTTTCCTCGGCCGCCATCGGCAGATAGGGCACCGGCTTGTCGCCGCCGATGTCGAGCGTGCGCACGATCAGCGGCCGATCGCCCAATGTCGTTGCTATACCGGAATAGATTTCCCGTTGTTCGGCCTCGTCCGGCGCCTCCTCCCGCTCCAGGAACAGGAATTCGGTGCGCAGCAGGCCGCACCCCTCCGCCCCGGCCGCCACGGCGGCGGCGGCATCGGCCTGCGATCCCAGATTGGCGAAAATCTCGATCCGGGTGCCGTCGGCCATGCGGCAATCGGCATGGGCCTGCGCCCGGTCGCGGCTGCGCTGTTCGCGTGCGGCGGCGATCCGTTCGCTGACCTCGGCCAGACTGTTCACGCCCGGATCGGCATCGATCCGGGCCCCGTCCGCGTCCAGGATGACCGTGCGCCCCTCGGCGATGGCCAGCACATCCCGCCCGGCGGCCACCAGCATCGGGATGCCGGCCGACGCCGCGAGGATCGCGACATGGGAAGTGGGACCGCCGGCCGCCGTGCAGATTCCGGCCAGACGGTCCCTATCGAGCGCCAGGAACTGCGAGGGGAGCAGATCCTCAGCGATCAATATGCTTTGAGGAGGCAGCGTCGGCACCGCGCTGGCATCGGTGCCGAGCAGGGCGGCGATCAGCTGTCGCTCGATATCGATCAGGTCGGCGACACGCTCCATCAGCAGCGGATCGCCGGTCGCGCGGATCGCCTCGGCCGCCTGCGCGGTCGCGTGGCGCCAGGCGAAGGCTGCGCTGCGCCCGGCATCGATCTGGTGCCCGGCCGCCTCGGCCAGTTCCGGGTCGGCCAGCAGCGCGCGATGCGCCGCCGCAATTTCAGCGGCCAGACCATGGCCGGCCGACAATTCGGCATCGACCGCTGCCATCGCTCGCGCGAGCGCGGCATGTTCGGCCGCCCCGCCCTGTCCGTCGCGCGGCACATCGACATCGGCGACGCGCAGCTGCACCACCTGCCCGATCGCCAGCCCCGGTGCAGCCGTCACCGGCCCGTGCTGCGGCACGACCGGCGCCGGCGCAGGATGATCGGCCTTCGCCTCCTCGCCCAGCCCCGCTGCGATCAGCACCACCAGCGCCTCGACCGCCGCGCGGGCATCGCTGCCCTCGCCCCGGATCATGATCTCGTCGCCGGAGCGCACGCCCAGACCAAGCAGCGCGACCGTGCTGCGCGCATTGACGCTCTTGCCGTCCCGCAGGATCGCCACCGGCGCGACGAAGGTGCGCAGCAGCGCCGCGATCCGCGCGGCCGGACGGGCGTGGATGCCATGGGGGGCTTCGACGCGCATCACCCGTTCATGGGTGTCACCTTCGCTGTCACCCTTGGCCGCCACCGGCGCCGGCGCCGTGATCCGCGCGACGCCATCATTCCAGCCGACCAGCCGGTCGAGCGGCTCCAGTGACAGCGCATAGCCCTCGCCCGCCAGCACCACCGGCGTGATTAGCGCCTTGGCCCCTTCGGCTACCGCATCGAGATCGAAACCGATCAGCAGGTCGCCGGCCGCAACGGCATCGCCCGGCTTCACCTGCGGCGCGAAACCCTTGCCGGCAAGCGTCACCGTCTCCAGACCGACATGGATCAGCAGTTCCGCGCCATTGGCCAGACGCAGCGAGACCGAATGGCCGGTCGGCGCCACCGTCAGCACGGTCGCGTCGGCCGGCGCGCGGACTTCGCCTTCGATCGGGTCGATGGCAAAGCCCTCACCCATCATCCGCTCGGCAAAGACCGGATCGGGCACGCTTTCGATCGGCGCCAGCCAGCCCGTAAGGGGCGCGCGCAACGTCACGCTGGCCATCATGCCGCTCATGGGATCAGTTCCACCTGCTTGATCGCCCATAGGGGCTCAACATCCTTCGCCGTATAGGTGATGCACAAATTCTCCTTGCCGCTGCGCGGCGTGATCGGCGCGACCAGGCGGGTCACTTCCGGGTTCCCGACCGCCGGCGCCAGCGGCAGCACGGCAATGCGCTCGCCCTCGCAACTACCGGCCCGCACTTCCATCTCGCCCGCCGGGGTCGCCGGGGGGCGGAAATGGATGGCGTCGCGATCCTTGCCGATCTGGAAATTGAACGGCAGCTGGCCGACATCGATCGCAATCTTCGACGCGCCGCCGACCGGGGCGTCGGCATAGAACCAGCAGGGCTGCAGGATATCCGTCAGGAAATGCGCCCGCTCGCCCTGCGCCGGAGCATCATCCTCCAGCGACAGCACGACCTTGTTGGCGCAGCTTGCCAGTTGCTCGTCGGTGCGGCGCCGCAGGAAGGACGCGTCGAGACCGATGTCGATCGCGCCCGGCATCATCCCGCCGTGCCAGGCGGTGCCGGCGCGCAGCCGGGTGCCGACCGGCAGGCTGAGACCGTCCTTGTAAACCGGTGCGCGCGGCGTCACCGCGCTGCCGTCCAGCGTATAATGGATCGGGAAGCCCGACTGGCTTTCCAGCGTCACCCGCGTGTTCTTGTCACCCGGCGCATAGTCGGCCTTTGCCGTCACCGTCAGCGCGCTGATCGCGGGCTTGAGGCCCAGCGTCCCCATGCGTGCCATCTGCGGCACCAGCCGGTCCATGAAGCTGGCAAAATCATGGCTCGCGACCGGCGACCAGCCGATTTCGGCGACGGCACTGCCGCGCGGGAATTGCTGCCACTGGGCGCGTTCCTCGGTCCGCACATGCTCGGTGAACAGGTTGCCCTGCAGTCCCAAAATATGCTGCTGCTCGGCGGCGCTCAGTCCTTCGGGCTCGGGATTGAAGTCATAGACGCTGTGCAGGTCCGACAGATGGCCGCGCCCCGGCGACTCCAGCGGCCCGAAGCCCTGGCGATTGTCGAAATAGAGGATCGGCGCCGGACTCAATATCGCGTCATGGCCGGACTTGGCGGCGGTCACCGCCCCCTCGATCCCGCGCCAGGAGGTGATGGTGGCATGGGGCGAGGCGCCGCCTTCCAATATCTCGTCCCAACCGATCGGCTTGCGACCACGCTTGGTCAGGAAATCATCGATGCGGTGCATGAACCAGCCCTGCATCGCATCCTCGCTGCCGATGCCCAACGCCTTCATCTTCGCCTGCATCGCCGGCGAGGATTTCCACTGGTCCTTCACCGCCTCGTCGCCGCCGATATGGATATAGGGCGACGGGAACAGCGCCATCACATCGGTCAGCACGTCCTCCAGAAAGCCAAAGGTCGCGTCATCGGCATTATAGAGCCAGGGAAAGACGCCCCAGTCGGACTCTGTGCCCGGCGGGATGGCCACGCCCATGCCCAGCTTGGGATAAGCGCGGATCGCGGCCAGCGCATGGCCCGGCATCTCGATCTCCGGCACGATCATGACGCCGCGCGCGGCGGCATAGGTGACGATCTCGCGGATTTCGGCCCGGGTGTAGAAGCCGCCGACCTTGGGCAACGGCGGCGCGCCGGGCGCCCCGGCGGGCACGCGCCAGGCGGAAATTTCCGTGAGGCGCGGATATTTGGGGATCTCGATGCGCCAGCCCTGGTCATCGACCAGATGCCAATGCAGCCGATTGAGCTTGTTGACCGCCATCCAGTCGATCAACTGGCGAACATAGGCGGGCGACTGGAAATGGCGCGCACTGTCGAGCATCAGCCCGCGCCACTGGAAGCGCGGCGCGTCGGCAATCTGCATCGCCGCGACCGATACCGGGCCGGCTGCCTGATCCTGCGTCATCGCCTGCCACAGCGTCACCGCGCCATAGAGCAGGCCCGCATCGTCGCCAGCGGCGATCTTGGCCCCCTTCTCCGTCACGTCTAACGTGTAGGATTCAGCCGTGCCGGTCTTTGCCCGGCGAAACGATACAGCGTTGCCGCGATCGCCCCCCGTCTCGATCCGAGGGCGGAAGCCCCGGCTGCGCGCGACCAGATCGGCGAACCGCTCCGCCGCGTTGCGGGCAGCGGCATCGCCGGTCGGAACCCGGATCGGCGTGGTCGAGTTGATAAGAAAAGCGCCCTGCCCCTCGCGCATCTGCGCGGGCACCGGCAACAGGCGGGGCAGTTCGGCCATGGCCGGGGCGATGGCGATGCCGGACAGCATCAGCGACGCAAGCAGCGTCAGGCGGCGGGCACGGATCACGAAACAGGCTCCCGAAAATAGCGTGCCCCTGCCGCGCCGCGCGGACGCGACAAGGGACGTGCGGCGGGCGGACGCTGTTGCGTTCCGTCCCGCCGTCTTCAAGTCATGCGCCTTCTGACAGGCGAGGCAATCAATAGTTGAAGTTCACCGTCGCCAGGAACTTGCGGCCCGAGCGATAGACGCCGCGCGGCAGCGCCGTAGTGTTGGCATAGGCATAATATTCCGCGTCGGTCAGGTTCATGCCCGACAGGGTGATGCCGATCTGCGGCGTGACATTATAGGTCGCCGACACGTCCAGATTGTCGGAGTCCCGCACGAACATATTGTCGCCACGGTCGATGCCGGTGAAATATTTCGACCGCCAGGTGTAAGTGGCGCGCAGCGCGACCGGGCCGCTTTCGAAGAAGGGGCTGACGCTGGCCTGATGCTTGGAATTATAGGGCAGCGCCTGGCCGCCTTCACCCGAACCGTCGGAATAGGTGTAGTTGGCCAATATGCCGAAGCCATAGGGCAGGTTCTGCTGATAGGCGACGGCAAAACCCTTCACCTCGGCCGAACCGGCATTATAGGGACGGCTGATCTGATAGGTCGTCACCCGGCCCTGCGACTGGTTGAAATAGCTCTCGGGCGCCGTCTTCTGCAGGATATAGTTGCTGATATCCTTGTAGAAGACTTCCGCCGACAGGATCGAGCCCTGCTTGAAATACCATTCGACCGAGGCGTTGAGATTGCCCGAGGTATAGGGTTTCAGATTGGGGTTGCCGCCACCGCCGGTCAGCACCGTGTCCGACAGCCAGAAATAATTGGTCATGTCGGCATAGTTGGGACGCGACATCACCTTGGCGGCGGAGAAGCGCAGGATCAGATCCTGCTGCGCGGTCCAGGCGATGTTGGCGCTGGGCAGCCAGTTGTCATAGCTGCGCTTGGTGGTCTGCCAGGTCCAGTCCGCCGCGCTGTTGCAGGGCGCTCCGGCGTTGCAGACATAGCCGGCGCTGTCGGTCTTGGTATTCACATAGCGCACGCCGAAATTGCCGCGCAGCGTGCCGGTGTCGAAATTGGCCTGGGCATAGACCGCGTTGATGTCTTCCTGGATGTTCCAGTTGCCGGCGGTAAATTCGGCCGCCGCGAAGATCGACGGCGTCGGCAGCGTCTGGCCTTCCAGATAGTCGACCATCGACGGGCCGCTGATGATGAAGCGGTCGGTCATCTGGTCGTTCACGCCGCTGAAGCCGCGCAGATAATTGCCCGCGACCGTCTTGGGATCGAACTGCGCCGCGGCGACGCCCAGACCATTGAGCGCGATGCCCGCATATTGCTGGCCGGTCTCGTGATGGCGATATTTATAACCGATCTGGATGCGCTTCAAAGCACCGTCGAAATCGAAGCCGAGGTCAGCCTGGCCGTAACGCTCCTTGTCGCTGGTCGGCTTGGTGACGGTGTTGCCGCTCCAGCCCGGATCGGTCACGAAGGCATTGGGGTTACCCTGAACGTCGGTGGCATAGCTCAGCGAACCCGGCGACTTGGGCGCACCGCCAATATTCACGGTATAATCCGCCCAGTTCAGGAATTCGAGGAAGACCTGACGCTTGGTGCCGCCGTCCGCGTCGGACAGGCCGCCTTCGACCGTCAGATCCCAGGTGCCGCCGTCCCAACGCGCCTTGCCGCGATAGGTATCTGACTTCATCTCGGCTTCACGATACTGGACGTCCAGCACCGACAGCGCATTCTTGAAGCTCGCGCTGGTAACGATGCCGTTATTGACCTCCAGACCGGTCAGTGCGCCCAGACTGTTCCAGGTATTGCCCTGGAAGGCATACATGGACTGGTTGAGGTTGTTGTAGGTGGCGTCGATCTTGAGCCAGCTCGCTTCCAGGGTCAGTTCGTCGACCGGCTTCCACTGGGCGGTGGCCGAATAGGTCAGGCGCTCACGGCCCTGTTCGAAATAGGAAGTGCCAAAGGCGTTGGGGCTGATCGCGTCGAGATTGTTGCTGAGCGTGGTAGCGCATTCGCCGACGCAGCCATTGTCGCGCGAGTCCACCGGATTGTCAGCATTGCCGCCGGCCCACTGGTCGGCCTTCATCGTGCCATAGGTTTCGACGCCGTCGCGGCGCAGCCGGTCCTTGGCGCGCTGGAACGAGGCGAGAATGCCGAACGTGCCTTCCTCATTATGCCAGCTGACCAGCGCCGACCCCTGGATATCGCCCTTCTTCGAGCGATCATTGTAGAGATAGCCAAGCTGGCCCGCCATGGTGAAGGGCTTCAGCTCCAGCGGCTTGCGGGTCACGACATTGACCGTGCCGCCGATCGAACCTTCGTCGATGCGCGGTTCGGGCGACTTGTAGACATCGACCCGGCCGACCAGTTGCGGCGCGAGCAGCGCATAGTTGAAGGTGCGGCCCGGCGAGTCGAGGATGAACCAGTCGGCCGACGCCACCGTCTGGCCGTCCAGCAGGGTGCGGTTGAGCGCCGGATCGGTGCCCAGGATCGACACTTTTTCGCCCTGGCCAAACTGGCGGTCGACGGTGACGCCCGGCACCAGCGTCAGCGCTTCGGCGACATTGGTATTGGGGAATTTGCCGACATCTTCGGCGGAAATGCTGTCGACGATCGCGTCGGCGTTACGCTTGACGTCGATCGCCTTGGCGAGCGAGGCACGATAGCCGGTGACGACGATATCGCTGGCATTTGCATCGGCGTCCGGCGCGGAAGCATCGCTTCCCTGCGCATGCGCGGCACCGGAAAACAGCGCGATGGCGCTGGCGGTACCGACCAGAAAAGTCCGAATCCCCATATCTCACCCCTTATTTATATTTGATGCATGGCACCAATTGGGCGGACCAACTGCATACCAATAAGCAGACCATCCGCCGAAGTCATATCGCCGTCAAGAGGGATATTTTCAAAATTGTGACGGTGTTTGAAATTTTTCACTGGCATATGGTATTTAATTGGTCTTAGTGTGCAAACAACACAGATGCTGGTGGAGACGAGATGCCGCTGCTTGCCGAACAGATTGGACCGCTCGACGCACTGGGCGGTGGCCCGCTCTATCGCCGGCTCGAAGACGCGCTGCGCGAAGCGCTGCGCACCCAGCGACTGAAGCCCAATGAGGCGCTGCCGCCCGAACGCGACCTGGCATCGGAACTCTCGGTGTCCCGCATCACCCTGCGCAAGGCGCTGGATTCTCTGGTCGAGGAAGGACTACTGGTGCGCAAGCAGGGCGCCGGCACCTTCGTCGCCAACCGGGTCGAAAAGCAGTTCGCCAAACTCTCCTCCTTTTCCGAGGATATGGCGGCACGCGGCCGCACCGTGCGCAGCGAGTGGCTGGGCCGCAGCGTCGGCGCAGTCACGCCCGACGACGCGCTGACGCTGGGCCTCAGCCCCGGCGCGGCCGTCTACCGCTTCAACCGCATCCGCTATGCCGACGATGTCGCGATGGCGCTCGAATATTCGACCATTCCCGGCTTCGGCCTCGACGGTGTCGATGTCGTCGACGCCTCGCTCTATGCCGCCCTGGAAGCCGCCGGCAACCGCCCGGTCCGCGCCCTCCAGCGCCTGCGCGCCGTCCTGTTCAACGCCGAACAGGCCAAGCTGCTGGGGATCGAGGCGGGGGCGCCCGGCCTCTATATCGAACGGCGCGGCTTCCTGGACGATGGCCGCGTCATCGAAGCGACGCAAAGCTGGTACAGGGGCGATGCCTATGACTTCGTTGCCGAACTCGACATGCGCGCCTGACCGAAAAGATGCCTGACACGATGCTCAATCCGCAAGATACCCTGATGTTCGCCGAGGCCGCAGAGGCCGGCGCCGTCATCGCCCGCCAGTTCGCCGCCAACGCCGAAACGGTCAAGGCGCTGGCCGCCAGCCTGCGCGCCGATCCGCCGCGCGGCATCGTCACCTGTGCCCGCGGCAGTTCCGATCATGCGGCGACCTTCGCAAAATATCTGTTCGAAACCCGCCTGGGCCTGCTGACCACGTCGGCCGCCCCCTCGATCGCCTCGGTCTATGGCACCGCCCCGGCGCTCGCCGACATGCTGGCCATCGCCATCTCTCAGTCGGGCAAGAGCCCCGACATCCTGGCCACGGTCGATGCCGCCAAAAGCGCGGGCGCAAGGACCGTCGCGATGGTCAATGTCGCCGACTCGCCGCTTGCCGGCCAGGTCGATACGCTGCTGCCGCTCCATGCCGGGCCGGAACGCAGCGTCGCCGCCACCAAATCCTACATCGCCTCGATCGCCAGTCTGCTGAACCTTGCCGCCCATTGGAGCGAGGATGCGGAACTGCTGGCAGCGCTGGACGCCGCCCCTGCCCTGCTCGCCCAGGCCTGGGCCTGCGACTGGACGCCGCTGGTCGAACAACTCGCCACCGCGCGCGGCCTCTACGTCATCGGCCGCGGCATCGGCTTCGGCATCGCGCAGGAAGCGGCGCTCAAGTTCAAGGAAACCAGCGGCCTTCATGCCGAAGCGTTCAGCGCGGCGGAGGTCAAGCATGGCCCGATGGCGCTGGTCGGCCCAGATTTCCCGCTGCTGGTCTTCCGCCAGGCGGACGAGACCGCCGAAAGCGTCGATGAACTGGTGCGCGAAGTCGTTGCGCGGGGCGGCCAGGTGCTGATCGCCGGCGAGCCGGTGGATGGCGCCATCCACCTGCCGGTGCCCGCCGCCCATCCCGCGATCGAGCCGATGCTGCAGGTCCAGGCTTTCTACCGCGCGGTCAATGCGCTGTCGGTCCGGCGCGGCTTCAACCCGGATCAGCCCCCGCACCTTGCCAAGGTGACGGAGACCCTCTGATGCGTCACGCTCTGGTCAACGGGTCGATCCTGATCGACGGCCACTTCCATGCCGGCAAGGCGCTGCTGATCGAGGGCAATCGCATTGCCGCGATCCTGCCCGACGCCGATGTCCCGGCCGATGTCCCGCGGCGCGACCTGGGCGGCGACCGGCTGGTGCCCGGCTTCATCGATACGCAGGTCAATGGCGGCGGCGGCGTGCTGTTCAATGATGCCCCGACGGTCGAAGGCATCGCCGCGATCGGCGCCGCCCATCGTCGTTTCGGCACCACCGGCTTCCTGCCGACGCTCATCAGCGACGATCTGGCCGTCATCCGCCAGGCGGTCGCCGCCGTCGATGCCGCGATCGAGGCCGGCGTGCCGGGCGTGCTCGGCATCCATATCGAAGGGCCCTATCTCAATATCGAGCGCAAGGGCATTCACGACGGCGACAAGATCCGCCCGCTCGATGCCGAGGGGCTGGAAGTGCTGTCTTCGCTCAAGCGCGGCCGCACCCTCGTTACGCTGGCGCCCGAGCGGACCTCCCCCGACATGGTGCGCCAGCTTGTGGAGCGCGGCGTAATCGTCGCGGCCGGCCACAGCAATGGCCGCTATGAGGACATGATCGGCGCGGTCGAGGCCGGCCTGTCCGGCGTCACCCATCTCTACAATGCCATGTCGCCACTGGGATCGCGCAAGCCCGGCATCGTCGGCGCCGCGCTGGAGCAGGACAGCGTGACCTGCGGTATCATCGTCGATGGCCATCATGTCAGCGCCACCGCGCTCAAGATAGCTCTGCGCTGCAAGCCATGCGACAAGCTGATGCTCGTCACCGACGCCATGCCCTCGGTCGGCTCCGACGCGGACGAGTTCATGCTCCAGGGCCGCCATATCCTGGTCCGCAACGGCGCCTGCACCGATGATGCCGGCACGTTGGCCGGCTCCAATCTCGACATGATCACCGCCGTCCACAACAGCGTCGCCATGCTGGACGTCCCGATCGAACGCGCCATCGCCATGGCATCGGCGGCCCCGGCCGCCTTCCTCGGCCTTGCCGCAGAAACCGGCCGCATCGCGCCGGACCTGCGTGCCGACCTGCTGCAACTGGATGCCCAGGGCGCCGTCGTGCGCAGCTGGATCGGCGGCAGCTACTGAGCCAAACATCGCGGGGGCGTTTGGATCGCGCCCCGGTTCCCTGCCTGCTCGGCCCCGCTTATGATACAGATCGTCTCACGGCCGCTGGACGTCGGGACAAGACCTGTTGCATTGAGAGGATGCCGATGAAAACTGCCCTGATCGCCACCAGCCTGATCTTCGCTGCGACCACGCCGCACATCGCCATGGCGCAGGCCCCTGCCGCCGCGCCTGCCCCGGCCTATAGCGTCGAGACGACCGACATCGGCACATTGCTCGACAATCCGGCGACCAAGGCCGTCCTGGACAAGAATCTGCCGGGCTTCACCGCCAATCCGCAGATCGACATGGCGCGTTCGATGACGCTGAAGGGCGTGCAGCAATATGCGGCCGACACGCTGACCGACGCCGCGCTTGCCAAGGTGCAGGCCGATCTCAACAAGATCCCGGCCAAGAAATAAGGACTTGCCCGGCGCGCATAGTCGCGCCGGCTAACCTGTTAGCTGCCTCGCCCATCGGCATCCTTGCCGGTGGCGTGGCGCATCAGCGCCTCCACCATGGCCAGCGCCTCGTCATGGCCCAGCGTCACGCCCAGGCTTTGTTCCATCACGATCGACCGGGCCATGCCCGCCGTCAGCACCGAAAGCCCCACCGGCGACAGCCCCGCGCCATCGGCCGCGCCGATCGCCCGCGTCTGGATATCGCGCAATTCCTCGACAAAGGCGGCGATTTCCTGCCGGATCGCCTTGCGATGGTTGGACAGCGCCATGAACTCCAGCACGATCGCGCTGCCATCCGGATCGGAATTGAGCTGCCACAGCGCGCGCAGCGGATCGGGCGTATCCAGCCGGCTGGCCAATTCTTCCTTGAACCGGGCCGACAGGCTGCGGAACAGCGCCAGCAGCAGGTCGTCGGTCGTCGCGAAATGATAATGGACCAGCGCCGGCGTCACGCCGACGATCTTGGCCACGCGCCGGGTGGTGACGGCGGCATAGCCTTCCTCGACCATCAGCCTCTCGGTCGCGGCCAATAGGGCGCCGCGCGCCGATGCGCGTTCCTTCCTGCCGGCGCGGGTTATGCCTTTTTCCATCGCCCCTGCGGCCTATTCGTCCAGCATGTCCATCACGTCGCGCGCGGCATTGCGATCGGCTTCATCCTCGAAGGCGACATCCAGATCGGGCGCGGCGCCCAGCATGTAGAGCAACGTCCACAGGGCGAAACGCCGGGGGCGGTCGGTCTCCAGCCCGAAGGCCACCTGCATGCGCTCGATCCCGGCCGCCATGCCCTCGGGTGGTACGCTGGCAAGGTCGTCGGTGCCGAAATAATGGCGAAATTGATCGTCTAAATCCATCGCCGCGCTATCCCACAGCGCGGCGCGCTTGACCAGATGGATCAGGCCGGCCGTTTGGGCAGTTCGATCTCCGCCTTGGCCGTGGCCAGCACGGCCCCCGCCTGATTGGCCATGCGGCAATCGACCTGCACCATGTGCCGGCCGTCCTCATCCACGAACTTGTCGAGGATGGTGCCGGTGGTGATGGTGATGTCGCCGGTCAGCGCCGGGCTGCGATAATTGCAGGCGGAATGGCGGATCATCCCCCATTCCCCGGCCCAACCGGCGAAATAGTCGGTGATCCACGCCCCCATCGACGCGCCATAGCCATAGCCGCGCGGCATGCCGATGAAGCGGGCCCAGCGCGGGAAGAGATGGCCGCGCGACGGGCCGACATAGGCGCCGTCGGTGAATTCCGGGTTGATCGCCTCCATCACCGGGTCATTTTCATGGCCCGCCATTTCCTTGACGAAGCCCAGCGCCTCCATGTCGAGATCCGTCCGCCGATGGGTGCCGCCCCATTGGGTGAAGATATAGGATCGCCATTCGGTGGCGAAGGAGACGATCGAATGCGGGCCGACCACCCGTTCTGGCAGCGCCGCGCCGACCGTCACATCATCCCACCAGCGCCGGTCATGGCCCAGATCATGGAGCATCTGAATCCACTGCATCTTGCGCGCTTCCAGTTCCTCCAGTTGGTCGTCGGTCCAGACCGGATCGTCAAAACCTTCGGTCGGGACATTATCCTTGCCCGCTTCCTGGCTGTAGCGGATTGACGTCGAGCGCTGCTTGGCGATCAGGTCGCCCTGCTGGTTATAATAGAAATTATCGCCGCGCTGGAAACAGGTCGGGCCGGCGAACTTGGTATCCTTGACCGTATAGTCGAACGGGATGCGTTCATTGAGGATGCGGTCGCCCGCCACCATGCGCGGGCCGTAGAACCACCATTCGTCGCCGCCGAACAGCATGTGCGAATTGGGCACCCGGCCGATGCAGGACGGCGCGGAGCCATGGGCGCAGTCCATGGTCACGGCAAAGCTCTGTGGCGCGACCATCCCGCCCCAACGGCTCTGCGCGGCATAGCCGGCATCATAATGGAGCCGGTTGGGATAATGCATCGCCTGCACCCAGCGGCGGATATCGCCATTGTTGATCGGTTCGACCATCCGCGCGGGCTGGATCGGCTTGCCCAGATAATTGTCGATATCCGAACAATCGAGCGTCGGGCTGGTCATGGATCGTCTCTCCGCAAATGGGCTTGTTTGACGCCAAGGCTAGCGGTGCCCCGGCGCAGCGACTTGACCAAAATGGACAGGCGCCCGGCCATTGCCGCGCCTCGCAAAATTGCCCAGAAGCGGAGGCGGAAAAGGACGGAAGGGAAGATATGGCTACCGCTCGCAGACTTGGCGCCGAAGGATCGCAGAACCGCGCCCGCTTCATCGACGCGGCCGAAACGATCCTGGCCAAGGTCGGCGAACATGGTATTTCCGCGCGGCAGGTGGCGCAGCAGGCGGGCCTGAAGACCCAGCTTCTCTATTATTATTTCCGCACCATGGACGACCTGCTGCGCGCCGTGGTGCAGCGGATCAACGATCGGCGCATGTCCCGGTTCGAGCAGGCACTGGCCGCCCCCCGCCCGCTGCGCGCCATGTGGGAGATGATGCGCGATCCCTCGACCGCTGCGCTCGCGGCCGAACTCAGCGCCATCGCCCATCATCGCGAGGCGGTGCGGGCCGAGATCGTCACCGCGGCCCAGGCGTTCCGCGCGCATCAGGCGCGGGCCGTCGCGGCGCTGCTACCGGCCGATCAGGCGGGTCAGGCCGGCGGCCTGGTGATGATCGCCGCCTCGCTCGCCCGCATGCTGGTCAGCGAGACCGCGCTTGGCCTCACCGAAGGCCATGACCAGGCCTTGGCGATGATCGAGGCCATGCTGGACCAGCTCGAAGCCAAATGATCGCCCCGGCGCTATTACCGATCCTGCCATCGCACCACCCCGTCCACCCCTGCTAACAACCTGTTCAGCATCGCGGTCCGGCACAGGCCAGCGGAGCAAGGAGAGGTCATGGCAGCACTGGAAAGCAAGGTCGCGCTGGTCACCGGCGCATCCTCGGGCATTGGCGAGGCGGCGGCACTCGCGCTGGCGCTTGAGGGTGTCAACATCGCTGTCAACGGACGGCGCCGCGATCGGCTCGACGCGCTGGTCGCCCGGATCGAAGCGGCAGGCGGCACTGCGATCGCCCTGCCCGGCGATGTCTCGGTCGAGGCGGATGCGGCATCCTCCGTCGCTGACACGGTGGCGCGGTTCGGCCGGCTCGACATCCTCGTCAACTCCGCCGGCGTCAACGAGGCGGGCGGGATCGAAAGCCTGACCAGCGCCCAGTGGCAGCGGGTGATCGACATCAACCTGATGGGCACCATCCATGCCTGCCGTGCCGCCTTCCCGGTGATGAAGGCACAGGGCAGCGGCGACATCGTCAATATCTCCTCGACCGCCGGGCGCCGCTCGGGCTGGCGCTTCGCTGCCTATTCGACCAGCAAGTTCGGCCTGACCGGCTTCACCGAAAGCCTGCGGCAGGAGGGCGGCCAGGCCGGCATCCGCGTCTCGATCATCGAACCGGGCGCCACCGCGACCGAGATCGCCAGCTCCATTTCCGACCCGCAATGGCGCGACATGATCCAGCAGCACACCCACAAGGACGGGGCGATGGCGCCGGACGATATCGTCGCCGGCATATTGCTCGCCGTCAGCCTGCCGCGCCGGGCCAATGTCAGCCGCATCCTGATCCAGCCGACCATCGACACGGAGCCGATGCCATGAGGCTGGCGGGCAAGAGCACGGTCATCACCGGCGCGGGATCGGGCATGGGCAAAGCGATAGCGCAGCGCTTCGCACAGGAAGGCGCGCGGGTACTCTGCGCTGACATCAGCGGCGCGCAGGATGAGGTCGCCGCCGCCATCGGCAATGGCGCGATCGGCCTGCATGTCGACGTGGCCGAGGAAGCGGACGTGCAGGCGATGATCGCCGCTGCCCGCGACGCCTTTGACCGGGTCGACATCCTCGTCAACAATGCCGGCTTCGGCGGCGGCATCATGCCGCTGCACGAACAGAGCAGCGACAATTGGGACCGGGTCCATGCCGTCAATCTGAAGGGCGTGTTCCTGGGCATGAAATATGGCGTGACCGCCATGCTGGAAAGCGGTGGCGGCGCGATCGTCAATATCGGATCGGCCACCGGCATGGTCGGGTGGAAGGGCCATGGCGTCTATGCCGCCGCCAAGGGCGGGGTCAGCCAGATGACAAAATGCGCCGCGCTCGATTATGCCGCGCACAATATCCGCGTGAACGCCGTGCTGCCCGGATCGATCTGGACCGGGCTGGTGCCAATGGCCAAGGACCATCCCGAACCGCCGCCCGGCATCTTCCGCGTGCCCGGCATCCCGATGGACCGGTGGGGCCTCGCCAGCGAGATCGCCAATGCCGCGCTGTTCCTCGCCAGTGACGAGGCATCCTACATCACCGGCACCTTGCTGCCGGTCGATGGCGGCTATTGCATCGGTTTTTCCGGCATGGCCGCCGAACAGGGTTGAGATCGAAGGAGCAGGATCATGAACGTCATTCACAAGAGCCGCGTCACCTTCCGCCCGGTCAAGCCGCTGATCGGCGCGCTGGTCGAGGCCGATCGGGAGGCGCTGTTCGATCCCGAGGTGGTCGCCCAGTGCCGCGACATGCTGGAGGAGCGGACCGTGCTGGTCATGCCGCAGGTCCATTTCACCAATGAGGAGCAACTGGCCTTTGCCGACCTGCTCGGCGGGCGGCTCAACCTCACCAGCGAGGCGACGACCAACAAGGACGAGGACGTCTATCAGGTGACGCTCGATCGCAAGATCAACCGCGCGCCCGAATATGTGCTGGGCACCTTCTTCTGGCACATGGACGGCATGCCGATGGAAATGCCGCCGCCGCTCGCGACGCTGCTGTCGGCCCGGCGCCTGGCGCCCAAGGGCGGCCAGACAGAATTCGCCAACACCTTCGCCGCCTATGAACAGATGCCCGAAACACAGCGCGCCGAGATCGAGGATCTGCGCATCATCCACAGCGTCGCCGCCAGCCTGCGCTCGATCGCCGACGCCATTCCCGAGGCGGAAAAGGGCAAGCTGGCGATCGGCGTCGAGAAGGAACGGCCGCTGGTCCAGACCCACAAGAATGGCCGCAAGAGCCTGATCGTCGGGTCGACCGCCGACCGGATCGTCGGCATGGAACTGGCCTATGGCCGCGCCTATATCGCCCGGCTCAACGAATGGGCGACCCAGCCCGATTTCGTCTATCAGCATCAGTGGCAGGCGGGCGACTTCGTGATCTGGAGCAACACCGGCGCGCTGCATCGGGTCGTGCCCTATGCCCGCGATTCCGGACGGATGATGCACCGCACCTCGATTGCGGGCTGAAGGGTCAGGCGGGCGCGTGCAACCGCGCCCGCAACCGCGTCGGCGACGCGCCGAACCAGTGGTTGCAGCTGCGTGTCATCACCGATTGTTCTGAAAAACCGAGCTTCTCCGACACATGGGCGAAGTCGATGTCGGTCTGCTCCAGATAGTAGCGCAATATGTCGCGCCGCACCTCGTCCTTGATCTTCTGGAAGCTCGTGCCCTCCGTCGCCAGCCGGCGGTGCAGGGTGCGCGGGTGCAGCCCCAGTTCGGCCGCGACCCGATCGTTCGAGCAATGGGCGGTCCATAGCCATTGCATGACGATGCCGCGCACCTGCGCATGCAGCGGCGGATGGCGATGGGGAAATTCCCGTTCGATATAGGCGGTGACGGCGGCAAAGACCGTGGCATCCCGGTCGATCACCGGGCTCGCCATGTCGCGCTCGGAAAAGCTGATCCCGTCCTCATTCTGGCCGAAATGGACCGGGCATCCGAAATAGCGGCGATAGATGCGCGCCGGCGAGATCGGCTGATGGCGGAAATGCACCCGCCGCGCCCGTGCCCGCCCGCCGGTCAGTTCCATCGCGAAGAGATGGCCGACCAGCAAAATATGCTCCATCGCCTGCGCCCGGTTTGGCACGCCGTCGAGCAATATGTCATGCCCAACGAAGACATGGCGGACCGAAGGAAAGCGCCGCAGCCACACCGCCGCAGCCAGACTGTGCGCATAATTATGGCTGCACACATAATCGATCGCCGCGCCAAAGGTCGGCGCGTTGCGCATCGCGTCGCCCAGCGGCCCGAACAGGTCGACGCCGCGCTGCCGCAGGGCAAGACGCATGCCGAAGTCCGGACAGCCAAGCCGATGCGCAGCCTCCTCGATCAGCGCGATGGTCTGGCGATAGCTGGGCGACGCATCGCCGCTGTCCGGCGCCTCGCCGCCCAGTTCCGCCACCAGCTCCGGCAGGAACCGCAGCATGTGGGCATTGATCGCCTCGAACGCGTCGCGCGCCTCATCCATCGCCTGACCTCCCATTCGGGCAGGCTGGCACCGCCTGTCCAAATAGGTCAAGCGGCCGCCGCCCCATTTCGGCGGGGCGATGCGCTCAGAGCCAGTTGAGCTTGCGAAAACGCCGGTAGAGGATCGAACAGATCAGCAGGATCACCGACAGCACGACGAAATAGCCGTAGCGGGTCTTGAGCTCGGGCATATGCTCAAAATTCATGCCGTAAATGCCGGCGATTGCGGTCGGCACCGCCAGGATCGCGGCCCAGGCGGCAAGCTGACGGGTGATCGTGCCGGTGCGCTGCTGTTCCAGCAAATTGCTGAACTCGAAGACGGAATTCAGCACCTCGCGCAAATCGTCGACCATCGTCTGCACCCGCCGCACATGGTCGCGCACATCGCTGAAATAGGGCCGGGTTTCCGGATCGATGCAGGGCAGGTCGATCTTCACAAACTTGGTCGCGACCTCCTGCATCGGCCCCAATATACGCTGAAAGCGGATAAGCTGGCGCCGCAGGTTGAAGATACGGGTGATCTCGTCGCGGCCGAGGAAATTGTCGACCGTGTGCTGCTCCATGGTCAGCACTTCCTCCTCGATTCCCTCGACGATCGGCAAATAGCCGTCGACGATGAAGTCGAGGATGGCATGCAGCACATAATCGACGCCATGGGCCAGTCGGTCCGGCACCGCCTCCAGCGCGTGACGCAGCTCGATATGCCCGCGCGCCGAACCATGGCGGACACTGATGATATGGCTGTGGCCGACGAAGATCGCGGTTTCGCCATAGGCGATCGTCTTCTCCTCGACATGGGCGGTGCGGGCCACAACGAACAGCTGCTCGCCATAAATGTCGACCTTGGGCAGTTGATCCGCCTTGATCGCATCCTCCACCGCCAGCGGGTGGAGGTTATAATTTTGCTGCAACGTCCGCATTTCCTCGGCGGTCGGGCTGGCGACGCCGATCCAGACAAATTCCGACTTGTCCTCGGCGCAGTCGATCCGTTCGGTGATCGACACTTCGCGCACGCGCTGGCCGTTGCGATAGAGATAGGCGGCAATGACGGTCATTCGGGCCTCGAAATCATGCTATTCTGCCAGCTTAGCGCGGCCAGCCTTGATCGGGAAGGCGATCAGGCGGCGGGCGATGGCGCCTGCACCACCAGCATCGCGCCCTGTGCGTCGCGCAGGCGGACATAGAGCTTGCCATCCGTCGGCGCCGGGACCGTCAGGGTCGATCCAGTGAAGCCCTGCGCCACCGGCGCCGGCTGATCGAAGGCGGGATTGCCGGCGACGGCATCGACCAGGAACAGGTCGCGTCCCTTGATGGTGCAGCCCTGATCCTTCTGCTCCTGGCCCGCGCAATCCACCGCCTCGATCCGCGGCAGGCGGGCAAGCGGCATCAGTGGCTGCCAATCCCCCTGTTCGCGGCCCCGCACGATGCGGAATTGCAGCGGGCCAAAGGCGGGGCCGAGCGCCGCCGGATCAAGGGTCGCCACCATCACCTGCGGACTTTGCAGTTGCAGGCCGGAACCGGCCGCCAGCCGGACGCTGGCGCCGCCATCCTGCGTCGCTACCTCGATCGCATCGGTCATGGCCAATTTGGTGCCGTCCTGCGCCTGCACGGAAAAGACCAGGCGGCCATTATTGGGCAGCACATCCGATCCACCCAGCGTCACCGGCAGACCCGTTGCCGCAGCTGGCGTGACGCTCTTGTTGAGCAGGGTCACACGGGGCCGCGCGGGGGCGATCGTGACCGGCACGGATACGACGCGCCCATCCTCCAGCTGCACGCGGGCGCTGGCGCCTTCGGCCGGCACAGTCCCATCGCCCGCGGCCGTCAGACGCAGCCGATCGACCGAACCGTCGCGGATCAGGCCATCGGGTTTCCAGCTACGCCCGCCAAGGTCGACGCTCGCCACCTGATCGAGCCGTTGCCCCGTCATTTCGCCCCAAGCATCGCCCTGATACACGGTCAATCCGTCCAGCTTGCTCGCCGGGGCATAAGCGCGCAGCGCCACGGAGAAAGGCTTGGCGACGCCCTGATATTTGACATCGACAGTGACAGGTCCGGCGCGCCGATCGGCCAGCGGCAGGGTCAGGTCCAGCGCGTCGTGGCCCTGCACCTTCCAGCCGATCGCCTGGGGCGCCGCATTGCCCTGGCGCAGGGTGACACTTTCAACGCAAGAAGGTGCGCCGCCCGTCAACGTCAGGCCATTGTCGCGGCCGACCACCAGCGTCGGCGCCTCGCCCTTCACCTGCCAGGCCGCATCATCGGGCCGCTGCAGGATGTAATCGGGCCCTTCGAACCGGTCGAACCCCCATTGACCATAGACATGAGCCTCGATCGATCCCCTGAAGTCGGCCGGCCAGGGACCATCGGCGCGGATCACATAGCCGCCGCGATCGGCCCGCGCCTCCAGCGGATATTCGATCGTCTGGCCCGACGCAGCCTTCAACTGCACCGTCATGCCGCGCGCATAACTGGTCGAATAGATGAGCGGCGCCCCCTCGACCGGCAGCACCGTGCCGGGCAATGCCGCGCAGATCGGTGCCTGCGCACCGCTGCGCAGGCGCGGCGGGCTGTCCGCCTCGATCGAGGGCATGCCGACCACCATCACCGACTTGGGCTTGGCGAAGGACGGCGCCTTGTTCAGCATCAGCCCGATATTGTCGTCGCGGCGCAGGCTGACGGTCGGCAGATATTCGAAGCTGGGGCTGCTAAAGGCCCCGAACATCCGGGCCAGATCGCGCACCACGCCGATATAGGGGCTGTAATAGCCATAGCCCGCCTCACGCGTGGACGCGAGTTGTAGGGCCAGGTCGGTCGGCGTGCCACTCAGCGTCTCGGCAATCGAACTGCTGTGAACATCGGCGAGGACCAGCTGATCCTTATTCTCCAGCAGGCAGGCCGCCTGAAGCTCGATCACCTTGGACAGGCAATCCTCATTAAGCTTCATCGATAGGCTGCGGGCCAGCGCCGGTGCGACGCTGCGCAGAAATTCGGGATGGCTGTTTTCCTGTGTCCGGATCGCCGTCATGAAGGCATCCAGCCGCGAGCGATCAAGCGACGCCTGATTGAGTTCCTGGGTTGCCCGCACGAACTCGCCCGGCTTGCCGCGCACCGCGTCACTGACCGTCCCCTCGCCACCGCCGGTCTCGGGCACCAGGAACAGCACCATCTGTCGCGCGCCGTCCGGCACTGTCAGGGCGAGGCGGCGATCCTTGTCCTTCTTCTTCCATGTCTCCGCGCTGTCGATCCAGTCCTTGGGCGGCGGATTGGTCGCGCCCCGCAGGAAGGCCGACATCAGCACGAAATTGGCGCCCTGTTCCTTGGGCAGGTTCGGTTCGATCAGCAGCTTGTCGCCCGCCCTCAGGCTCGGCACCTGGCTGATCGGCAAGCTGGTCGTGCCGCGGGTCACGCTGACCTTGAGGTCCGGCCCGGTCAGCTCGAACGGCGCAGGCTCGGCCGCAAGGCCCGGCGTCAGCAATGCAGCCTCCAATGCCATTCCGATCAACAGGCCGATCGGCTGGCGCAGGCGCGCGGTCTGGATCGGGGCGGAAGGCTGGGGCATGTCTCTCTATCCGGCTATCTATGTTTTTCGGCGACCATTGCGGCTGTCCCACAGGAATTCGGCAATTCCAAGGCGGTAGTAAATGCGCGCCATGCCACCCCCTCGCTGAACCTGCGACAACGGGCTAAGAGGAGAAAATCGCACGCAATCAGGCAGGACCATGCAGACCGGAACGCTCAAGCTCAAGATCCAGATCCTTTGCGGGGACGAGATCGCCATGGGACCGGGCAAGGCCGATCTGCTCGATGCGATCGCGCTGCACGGCTCCATATCGGCGGCCGGACGAGCACTGGGCATGAGCTATCGACGCAGCTGGCTGCTGGTCGACACGATGAACCGTTGCTGGAACGACCGGCTGGTCGAGACGGTCGCCGGCGGCGGCCGTGATCGCGGCGCGCGGGTGACGGAAGCAGGGCAGGCCGTGCTGGCCGCCTATCGCGCGCTGGAAGAGGCCGCGCTCACCGCGACCGGAGGACGGGCACAGGGCCAGCTTGACACCCTGCTGCGGCCGATCCCCCTGCCCGCCCCTCTTTCATAGTTTCTTGCCGCAGGATTCGTCCGGCATGGCGAAGCGTGGATCGGTGAGGAACGCCTGATCGGTCAGGCTGTCGAGGAAAGCCGTGATCGCTATCCGTTCGGCGTCGGTCAATTTCTGGCCATGGCGCAGGATCGCCGCATCCAGCGTTTGCGCGGACCCATCATGCCACCAGGGACCGGTCACCGCGACATTGCGGAGCGGGGGCGTGCGAAAACGCCCGGCATCACTTGTGAGCCCCGTCTTTTCGGCCAGCCCCTGATCGGCTGCCGTCGCCGGTTCCAGCCGATGATAGGCGCCGTCGCTGAAATCCCGCCCCGCATGGCATGACGCACAGCCCTTGTCCGCGAACAGATGTGCGCCCTGCCGGGCCGACATCGACAGGGCATCAGCCTGCCCCCGTCGATCGCGATCATAAGGGCTGTCGCGCGAAATCAGCGTGCGTTCGAACGCCGCAAGCGCCGCCGACACCGTCACGATGTCGATCCGGCCGCGACGGTCCGGGAAAGCGCGCGCGAACATCCGGCGATAGCAGGCATCGGCGCCCAGCCGACGCGGGAGTTCCGCCTCCAGCCCCTTCATCCCCATTTCGACGGGATGCTCGCCGAGCAGCGGCACGGCGACCTGCGCCTCCAGGCTGGTGATCGCCGGATCAGCCATGGTGAGGCGCGGGAACCAGGCGACATTGGCCAGGCCCGGCACATTGCGCAGGCCCGGATCACCATGGACGCCGGGCCGCGTGCGATTGCCGTCGGCAAAGCCGCGATGCTGCTCATGGCATCCGGCACAGCTCAACGTGCCATTGGCCGACAGGTCGGCGTCATAGAAAAGGCGGCGGCCAAGCTCGACCTTCGCCCCGCTCATTGCGTTGCCGACCGGGACCGGGGGCGGTGCTTCGCCCAGGGGCAAGCTCCAATGCCATGGCCGCCCTGCCCCGATCAGCAGCAGCGTCGCGAGCAATAGCGGCCAGCGCGCCGGCTTCACGGCAGGCGGGTCACCAGCACCGTCATCTGCGGATCGCCATTGGCCGCGAGTTGCAGGATATAGTCGCCTGGTTCCAGGCTGTAATCGACCATCTTGCGGATGCCGGTGCAATCGGGGCCATGGCCATGCGCGGTCGAGGTCGCGGCGGTGCCGTCCTTCACCACATCGACCCAGGCGCCACTGCTCAGCGCCACTCGCCAGGTGCCGGGCTGATCGACGGTGAAATGGACGATGCCACCGAAGCTGACACTGCCGCCCGGCTTGGCCGGGCGAAACGGATAGCTGATCCTGGGTGTCGGCAGCAGGGTCAGCGCCGCGGCCTGCCCGGCTTTCAGCTTGACCTTGCCGGCTCCCTTGGCATCCGCCGCCGCCTTCATCGGCTGCGGCGCGCGCCAGGATGCCATCTCCGCCGGCGGATCGGCCGGCGCGGCGCAGGCCGGCATGCCCGACATTTGCGCGAAGGCCGATGCCGGCACCAAAGCCGCGCACAGGGCCGGAAACAGCAGGAACAGTGGCTGACGCACGGGCTTCCCTCCCGAAGGCAAAACTATATACGGCGGGATATAGCGAGTCGAACGACCAAGAATAGGGGGATTTTCATGCGACAGACCATGATGCGCATTTTGCTGGCCAGCGCGTGCTGCTGGACCGCGACGGCCCAGGCGCAGGGCGCGCCCGACGCGGCCGGCGACAGCGATCGCTTCTCGCTCGGCCAGATCATCGTCACCGCCCCCCGCACCAGCGGGATCGAGATTGACGGCAGCACCCTGTCCTCCGACGCCATCTACAGCTTCAACCGCACCTCGCTCGACGATGCGGTCAACCTCATGCCCGGCGTGTCCGCCGGCAACAGCGGCGGCACCCGCAACGAGCGACTGGTCTTCGTGCGTGGGTTCGACCGGTTCCAGGTGCCGCTCTCGATCGACGGCATCCGTGTCTATCTGCCCGCCGACAACCGGCTCGATTATGGCCGTTTCCTGACCACCGACATTGCCGAGGTCCAGGTGGCCAAGGGCTATGCCTCCGTGCTGGACGGGCCCGGCGCCATGGGCGGCGCCATCAATCTGGTGACCAGCAAACCGACCAAAGCGCTCGACATCGATCTTCGCGGACAGGTCAGCTTCGACAATGACATGGACTATGCCGGCTATACCACGTCGGCCAAGATCGGCACCCGGCACGATCTCTGGTATGCGCAGGCCAGCTATGCGCGCAGCTTTACCGATCATTGGGACCTGCCCAATGATTTCACGCCGCGCGTGTCCACGCTGGAAGATGGCGGCGCGCGCGACTTTTCGCGGTCGGAGGACTGGCGGGTCAATGCCAAGGTCGGCTTCACCCCCAACGCCACCGACGAATATGCGCTGAGCTATACCCATCAGGAAGGATCGAAGGGCGCGCCGCTGCATATCAGCGACACGGTCACCACGGCTCGTTTCTGGGACTGGCCGTCCTGGGACATCACCAGCGTCTATTTCCTGTCGACCACGGCGCTGGGCGACCGGGCGACGCTCAAGACCCGCGCCTATTATAACCAGTTCGATTCGATGCTCCGCTCCTTCAACGACCGGACGCAGACCACGCAGAGCCGCCCCTACGCCTTTGACAGCCCCTATGAGGACAAGGCCTGGGGCGGATCGGCCCAACTGGATTTCACCGCGACCGATGCGGACACGCTGCGCCTCGCCTTCCATTATCGCCATGATGAGCATGTCGAGTTCCAGACCAGCTTTTCGACGGTCGGCGTCGCCACCACGGAGCCGAAACAAACCCAGAGCGAGGCCACCTATTCCATTGCGCTGGAAAATGAGCTGGCGCTGAGCCCGACGCTTCGCTTCACCCTGGGTGGCAGCTATGACTGGCGCAACCTGGAACGGGCGGAGGAATATGGCGCCCCGCTCGGCACGTCGGGCACGCCATCGGTCATCTACAATTATCCGCGCAGGGACGCCGACACCTGGAATGCGCAAGGCCGGTTCGACTGGCAGGCCAGCGATGCGCTGTCGCTCCACGCCAGCCTGTCATCGCGTGCCCGCTTCCCGACCATCTTTGAACGGTTCAGCCAGCGCTTCAACACCGCCATCCCCAACCCCGACCTGAAGGCGGAACGGGCGACCAATGCGGAGATCGGCGGAAGTTGGAGCCAGGGATCGATCCGGCTGGAAGGCGCGCTCTTCTACAGTTGGGTGCGGGACGCGATCTTCAGCGTGCCGACGCCGGCCTATCCCTGCACCGCGTCGACCACGCCGCCCGCCGTCCCGACCACGGGCTGCGCCCTCACCAACCTCAGCCAGAGCCGCAATGTCGGCAAGGGCGAATATTATGGCATCGAACTGTCGGCGTCGGCGACGCTGCTGCCGGCGCTGGACGCGGGCATCAACTATACCGGCATCAAGCGCGACCTGACCGACCCGTCAAACGCGCGCTTCCGTCCCACCGGCGTTCCCACGCACAAGGGCTTTGCCTATCTCGACTGGGCGCCGGTCGAACGGCTGCACATCGTCCCCAGCGTCGATCTGGCGTCGAACCGCTGGACATTGTTCACCGCAACCCCGGCCTCACAGCCCGCCCGCTATTACCGCACCGGCGCCTATGTGAATGCCAGCCTGCGCGTTGATCTGGCGCTGACCGACCAGATCGACCTCAGCATTGGTGGGCGCAATCTGTTCGATGACTATTACACGCTGACGGATGGTTTTCCCGAACCGGGACGCACCGTCTATGCGTCGGCCCGTTTCCGCTATTGAACCGAACGCGGCCGGGTGGGGATAATGGTTTATCTTTACCCGGCCGCAGGTTATCGTGATCTGCGGTCGCTATTCTCGCATCGCATCGGGAATGATGATGGTCGATCTGTTTCCGCCACCACAGGATCGCAACGCCGGACACGACAGCGCCCGGTCGGCGCCACGGCATGATCCCGTCCCGCAGCATGGCGAGGATGCGGATGGCCCCAGAATCTGGCCTTTCCCCCATCATCTGGCCGAAGCCGGCGTGCAGTTGCTGTCGCGCTGGGCCGGCCCCGTGGCCCTCGTCGGCGCGCTGCTTCTGATCGGCTGGTGGCTGTTTCGCTGAGCGATTTGATTCGACGTCGTTTCCATCAGGCCGGCAAGGCCTCTCACCGCGTCTGATCGATTTTCCCTGCGACAGAACGAAGGGGCGGCAGGATGAAAATTGTGCGTTCAACGGATCGTCGGAAATGTGCGTCCGAATATCCCTCCCCCAATTGTAACAACCGAGCAACTATGTCCTGCTGCTACGCAACATAAATCAAAGGCAGCGGATGTCCTGGGGAAAGATCGCCACCGTCTGACAACGGGCGGGCGGACCATGACGTCACGACGCATTTAAAGGGTTGCCGATGTCCAAAATAGATCTGGCGATTGCAGGAACCCCCAGTCGCCAGCCCGCCACCGCCGCTTTCCAGCGGAACGCGCGCCTGTGGCTGAGCCTGGTTCTGCTGCTTGCAGACATGATGGCCCTGGCCGCAGGGTTCGTCATCGGCCTGCGCGTGGCCGGCATTCCGATCCTGTCGATGGAGGTCTGGCAACCGCTCGCCGGGGGGATATTGGTCTATGGCACCATCGCCTTTCACAACCAGGCCTACAACCCGCGTTGCCTGACCAGCATGACGGCTTCATGCCGCAGTGCAGTAATGGCCTTCGCCGGAACCCTGTTGATCTTCCTGCTGGTCGTCTTCTCGCTGAAGGTTACCGACAATTTCTCGCGCCTGGGGATCAGCACCGGCCTGTTCTTCAGCGGCGCGCTGATCGTCATGCAGCGGGTGCTGGTCGTCCGCGCCGTTCGCCGCCATTTCGCCGAAGGCCTGTTCGCCCAGTTGCTGATCATCGACGACGGCCTGATCCCCGACGATGTGAACGGCATGACGATCGTGGACGCTCCGACGCTCGGCCTGCGCGCCGATCTGGACGATCCCTATATGCTGCATCGTCTTGGCATGCTGCTGCGCGATTTCGATCGGGTGGTCATTTCCTGCCCGCTGGAGCGCAAGGCGGACTGGGCACAGATGCTCAAGGGTGGCAACATCCTGGGCGAGATCATCGTGCCGGAGCTTGACCCGATGGCGCCGCTCGCGGTGCAGAGCCATCGCGGCGTGTCGACGCTGGTGGTCGCTCGCGGCCCGCTCAATCTTGCCAATCGCGCCAAGAAGCGGCTGCTCGACATCATCCTGACCGTGCCGGTGCTGATCGCGCTGGCGCCGCTGATGATCGCGGTGGCCATCGCGATCCGGCTGGACTCGCCGGGCCCGGTCTTCTTCCGCCAGGAACGGATCGGCCGCGGCAACCGCCTGTTCCACATCCTCAAGTTCCGCAGCATGAGGGTGGAACAGTGCGACACCGCCGGCGCCACCTCGACCCAGCGCGACGATAACCGCATCACCCGCGTCGGCCGCTTCATCCGCAGCACCAGCATCGACGAGCTGCCCCAGCTGCTCAACGTGCTGCTTGGCGAGATGAGCCTGGTCGGCCCGCGCCCCCATGCGCTGGGTTCGACCGCCGAAGACCAACTGTTCTGGCAGGTCGACCGTCAATATTGGCATCGCCATGCGCTCAAGCCCGGCATCACCGGCCTGGCCCAGATCCGCGGCTTCCGCGGCGCGACCGAAACCCGGCGCGACATTCTGAACCGGGTCGAGGCGGATCTGGAATATCTGCACGGCTGGAGCCTGATGCGCGACATCGGCATCCTGGTCGGCACGGCACGGGTTCTGGTTCACCGCAACGCCTATTGATCCCGCTTCCTGGCGAAGCCCCAATGTTTACAGGGGCTTTGACCAGGATTGAGGATTTTTCGCATCAGAAGCCGGCTTTTGCGATGAGCTGAGCCGGCTTTCATGCCGATGTAAACTATTTGTGAACCCTAAAATCCTATATTAACGACCGTTCATAAAGTTCCCAGGATGACGGTCGTGGCTGATGAATTGGCGGCAGTTGCCGCAACGAAAACCTCCTTTTCCGATGCGGGCATCGCCGTCCGCGATCTCCCCGAAAACGGCCATGCGCTGTCGATCGCCGACCGCGCGGAAGGGCCGATTCAGTTTGTTTCGCGCTGGGCGGGCATCCTCGCCTTCTGCGCGGCAATCGGCGCGATCGCTTATCTGATCTTCTGATCGGGGCCAGTTTCCTTGCCCTCAGATTAACAGCCGGGATCGGCTGTTAACGGCTCCTTTCGTCGATGAAACGAGCCGTTGTTTTGGCGCGACAAGTCGCGTCCGGACCCGTGTGCATTACGTAAAAATACGATTAGCATGCCCCTTGTTGCTGCAATGCAATAAGGATTCATGCGTTTGGATAATGCCCATAACCCGTGTTTGCGGGCGCGCCCCTGTGCGCCCGCAGCAAATGATTTTGCATGGCCGCATGCGGCCGCCATGGCCGCTCTAGGCGGCGCAATGCTGTTCGCCGGCCTGCCCTCCACGGCGCAGGCCCAGGATGATGACAAGCGTATAGATACGCTCGGCCTGCACCTGACGGCCGGGCTCGATCTTCTCTATGACGACAATGTCTATCGCGTCGACGACCGGGTCGAAGACCCCACCGGCGACCTGATCGTCACACCCTCAATCGAGGCGACCTATGCCCATCCGATCGGGCGGCACGACATCCAGATCCGGGCCAAGGCCGGCTATGACCAGTTCGTGTCGGAGACCCAGCGCAGCAAGCTGCGACTCGATGCGGAGGCCAGGGCGACGATTCGATTCGGAGCGACCTGCGGCATCACGCCACACGCCAGCTATCGTCAGCAGCGGGCCGATTATGGCGACATCAACGCCGCAACCGAAAATCTCCAGCGCTTCTCGACGCTGGAGGCCGACCTGTCGTGCGAACGGCCGGGCTTCTTTCCCGTCGCCGGCTACCAGCATGACACGACCCGCAACGCCGATGATTTCGACTATGCCGACCAGGACAGCGACAGCTTCAAGGTCGGCCTGGGCTATAACAAGCCCAGTTTCGGCACGCTCACCACTTATTATGAGCGGACGGTCAGCGACCGGCGCACGCTGGGCATCAAGAACCGCATCAACGCCTATGGCCTGCGCTTCCAGCGGTCGGTAACGCCGATCACCCAGATCGATGCTGACCTGCAATGGCTGGATGTCAGCAGCGATTCCGCCGCCGTCGGCAACTATAATGGCATGGGCTGGGATGTGCGGCTGTCGACCAGCATCATCCCGCGCGTCAAGCTGACCGCCTCCACCGCCCGCGACATCATGAACGACAGCCTGATCGCCAGCGGCTTCGCGATCCGTTCCAGCTATCGGATCGAGGGGGAGTTCGCGATCAGCGAGCTGACCTCGGCCGGCCTCTACGCCGACTGGCAGAGGCGCAAGTTCCGGCAGGATGCGGCGCTGCGCCCCTTCTCGATTGAGGCGGACCGCAATCGCCAGTTCGGCGCGACGCTCAAGCGCAAGCTGACCGATCGCTTCGATCTCAGCCTCGACGCCCAACATTACCGCCGTCGTACCGACACCGATGTCTCCAACTATAGCGGCACGCAGGTGACGCTCTCAGCCCTGCTGCGCTTTTGACCCGAAGGGAGCCTGACCCATGAGAATAGCGACACGCTTCCATATCCTTGCCGCCCTCCCCCTGCTGGCGGTGCCGAACGCATTGTCGGCGCAAACCCAAACGGCCCAGGTCCAGACAGCACAGGCGCCTGCCGGTGCCGCCGCAGCCGCGGCGGTTGCCGCCACGCCCGCGCGGCCGACGGCCTCTGCCCCCGCCGGCTATCTGCTCGGCCCGGACGATCAGCTGAAGATTTCGATCTTCGGCCAGCCCGACCTCTCGACCGAAACTCGGATCAAGGCCGACGGCACGGTGCTGCTCGCGTTGGTCGGGCCGGTGGATG
The DNA here is from genome assembly GCF_057063145.1 of Sphingobium sp. SG1. Taxonomy (NCBI): domain Bacteria; kingdom Pseudomonadati; phylum Pseudomonadota; class Alphaproteobacteria; order Sphingomonadales; family Sphingobiaceae; genus Sphingobium; species Sphingobium sp. SG1. The sequence continues at coordinate 405,205 of NZ_JBVVOJ010000002.1, read as the reverse complement.
CGAAAGGCAAGACCACGTCCCAGCTCGCGTCCGACATCGCCGCCAGCTATGCCGGTGGCGGCTATTTGACCAAACCCTCGGTCAGTGTCGAGGTGAGCGACTATGTCAGCCGCTCGGTCACGGTGCTGGGCAATGTGCCCCAAGCCGGCAATTACCCACTCGATCGCAACTATACGGTGGCATCGATGCTGGCCAAGGCCGGCGGCGCGACCACGGCCGGCGCCAATGCCGTCATCCTGACCCCGGCCGATGGCAGCGGCGCGGTGCGCATCTCGCTCACCGACATGAGCGCCGGCGCCGGACGGCCGCTCCAGGCCGGCGACATCTTGTTCGTGCCGCCGGCCGAGAAGGTCTATGTCTATGGCCAGGTCCAGCAGCCCGGCGCCTTCTCCTATGTCGCGGGCCAGACCTTCCGCCAGGCGCTTGCCCTGGCCGGTGGTCCGACCCTCGCCGGTTCGACCCGCAGCATCAAGGTGAAGCGCGGCGGCCAGGAGGTACAGGCCAAGCTGGATGATCCGGTCAAGCCCGAAGACGTCCTCATCATCCGGGAGAAGCTGTTTTGACCGCGATGGAACATGATTTCGGCGCCCGCTCGGCGGGCACGCTCGACTGGCTCTGGTCCCTGCCGCGCCGACTGGCCGGCGGCTCCAGCCTCTCCGCCCGTGTCATCCCCGATCAGGCTCCGTTGCTGCTGGAGGAACCGGTCGCACCGAGCTTCCACCGGACGGCAGAGCCCGAACCGGCGCCCGACGACACCCCGCGACCGCTTTCGATGGGCGCGATGGCAACGCCGCTCAAGCCCATCAGCCTGCGCCGCGATTCGATCTACAGCGCCTTCAACACCGCCATGCCGGTGACCGACCGCCATGGCCTGGCCGGCCGCAACAATGAGCTGGAAAAGCTGGTCGAAGCGATCGTGGTCCAGCGCAAGCATGCGATCATCTTCGGCACGCGCGGATCGGGCAAAACCTCGCTCGCGCGCGTCTTCGGCGATCTGGCCGACGAGGCGGGCTGCGTCGCCCTTTACGGGTCGGCGAGCGGCGAGGCCGATTTCGACTCGCTGTTCCGCCCCTTCCTGACCGAACTGCCGATGAGCGGCGCGGGTCAGGAACGGGCCCGCAAGCTCGCCACCGGTCCGCTCGACGTGAATGGCCTTGCGACCCTGCTGGTCGAGGAGGTGCGCCAGCGCTCCATCCTGATCCTCGACGAATATGACCGGGTCCGCTCCGACACCGCCAAGCAGGATGTGGCGACGCTGCTCAAGCTGCTGACGGATATCCATTCGCCGGTGCAGGTCGTGCTGGTCGGCATAGCCGGGGATGTGGACGGCCTGATCGCCGCCCATCCCTCGCTCCGCCGCCATATCGCGCCCCAGCGGGTCAGCCCGATCGCCCGCCCCGAGTTGGAGTTGCTGTTGGCAAGCTGCGGTGAGAAGGCCGGGCTGTCGATCACGCCCGAAGCCGTCGAGGCGCTGGCCGGCGCAGCAATGGGGTCGCCCTATCATGCGAGGCTGTTCGGCATGCAGGCGGCGCTTGTTACCGAGGCCGGCGGCCGCGAGCAGGTGACCGCCAGCGATGTCGAACAGGGGCTGGCCAGCGCGCTGGACGACTGGGCGGAAATGAGCAGCGCCAGCCATGGCCTGTTCACGCGCGCCCTGCGCGACAGCGCATCAGGGCGCCGGATGATCGCGCTGGCCGGCATCGTCGCATCGCAGATGTCAGCGATTTCGCTGGAGCGGCTGCTGCGCGTCGGCAGCGACATATTGGGCGAATATCCGGGCATGGAGGCCGATGCCAGCGATGCACTGGCCCGGTTGGAGCCTGCCCTTACGCCCACGCCGGGCGGCGAATTGTGGATGTTTGAAGACACGCTGGCGCCGCAATTTCTGCTGCTGATGGCCAAGCAGCCCGCGCCGCGCACCGTCGCGCCGACGCCGGCCGAGGAAATGCGCGCCATGCTCCGAGGAGTGGACGGACTATGACGATGAACCCCCTGGACCTTGCCGCCGCCGTCAAGGCGCGCTGGCGGGTCGCCGCGATGATCGGCGGCGCCCTGTTCCTGCTGATCGCCGTCGCGGCCTTCATGCAGTCGCGCCAATATATGGCGACGACCTCGCTGATGCTGGACCTGTCGCAGACCGATCCGACCGACACGACCCAGAATCAGGGCCGGGTCGAGGTGGACTCGATCCTGGGCACCCAGACCGACATCATCCGCAGCGCCAAGGTGATCAATGCGGTCGCCAAGGAAGCGGGCTTCATCGACGCACTGCCCGCGGACATGCCGGCCGATGCCCGCCTGCAACAGGCCGCCGCGCGCGTGCGCGCCGGGCTGCTGGTGACCACCGGCCGCCAGAGCAACGTGCTGCAAATCCAGTATCTCGATCCCGATCCGCAGGTCGCCGCCCGCGTCGCCAACCTCGCCGCGCAGATCTACATGCGCGAGCAGGTGGAACTGCGCGCCTCACCGGCGCGCACCTCGGCCAAATGGTTCAACGAACAGACCGCCGACGTGCGTCGCCGCTATGAGGATGCGCAGAAGCGCCTGTCCGACTTCCAGCGCGCCCATGACATCATCGGCATCAACCGCATGGATCTTGAGGCCGAAAAGCTGAAGAACATGTCCTATCAGCTGACCCAGGCCCAGGCCGAAGCCGCCGCCGCGCGCGGCAAGGCCGGCGCCGGTTCGGTATCGGACATCGAAGGATCGCTGATCGTCCAGAATTTGCAGGAACAGGTTGCTGCCCAGTCGGCCAAGGTGCAGGAACTGGGCAAGACGCTTGGTCCGAACCATCCGACCATGGCGGCCGCTTCGGCGCAATTGTCCGAACTCCAGACCAAGCTTGGCGCCGCCCGCGCCAGCCAGGCCGGTGCGGTCAGCGCCAACAGCGTCGCCGCCAGCCGCCGCGAGGGCGACCTCAAGTCGAACATGGCGTCGCAGGAAGACCGCATGATCCGCATGTCCGACGTGCAGGACCAGTTGATGGTCATGCAACGCGACGTCGATGCTGCCCGCCAGACCTATGACACGGTGCGCCAGCGCTTCAACGAAGCGGCGCTCAAGAGCCAGATCTCGCAGCCTAATGCCAGCCTGCTCGACGAGGCGACCGTGCCGCTGCTGCCGGCCAAGCCCAACCTGCTGCTCTGGCTGGTCGGCGGCATCGCCCTTGGCCTGGTCGGCGGCATCGCGGCGGTCGTCCTGATCGAAATCGCCCAGCCCCGCGTCCGCTCCGCCGCCGGCGTGGCCCGCGCGACCGAGGTCGAAGTCATCACCGAATTGCTGCCTGCCCCCGCGCGGGGCGGCTGGCTCCCCAAGCGACAGGAGGCCGCATGAGACTGCGTTCCACGGCTAGTGCCCATCCCCATCTGACCGCCGGCGCCACGACCGGCCTCAAGCCCCGCGCCCGCGACACCAAGGATTTCGCGCAACTCGCGGTCGAACATGGCTTCCTTGCCGAAACCGACATCGGCCGGATCGAAGCCCATGGCCATGCCGCCGGCCAGCCCTTCCAGCAGGCCGCGATCGACCTTGGCCTGCTCGATCCCGAGACGGCGGGCATCATCCTCGCCATGCAGGGCGGCTTCCCGCTGCTGGCGGCCGGCGACCAGCGGGTCGATCCGCTGGTGGTCAGCGCCTTCGACCCGGCGGACGCCTATGCCGCCAAGGTCCGCACCATCCGCGCCAAGATGCGCGCGGCGGCAAAGGACAGCGACGGCGCAGCCCTGCGCCTTGCCATCCTGTCGATCGACGCGGGCGACGAGGCCGCGATCCTTGCCGCCAATCTGGCCGTCGTGATGGCGCAGATGGACGGGCAGACGATGCTGGTCGATGTCGATATCGACCGCCCCTCGCTCGATCGGCTGTTCCGCGTCGCCAACAAGGCGGGTCTGGCCGAACAATTGCTGGGCAGTGCCGCGCTGCTGCCTGCCGCACGCACGGCGGTCGATGGCCTGTGGCTGATGACAGCCGGCCGGGCATCGGGCAGCGCATCGAGCCTGGTGACCAAGGGGCCGCTGGCGGACACCGCCGCCGGCTGGGGCCTGCACGACACGTCGATGCTCTTCTATCTCGCCCAGCGGCGCGGCGAGCAGACACCATTCGGCTCCATCCTCGCGGGCTTCGATGCCGTCACCATTGTCGCCCGGCGTGGCGAGACCGCGATCGCCGACATGCGCCGCGTGATCGACGATCTGGACCGCCACGGCGTCGCAATCGCAGGGAGCGTGATCGCATGAGCCTGGAGCAGGCCATTCCCCGCCAACCGCTGCAACAGCCCGTGTCCACACCGGAGGAGATCGCCCTGGTCGGCGGCATTCCGGTGTCGACCCTGTCGCTCGAAGCGCTGATCGACCGGATGCTGGGCGAGGCGCCGCTGCGCCGCGCGCTCGACCAGCGGCCGCTGCTGATCTTCGATTGCAATGGTCAGGGCCTGTCGATGAACGCCACCGACAAGGGGTTTCGCGACAATCTGGCGCAGGCGGACCTGATCCATGCCGATGGCCAGATCGTCGTCGCCGCCTCGCGCTGGGTCGGCCAGCCGCCGATCGCCGACCGGTCGAGCACCACCGACATGTTCATCGACAGCCTGGTGCCCGCAGCGAAGGCGGGGGTCAGCTACTATCTGCTCGGCGGCGAGGAAAAGGTGAACGCCGCCTGCGCCGATCGGATCGTCGAGATGGCACCCGGCCTCACCGTCGCGGGGCGCCGCAACGGCTTCTGGAAGCCCGAGGAAGAGGATGCGGTGATCGACGCGATCAATGCGGCCGCGCCTGACGTCCTGTGGGTCGGCACCGGCAAGCCGCGCGAGCAGGCCTTTTGCGTGCGCAATCGCGACCGGATCAAGGCCGGCTGGATCGTCACCTGCGGCGGCCTGTTCAACTATATCACCGGCGACTATCCGCGCGCACCGATGTGGATGCAGCGCAATGGCCTGGAATGGCTGCACCGCATGGGCACCCGGCCCAAGGAACTGGCCTGGCGCTATATCACCACCAATCCCCATGCCCTGTGGCTGATCTGGAAGCACCGCCATGGCTGAGGCGCAGGCGGCTTCCGGCCGTACCCAGCGCCTGGGCACCATCTTCGGCCGCTTCGGCCTCGCCAGCTTCTCCTCGGCGATCGTCTCGGTCAGCCATCTGCTGGTCCAGCTCTTCTCGATCCACCATCTCGCCACCACCGGCATCGGCGTGCTCGCCTTCCTGCTGGTCATCATCCAGTTCGGCTACAGCCTGTCCAACGCGTTGGTGTCGACGCCCTATACGATCGCCGTGAACCAGGGCGAGGATGTCGATCGCGCGGCGCATGGCTTCTTCTTTCCGGTCAACCTGCTGCTGTCACTCAGCCAGGGGCTGATCTGCGCCGCGATCGCCTGGACCACCGCCTCGCCGCAGGCCGCCCTGGTCTTCGGCCTCGCGGGCACATTGTCGCTGATCCGCTGGTTCGGCCGTTCCAACGCCTATGCCCATCATGCGCCGATGCAGGCCGCCCGGTCCGACATCGCCTATGCCGCGACCATCCTGATTGGCCTGCTGGTCGCGATGCGCACCGGCGCGGACCTGACCGGCATCGGCACCATGCTGGTCGCCGCGAGCCTCGCTGGCCTGCTGCCCTTCGGCAGTCCCTATCTGCGCCGCCATGTCGCCATGTCGCCGCTGGCCGCCCTGCGCGCCTACCGCCCGGTGTGGAAGGAACAGTCGGCCTGGACGCTGGTCGGCGTGCTATCGACTGAGGCAACGTCGAACGCCCACAGCTATGCCGTGACCCTGCTCGCGGGGCCGACCGCTTTCGCTCCGATCGCCGTCGGTATGCTGTTCTTCCGCCCGGTCAATGTCTGCATCACCGCCCTCACTCAGCTGGAACGCCCGCGCATGACCCGTGCCGTCGCGCGCGGCGATCATCAGGCCGCGATCCAGTCGGAACGCATCTTCATGGGCGCCCTTGTCTTCCTGTGGCTCGGCACCTGCGTCGTCGCGGCCGGCGCGCTCTATTTCTTCCCCGGCCTGATCCTCAAGCCCACGCTCGACCATCAGCTGGTGATCACTGCCGTGGCGCTCTGCGCCCTGCTCTCGCTGGTCCAGTGCGTGCAGACGCCGATGAGCGTCATGACCCAGGCACGCAAGGCCTTCCGTCCGCTCGCCGCCCAGAGCCTGCGTAGCTGCGGCGTCGGCATTGCCGCCGTCACCCTGCTGACCCTGCTGGTCGCGCCCGTCTTCTCGATCGCCGGCGTCGTGCTGTCGCAGTTCGTCATGATGCTCGGCATCTGGCAGCTCGACCGCAGCTGGCGCCGCAACCAGGCGGAGGGTTGAGCGATGGCAAGCACCCCCTGGCATCGTGACATTCCCGCGCCGGTCCTGGCCCGGCCGGGCGTCGCCGCCATCAAGAAGACCGAAAGCGCCCGGCTGATCCTTGTCGCCCAAATCTTCTATTTCACCTTCCTGATGCTGGTCTTCATCGGCCAGCAGCCTTTCGCCTCGCGCACCCAGGATGAACTGGTGGCCATGGCCCAGGAAAATAACGGATCGGACCTGTTCAAGCAGGCGCTATTCATTGGCTTTGCCATGCTGCTGACCGGCGTGCAGCTGATCCGCCGCTATCCGCCACGCTATCGTTTCACGCTCTGGCCGCTGGCCATCATGCTTGCCTGGTTCTTCATCACCTGCAGCTGGGGTGTCGATCCGTTCGTGTCGTTCAAGCGGGCGATGCAGCAGCTGATCGTGATCTACATCACTTTCAGCGCGCTCAGCCTGATCGGCCCCGAAAGGCTGCTCCAGGCGCTGCGCTACGCCCTGATCCTGTCCCTCATCATCTGCTGGGTCTCGCTGCCCTTGACCTCCGCTGCAGTCCATCCGCCGACCGAGAGCGACAAGGCACTGATCGGCGCCTGGCGCGGCTTCTTCTTCCACAAGAATATTGCCGGCGCGGTCATGGCGCTCACCTTCATGGTTGCGGCCAATGCCTGGGTCGATACCAAGAAATGGTATTATGCCCTCTTCTCGGTGATGGCCTTCGTCTTCGTGATCGGGACCAAGAGCAAGACCTCGCTCGCCTTGTCCTTCGCCATCCTGGGCGTCTGCGCCGTCTATCGGGCACTGAGCGATTCCACCCAGAAACGGGCTGTGCTGCTGATCATGGTCGCGCTCGGTATGGTCGGGGTGCTGTGGCTCTATGTCGCTTTCCAGCCCGTGGTGGAGCGGATCTTCGCCGATCCCACCTCCTTCACCGGCCGCGTGTCGATCTGGGAAGTCGACCTCGCCTATCTCAAGGACCATCCGTTCCTGGGCGCGGGTTTCGGCGGCTTCTGGCAGGTCGGCGATCGCAGCCCCTCGCTCGATTATCTCAACCAGGCGTTCCAGACGCTGACCGCCCATTCGCACAATGGCTATCTGGAAATCCTGGTGACCACCGGACCGCTGGGCCTCATCATGTTGCTGCTCACCTTCCTGGCGCTGCCCGCCATCTGGTTCCTGACTGGGGCGACGCCGCAGAACCGGCCGATCATGGTGCCCTGCTTCGCGATCTGGGTCTTCGTCCTCTACCAGAATCTGCTGGAAACCTCGTTCTTCGACAAGGATCGGCAGGTCTGGGTGATCTTCCTGGCGGCCATCGCCGCCGCTCACGCCACCTACAAGGCGCGCCCGCTTCCGCAGTGGCGCCGCCGCTTTCTCGCCCGCCCGGAGGCTTCCCATGGCTAATGTCGTCATCTGCATCGCGACCTGCAATCGCCCCCAGGGGCTGCGGCGCACGCTTGCCTCGCTCGCCGCGCTCGAAACCCGCCACCGGATCGATGTGCTGGTCGCCGACAATGACGCCAGGGAGCAACAGGGACTGGCCGTGGTGGAGGCGCTGGCGACATCGGGCTATCGCTGGCCGATCGAGGCGCTGCTGGTGCGCGAACGCGGCATCCCTCTGGTCCGCAATGCGCTGGTCGAGGCGGCTCTCGCCCGGCCCGGCGTCACCCATGTGGCGATGATGGACGATGACGAGGCCGCCTGTCCCGGTTGGATCGACGCGCTGGTGACGGCGGCCGATCGCTGGGACGCCGATGTCGTCGGCGGCGCGGTGCTGCGCGAGATGGACAGCCCGCTGCCCGCCTGGGCCTCGCGCCATCCGCTGCTCCAGCCCAAACGACGCGACAAGTCCGGCCCCGTGTCGCTGGTCGACAGCACCGCCAATGTACTGATGTCCGCGAATGCATTGCGCCGCATCGGCGCCCGCCCGTTCGACGAGCGCATGGCGCTCACCGGCGGGTCGGACAAGCAGCTCTTCACCCGGATGCAGCGCGCCGGTTTCCGCTTTGCCTGGTCGGAGGAAGCGCTGGTCACCGAACTCATCCCGGCCAGCCGCGTCACCGCCAAATGGCTGCTGATGCGCGGCTATCGCGTCGGCATGACCGACATGATCGTCGCCCGCACCCATGGCGGCGCCCTTCGTGCAGCGCTCAGCGAAAGCCCCCGTATCGCGGTCGGTTTCCTGGTCGGCGCGGTCGGCCCCCTCACCACATTGGACCGCGGCAAGCGGGTGGAGCGCCTCGGCAAGCTCTATCGCGCCGCGGGCAAGATCGCCGGCCTCACCGGCATCCATTATGAAGAATATCGAAAGGTCCATGGCGCATGACCAACATCCCCTTCTTCTCCGTCGTCATCCCGCTCTACAACCGCGCCGACGTGGTCACCGACACGATCCGGTCGGTGCTGGCGCAGGACTGGACCGATTTCGAGATCGTCGTCGTCGATGATGGCTCGCATGACAATCCCGGCCCGGTGATCGAGGCGATTGGCGACCCGCGCCTGCGTTACATCCGCCAGGACAATGCCGGTGGTGGTGCGGCGCGCAATCGGGGCATTCTCGCCGCCGAGGGGCGCTACATCGCCTTCCTCGATTCCGACGACCTGTTCCTGCCCGGCAAGCTGTCGACCATGGCGGAAGCGCTGGCGGGCGACGGCGGCCGCACGGTTCTCTATTCGCGGATGAAGGTCGATCGAGGCGTCGATCGCTACTGGATCCGCCCCGACCGCGGCATTCGGGAAGATGAGGATGTCGGCGAATATCTCTTCTGCGCCAACCAGTTCATGCAGACCTCGACGATGGTCGTGCCAACCCGGATGGCCCAGCAGGTGCTGTTCGACCCCGCGCTCAAGAAGGGGCAGGATCTCGACTTCTGCGTCCGGCTTCAGGGCGCCGGCGCGCGCTTCCGGATGATCGACCGCCCGCTCACCATCTGGCTGGACGCGACCGAGGTCGGCCGTACCTCCTATGTACGCGGCTATGAAACCTCGCTCGACTGGCTCGATCGCTGCGGCCATATGCTGACCAACCGGGCGCGGCGTGGCTATCGCGCCACCGTGCTCGCCTATCATATGGCGCCGATCCGCCCGGTCGCGGCGATCCGCGACCTCGCCATCGGCCTGACCGCGGGCGGTGTTCCGCCACGGGTGATCGCGCGCCAGCTGCTGCGCTCCTACATGCCCAAGTCGCTCTATCGCTCGCTCGTCAACGGCTTCGTTCTGCGCTTCGGCAAGGCCGATGCCCTCAGTAGCGGCGCCCGTTCGTGATGGCGGCCTGGCAACCTCCGTCCGCGCTGCAGGAACAGGCGGCCTCGCCGCTCTTTTCCGTGGTCATCCCGACCTATCAGCGCCGCGACAAGGTGGTCGACGCGGTGCTATCCGCGCTCGACCAGACAATCGCGCTGATTGAGGTGATCGTCGTGATCGACGGATCGACCGACGACACCGAACAGGTTCTGGCCGGGATCGCAGATCCGCGCCTGCGCGTCATCGTCCAGCCCAATCGCGGCGCATCGGCGGCGCGCAACACCGGGATCGCGCAGGCGCACGGGCGCTATATCGCCTTTCTTGACTGCGATGACCGCTTCCTGCCCCATCATCTGGCCGACCTGCTGCCCCTGCTGCAACAGGACGAGAATGTGGTCGCCTATGGCCAGGTGCTGGTCGATCGCGGCCAGGGCCGCAATTTCCTCAAACCCCCGCGCGCGATCGCGACCGGCGAGACGATCGACCGCTATCTCATGTGCGATCGCGGGTTCATCCAGACCAGCAGCCTGGCGCTCAGTCGCGGCCTCGCCAACAAGGTCCGCTATCGCGAGGATGTGAAGTTCGGCGACGATACCGACTTTGCCGTCCGTCTGGCGCTGGCCGGCGGTCAGTTCCAGATGACCGCGCGGCCCGGCACGATCTGGGCCGACCGCGATGCCGAACATCGGCTGTCGGCGGTGCGCGGCAGCGTCGGCAGCCTCATCTGGCTGCGCGACCTGCGCCCGCATATCTCGGCCCGCGCCTTTTCCGCCTATATGGGCTGGCATGCGGCCAAGAGCATCTGGCCGACCAGTCGGTTTCAGGCGATGCGCTATTATATCGGCGCCGTGCTGCGCGGCGCCTTCGGCCCGCGGCTGGCCGCGACCGTGCTGATGCAGATCATCCTGCCCGATCCCGTCTATCGCCGGATTTCCGACCGTTGGATCGACATGGCCCAGATGGTGGGCGGGAGGCCGCGCCTGTGAAGCGTCGCGAATTTCTGGCCGGCGGCATGGCGCTGGCGGCGACGCTGCCCGCTGGCGTGGCGGCGGCCGCCATGCCGCCCGGCCTCGCCACCCATGCCCGTGCCAAGGGCCGCTATTTCGGCGCGGCGGTCAAGTCGCGCCAGTTGCGCGAGGATGCGGGCTTCACCCAGGCGGTGGCGCAGGAATGCAATATCCTGGTGCAGGAATATGAGCTGAAGCGCGGCACGACCGAGCCCAAGCCGGGCCAATATGATTTCAGCGGTGCCGACCAGATCATCGATTTCGCCCAGAAGCATGACATGCGCGCGCGCGGTCATGCCCTGGTCTGGTATGCCGCCCAGCCCAAATGGCTGGAACCCGCACTGCAGGCCGCCAGCGATCGCGGCCGCCAGAAACTGATGACCAGCTATATCACCACCGCCATGCCCCGCTATGCCGGCCGCATCCAGGAATGGGACGTGGTGAACGAGGCGCTGGAACCCAATGACGGCCGCGCCGACGGGATGCGCGCCGACAGCATGTGGATGCAGGCGCTCGGCGAACATTATATCGACATCGCCTTCCACACCGCGCGCGATACCGATCCCAAGGCGACCCTGTTCCTGACCGATTATGGCATCGAACATGACTCGCCCCGCTGCGAGCGCCGCCGGACCGCGATGCTGAAGCTGCTCGACCGACTGAAGGCCCGCGACGTGCCGATCGACGCGATCGGCATCCAGGGCCATCTCAAACCCTATAAGGAAGGGTTCAACGAGCGTCGCTTCGCCGATTTCCTCGACCAGTTGCGCGGCTATGGCCTGAAGCTGGAGATTACCGAGTTCGACATTGCCGACATTGGCGGCCCACCCAACCCGGCCAAACGTGACAGCGAAGTTGCCAGTGTCGGCCGGGCCTTCATCGATGTCGCGCTGGACAATCCGGCGATGCAGGCCGTGCTCTGCTGGGGTCTGTCGGACCGCTATTCCTGGCTGTCCAACTACAAGGATTATAAATGGCCCGACGGCCAACTGTCGCGCGGATTGCCGCTGGACGGTTCCCTGCGCCGCAAGCCGCTGTGGGACGCCATCGCCGCCGCCTTCGACGACGCGCCGCCGGCCGGGAGACATGCCGCATGAGAATTTCCTCGCTCACGGGCCTGCGCGGCATCGCCGCCGTTTCGGTCCTGCTCTACCATATCCCCCATGCGCCGGCCTTTCAGGCCTTCGCGATCCCGCTTTTCTCGCGCGCCTATCTGGCTGTCGATCTTTTCTTCATTCTCAGTGGCTTCGTCATTTCCTACGGCTATTATGACCGGCTGATGCACAATCTGGGGCGGTCCAGCTACATGGACTTCCTTATCAACCGCACCGCCCGCGTCTGGCCGCTGCACCTGATCGTCACCCTGGTGTTCATGGCCCGCATCCTGGTCAATGTGTCGGGAACGCAGGCGATCCCGCTCGACCTGCCCAATATCCTCACCAACCTGCTGATGATCCAGAGCTGGGGATGGGGTACCCAGCCGATTGCCGGCAACAGCTGGTCGGTCAGCACGGAGGTCGCCGCCTATCTCCTCTACCCGCTGATCGCGATCATGGCCTTTTCCCGCTGGGCCTGGGCGCAACTCGCGCTGTGCGTCGGCATCTTGGTGCTGGTCGCCAGTTCCGGCCGAGGCGCCAGTGGCCCCCTGGATGTCAACGATTATGACACAGTGCTGACGCTGCTGCGCTGCCTTGCCGGCTTTGCGCTGGGCGTCCTGACCTATCGCATCCGCGACATGGCGCTGACCCGCAGCCTGCTCGATGGCCCCGGCCGATTTGCCGCCATATGTGTCATCATCGCTGTCGCCCTGATGCTGCCCCGAGCCGCCGACGTGCTGGTCGTGTGCCTGATGCCCGCGCTGGTCCTCACCTGCTATTATGATGGCGCCGCCGCCCGCGCGGTGATGGCCAACCCGGTCAGCTATCATCTGGGCCTGATCAGTTATTCCATCTATCTGTGGCATCCGCTGGTGCGCGACATCATGGCCCGTGTCATGGGCATCGCCCATCGGCATGGCTTTGTCGGCCATGACTGGGTCTTCATCGCCGCCATGCTGATCGCCACCTGGCTGCTCTGCTGGGCCAGCTATCGCCTGATCGAGCTGCCGGGCCACAAGATCATCAAATGGCTGCAACGCGGCGGACGCGCCCGCCCGGCCCCGGTCAAGGTTGCCGCCTGATGCCCCCCGCCCCGACCATCTGGATCGCGATCCCGACCTTTCGCCGGCCGGGGCAGTTGCGCCACCTGCTCGAAAGCCTGGCCGCCCTCGTGCCGCATGACGATGTCCAGTTGCTGGTCGCCGACAACGACCCCGTCGGGCAGGAAGGCGCGATGGTCGCGCACGAGATGCAGGATGACCCCGATTATCCGCTGCCCATCCGCATCCTGCATGTGCCTGAGCCCGGCCTTTGCTCGGTCCGCAACGCGATCGTCGCGACGGCCCTATCCGATCCGGCGATGCACTATCTGGCGATGATCGATGATGATGAATGGCCGCAGCCCGGCTGGCTCGACGCGCTGCTGGCCTGTCGCGAGATGTGCGGCGCCGAAGTGATTGGCGGCCCGGTCGACGCCCATTTCCTGCGGCCGCCGCCGCGCTGGGCTCGCGAGGCGCTGGTGTTCCGTGCCGAGGAACGGCCTTCGGGCGCCACCGACATGCTGTGGGCCAGCAACAATCTACTGCTCAGCCGCGCGGCGCTGCAGGCACTGCCCGCCCCCTGGTTCGATCCGCGTTTCAACCGCAGCGGCGGCGAGGATCTGGATTATCTAACGCGCCTGCGCGATGCCGGCATCGGTTTCGGCTGGGCCGCAGATGCGCGCGTCAGCGAATGGGTGCCGCCCGAACGGGTCCGGCTCGGCTGGATACTGTCCCGCATGTGGCGGATCGGCTTTACCGAGACGCTGACCCGCCGGAAGCATCGGCCCGGAATCCTCGGCACCCTCACCCTGTTCGGCCGGACGCTGGCGGTGTTCGCGATGCGCACCGCCGGCCTCCTCGCCCTGTTGCTGCCCGGCGCGCGGCGGGTCGACATCGCCGGGCAGTGGATCAAATGCTGGGGCCGCCTCTATGCCCTGACGGGCCGGGGCAGCCGGGCCTATTATGGCGCCGAATAGACCTTGAAGCTGCGGATGGTCATATCGCCACTGCCATCGTCATAGGCGCCCGTCGTCTTCACCGCGACATTCATCAGCGGATAGAAGCGGAAACCCTTGAACGGGTTGACCGACTGGTAGGTTTCCTTGCCGTCGACGAACCAGGTGATGTAGTCACGCTGGATATCGACCGCGAACTTGTGGAAATCCTGCGAATAGCCCGACAGGCCATAGGCCTGTTCGGTCTGGATGACGATGCCGCGCTGGTCATAGCGGGTGCTGTTGGCGCCGACATGGATCGTCTGGCCGACATGGCGATCGAAATCCCAATAGCTCTGATAGCCAAAGCCTTCATAGACATCGATTTCCGGCGGCCAGCCACTGGTCGAGATCAGCCAGAAAGCGGGCCAGGAACCGCGCCGGTTGGGCATCTTCGCTTCCCACTCATATTGGCCATAGCCGATCTGCGAGGCGAGGAAATTGCGGCCATCCAGGATCGACGCGCCATAATTATAGGTTACGCCCTGATAGCTGATCGGCGTCTTGAGCACCTGGCTGTGCAGCACCAGGCCCTTGTTGCTCCAGTAGACCGGCCCTTCGATCCCCGGATAAGTGGTGGTGTCGACATAAAGGCCGGTCTCGCCATTGCCGGTCTGCGCCCGGCCATGCGACAGGGTCGTGGCCCAGCGGTCCCAGCCGCCATCGACCGACCGTTTGTGCGTGTCCTTGAGCAATTCGAACTGCAGCGTGCCCGAGGCCGCGAAGGTCCGCGCTTCGCGGAAGGTGCCGGTCGCCTTCTCGGTCGCGGCGACATAGGCCTTGGCCGTGACGGTTGCGGTCGACTGCCCCTGCAGTGCGCCCCAGGGCGCCTCACGCAGCTTCACGCTGAACTGCTGGCCTTCTGTGGCACTGATAACCGGCACTTCCACCGTCTGTTCCAGCGGATCGCCCGGCCGGAAGATGACGACGGTGTCGACCGTCTTGTAATTGGTGCCGGACGTGGCCTTCAGCGTGCCGGTGCCGTTCACCGTAGTGATCCGCGCGATCACCGTGTTGGGCGTCGCCCGATCGAGATAGACCGGGACATAGGCGGTGCTGCTGCCCGGCTTGTAGGTGGCGTTGCCGATCCAGAGCGTCGCCTTGCCCGGCAATACCGTGCCATTGGCGAAGTCGAAGTCGGCAAAGCTGTTGCTGGTGCTGCTGGTCGTCGCCGTGCTGGTCGTCGCACTGCTCGCACTGCTACTGGAGATGGTGACCGTGCCGCTATCGGCCGTGCTGGTCGATGAGCTGCTGGTCGTGCTGGTTCCGCCCGACAGGATCGTGGCGGCGCCTGCCGCGAAGACAGACGTAATGATTGCTCCGGCTCCGATCATGGAGCCGGCCGATTTGCTGCGCATAATGCAACCCCCGTTTTGGTGTCCCTAAAGGGTCCGCCACGAGGGTTAACAAATGCTTCCAGACAAGCTCGCCTCGTCGCAAATCAGCCATTTTTGCGACGAGGCGAGGAACTTTTACTCGGCAGCTTCAACCAGCATTTCGGGCTCCGGCGCCATGCCCCGGCCAACGCTGTCATAGATAAATCCAGCCGCTTCAGCGACTTCGGGCCGATAGATGTTGCGCAGGTCGACCAAACCATTGCCAGCCATCACGCCGCGCAGGCGCGACAGGTCGAGCGCGCGCAGCGCATCCCATTCGGTGACCAGCACGACGGCCGATGCACCCTGCGCCGCTGCATAGGGATCGTGGAAGAAATCGACATTCTGCAGCAGCGGCTGGGCCGCCTCGATCCCTTCGGGGTCGAAGGCGCGGATCTGCGCGCCACCATCCTGCAGGGCCTGGATGATCGACAGCGACGGCGCATCACGCATATCGTCGGTATTGGGCTTGAAGGTCAGGCCCAGCACCGCGATCGTCTTGCCCCGCACCGATCCGTTGCACACGCCGATTACCTTACGCGCCATGGCGCGCTTGCGGCTTTCGTTGATCGCGACGGTGGTTTCGATCAGGCGAATGGGCGCCCCGGAGTCTTCCGCCGTCTTGACCAGCGCCAGCGTGTCCTTGGGGAAGCAGGAGCCACCATAACCAGGGCCGGCATGAAGAAATTTCGAACCGATCCGGTTATCAAGACCAATACCGCGCGCCACCTGCTGCACATCCGCGCCGACCCGTTCGCACAATTCGGCCATCTCGTTGATATAGGTGATCTTCATCGCCAGGAAGGCGTTGGCGGCATATTTGATCAGTTCGCTGGTGCGACGACCGGTAAACAGCAGTGGCGCCTGGTTGAGATAGAGCGGGCGATAGACCTCCTCCATCACCGGGCGTGCACGCTCGTCCTCGATGCCGACGACGATGCGATCCGGCCGCTTGAAATCCTCGATCGCGGCACCCTCGCGCAGGAATTCGGGATTGGAGGCGACCGCAAACTGGGCGTCGGGATTGGTTTCGCGAATGATCCGTTCGACTTCGTCGCCGGTGCCGACCGGCACGGTCGACTTCGTAACCACAACGGTAAAGCCCTTGAGCGCCCCGGCGATCTCGCGCGCGGCATCATAGACATAGCTGAGGTCGGCATGGCCATCGCCCCGACGCGCCGGTGTACCGACCGCAATGAAGACGACGTCGGCCTCCGCAACCGAGCTTGCCAGATCGGTCGTGAAGCTCAACCGGCCCGCCTTGACGTTGCGCGCGATGAGATCGGCGAGGCCCGGCTCATAGATCGGCACGCCGCCTTCGCGCAACTTGGCGATCTTGCGCTCATCCTTGTCGACGCAGATGATTTCGTGTCCGAAATCCGCGAGGCAGGCGCCCGATACCAGACCAACATAACCAGATCCGGTCATCACGATCCGCATGACAATTCTCCTTGTCCAATGTGCAAGCTAATCGACAATATGCCCGCAACCGATCGCCCCGATCCGGACAGGACGCGACAGAGCACTCCGGAAAATCCGGATGCGCGCACCTCTCGCCCTGACAAAGATCGAAGCCCCCGGCCTGTTCGGACAGTTGCCGCGTCAGTGGAACCAGCCACCTGTTGACGCGATGCAGCATAAGTCGGGTCATGACGCTGTTGCAACGCGACTTGGCGCTACGCGGGCACATGTGGACGTGGGGCGAATGGAAAATGCGCCGAACTGCCGGAGCGCGCGGGCGCAATTAACCGGTTCGGCGGATCAATCTTCGACGATGCGCATCAATTTGCGTTCGACAGGCGCCAATATGCCCTGCAACTCCTGCCCGCGCTTGAGCACATGACCCGCTTCACCCACCAGCGCCCACATGCCCTGACGGTTACGCAACGCCGGCCGCTTCTCGATCCGATATTCAGGACGCTCGGCAGAGCGCCGAAAAGCGGAGAAAATCGCCGCCTCGCGCCCCAGGTCCATGGCATAGTCGCGCCAATGTCCGGCGGCGACCATGCGGCCATAGAGATCCATGATCCTCTGCAATTCCAGGCGATCGAACCCGACCTGCCCCTGTTGCTGGCCGTTGGGTGCTGGGAACGGCGTCACATTGGACATCAGGCCCGGCCACGCTCCTTGAACAGGGCGACGTCATAGGCAGGCAGTTCGGGCACCTGCTTCTGCGCCAGCAACTCAGCCAGCCGCTTCTGCAACTGCTCCACTTCGCACTGCAGCAATTCCAGCTTCTGCTTTTCGGGATCGAAACAATCGGAGCAGGGCGTGCCATAGGGCAGGAAGTCGCGCTGATAAGCGGTGACATCGACCAGCATCGCGCGCGCGGGGATGCCGACCATGGTCGCGGCCTCCGCAACATCCTTGGTCACCACCGCATTGGCGCCGACACGGGCACGGGCGCCGACACGGACCGGGCCCAGCACCTGCGCGCCCGACCCCACGATCACGCCATTTTCCAGCGTCGGATGGCGCTTGCCGGCGATCCCGTTGGCGGGATCGGTCCCGCCCAGCGTCACATTCTGATAGAGAGTGACGTCGTCGCCAATCTCCGCCGTCTCGCCGATCACGGTGAAGCCATGATCGATGAAGAAGCGCTTGCCGATCTTCGCGCCGGGATGAATGTCATTGCCGGTCAGGAAGCGCGACAGATGATTGACTGCCCGCGCCAGGAAATAGAGCCGCGCCCGATAGAGACGATGCGCCACGCGATGGAAGGCCAGCGACCAGATACCGGGATAGAGCAGGATTTCCGCCCGCGATCGCGGCGCAGGGTCGCGCGACTTGACCGAATCCAGATAGGCGATGAGATTACGCAGCATCGAAACGTCCCTGAACGGACCCGCCCTGCTGGCGCGCCCCTTTTACCCTGTTGCCAGCAACATAGAGATTAAGCGGCAATTTTTCCAGAGCGCGCCCTAATTCGCCTTCCCGGCCCAAAACAGAAACTTGCTTGGCGCCTCAAGATATACCAATCATTGAGGTAGACAATTAGAACGAAGGTGTTTGGATGATCGACACATTTATCGCCCATTTTGGCGAAATACTGCCCTTCATCCTGATCGGCTTCGGCGCGCAGATTATCGATGGCGCCCTCGGCATGGCCTATGGCGTGATTTCCAGCACCCTGTTGCTGGCCATGGGCGTGCCGCCCAGCCGCGCGTCCGCCAGCGTCCATGCCGCCGAAACCTTCACCACCGGCGTGTCCGCGATCAGCCATATCCTGCACCGCAATGTCGACTGGGGCCTGTTCGCCCGGCTCGTCATTCCCGGCGTGATCGGCGGCGTGGCCGGCGCCTACCTGCTCTCCAATATCGACGGCGCGATCATCAAGCCCTTCGTCCAATTCTATCTGGCAGCGATCGGCATCTACCTGATCTGGCGCGGCTTCCATTTCCCCCCGCACAGCAAGAGCCCGAAATGGGTCGCGCCGCTGGGCCTGGTCGGCGGCTTCATGGATGCGTCGGGCGGCGGCGGCTGGGGTCCGGTCGTGACCTCCAACCTGCTGATCCAGGGATCGAGCCCGCGCCACACCATCGGCACGGTCAACAGCGTCGAATTCATTCTGACCCTGTCGATCAGCCTGACCTTCCTATTCCATCTGGGCTGGGAAAGCTTCACCACCTACACGATCGGCTTGTTGATCGGCGGCGTGGTGGCAGCCCCCTTTGGCGCCATGCTGGCCCGCCATGTCGCGCCAAAGGTGCTGTTCGTGGCCGTGGGCATCATCCTGACCCTGACCTCCGCCTTCGGCATCGCCAAATATCTTGGTTATATCGGATAATTCGCTTATATTCGGATTTCTAATTCAGGAATCCGATAAATGTCGAACTACATGCCCACGCTCAAACAGCTGCAATATCTGGTTGCGCTGAAGGAACATGGCCATTTCGGCAAGGCGGCCGACAGCTGCTATGTGACCCAGTCCACCCTGTCGGCCGGCATCCGCGAACTGGAGTCCCTGATCGGCGTCACGCTGGTCGAGCGGACCCGGCGCGTCGTGCGCTTCACGGCGCTGGGCGATCGCATCGTCGAAAAGGCGCACCGCGTCCTGCGCGAGGCGGAGGAGTTGGCCGCCATCGCCGAGGCATCGGGCAAGCCGCTGACCGGCGAATTGCGGATGAGCGTCATCCCGACGATCGCGCCCTTCCTGCTACCCCGTCTGCTGCCCCGCCTGCGGGCCGACCGGCCGGAATTGAAACTCTATCTACGCGAGGAAACGACCCAGGCGGCGATCGATTCGCTGCGCCATGGCAATGTCGACTGCGTGCTGATGGCGCTGCCCTATCCGACCGGCGAACTGGACAGCGAGATATTGTTCCAGGATCCGCTCTATGTCGCCTTCCCGCGCGACGATCCGACCAATCCGCCGGACTGGATCAAGCCGGACATGATCGACGAGAACAAGCTGCTGCTGCTGGAAGACGGGCATTGCCTGAAGGACCATGCGCTGGCGGCCTGCAATCGCCCCGACCTGCGCGCCAGCGCGACGATGATGGGCACCTCGCTCCACACGCTGATCCAGATGGTCGACAATGGCCTGGGCGTCACCATGTTGCCGGAAATGGCGCTGGCCGGCGGCATATTGGAACATACCAATATCACCGCGCGCCCGCTGCAGTCCGATCATGCCTGGCGCGATATTGCCCTGGTCTGGCGCAAGAACAGCCCACGCGAAAAGGAATTCCATCTGCTCGCCGAGATATTGCGCGACGCAGCGGACCATCCCGCGATCCGCGCCAACGCCGCCTGATCGATCAGCGATCCCAGCCCTGCGCCTTGGCCTCATCCTCGGCGCGAGGCGCGACCCAGGCGCCTGCGCCATCGGCATAATGCGCCTTCTTCCAGAAAGGCGCGCGCGATTTCAGCCAGTCGATCAGGAAGGCGCAGCTTTCCAGCGCCGCCGCGCGATGCCGTGATGCCGTGCCGACGAACACGATCCGCTCGCCCGGCAGCAACCGACCATGGCGATGGATGATCGACAGCCCCAGCAGCGGCCAGCGCGCCATCGCCTCATCCGCGATCCGTTCGGCCTGGCGCTGCGTCATCGCCGGATAATGTTCCAGTTCCAGCGCCACCAGCCCCTCTTCGCCGCGGACGATACCGGTGAAACTGGCCACCCCGCCGCCGCCCAGCGCTTCGAGCGCGGCAAGTTCGGCCGAAACATCGAAATCATCCGCCTGGATGGCGACCCGCTTCATCCACCCGTGACCGGCGGGAACAGCGCCAGTTCCCGCGCCGTGCCGATTGCCTGATCGAAACCGACAAATTGCTGGTCCAGCGCCGCGCGCAAGCGATCGGGATCGGCCAGCGCCTCGGCATAGCCACCACCCTGTGCCGCCAGTCGCGCCACCAGTTCCGCTATGGTCTCATCCGGCGAGGCCAGTTCGACCCGCTCCTCATCGCGGCCAATGGCTTCGCGCACCCAGGCAAAATAGACGAGGGTCACAGCCGCCATGCCGGTCAGTCCATATGCTTGATGCCGACGCGCAGATAATCCCAGCCGGTAATCAGCGTCAGGATCGCGGCGGCCCACAGGGTCAGGATGCCCACGCTCTGCACGAAGGGAAATTGCGGCACGGCACCAGCCAGGATCAAGGCGCCCAGCGCGATCAACTGGAACGTGGTTTTCCACTTGGCGAGGCGCGACACCGGGACCGACACCTGAAGGCCGGCCAGAAATTCCCGCAGCCCCGACACGGCGATCTCGCGCAGCAGGATGATCATCGCGGCCGCGATATGGATGCCGGCGATGTCGCGCGTTGCGGCGAGCATCAGGATGACCGCGCCGACCATGATCTTGTCCGCGATCGGATCAAGGAACACGCCGAGCTTCGACACCGTGCCCTGCGCACGGGCGAGGTAGCCGTCGAAATAGTCGGTGATGCCCATCAGGCAGTAGAGACCGAAGGCAAGGCCATAGCCCGTGGTCCAGCGCGCGCCCATCTCGCCGGGCCACAACAGGGCCACCAGCAAGGGCACGGTGATGATGCGCGAAAGCGTCAGCAAATTGGGCAGCGTCAGCATCAGGGCGACCTGCCACAGTCCCGCATCGGGCACAAGCGAAGGCCGCAAGAAGTGAACAGGAAATTGGACAGGCCCGCCTGCAGCGGCTAGACCGCCCCCCGGTCGTCCACAGCGAAAAGCCAAACGCACTCATGCAAGCCTCACTCAGGCTCCTCAAAAAGCGCCGTTTTCTGCCGCTTTTCATCACCCAGCTTCTCGGCGCCTTCAACGATAACCTGTTCAAGAACGCCATGGTGCTGTTCGTGGTGTATCAGGTCTATAATGACGAGCGGTCCGAAACCTGGTTCAGTGCGCTGGCCACCGGAATCTTCATCATCCCCTTCTTCCTACTGTCCGCCCTGTCGGGCCAATTGGCCGACCAGCGCGACAAGGCCGTCATCATCCGCTGGGTGAAGGCAGCCGAAATCGTCATCATGACGGTCGGCGCGACCGGCCTGGCGCTGATCTGGAGCGGCATTGCCGTCCATATCCTGGCGATCCCACTGCTGCTCGCCGCGCTGTTCGCGATGGGCATCCACTCCACCTTCTTCGGCCCGATCAAATATGCGATCCTGCCCCAACATCTGCATGATGACGAGGTTCTGGGCGGCACCGGGCTGGTGGAAGCCGGCACCTATATCGCGATCCTGGCCGGCACCATCCTCGCCGGCATCATCCCGATCGAGGCCGCGGCCATCGGCGTGGTGGTGACCGCCTTCATTGGCTATTTTGCCAGCCGGGCCGTGCCCCCTGCCCCATCGCTGCTCTCCAAGCAGCCGATCGACTTCCACGTCATCCGATCCTCGGTCGCGCTGGTGCGGGGCACGATGCATATTCCGCGCCTCTATCTGGCGATCATGTCGATCAGCTTCTTCTGGGCCGTGGGATCGGTGCTGTTCATCCAGTTCCCGCCGCTGGTGAAGAATGTCCTGACCGCCGACAAGTCGGTTGCCAGCCTGTTCCTGGCGATCTTCTCGATCGGCATCGCGATCGGATCGATCGCGATCAACCGGCTGCTCGCCGGCCATGTCTCGGCCAAATATGCGCCCGCGTCAGTGATCGGCATGGGCTGCTGCATCATCGCCTTCCATGTCGTGTGCGACCTGTGGACGCCCGCGCCCGGCGGCCAGATGCTGCCGCTCGCCGGCTTCCTCGCCCATCCCATGGCGATCCCGCTGTCGCTCTGCCTGCTCGGCGTGGCGACCTTTGGCGGCATGTTCGTGGTGCCGCTCTACGCCTTCCTCACGACCACTGTCGAGAAGTGCGAAGCGGCGCGCACCGTGGCGGCCAACAATATCGTCAATTCCGGCGCCATGGTGGTCGGATCGCTGATCGCGATCGGCCTGACCCTGGCCGGCCTGGAGGTGGTCTATCAGCTGCTGCTGGTGGCGGCGATGTGCCTGCCCTGCGCCTGGCTGGCCTGGCGGCTGCACAAGGCCTGTGACGGCCCGGCCTGCAGCAGCGAGCTTTAGAAGATGAAGCTGTAGAACGCCGTGAAGAAGGCCGAGAAGCTCAGCACGAACAGCTTCCAGTCATTATCGTCGGAGACGGCCACATCGCGGCGGCGACGCGCCTGCGACGACGCATCGTCCGTCAGCTGGAAGATGTGACGGGGCAGCCGCTGCCGAAAGGGGTGCCGGGCGGCTTCGTTGGTGAGGACGAGGACTCGGTTTCTCATAAGGATTGGTTAACGCGATATTTACCATTAGTTCCATGGCAAATTTCGTAAAATCCGGGATGTCCCGTCGCGGGACAGACTTGACCGTATCAACAACATAATACAGCATGGCCGTGCCGATGACCGAATTGCCCAACCCCACCCCTACCGGCACGCCTGCCCCGGCCGCTGACGAAGCGCGCCCGTTCGGCGCCGGGCCGCCTAGCGCCTTTGCCCCGCCCACCCCGTGGAAGCGGCGGCTGCAGATTTTCGGCTGGATCGTGGCGGCAGGGCTCGCCCTGTTGATGCTGATCATCGCCTGGCTGGCGGTGACGGCGCCGATGTCGCGTTCGCTCCAGCCCATTGCCCCGCCCAGCATCAGCCTGATGTCGGCCGATGGCCATCTAGTCGCGCGGCGCGGCGCCATCATCGACAAGCCGGTGGAGGTGGCCAAGCTGCCCGCCCATGTGCCCCAGGCCTTCATGGCGATCGAGGATCGTCGATTCTATGACCATTGGGGTGTCGATCCGCGCGGCATCGCCCGCGCCATGTGGCACAATGTCTGGTCCGATGGATCGTCGCAGGGCGGCAGCACCATCACCCAGCAGCTGGCCAAGGGCGTATTCCTGTCGAGCGACCGGACCATGGGCCGCAAGGCGCGCGAAGCGCTGATCGCCTTCTGGCTGGAGGCCTGGCTGACCAAGGACCAGATCCTCGAGCGCTATCTCTCGAACGTCTATTTCGGCGACAATGTCTATGGCCTGCGCGCCGCCTCGCTCCATTATTTCGATCGCCAGCCCGAACGGCTGACCATATCCCAGGCCGCGATGCTGGCCGGCCTGCTGAAGGCGCCCTCGCGCCTCGCGCCGACCAGCAATCTGAAGGGCGCGCGCGCCCGCGCCGCGCTGGTGACGCAGGCGATGGTCGAGGCCGGCTATATCAGCAAGGCCCAGCGCGATCAGCTCGCCCCGGCCCGCCTTGATGTGCGCGAGTCGCCGGATGCCACCAGCGGCACCTATTTTGCCGATTGGGTGCTGCCGGAGGCGCGCGACCGCGCCGGCGCCGTCTATGGCGCGCAGGAGGTGAAGACGACGCTCGACTGGCGCATCCAGCGCCTCGCCGAAGCCGCGATCCGGCGCGCGCCGCTGGGCGGGGCACAGGTGGCGCTGGTGGCGATGAAGCCCGACGGCAGCGTCGTCGCCATGATCGGCGGCAAGAATTACGAGAAGAGCAGCTTCAACCGCGCCGTGCAGGCGAAGCGCCAGCCCGGCTCCACCTTCAAGCTGTTCGTCTATCTCGCCGCGTTCCGCGCCGGCATGACGCCCGACGACATGATCGAGGATACGCCGATCACCACCGGCACCTATCGCCCGGCCAATCATGGCGGCAAATATCGCGGCCGCATCACGTTGCGCCAGGCCTTTGCCGCGTCGAGCAATGTGGCAGCCGTGCGCCTGACCCAGAAGGTCGGCGTCGACAATGTCATCAAGGTTGCCCGCGATCTGGGCGTTACCGCGCCGCTGACCGAGGATCTCAGCCTCGCGCTCGGCACGTCGGAAATCCCGCTGGTGGAGCTGGCCGAGGCCTATGCGTCGGTGGCAGCCGGCGCCTATCCGGTGCTCGCCCATGGCCTGCCCCCCGAGGAACAGGGCTGGTTCGACCGCCTCATGAAGCGCCAGCGCCATTTCAGCGACGATCAGCTCGAAATGATCCGCGACCTCCTGTCGTCCGCCGCCAATCGCGGCACCGGTAGCGCCGCGGCGCTGCGCACCAGCACCTTCGGCAAGACCGGCACGACCCAGGATAGTCGCGACGCGATTTTCGTCGGCTATGCCGGCGGCCTGGTGACGGCGGTGTGGATCGGCAATGACGACAATGCCCCGCTGCCCGGCGGCGCGGCCGGCGGCGGCGTACCAGCACGTATTTGGCGCAATTTCATGGCCGGCGCCATCAACGAGCCGGTCGAGAAGGTGCCCGAGGAAGAGCAGGATCCCGACCTGGTCAACGCCATCGCCAATGTCAGCGTCGAAACCGGCATCGGCAATGTCGGCGTCGGCATGGATCAGGGCGGAATGACCGTCACCATCGATGGCAACCAGCTTCGCATTCCGTCCGACCAGCCCTTGCCGCTGCCGCCACAGGGCGTGCCCCCACCGCGGATCGCGCCGACCCAGCCCCAGGAAAATGAACCGCCGCAGCCATGACGGCGATTCCGATACCCCGCATTTCATGGCTCCGCACCCGCGCGAACAGGCCGTAAAATTGCGTATATTATGTAATCACACCTAGTCTTAACCTACTGACAAATCTCCATTTCCCCTGCCCGTCCGATCGATGATATAGTGCGATTCCCTTCCACTTCAGAGGTCACACGATGAATGGAGCATTTGGCCGGGAAGACCATTCGACGCAGAAGGCGCTGGCGGCCCGCTGGACCATAGCCGCCGAGGCCATGGAGGCTCTGGCCGGCGCGCGGTCCCTGGATGCAGTTGTCAGCGTCCTGCGCGCCTTCGCCCGCCGCGCAGTGGGCGCAGACGGGATCGCGGTCGTGCTGCGCGACGGCGACAAATGCCATTATATCGCCGAGGACGCCAAGGCACCTTTATGGGCCGGGCAACGCTTCCCGGCGGAAACCTGTGTGTCCGGCTGGGCGATGCTGAACCAGGAAACCGCGGTGATCGCCGATATATTCGACGATGTTCGGGTGCCGGTGGACGCCTATAGCCAGACCTTCGTCCGCAGCATGATCATGGTGCCGATCGGTCGGGTCGACCCGATCGCCGCCGTGGGCGCCTATTGGTCCGAGCCGGCGATGCCGACCGACAACGAGATTTCGCTGCTCGAAGCGCTAGCGCGGGCCGCATCCACTGCACTCGAAAATGGCCGGCTCTTCGGCGCCCTCGAGTCTCTGAACGATCATCTGGACCAGCGCGTGCGCGAGCGCACGAGCGAACTGGAAAGCGCGCAGGACAAGCTGCGACAGATCCAGAAGATGGACGTGCTGGGCCAGTTGACCGGGCATGTCGCGCACGACTTCAACAATCTGCTGACACCGATCATCGGCGGACTGGACCAGATCATCGCCGGCGGCCGATCCCCCGAAGCGATCGCCCGCACCGCTAATATCGCGATGCAGGCGGCGGAAACCGCGCAGACGCTGGTCAAACGGCTGCTGGCCTTCGGCCGTCGCCAACCCTTGCAACCGACATCGGTCAATCTTTCCGAGACGCTGGAGAATATGCAGACCCTGCTGGTCAGCACGGTCGGCCCGCAGATCATTCTCCATGTCGATGCCGCGCCGGATGTGCCCCCGGTGCGCGCGGATCGACATCAACTGGAACTGGCCATTCTCAACCTGGTGGTCAACGCGCGCGACGCCATGCCGAACGGCGGGCAGGTCATCATTTCCGCCGAACGATGCAAGAGCCGCCTCCCCGTGCCACTGATACCCGGCCAATTTGTCTGCCTGCGCATCACCGACACCGGCATCGGCATGACCCCGGCGGTCAAGGCGTCCGCGACCGAGCCCTTCTTCACGACCAAGCCGGTCGGCCATGGCACCGGCCTTGGCCTGTCAATGGCCCATGGTCTGGCCGGCCAGTTGGGCGGTGCGCTGGAAATCGTCAGCGAAGTGGGCCAGGGCACGGAAATCCAGCTCTGGTTGCCGATCGAGAAGCAGAAGCCGGTGGCCGTTGTGGCGGATGGCGATGGCGGCGAGATCGCAGCAACGCAAGGCAAGGTGCTGCTGATCGACGACAATGCCCTGGTCCGCCATGGCACGCGGGAAATGCTGACCGACCTTGGCTATGACGTGGTCGACATCGACAATGCCGAACTGGGGCTTAGCATGATCGCCGCCGATTTCCGGCCTGACATCGTCGTCACCGACCATATCATGCCCGGCATGACCGGCGCCGAACTGGCGCTGCGGTTGCGCGTCGACCATCCCGAGATCGCGCTGCTCATCATATCGGGCTATGAAGGCGTCGACCTGATCGCCCCGGATATTCCGCGCCTTTCCAAGCCCTTCCGCCGCCAGCATCTTCAGGCCAGCATCGCAGCAGCGCAGGCCCAGACCGTAGGGCGCGCCTAGAGCGCCTGCCCGGCCGCCCAGCCGCTGGCCCAGGCCCATTGGAAATTATAGCCGCCGAGCCAGCCAGTGACATCGACCGCCTCGCCAATGGCGTAGAGGCCCGGCACCTTGGCGGCTTCCATCGTCCGCGACGACAGGCCAGCGGTGGCGATTCCGCCGACCGTGACCTCCGCCTTGGCATAGCCTTCGGTGCCGGACGGGATGAAGGACCAGCCCGCCAGCCGCTCGCCAATCTGGCGCAGGGTCTTGTCGGGCAGATTGCCAAGGTCACCCTGCGTGCCGATCCGTTCGAGCAGGGCATCGGCCATGCGCTCGGGGAAGCGCTCGACCAGCACGCGCCGCAAGCCGGTGCGCGGACGATTGCGCTTTTCGGCCAGCAACCAGTCCACGCCGAGATCGGGCAGGAAATTGACGTGGATCGGCGTGCGATGTTCCCAATAGGAGGAAATCTGCAGCATCGCCGGGCCGGAGAGGCCCCGATGGGTGAAGAGCGCCGCCTCGCGGAACCGGGTCTTGTTCCAGCGCACCTCCACCTCCGCCGAGACGCCCGACAGCGACTGGAACAGCGCGTCATCCGGCCCCAAGGTGAAGGGCACCAGCGCCGGCCGGGGCTGCACCACCTTGAGATCGAACTGGCGCGCGACCTCATAGGCGAAGCCCGTAGCACCCAATTTCGGGATGGACGGGCCACCGGTCGCCAGCACCAAAGACGGCGCCGACAGGATGCGATCGCCCAGCTTGACGCGAAACAGGCCATCGCCATGGCTGATATCCGTCACCGGCTGGCCCAGCGCCATGGTCACGCCGCCGGCCGCGCACTCCTCTGCCAGCATGGCCACGACCTGCTTCGCCGATCCGTCGCAGAAGAGTTGCCCCAGCGTCTTTTCATGCCAGGCGATGCCATAGCGGCCGATCAGGGTAAGGAAATCCTGCGGCGTGTAGCGGCCCAGCGCCGATTTGGCGAAATGGGGATTGGCCGACAGATAGCGATCGGCAGCGGTATAGATGTTGGTGAAATTGCAGCGGCCGCCACCCGAAATCAGGATCTTCTTGCCCGGCGCATCGGCATGGTCGGCCAGCAGCACCCGGCGGCCGCGCTGGCCGGCGGTCGCCGCGCACATCATGCCGGCCGCGCCGGCGCCCAGGATTATCGCGTCATAATCGCCCATCACCGCCCCCGCTTCATCCGCACGATCGCCTCGTCCAGCGCGGACAGGAAGCGGGATCGATCGGCCTTGGAGAAAGGCGGCGGCCCGCCGACCGGATCGCCCACGGCGCCGGCGCGCAGGTCCGCCATGATCGCCCGCACAGCAATCGCGCTACCGATCGAGGCGCTGGTGAAAGGCTTGCCATTGGGCGCGATCACCCCGGCCCCGGCCTTGAGGCAACGGTCGGCGAGCAGGATGTCGGCGGTGATGCAGAGCGTATCGGCACCGGCGCGTTCGGCGATCCAGTCATCGGCGGCGTCGAACCCGTCGCTCACCACCACGCGGTCGATCAACTCATGCGCCGGAATGCGGATCGGGCTGTTGCTGACGATGGTGACCGGCACGCCATGGCGGAAGGCAACCTTGTAGATTTCCTCCTTCACCGGGCAGGCGTCGGCATCGACCAATATGTGCATCGCCGCGCTGTCCTTTCGTTCCGGCCGTTCGCGGCGGCGATAGGCGGACAGGGACCAACGTGCAATGGGCCGGGATATTAGCCCCGGCCCATCCGTAATTAGCGCCCGACGATTTCGAGCAGATGCGGCGGGTAGCGCTCGCCCTCGACCGGGATGGCGTCGGCCGCTGCGCGGATCCGGGTGAGGTCGGCATCACTCAGTTCGACCTTGGCCGCGCCCAGATTTTCCTCCAGCCGGTGCAGCTTGGTGGTGCCGGGGATCGGCACGATCCAGGGCTTCTGCGCCAGCAGCCAGGCGATCGCGATCTGTGCAGGGGTCGCCCCCTTCTCGGCCGCAATGCCCTTGAGGAGATCGACCAGCGCCAGATTCTTCTCCCGCGCCTCGGCGGCGAAGCGCGGCAGGCTGTTGCGGAAATCGCCCTCGGCCAGCGCAGTATCCTTGCCGATCGCGCCGGTCAGGAAGCCCTTGCCGAGCGGGCTGTAGGGCACGAAGCCGATGCCCAGTTCCTCGCAGGTTTCAAGGATGCCGTTGGTTTCCGGGCCACGGGTCCAGAGCGAATATTCATTCTGGAGTGCGGCGACCGGCTGCACCGCATGGGCGCGGCGGACCGTCGCAGCCGACGGCTCGGACAGGCCGAAACGCCTGACCTTGCCCTCGGCGATCAGGTCCTTGACGGCTCCCGCCACATCCTCGATCGGCACGGCCGGATCGACGCGATGCTGGTAGAAAAGATCGATCACCTCGACACCCAGCCGCTTGAGCGAGGCGTCCGCCACCGCGCGGATATTGTCCGGCCGGCTGTTGAGCGCGCCAAGACCGGCGCCGATGTCGAAGCCGAATTTGGTGGCGATCACCACCTGGTCGCGCACCGGCGCCAGCGCGGCGCCGACCATTTCCTCGTTGGTATAGGGGCCATAGACCTCCGCGGTGTCGAAGAAGGTGACACCGAAGTCGACAGCTGCGCGGATCAGCTTGATCCCTTCATCCTGGCTGACGGCTGTGCCATAGCCGAAATTGAGGCCCATGCAGCCCAGGCCAATGGCCGAAACCTCCAGCCCGCTCTTGCCCAAAAGTCGCTTTTCCATAGCGGTCACTCCGATTTGATGTCCGAACGGAAGATAGGCTGTCGCCAAGCGGGGGATTAGATCATAAAAGCGGCAAGACTTTATATCCGGAGTTCATGAATGCGGCGCGAAGAGCTGGTCGACCTCAACGCCTTCCTGATGGTCGCCGACACCGGCAATTTCACCCGAGCGGCCGCGCTGCTCGGCACGTCGCAGTCCGCGCTCAGCCATACCATAAGGCGGCTGGAAACGCGCCTGGGCGTCCGCCTGCTCACCCGCACCACCCGCAGCGTCTCCCTGACCGAGGCCGGCGATCGCCTGTCCGCCACGCTACGCCCGGCACTCGACAGCATCGCGACCGAACTGGCTTCGCTCGGTGACCTGCGCGAACGACCGGCCGGCACCATCCGCATCACCGCCGCCGAACATGCCAGCAACACGGTCGTCTGGCCAGCATTGCAACGGCTGCTGCCGCGCTATCCCGACATCCATGTCGAATTGAGCATCGATTCCGGTTTCGTCGACATCGTCAAGGAGCGGTTCGATGCCGGCGTGCGGCTGGGCGAAGCGATCGCCAAGGATATGGTGGCCGTCCGGATCGGCCCGGACCTGCGCATGATCGTCGTCGGCGCGCCCGCCTATTTCGCCAGCCGCCCGGTGCCACGCACGCCGCAGGATCTGGCCGCTCATGACTGCATCAATCTGCGCCTGCGCAGCGCCGGCGGCCTTTACGCCTGGGAACTGGAAAAGGACGGCCATGAAATCCGGGTGCGGGTGGAGGGGCAACTGGCGTTCAACAGCATCGAGATGATCCGCCGCGCCGCCCTCGCCGGCTTCGGCCTCGCCTTCGTGATGGAGGATCAGGTGCGCGCGGATATCGACGAAGGCCGGCTGATCCCGGTGCTGGAGGACTGGTGCCCGCCCTTTGCCGGCTATCATCTCTATTATCCCAGCCGCCGCCAGCCGGCCGCTGCGTTCAGCATCTTGGTCGACGCGCTGCGCTATCGCGGCCCCTAGGGGCGATCGACATTCAGATGATGACGTGACGAAAATGGTGGTTTTCCGTAATCCGGAGCGCAGCGTACTTAAAGTACGTGAGCACCGGAAGTGCGGAAGGCCGCCATTTGCAGGCCGTCAGGGCTGAATGTCGATTGACCCTAGGCCATTTTGCCGCCTTCTCCCGCAGGCATAACTGTCCTACATGGAGGGATAATGAGCGCATCCCTCTACAATAACGACATTCTTCGCCTCGCGGCGAGCATCCCGCACCACCAGCGGCTGGCCGATCCGCAGGCCAGCGTGGAGAAGCGGTCACCGACCTGCGGCTCGCGCATCACCGCCGATGTCCGCATGGCCGACGGCAGGCTCGCCGAAATGGGCCTGGACGTGAAGGCCTGCGCCCTGGGCCAGGCCTCCGCCGCGCTGATGGCGGCGCAGGCGATCGGCCTCACTGCGGACGAACTGGCAGAGGCACGCGACAAGCTGGCCGCCTATCTGTCGGGCGAGAGCGAGGATCTCGATTTCTGGCCCGGCCTTGCGGTGCTGGCGCCGGCCCGCGGCTATCCCGCGCGCCATCCCTCGATCCGGCTCGGTTTCGAAGCGATCGCCGAAGCCGCGCGGATGGCGGACGCCTGATGCCGGTCACCGAAACCGCCATGTCGGCCACCGACGTCCTCCTGTCCGAAGGCGTGATCCTGCTCGGCGTCGCCGTGGCCTTCGTCCTGCTGTTCCGCCGCTTCGGCCTGGGCGCGGTGCTGGGCTATCTCGTCGCCGGCGCGCTGGTCGGCCCGCAAGGGCTGGGTCTCGTCGGCGGCGCGGAATCGAAGCTGGCCATTGCCGAAATCGGCATCGTCCTGCTGCTCTTTCTCGTCGGGCTCGAACTCCATCCCGCGCGCCTGTGGCGACTGAAGCGCGACATCTTCGCGCTTGGCCTGGCGCAGGTCGTGCTGTGCGGCCTCGCCCTCATCGCCATCATCTTCTACTCGACCGGCTTCACCTGGGGCGCCGCGATCGCGCTTGGCCTGCCGCTCGCCCTCTCCTCAACCGCGCAGGTGCTGCCCAGCCTCAAGAGCAGCGGCCGCATCAACTCGCCCTTTGGTGAGAAGGTCTTCTCGATCCTGCTGTTCCAGGATCTCTCGATCGTCCCGCTGATCACCATCGTCGCCGCCCTGTCCCGCAATCCGGCAGATGCTGGCGGCCCGCCCGGATGGGTGCTGGCCGGCTATACCGTCGCCGCGATCGCCGGGCTGGTGCTGGCCGGCCGCTTCATCCTGCGACCGTTGCTCAACCTGGTCGGCCGGCAGGGCGAGCGCGAACTGTTCGTCGCGGTCGGCCTGTTCACCGTGCTGGCGGCCGCATCGGTGATGCACAGCCTGCACCTCTCGACCGCGCTTGGCGCCTTCGTCGCCGGCGTGATGCTGGCCGACTCGCCCTATCGCCACGAGATCGAGTCCGACGTGGAGCCGTTCCGCTCCATCCTGCTCGGCCTCTTCTTCCTCGCCGTCGGCATGGTGCTGGACCTGCGCGCCGTCGCCGCCAATCCCCTGTTCGTCATCGGCATGGCGGCGATGCTGGTGGCCGCCAAGACCGCGATCATCGCCCTGCTCGCCCGGCTGTTCGGCATGGCCTGGCAACAGGCATTGAGCGCCGGCCTGCTACTCTCCCAAGGCGGTGAATTCGGCTTCGTCCTCTTCGCCCAGGCGCAAAATGCCTATCTGATCGCGCCGCAGGCGGCGAGCCTGTTCAGCGCGATCGTCACCTTCTCCATGGCGACCACGCCCTTCCTGATGCTGTTTGCTCGCCGCTTCGAATTTGCCCAGCCCAAGGATCGCGACGACCTGCCGGGGCCGGAGGATGCGCCGCGCGGCAGCGCCATCATCGTGGGCTATGGCCGGTTCGGCCAGACCGTGGCCCAGATGCTTATGGGCCATGGCTTCGGCGTGGTGCTGATCGACAAGAAGCCTGCCCAGATCGAGGTGTCGAGCCGCTTCGACATGAAGGTCTATTATGGCGACGGCACGCGGATCGACCTGCTCCGCCGCGCCGGTGCCGACGAAGCCCGGCTGATCGCCTTCTGCATCGACGATCCTTCGCTGGATGGCCGTGTGCTGCAGCCCATTGCCGAAGCCTTCCCCCAGGCCGCGCTGATGGCGCGCGTGTTCGATCGTCGCCAGATCCTGGCGATGCAGGATATCGAACTGGCCGGCGTGGTGCGGGAAGTGTTCGAGTCGGCCATCTGCATGGGCGTCCAAGCGATGCAGACGCTGGGCGTGCCGCCGGAAGAGGTCGAGGAAGTCGAACGCCAGTATCGCGAGAATGACGGCCAGCGCCTTGCCCTGCAGATCGAGCATGGCAATCTGCTGGCGGCCAAGGATCTGATGTACCGCCCCGGCCGGGGCATGCGCCTGCGCGCGCGCGGAGATGGAGAAGAAGCATGATCGCCATTCTGGCCGCCCTGTCGGCAGCGCTTGCCATTGCTGCCGGTGCCTTTGGCGCCCATGGCGCCGCCAGCCCGCAGGCGGCGGAGTGGCTGCGCACCGGGGGCCTCTATCAGCTGATCCATGCCGTCGCCGTCCTGACGATCATGGGCATCACGCGCGGCGGCGCCCTGTTGCTGCTGATCGGCGCGGCGTTCTTTGCCGTCAGCCTCTATGCCATGGCGCTGGGCTGCCCGCGCTGGCTGGGCGCGGTGACACCGATCGGCGGCGCGATGATGATCGGCGGCTGGCTTTGGGCGGCTTTTGCCTATTGGCAGCGCGGCTGAGCCAGCCACTTGCCGCCGCAGGTGGACACGCCTAGATAATCGCCATGGCAGATCATTCGCACCATCATCATCAGGAACCCACCGGCAAGAAGCTGGCCGACGCGGCGCAAGCCACGCTGGAGGCGAAGGATGAGCAGTGGACGCCGATGCGTGCCGCCATCTTCGACGCGCTGGCGGCCGAAGAAAAACCGGCATCGGCCTATGATATCGCCGACACCGTGTCCAAGGCGCGCGGCAAGCGGGTCGCGCCCAACAGCGTCTACCGCATCCTCGACCTGTTCGTGGCGAACAATATCGCGATGCGGGTGGAAAGCGCGAACGCCTATATCGCCAACGCCCATCCCGGTTGCCATCATGACTGTATCTTCCTGGTCTGCGACAACTGCGGCCAGGTGACGCATATCGACAATGATCCCATCACCGGATCGCTGCGGTCGGTGGCGGAAAAGGCCGGCTTCGCGCCGGTGCGTCCGGTGATCGAGGTGCGTGGCACCTGCAGCGCCTGCCACTGACGGGCGGTTCATGACCATCATCGAATGGGTCGCAGCGGCGCTCGGCCTGATCAATGTCGTGCTGGTGGCGCGCCGTTCGCTGTGGAACTATCCGTTCGGCATCGCCATGGTCGCGCTCTATTTCTTCGTCTTCTTCGAGGCGAAGCTCTACAGCGACGCGCTGCTGCAAATCTTCTTCCTGGTGATCAACGCCTATGGCTGGTGGAACTGGGTGCATAGCGAGAAGGTCGCCGACGGCGGCATAGCGGTGGCGCGCCTTAGCGTTCCGGCCCGCCTCGCCTGGATCGCGGGCACGGCGCTCGCCAGCCTGGCCTGGGGCATGGGCATGGCCCGCTTCACCGATGCCGCCGCGCCCTTTGCCGACGCCATGATCGCCGGCATGAGCGTCGCCGCGCAGATATTGCAGTCACAGCGCAAGGTCGAAAGCTGGGTGCTGTGGGTGGCGGTCGACGCCCTTGCCACCGGCCTGTTCTGGAGCCGCGGCCTGATCGCGACGTCGATCCTCTACGCCATCTTCTTCTTCATCGCGCTATGGGGCCTGATCGCCTGGCGCCGCACGATGCACCAGGCGCCGGCATGACCCGCGGCTTCCTGCTCGGCAAGTTCATGCCGCCCCATGCCGGCCATCAGATGCTGATCGACAGTGCGCGGGCGATCGTGGACGAACTCACCATCCTGGTCTGCTGGTTGCCGGGCGATCCGATCCCTGGTCCACTGCGGCTGCAATGGATGCGCGAACTGGCGCCGGGATGCCGGGTCATCGGCCATGACGCCGTCGTGCCGCAGGCGCCTGAAGACTCCGCCGACTTCTGGCCGATCTGGCGCGCCATCGTGGCGCAGGCCCATCCCGAGCCGATCGACCTGCTATTCGCCGGCGAAGCCTATGGGCTGCGGCTCGCGCAGGAGGTCGGCGGCCGCTTCGTGCCGCTGGGTGCCCGCATATTGGGCGCGGACCAGGACGGACTGGGCGGCCTGTCCGCCAGCGCCGTGCGTGCCGAACCCTGGGGCCAGTGGCGCTGGATCGCGCCACCGGTCCGCGCGCATTTCACCCGGACGATCGTGCTGCATGGCGTCGAAAGCACCGGCAAGTCGGTGCTGGCCGAACGCCTCGCCCGGCATTTCGACACGATCTGGGTGCCCGAATATGGCCGTGCCCAGGCCGAAGTTCACAGTGTCGATATGGACGAGGCCGACCTGCTGCTGATCGGTGCCGCCCAGTCCGCGACGATTGCCGCCGGCCGGCGGCTGGCGAACCGTCGCCTGTTTGCCGACACCGACGCGCTGATGACGGCGGCCTGGGCCGAGATGATGATCGGCCATGCGCCCGACGCGCTGCTCGCTTACCCGAAGGCCGACCTCTATCTGCTGCTGGAACCCGATGTCGCCTGGATCGACGATGGCACGCGTATCTATGGCGACGATCCGGTGCGGGCGCGATTTGCCGATATCAGCCGGAACGTGCTGATCGACAGCGGCGTTAACTGGGCTTCGGTCGGCGGGGATTGGGACAGCCGTTTCACCCGCGCCGTTTCCCTGATTGAAGATTTGGCGCCCCCCTACATGACGTCAGGGTTCGACTTGGCGCAGGAAAGCGAGTAGGCAGTTCCCCATGTCCAATCCGTCCACGCCGTTGCTCGACACCGTCAATATCCCCGCCGACCTGCGCAAGCTGCAGCCCGACCAGCTCCGCCAGCTGGCCGATGAGCTGCGCGCCGAAACCATCGCCGCCGTCGGCGTGACCGGCGGCCATCTGGGGTCGGGCCTGGGTGTCGTGGAACTGACCACCGCCATCCATTATGTGTTCGACACGCCCAACGACAAGCTGGTCTGGGACGTGGGCCATCAATGCTATCCGCACAAGATATTGACCGGCCGGCGCGATCGCATCCGCACGCTGCGCCAGGGCGGCGGCCTCAGTGGCTTCACCAAGCGCGCCGAATCCGAATATGACCCGTTCGGCGCGGCGCACAGCTCTACCTCGATCAGCGCGGCGCTCGGCTTTGCCGTCGCCAACAAGATGCAGGACAAGCCGGGCAAGGGCATCGCCGTGATCGGCGACGGCGCCATGTCGGCCGGCATGGCCTATGAGGCGATGAACAATGCGCGCGAGGCGGGCAACCGGCTGGTCGTCATCCTCAACGACAATGACATGTCGATCGCGCCGCCGGTCGGCGGCCTGTCCGCCTATCTCGCCCGGCTGGTGTCGAGCCGCGAATTTCTGGGCCTGCGCGACATGGCCAAGAAGCTGGCGCGCAAGCTGCCCCGCCCGCTGCACAAGGCGGCCAAGAAGACCGACGAATTCGCGCGCGGCATGGCGACCGGCGGCACCCTGTTCGAGGAACTGGGCTTCTATTATGTCGGCCCGATCGACGGCCATAATCTCGAACATCTAATCCCGGTGCTGGAAAATGTCCGCGATGCGGCCGAAGGGCCGTGCCTGATCCATGTCGTGACCCAGAAGGGCAAGGGCTATGGCCCGGCCGAAGCGGCCGCCGACAAATATCATGGCGTGCAGAAGTTCGACGTCATCACCGGCACCCAGGCCAAGGCCCCTCCGGGTCCGCCCAGCTACACCAATGTCTTCGCCCAGGCGCTGATCGCCGAGGCCGAGCGCGATCCGCGCGTCTGCGCGATCACCGCCGCCATGCCGTCGGGGACGGGCCTCGACAAGTTCGAGCTGGCCTTCCCCGACCGCATCTTCGACGTCGGCATCGCCGAACAGCATGCCGTCACCTTCGCCGCCGGCCTCGCGGCAGAGGGCATGCGCCCCTTCTGCGCCATTTACTCCACCTTCCTGCAGCGCGCCTATGACCAGGTGGTGCATGATGTCGCGATCCAGAATCTGCCCGTGCGCTTCGCCATCGATCGCGCAGGCCTGGTCGGCGCGGACGGCTCCACCCATGCCGGCAGCTTCGACGTCACCTATCTCGCCAGCCTGCCCAATTTCGTCGTGATGGCCGCGGCCGACGAAGCGGAACTGACGCACATGGTCCATACCTGCGCCGTGCATGACAGCGGGCCGATCGCGGTCCGCTACCCGCGCGGCAACGGCACCGGCGTCGCCATGCCGGAAATTCCCGAAGCGCTGGAGATCGGCAAGGGCCGCGTCGTGCGCGAAGGGCGCCAGGTCGCGATCCTGTCGCTCGGCACCCGGCTGGAAGAAGCGATGAAGGCCGCCGACACGCTGGAGGCCAAGGGCCTGTCGGCATCCGTCGTCGACCTGCGCTTCGCCAAGCCGCTGGACGAGGCGTTGATCCGCCGGATGCTGACCACCCATGAGGTGGCGGTGACGATCGAGGAAGGGGCGATCGGCGGCCTTGGCGCCCATGTCCTCACACTGGCGAGCGACCTTGGCCTGACCGACAACGGCCTCAAGATCCGCACCATGCGCCTGCCCGACATCTTCCAGGATCAGGACAAGCCCGAACAGCAATATGCCGACGCGCGGCTGGATGCCGATGCGATCGTCGACACGGTGCTGACGGCGCTGCGCCACAACAGCGCCGGCGTGGAGGAAGCGCGGGCCTGAAGGTCCGCGCTGGACCTCCTCTTCCAACTGCCCTAGCCTGCCTTCCGCTGGACCATGTCCGGGAGAAGGCGGTTGGGCAGAGCATTGCCGGGTCGACATCATCGCTGGCTGCTGCTCCTGCCGCTGCTCGCCGCCTGTTCGCAGAAACCGGCGGTGGAGCCGCCGCCGCGCGCCAATGATCCGGTGCCGGCGACCAGCGCATCTTCGATCATCAGCGTTCCGGTGGAAATCGACCGCGCCCTGATTGCCCAGGCGATCGAACGCGCCATGCCGCGACAGCTTTGGCGGATCGACCGGCCAGGCACGCGCTGCGTCCAGCCCAAGCGGGTCAAATTGTTCGGCAAACAGATCAAGGTGACGCCGCCGATCGACTGCCATATCATCGGCGAAGTCACGCGCGGGCCGATCCGCCTGCGCGGCAATGGGCGCGACCTGATCGCTGACATTCCGATCCATGCCCAGGTGAGCGCGCGTGACATTGCAGGCCTGCTGAAAGGCGAAACCGCCACCGGCGACGCCATGGCCCATGGCCGGATTCAGCTCGGCATCGATGACCAGTGGCGCCCTCACGGCACGCTGAAGCTCAGCTATGACTGGACCCAGACGCCCGGCATCGATTTCCTCGGCCAGCGCATCACCTTCGCCGACAAGGTCGACCGCAAGATCGCGCCGATTCTGCGCGACCTCGAACGACAATTGCCGCGCGAACTGGCCAAGCTCGACCTGCGCAGCAAGATCGAACGGCTGTGGCGCGCGGCCTTTACCAGCCTTTCGCTCAACGACCATGATCCGCCGGTATGGATGCGCATCACGCCGCAACGCTTCCTGTTCGACGGCTATAGCAACAGCGGCGCCCAACTGCGCTTCCGGCTGGGGATAGAGGCGCTGACCGAAACCGTGGTCGGCGATCGGCCGGTCGATCCGCAGCCAACCGGACTGCCACCGCCCGCGCGTGCGCCGATCGACGAGGCGCTGCATTTCTTCCTGCCGGTGCGGGCCGATTATGCGCAGCTGGAGCCGGTGATCCTGCGCGCCCTGCACAAGCGCGCCGCGCGCCCGTTTGAGCTGCCCAAGCTGGGCCCCATCATCGCACGCTTCGACACGCTGACCGCCTATGGCACGACAGGCAACCGCATTGCGGTGGGCGTCACGCTCGCGGCGCGTCCGGCAAGCGGCAAGCTGGGCGATACCCATGGCACCGTCTGGCTGACCGCCCGCCCGGTCAACCAGCCCAATTCGGCATTGGTCCATTTCGAGGATCTGCAGGTGACCGGCAGCAGCGACGGGATCGGCGGCGACATCCTGATCGCGCTGGCGGGAAGCCCTGCCTTTTCCAGCGTCATCGCCGACGCCCTCAGCCAGAATTTCACCCATGATCTGGAGGAGTTGAAGGGCAAGATCCGGCGGGCCATCGGCGAACGCAAAACCCCGCATTTCCGTATCAGCGCGCGGTTAGACGATGCCGAAATCGGCGAGATCAGTGCCCATGGCCAGGGCCTGTATCTGCCGGTGCGGGCAACCGGACGGGCCGCGATCCGCTACGCCGGAGGGCCATTGTAAAGCAACCATATAGTTGCACATCCCTGCCATGAGGCGCATATAGGCAATCAGGAGGTTGCCTATCATGACCGACAGCATCATCAAGACGATCGACATCGCCGCGCCGGTAGAACGGGTATGGGACGCCCTGACCGACCATGCGCAATTCGGCACCTGGTTTCGCGTCGCGCTGGACCAGCCCTTTGCCATCGGCCAGCCCTCGACCGGGCATATGACCTATCCGGGCTATGAGGATTATCGCTGGGAAGCGCGGGTCGTGGCGATCGAGCCGATGACCCGTTTTGCCTATGAATGGCCTGCGACCGGCGGCGACAAGGCGCTGATGGAGAGCGGCGTGCCGGTCCCCGAATGGACGCTGGTGGAGTTCGTCCTGGAACCGATCGACGGCGGCACGCGCCTGACCGTCACCGAAAGCGGGTTCGATGCGGTGCCCGAACCACGCCGGACCAATGTCATGCGCGACAATGATGGCGGCTGGGCGGAACAGGTGAAGAATATCCGCGACCATGTCACCGGCTGAGATTTTCGCCGCACTGGGCGATCCCACGCGCCTGGGGCTCATCGCGCGGTTGGGCGACGGCAATGGCCGGTCGATCGTGCAACTGGGCGAAGGCCTGCCGATCAGCCGTCAGGCGGTGGCCAAGCATCTGGATGTGCTGCACGGCGCCGGACTGGTGCGCAGACGCAAGCAAGGGCGGGAAGTGCATTTCGCGCTGCGCCGGGAGGCGGTTGCGGCGGCGCAGGACTGGCTCGGCCGGGTCGGCGCGCAATGGGATGGCACGCTCGCCCGGCTCAAGGCCTTTGCGGAAGAGGACGATCAGGCGCCCCCTTCCTCCTAGATTATTGCTGCGGCGGGGTCGTCTGCGTGCCGGTGGCGGCGCGGGCGTCCTGGCCGTCGCCTTCCGGCGCAGCGATGATGTCGCGGGTGGTGGCGCCCTTGTCGACCACTTCGGTGCCGGGATCACCCGCCTGCGAGCGGATGCCGGCGGCGGCCGTGCCACGGCCGGCCGAGTTCAGCGCCGCGCTTTCCGCTGCGCTGCGCGGGGCCGGACCGCCGAACAGCGCTTCCTGCGCGGCGCGGCTCGAATCGACCGTGGCGGCAGCCGGGGTGCCCGGCGCGGGCGGGACCAGCGCGAAATCGGGCGGCACGACCAGCGGCGCCTGGCGCGTCACAGCGAACTCGTCGGGACGGCCACGATTGAGCAGGCCGTTACCACCGCCGCCGCACGCCGACAGGGTTGCAACAAGGCCGGCGGCGAGGATCAGTTTACGCATTACTTCAGGGTCTCCGTCTTTGCGCCCTTCTCGCGCAGCAGCAGCGCCCGCGCAAGCAGGATCAGCACGCCGAACGTGATGGCCGCGTCGGCCAGGTTGAAAATCAGGAAGGGGCGCCATTCGCCGAAATGCAGGTCGGCATAGTCGACGACATAGCCCAGCCGCATCCGGTCAACGATATTGCCGATTGCGCCGCCCAGCACCAGGCCGAGCGCCGCGACGTCCGACCGCGCCTTTTCGCGCCACATCCACACGCCCACGAAGCCGGCGATCAACATGGTCATGCCGACCAGCATCCAGCGCATCGTATCATTGTCGGCATGGAAGAAGCCCATCGAGACGCCGCGATTTTCCAGCCAGCGCAGGCGGAAGAAGGGCAGTATCTCGATCCCCGCATCCGCCCGGCTCTGCAGCGCGAGCGGATAGGTGACGGTATATTTGACCAGCTGGTCGAGCGCGAGGGTGACGATCGCGACCGTCAGCCCCAGCGGGCGATGGTTGATGGCACTCATGCCTTCAACACCTCGTCACAGCGGTGGCACAGCGTGCCATCTTCCTCGACCTCGGGCAGCAGGCGCCAGCAGCGGCCGCACTTGTGCCACTCGCTGGGCTTGACGATGATGCCGTCGCCCACGCCCATCTCGATCCGGGCGACGATGGCGATTTCGGCGAAGTTCACACCGTCGCTGGGCAGCATTTCGCCCATGGTGACGTCGGCCTCCAGGCTGGAGCGGATCACCTTCTCGCGGCGGAAGGGTTCGATCGCCTCGTTCACCTGCTCGCGCTGGTCGCGCAGCTCCGCCCACTTGTCGTTCAGATGCTGGTTGATCCAGCGATGGTCGACCTCCGGCCATTCCAGGAAATGGACGCTATCCTCGTCACTTGGGAAGCGGCTCTGCCATACTTCCTCAGCGGTGAAGGGGATGATCGGCGCGACATAGCGGACCAGCGCATGGAACAAAGTGTCGAGCAAGGTGCGATAGGCGCGGCGCTTGGGGTCCGACTTCGCATCGCAATAGAGGCAGTCCTTGCGGATGTCGAAGAAGAAGGCGCTGAGGTCGCTGTTCGCGAAATCGAAGATCGCGCGGGTGTAGCGGCTGAATTCCAGCCAATTCTCGCTCTTCGCCGCCTTGTCGACCACCGCGCGCAGTTCCGCGTCGAGCTGGGCCAGGCGATGGAGCATGTAGCGCTCCAGCTCCGGCATCTCGGCGTAGGACACCGCCTCGCTCTCATCATAGTCGGACAGGGCGCCGAGCATGTAGCGGAAGGTGTTGCGCAGCTTGCGATAGGCGTCGGACGAACCGGCCAGCACTTCCTTGCCGATGCGGACGTCATCGAAATAGTCGGTGCTGGCGACCCAGACGCGCAGGATATCGGCGCCGCTTTCGGCCATGATCTTGAGCGGATCGACGACATTGCCAAGGCTCTTGGACATTTTCTTGCCCGAGCCGTCGAGCGCGAAGCCATGGGTCAGCACTGCCTTGTAGGGTGCCTGACCGCGGGTGCCGCAGCTTTCCAGCAGCGAGGACTGGAACCAGCCACGATGCTGGTCCGACCCTTCGATATAGAGATCGGCGCGCGTGCCCTCGCCATAACGGCCCTCGACCACGAAACTGTGGGTCGAGCCGCTGTCGAACCAGACGTCGAGAATGTCGTTCACGACCTCATAGTCATTGAGGTCATAATCGGGGCCGAGCAGCGCCTGATGATCGGCGCCGAACCAGGCATCCGCACCGGCGCCCCTGAACGCCTCGATGATGCGGGCATTGACTGCTTTATCAACGAGATAATCGCCAGTCTTGCGATGAACATAGAGCGCGATCGGCACACCCCAGGCGCGCTGGCGGCTGATCACCCAGTCGGGGCGCCCTTCCACCATCGAACGGATGCGGTTGGTCGAACGCTCAGGCACCCAGCGCGTATGCTCGATCGCGTCGAGCGCGATCTCGCGCAGGGTCGGGCCGTTGCCGGTGACGATCGGGGTCGGCATCACGCCGCCATCGACATCGGCCACCACGCCTTCCTGCGGCTTGTCCATCGGGATGAACCATTGCGGGGTGCAGCGGAAGATGATCTTCGCCTTGGAGCGCCAGCTATGCGGATAGCTGTGCTTGAAATCGTCCGATGCGGCGAGCAGCGCGCCCGCTTCGCGCAGATCGGTGCAGATCGGGCCATCCTTGCCGACGAACTTGGGGTTGATGACCGACCCCTGCCCGCCCAGCCACAGCCAGTCGGCGCGATACTTCCCATCACCCTCAACCGCGAAGACGGGGTTCAGGCCGTTCGCCTTGCACAGCGCAAAGTCGTCCTCGCCATGGTCGGGCGCCATGTGGACGAGGCCGGTGCCCGCATCGGTCGTGACGAAATCGCCCGCGAGGAACGGGCGCGGCTTCGCGAAGAAGCCGCCGAGCGCGTGCATCGGGTGACGAGCAACGGCGCCGGCGAGGTCCGAGCCTTTGCCAGCCCAGACGACAGTCCAACCAGTCCCTTCCGAGAGCCATGGAGTGGAGCCTGCTCGACCAGCGAAATCATTCCAAAGCTCTGCAGCAGTCAGAATGACACGTCCGCCCGCGCGCATAGCAACGTAGTCGATCTCCGGCCCATAGGCCAAAGCCTGGTTCACCGGGATCGTCCAGGGCGTGGTGGTCCAGATCACCGCATAGGCGCCGACCAGTTCGGGCGCGTTCGGCGCTTCGACGATCTCGAACGCCACGTCGATCTGGGTCGACTTCACATCCTCATATTCCACTTCCGCCTCGGCCAGCGCGGTCTTTTCGACCGGGGACCACATGACGGGCTTGGCGCCGCGATAAAGCTGGCCGCTTTCCGCGAACTTCAGCAGTTCGCCGACGATCGTCGCCTCGGCATCGAACTTCATGGTCAGATAGGGATCGGCCCAGTCGCCCATCACGCCCAGACGCTTGAACTGCTCCTTCTGCACATCCACCCATTTGTCGGCATAGGCGCGGCACTGGGCGCGGAACTCGGACGCGGGCACCTCGTCCTTGTTCATCTTCTTCTTGCGATATTCCTCCTCGATCTTCCATTCGATCGGAAGGCCGTGACAGTCCCAGCCGGGGACATAGGGCGCATCCTTGCCCAGCAGCGACTGGCTGCGGACGATGATGTCCTTGAGCACCTTGTTCATCGCATGGCCCATATGGATGTCGCCATTGGCGTAGGGCGGGCCATCATGCAGGATGAAGCGTTCGCGCCCGGCGCG
Source organism: Sphingobium sp. SG1 (assembly GCF_057063145.1). Lineage (NCBI taxonomy): Bacteria > Pseudomonadati > Pseudomonadota > Alphaproteobacteria > Sphingomonadales > Sphingobiaceae > Sphingobium > Sphingobium sp. SG1. The sequence goes on along the minus strand of NZ_JBVVOJ010000002.1, from coordinate 361,851 downwards.
CTTCTCACGCAGCTTGCCGTAAAGGTCCATCGCCGCCCAGCGCGCGGCAATCGCCGGTTCCTTCTGCGCGAGGCCGGCCTTCATCGGGAAGTCGGTGACGGGAAGGAAGACGGTGCTTTTGTAATCGGGCTGGTCGGTCATCGAATGTCCGTGCAAGTTTATGAATCCGTTCGCCCTGAGCGAAGTCGAAGGGCCGGCCCGAGGGAAGCGAGGGCTCTAACCGGGCCTCGGCTCCGCTCGGCCGCGTGTCTCGACTTCGCTCGACACGAACGGGAAAAGTGGAAGCGTCGCCCTACGCGAGGTAAGGCGTTCCCGCAAGGATTTGCCGTGCGTCGTCGCAGTCGCGTGCGATCTGCGCGATCAGCGGGTCGAGGCCGTCATATTTCGCCTCCGGCCGGAGATAGTGGATCAGTTGCACTTCGATGCTCTGATCGTAGAGGCTTTCGGCGAAATCGAAGAAATGCGGTTCCAGCAGCAGCTTGGGCGGATCGAAGGTCGGGCGGATGCCCAGATTGGCGGCGCCGTCCAGCACCCGGCCATCGGCCAGCAGCCCGCGCACGGCATAAATGCCGAAGGCCGGGCGCAGATAGGGGCCAAGATCGATATTGGCGGTCGGGAAGCCGATGGTGCGCCCCAGCTTGTCGCCATGCTGGACTATACCCTGGATCGTGAAGGGACGCGTCAGCAGGCGGGTGGCGGTGGCGCAATCACCGGCCTGCAATGCGGCGCGGATGCGGCTGGAGCTGATCACTCCCTCCGCGTCCGTGACCGGCGCGACCGCCTCGGCCGGCAGGCCCAGTTCGGCGAAGCTGGCGATGGTGCCGCTGCGGCCCTTGCCGAAGGTAAAATCCTCGCCCGTGACGACGGCGGCGACGCCCAGTTGCTCCACCAGCAGGCGGACATAGCCGGCCGGGTTGAGCGCAGCGAGTTCGCGGGTGAAGTCGAACACCAGCATCGCGTCGGCGCCGGCAGCCGCGAACAGCGCCTGGCGCTGGTCCAGCGTGGTCAGGCGAAAGGGCGGCGTATCGGGCTGGAACAGGCGCATGGGATGCGGATCGAAAGTGGCGACGATCGCCGGCCGCCCCTCCGCCCGCGCACGCGCGATCGCGCGGCCGACCACCGCCTGATGGCCGGCATGAAAGCCGTCGAAATTGCCAAGCGCCATGACGCCGCCGCGCAGATGCGCAGGGATCGGGGCATTGCTGGTAAGCCGCTCCATGGCCGGGGCTATAGGGTGACACACAGGGCGTGGCAATTGGCGATCACGTCCACACATCCCTGTCGTCATTGCGAGCGTAGCGAAGCAATCCATGTGCGTCGGTGGATTGCTTCGCTACGCTCGCAATGACGGAAGATTTACGGGCGACGGCCGAACGTCACGAAGCTGTAGGCCGGGCGCCCGTCCAGCGCGGGATGATCTGCGCGGGCTGTCTCGCGCCAGTCCGCCGGATCGGGATAGCCGATATGGGTCTCGCCTTCGGCGTCAACATGCACCTCGGTCAGCTCGATCCGGTCGGCCCGATCGAGGAACAGGCGATAGATTTCCGCGCCGCCGATCACCATCAGCACCGGCCCGTCAGCCAGCGCGATCGCGGCATCGACATCATGGGCAACCTCCGCCCCCTCGCCCATCCATTCCAGATCGCGGGTCAGCACGATATGGCGACGGCCGGGCAACAGGCCGGGCAGGCTGTCGAACGTCTTGCGCCCCATCAGCATCGGATGGCCGGCGGTCAGCGCCTTGAAATGCCTGAGGTCGGCCGGCAGCCGCCAGGGCAGGTCGCCATCCCGGCCAATCACCCCATTGTCGGCGCGGGCCAGGATCAGGACGATGTCCGGCTGCTCGCTCATGATCGCGCTTCCTCCGCCAAAAAATTTCGTCATTCCCGCGCAGGCGGGAATCCATCACCGAACCAAGCCGATGGGGCGAACGCGTGAGATGGATCCCCGCCTTCGCGGGGATGACGAGGTGAATAGATTAAAGCGACAACCGCGTCACATGCCCCATCTTGCGGCCCGGACGCGCCTCATGCTTGCCATAGAGGTGGAGATGATTTTCCGGGTCGGACAGGATCGCCGGCCATTCCGCCGCATCGTCGCCGATCAGGTTGCGCATCTCGACCTGCCGGGCGGCCAGCCCCGTGTCGCCGAGCGGCAGGCCACAGATCGCGCGGACATGGTTCTCGAACTGGCTGGTGAGCGCCCCCTCGGTCGTCCAATGACCGCTATTATGGACGCGCGGCGCCATTTCGTTGAACACCGGGCCGTCGGCGCTGGCAAAGAATTCCAGCGTCAGCACGCCGACATAGTCGAGCGCATCGGCGACCTGCTTGGCGAGCGCGCGGGCGGCGGGCAACTGCCCCTCGATCAGCGAGCCGGCCGGCACGGTCGAAGTGGCGAGGATGCCATCGACATGGACGTTGGCGGCCGAATCCCAGAAACGCACCGCGCCATCCGCGCCGCGCACCAGGATCACCGAATATTCCTGATCGAAGGTCACGAAGCCTTCGAGGATCGCGGGCTGGCGGCCAATCGCGTTCCAGGCGCCGACCGCGTCGCCCGGCTCGTTGATCCGGGCCTGGCCCTTGCCGTCATAACCCATGCGGTTGGTCTTGAGGATCGCGCGGCTGCCGATCGTCTCGATCGCGGTTTCCAGATCGTCCAGGCTGTCGACCGGCGCGAACGGCGCGGTCAGGCCGCCCAGATCGGCGACGAAACGCTTTTCGGCCAGACGATCCTGCGCGATGCGCAACGCGCCGGCGCCGGGGCGGACCAGCCCATGGCTCGCAAGCACCTCGACTGCCGACGGATCGATATTCTCGAATTCATAGGTGACGACGTCCACGCCCTCGGCAAAGGCGGCGAGCGCGGCGGCATCCTCATAGGCGCCCTGGGTCCAACTCGGCGAGACATCGGCGGCGGGGCCGCTTTCCTCGGGCGCGTATATATGGGTGCGATAGCCAAGCTGGGCCGCGGCCATGGCGATCATCCGGCCAAGCTGGCCGCCGCCAAGGATGCCGATGGTGGCGCCGGGGGCAATGGTCGTCATGATCGGGATCAGTCCTCGACGGTTTCGGCGACGGCGTCGGTCTGGCGCGCGCGCCAGGCGTCCAGCCGCTGCGCCAGCGCATCGTCATGCGTCGCCAGGATCGACGCGGCGAGCAGGCCGGCATTGATCGCGCCGGGCTTGCCGATGGCCAGCGTGCCGACCGGGATGCCGCCGGGCATCTGGACGATGGAGAGCAGCGAATCCATGCCCTTCAATGCCTTGGACTCCACCGGCACGCCCAGCACCGGCAGGCGGGTCATCGACGCGGCCATGCCGGGCAGATGGGCGGCACCACCGGCACCGGCGATGATGACCTTGAGGCCGCGGCCAGCGGCGCTGGTGGCATAATCATAGAGGCGTTGCGGGGTGCGATGGGCGGACACGACCTTGCACTCATGGGCGACGCCCAGCGCTTCCAGCGTCTCGGCGGCATGACGCATCGTCTCCCAGTCGGAGCGCGAGCCCATGATGATGCCGACTTCCACTGCCCCGCTCATAATTTGCTTCCCCTGATGGGGCGGCCCACCGGCCTGCCCGGAAAGCAAAGCCCCTTAGCGGCCGGGCCGCCAAGGGGCAATTGTTATGGACATTAAAATTCCGTTCGGGCTGAGCGAAGTCGAAGCCCGGCACTGAACGAAGTGAAGTGGCTTCGCCAAGCTCAGCCAGTCCTTCGACTTCGCTCAGGACGAACGGCGCCCTTACCGTTCCGACAGATAATAGCGATCGGTCGCGGTCAGATCGTCGGCCAGTTCATAGACGATCGGCTGACCGGTCGGGATTTCCAGCTCGGTGATCTCGTCGTCGGGGATGTTCGACAGATGCTTAACCAGCGCGCGCAGCGAATTGCCATGGGCGGAGATGACGACGCGCTTGCCAGCCTTCAGGTCGGGCGCGATGACCGATTCCCAATAGGGCAGCACGCGGGCGATCGTGTCCTTCAGGCTTTCGGTCGACGGGATGGCGATGCCGTCATAGCGGCGGTCCTTCGACAGGTCGAACTCGCTGCCGGCTTCCAGTACCGGCGGCGGAACGTCGAAGCTGCGGCGCCAAATCTTCACCTGCGCATCGCCATGCTTGGCCGCGGTCTCGGCCTTGTTGAGGCCGGTCAGGCCGCCATAATGGCGTTCATTCAGGCGCCAGTCCTTCTCGACCGGCAGCCACAGTCGCCCCATTTCCTCCAGCGCCAGGTTCAGCGTCTTGATCGCGCGGGTCTGGAGCGAGGTGAAGCACTGGTCGAAATCCAGCCCCTTTTCCTTCATCAGCCGGCCGGCGGCGCGCGCCTCTTCCGCGCCCTTTTCCGTCACGTCGACATCCCACCAGCCGGTGAAGCGGTTTTCCAGGTTCCAGGTCGACTGACCATGGCGGATGAGGACGAGCGTGGGCATCGGGCGTGTCTCCTGCACGATAGGGGCGAAAGATGCGCCTGCCATAGCGGGCAAAATTATGGGCGCAAGCTTGTCGCGGGTCAGGACAAGCCCACATTGCAGTCAAACCGGCGATGCGATAGCTCGGGACGACCAACGGAAAAGGAATGGCGATTTGGCATTTGTGAAGGGCGCGTGGCGCATCCTGGTCGCGATCAAGGACGGACTGGTGCTCCTGTTCCTCCTGCTCTTCTTCGGGCTGCTCTATGCCGCCCTGTCCTTCTCGCCCAAGCCGGCCAAGCCGATCGGCAGCGGCGCGCTGTTGCTGGATCTGGATGGCTCGATCGTCGAGCAGCCGGCGGAGGTCAGTGCCACCGCCATCCTGTCGGGCTCGGGCGACCAGGCGAAGGAATATCGCCTGTCCGACATATTGACCGCGCTCGACGCCGCCCGCACCGATGACAAGGTGAAGGCGGTGGTCCTCGACCTCGACGATTTCACCGGCGGCGGCCAGGTCGCGATCGCCCGCGTCGGCAAGGCGCTGGACGCGGTGCGCGCCGCCAAGAAGCCGGTCTTTGCCTTCGCCACCCTCTATAGCGACGACAGCTATCAGCTCGCCGCCCATGCCAGCGAAGCCTGGGTCGACCCGATGGGCGGCGTCGCCATCGCCGGGCGCGGCGGCTCCGGCCTCTATTATAAGGGGCTGATCGACAAGCTGGGCGTCAACACCCATGTCTATCGCGTTGGCACCTACAAGAGCTTCGTCGAACCCTATATCCGCGCCGACCAGTCGCCCGCCGCCAAGCAGGCCAATCAGGAACTGGCTGGCGCGCTGTGGCAGAACTGGCAGGATGACGTGACCAGGGCGCGCCCGAAGGCCAAGGTCGCGGCCTACGCCGCCGATCCCGCCACCGCCGCCAGCGCTGCCGGCGGCGACATGGCCAAAGCCGCACTGGCCGCCGGGCTGGTCGACCATCTGGGCGATCAGGACGCCTTTGAAGAGCGCGTCGCCAAGGTTGCAGGCGATCCGTCAGACAAGGATGAGACCGATTATGCCGCGATCGACTATGCCGCCTATGTGAAGGCCAGGAAGCCCGCCAATGACGGGCAGATCGGCGTACTGACCGTGGCCGGCGACATTGTCGATGGCGAGGCCGGCCCCGGCACCGCGGCGGGCGACACGATTTCCGACTTGCTGCTCAAGGCACTGGACGAGAAGGACTTGAAGGCCCTGGTCGTGCGCGTCGATTCGCCGGGTGGATCGGTGCAGGCGTCGGAGAAGATCCGTCGCGCCATCATGGAGGCCAAGTCCGGCGGCCTGCCGATCGTCGTGTCGATGGGCAATGTCGCGGCAAGCGGCGGCTATTGGGTCTCGACCCCGGCCGACATCGTCTTTGCCGAACCCGATACCATCACCGGGTCGATCGGCGTGTTCGGCATCATTCCGAGCTTCGAGGGCACGCTGGCCAAGATGGGCATCACCACCGACGGCGTGCGCACCACGCCTTTGTCGGGCCAGCCCGACATCGCCGGCGGCACCACCCCGCAATTCGACCAGATCATGCAGATGGGCGTCGAGGATATTTATCGCCGGTTCGTCGGCTTGGTCGCGCAGGCCCGGCACAAGACGCCGGCACAGATCGACACCATCGCCCAGGGCCGCGTCTGGGATGGCGGCACTGCCCGCCAGATCGGTCTGGTCGACCGGTTCGGCGACCTCAACGACGCGATCGCCGAGGCCGCACGGCGCGCCAAGATCGATCCGGCCAAGGCCAAGCCCTACTGGATCGAGAAGCAGCCGGACAAGTTCGCCGAGTTCGTCCAGTCGATCGCCGATCGTGAGAAGGATGATGCCGGCGCGCCGCGCGACATGATCGGCCGCGAGGCGAAGCTGCAGCAGCGCTGGGCGCTGCAGGCCGTCACCGATGTGCGCGGACTGGTGAGCGGCGCGGGCGTGCGCGCCGACTGCCTGGAATGCCGCGGCTATGGCGCGCCCAGGCCTGTGAACCAGGCGGATGCGCGTGGATGGCTGGCGTTACTGGGGACAGCCTGGCACTGACGCCAGGCCCTCACTTTCGCCCGAACAATTTCTCGATATCGCCATGGCCGAGCTTCACCCAGGTGGGCCGGCCATGGTTGCATTGGCCCGAGCGCGGGGTCACTTCCATTTCGCGCAGCAGGGCGTTCATTTCCGCGACGCTGAGGATACGGCCTGCGCGGACCGAGCCGTGGCAGGCCATGGTCGCGGCGACCAGATCGAGCCGCTCCTTGAGCGACAGCGCGCTGTCATAGGCGGCAAGATCGTCGGCCAGATCGGAGACCAGCCCCTGCACATCGCCCTGTCCCAGCATCGCCGGGGTTGCCCGCACCAGCATGGCCGAGGGGCCGAAGCGCTCCAGCTCCAGGCCGAACTCCTTAAGTTCGGCGACCCGCGCCTCCAGCCGGTCACAGGCCGGCTCGTCCAGTTCGACCACCTCGGGCAGCAGCAGCGCCTGCGACGCCACGCCCTGCCCCTCCATCGCGCGGCGCATCCGTTCCAGGGTCAGCCGCTCATGCGCCGCATGCTGGTCGACGATGACCAGGCCATCCTCGGCCTCGGCGACGATATAGGTGCGCGCGACCTGGCCGCGCGCGACGCCCAGCGGGAAGCTGTGCCCTTCGGGTGCGGGCGCGGCGGCGGGTTCCGCGCGCGCCTGGGGCGGCGGGGTCAGGAAATTCGGCCGCCGATCCCCTACCCCCTGATAGCCGGCGGGCGAGGATGGCGCGAACTGGCTGTAGCTGGGCGGCGCATAGGGCGTGGCCGCGGCTTCGAAGATCGGCATGGCGCCGATCGGCGTGGGCGACAGCGGTTCGGGCCGCCAGGCGTTGAGCGCGGCGGGATCGGCATGCTGGACCGCGCGAAAGCCCTCTGCGTCAAGGGCGCGGCGCAGGCCCGAGACGATCATACCGCGAATCAGCGCCGGATCGCGGAAACGCACCTCCGTCTTGGCGGGGTGGACATTGACGTCCACCTCCAGCGGCGGGACGTCGAGGAACAGGGCAACCACCGGGTGGCGATCGCGCGCCAGCATGTCGGCATAGGCGCCGCGCAGCGCGCCGATCAGCAGCCGATCACGAACCGGGCGGCCATTGACGAACAGATATTGATGATCGCCCACGCCGCGATTGTAGGTCGGCAGCGAGGCGACGCCGGAAAGTTGCACCCCATCCCGCTCCAGGCTGACGATCACATGATTGTCGGCAAGCTGCCGGTCGGTGAGCGCGGCGACCCGCTCCTCCCGCGCCTCGCCCGCCTGCACGCCCAGCACGCGGCGACCATCATGCTCGACCGAGAAGGCGACCGACGGATGGGCCATGGCCAGGCGACGCATGACGTCGAGGCAGGCGGCATATTCCGACTTGGCCGAGCGCAGGAATTTGCGCCGCGCGGGCACCCTGGCGAAGAGCTGGTCAACGGTGACGCGGGTGCCGGGTGGCAGTGCGGCCGGCCCTTCGGCCACCAGCACGCCATTGTCGACGGTGCGGCTCCAGCCATCGGCGCCGCGCGGCCGGCTGTCGATCGACAGGCGCGCAACCGAGGCGATCGAGGGCAGCGCCTCGCCCCGGAAACCCAGCGTCGCGACATTCTCGATCGCGTCGTCAGGCATCTTGGATGTGGCATGGCGCTCCAGCGCCAGGGCCATGTCCTGCGAATCCATGCCACAGCCGTCATCGCTGACCTCGATCCGGTCGAGCCCGCCGCTCGACAGGCGCACGGCGATGCGCGTCGCGCCGGCATCCAGCGCGTTTTCGACGATTTCCTTGAGCGCGCTGGCGGGTCTTTCGACCACTTCGCCTGCGGCAATGCGATTGACCAGATGTTCGGGCAGACGGCGTATTGACATTGATTAGTGACTAGCCCAAGCGAGCGCTTTCCGCGAGCCGCGACCCCAAAAATATTCCAGCATAGATTTGGGCGGGACGGAGCGCGGACACGAACACTGCCGTCCCGGCGCAACCGGGCGAAACAGGATGAAGCATGTCGATCTTCTCGCGCCTCTTCAAATTCTCCTCCCAGGACATGGCCATCGACCTGGGTACCGCCAACACCGTGGTCTATGTCCGTGGCCGCGGCATCGTCCTCAATGAACCTTCCGTGGTCGCGGTCGAGACGCTGAACGGCGTCAAGCGCGTCAAGGCGGTCGGCGACGATGCCAAGCTGATGATGGGCAAGACCCCGGATTCGATCGAGGCGATCCGCCCGCTGCGCGACGGCGTCATCGCCGACATCGACGTGGCCGAGCAGATGATCAAGCATTTCATCAACAAGGTGCATGGCGGCAAGCACAGCCCCTGGCGCGCGCCCGAGATCGTGATCTGCGTGCCATCGGGCTCGACCAGCGTCGAGCGCCGCGCCATCCGCGACGCCGCCAGCAATGCCGGCGCCAGCCAGGTGTTCCTGATCGAGGAACCGATGGCCGCCGCGATCGGCGCCGACATGCCGGTGACCGAACCGATCGGCTCGATGGTCGTCGACATTGGCGGTGGCACCACCGAAGTCGCCGTGCTGTCGCTGCGCGGCCTGGCCTACACCACCTCGGTCCGCGTCGGCGGCGACAAGATGGACGAGGCGATCGTCAGCTTCGTGCGTCGCCACCATAATCTGCTGATCGGCGAAGCCACCGCCGAGCGCATCAAGAAGCAGTTCGGCGTTGCCCAGCCGCCCGAGGACGGCGTCGGCGAGACGATCCACATCAAGGGTCGCGACCTCGTCAACGGCGTGCCGAAGGAAATCAGCATCAACCAGGGCCAGATCGCCGACGCACTGGCCGAGCCGATCAGCACGATCGTCGAAGGCGTGCGCATCGCCCTGGAAAACACCGCGCCCGAACTGGCGGCCGACATTGTCGATCAGGGCATCGTCCTGACCGGCGGCGGCGCGCTGCTCAAGGGGCTGGACGATGAACTGCGCGACGAGACCGGCCTGCCGGTCACCATCGCGGAAGATCCGCTGACCTGCGTCGCGATCGGCACCGGCCGCGCGATGGAGGATCCGATCTTCCGGGGCGTGTTGCAGACTGCCTGATCCGGGGGACATAGACGATGGCGCGGCCACCCAGCCGACGCCCCGGTCATAACCGGAAGGCGCAATATAGCCTCTTCGCCAGCTATGTGGTGGCAATGGCCGGGGCAGCGATCGCGCTGCTGCTGATCGTTGTCGCCATCTTCGATCCGACCGGCTTTGCCGCGATCCGGACAGGGACGGCGGAAATCACCCGCCCCCTGTCCACCGGCATGAAGCGGACGGTGAGCGGCGTCAGCTCGATCGACGAGGTTCTGGCCGCCTATTGGCGCGCCGGTTCCCAGAATGTCGGCCTGCGCCGTCAGGTCGAGGCCGATCGCAACCGGATCATCGAGGCAAAGGGCATCGCGCAGGAAAATGCGCGGCTCAAGAAGCTGTTGAAGCTGGTCGATGTCGACAGCAGCGCGCTGCTGTCGGCGCGCCTCATCAGTTCGTCCGCCAGCAGCGCGCGTCGCTTCGCCCGGCTCAACGCCGGCAGCTGGCAGGGCGTGCGTCCGGGCATGCCGGTCCGCGCAGCCGAGGGGCTGATCGGCCGCGTCCATACCACCACGCCCAACACCGCCGAAGTGCTGCTGCTGACCGACACGAGCAATATCGTGCCGGTGCGCCGCGCCAACGACAATGTCCCGGCCATTTCCACCGGCGGCGGCGACGGATCGCTGGAGATCCGCGCACTGGCGGCCGGTCGCAATCCGTTCAAGCCGGGCGATCTGCTGGTGACGTCGGGCATTGGCGGCATCTTCCAGCCCAATATCCCGGTCGCGGTGGTCGTCCGCGTCCAGGGCGAGATCGCCTATGGCGTGCCGCTCGCCAACCCGACCAAGGTCGATGCCGTCGTGGTCGAGCGCGCCTTCGAGCAGATCGTGACCCGCCCCGATCCGGGCGTGGCCGCGACCAGCGACCCCAATGGCCTGGCCGCCGGGAACGCCGCGACGCCATGATCGATCGCAATCTGCCGCCGGTTCCCCGCCTGGGCCGCCATCCGTCGCGCTGGCGCCTGGCGGGAACGCCGGTGGTGACCGTGATGCTGGGGTCGATGCTGACGATCCTGCCCGTCATCGCCCAGTCGCCGGCGATGCCGCCCTTCGGCCTGCTGGTCCTGCTGGCCTGGCGGCTGCTGCGCCCGGAATTGTGGCGCGCCTGGGTCGGCCTGCCGCTCGGCCTGTTCGACGACATGATGAGCGGCCAGCCGATCGGCTCCGCCATGTTCCTGTGGACCGTGATGCTGATCGGCATCGACGCGATCGAGCATCGGCTCGTCTGGCGCAGCTATCGTCAGGACTGGTTAATCGCGACCATGGCGATTATCTTCTGCCTGGCCGGCGGCGTCTTCTTCGCGCGAATTACCGGCGGAGGTCCTGTGAAACTGTTGCTGGTCGCGCCCCAAATGCTCTGGACGATATTGCTCTTTCCCTTCGTCGTCCGGCAATGTGCCCGGATCGACCGCTGGCGCGTGATGGCATGAAATTCCCGACGCCCAAGCGCAAGATCGTCACCGAAGCCACCCAGAGTTTCACCTTCAGCCGCCGGGCCATGGTGGTCGGCGGGCTGCAGGGCGCGATCGGCGCATTGCTGGTCGGCCGCATGGGCTGGATCAGCATTGCCGAGAACGAGAAATATCAGCTCCTGTCGGAAAGCAATCGCGTCAACCTGACGCTGATCCCGCCCCGGCGCGGCTGGATCGTCGATCGCAACGGCCGGCCGCTGGCCAATAACCGCACCGATTTCCGCGTCGACCTGATCCCGCAGCGGATCGTCGATGCCGAGGCGACGGTGGGTCATCTGGCGCAACTCCTCTCGCTCCAGCCCGACGATGTCGAGCGGATCAAGGAGGAACTGGACAAGTCGGCCGGCTTCCGTCCGGTCCAGGTCGCCGACAAGCTGACCTATGACCAGTTCGCCGCCGTCTCCGTCCGCCTGACCGACCTGCCCGGCGTCGCGCCGAGCCAGGGCTTTTCGCGCCATTATCCCGCCGGCGCCACGGTCGGCCATCTGCTCGGCTATGTCGGCGCGGCGACCGCGGAAGACTATAAGAAGCGCAAGGATCCGCTGCTCATCACGCCGGGCTTCAAGGTCGGCAAGGACGGGCTGGAGCGCGCCTATGACGAGCATCTGACCGGCAAACCCGGCGCCAAGCGGGTGGAAGTCACCGCGCGCGGCAAGATCGTGCGCGAACTCACCACTCGGCCCGATACGCCCGGCAATCCGATCAAGCTGACGATCGACGCGGGCCTGCAGGAATATGCCGGCCGGCGCCTCGCCACCCAGAGCGGCGCGGTGGTGGTGATCGACTGCCATAATGGCGACGTGCTCGCCTGCGCATCCATGCCCAGCTTCGACCCCAACAGCTTTTCCGACGGCATCAGCCATCTGGAATGGGAAATGCTGTCGAAGGACGACCATGTCCCGCTGCGCAACAAGGTGCTGCAGGGCCTCTATCCACCCGGATCGACGGTCAAGCCGATGGTGGCGCTGGCACTGCTGGAGGCGGGCGTATCGCCGGCCGAGACGGTGAGTTGCGGCGGCGCGATCCGCGTCGGCAACACATTGTTTCACTGCCACAAGAAGCGCGGCCATGGCCCGCTCAACATGCGCGGCGCGATCGCCCAGAGCTGCGACATCTATTTCTACCAGATGGCCCAGCGGATCGGCATGGACCGCATCGCCAGCATGGCGCGGCGCGTCGGCATGGGCCAGCGCTTCGACCTGCCCTTCCCCAGCCAGAGCTATGGCACGGTCCCGGACCCGGCGTGGAAGCTCAAGAAATACAACCAGAAATGGCAGGTGTACGACACCGTCAACGCGACCATCGGCCAGGGCTATATGCTGATCAATCCGCTGCAGATGGCGGTGATGGCAGCGCGGCTGGCGACCGGACGGCAGTTGATGCCCAATTTCCTGCATGGCGCGGCCCGGCCCGAGCCGGCGCTGGTCGGCGTACCCGAGGAGCATCTGGTGACGATCCGCGACGCGATGAGCGCGGTGGTCAATGGCGGCGGCACCGGCGGCGCGGCGCGCATGAGCATCCCCAATGTGCTGATCGCCGGCAAGACTGGCACGGCACAGGTCCGTCGCATCACCATGGCGGAGCGCGCCGGCGGCGTGCGCGGTAATGCCGGTCTGCCCTTCAAGCTGCGCGACCACGCCCTGTTCCAGGGCTTCGCGCCGTTCGACAACCCCCGCTACGCGATCGCCTGCATCATCGAACATGGCGGCCACACCATCCGCAATGAGGATGCGCCGATGATCGCGAGCGACACCATGTCCTATCTGTTCGATCCGCAGAAGGCGATGGAGAAGCTGGTCACGCTGGAAAAGGGCTGGGGCGGCACCCCGGCCGAACGCCAGGCCCGCCAGATGGCCGCCTTCCGCCTGGCCAAGGCGATCGAGAAGGGACAGGCGCCGCCGCCGGCCGCCGCAGCCAATGGCAGCGAGGCCGCAAATGCGACCGCGCCGACCGCCAGCCCGCCAGCCGCCAGCCCGCCACCACCGGCCCCGTCATCGGCTGAGCCCGATGATGGCGACGACCTGCCCGCGCCCCCCGGCCCCGGAAACCCGTAATGAGCATCATACCCCAGTCCGTCACCGAATTTCCCTGGCGCGTGCTGGGCCTGCTTGCCGCCATCGCCCTGTTCGGCACGCTGGTGCTCTACAGCGCCGCGGGTGGCAGCATCACCCCCTGGGCAATCAACCAGGGGGTGCGCTTCGTCATCTTCGCCGTCATGGCGCTGGTGCTGAGCCGGATCCCGCTGGAATTGTTCGCCCGCTTTGCCTTCCCCGCCTATGGCGCGGTGCTGGTGTCGCTGGTGCTGGTGGAACTGATCGGCGGCGTCGCCGGCGGCAGCCAGCGCTGGATCAACCTGGGCTTCATGCAGCTGCAACCGTCGGAATTCATGAAACCGATCATCGTGCTGGCGGTCGCCCGCTTCTATGCGATGCTGCCAGTGGGGGAAATCCGCCGCTGGAACGCCATCTGGCCCGCGTTGGTGCTGATCGGCGTTCCCTGGGCGCTGGTGCTGGTACAGCCGGATCTGGGCACTGCGACGATGATCCTGGCGGGCGGCATCACCGTCATGTTTCTGGCCGGCCTGCCGCTGCGCCTGTTCATCGGCTCCGGCCTCACCGTCGCCGCGATCATCCCGATCGCCTTCAGCTTCCTGCATGACTATCAGAAAAAGCGCGTCCTGATCTTCATGGACCCGGAAAGCGATCCGCTGGGCGCGGGCTATCATATCAGCCAGTCGAAGATCGCGATCGGCTCCGGCGGCATCTGGGGCAAGGGCTTCCTCCAGGGCACGCAAAGCCATCTCCAATATCTGCCCGAAGGCCATACCGACTTCGTCTTCGCCACCATGGCGGAGGAATGGGGCATGGCCGGCGGCGTGTTCCTGATCGGCGCCTTCATGCTGCTGTTCCGCTGGGGCATCCGCGTGTCGCTGCGCACGCCCGACAAGTTCGCGCGTCTGGTCGCGGCGGGCCTCACCACCACCATCTTCTTCTACATGGCGATCAACCTGATGATGGTCATGGGCCTTGCCCCCGTGGTCGGCATCCCCCTGCCCTTCATGTCCTATGGCGGTTCATCGATGCTGACCGTCATGCTGTGCGTGGGCATCATCATGTCGATCGACCGCTCGACCAAGCGCACCACGCGCATCGGCAACTGGGCCTGAGCGGGCCTCTCGCGAAAAAATTGTGCAATAACGCAATTTACTGTTTGCAGAATCAAATGTGCCTGCTAACAGGCCGCCCACACCGAAGCGATCAGCCACCAAGACTGACCGACAACGGGATGGACGCATAGCTCAGTTGGTAGAGCAGCTGACTCTTAATCAGCGGGTCCTTGGTTCGAGCCCAAGTGCGTCCACCAAATCCTGCATCGGCCTGATGCAGGTTCGATCCTCCAGCGGATCGCTTATAGGCCAGTGTGGACGCATAGCTCAGTTGGTAGAGCAGCTGACTCTTAATCAGCGGGTCCTTGGTTCGAGCCCAAGTGCGTCCACCACCCCTTCCCATCTCCAGATTTGATAGCCAAGCGCAGATCCGCCATTGGGCGCTTTTGCGGCTATTTCGCGCCGGCTTCTCAAAGTTGGCTGCTCACCCCATCGGCACGAAAAAAGCCGCTGAAAACCGGATGATCCGGCCTCCAGCGGCTTGCCCCGAATGGCTCTTCGGCTTTTATCAGAATTTGAAGCGGACGCCCGCCGTGAAGGCCCGGTCGATAAAGTCGTAGACCGCGATATTGGTGGGCAGGTTCACCCCCGGCACGGTGCCCGGAATGATCGGCGGCTGCTTGTCGAACAGGTTGTTGACGTTGGCGAACAGCTCGAAATTGCCATTCCCCTGGGGCACGGTGAAGCGCATGGCCAGGTCGGTATACCAGACCGCCTTCACCTTATCATCGACGAACTCGATCGGCACCGGCCCACCGGGAATATCCAACCGCATCTTGTGAATATATTGTTCGGACAGGGTGATGCCGAACGGCCCGTTGCTGTAATCGATCGAGAAATTGCCGCGCCATCGCGGGAAGCCGGCCGGGTTGCTGCCGACCACGCTGACGCCCGCATAATGGGCGATCGGCGCGCCCCCATATTGCTGGGCATCGAACTTGTCGAGATAGTTCATGTAGAGGCGCAGGCTGAGCGCCCCGTCGCCCAGCGCGGTGCGATAGCTGGCGTCGAAATCGATGCCGGCGGTCTTCAGGAAGGCGATGTTGGCCGGCACGATATGCACCAGCGAGGGCAGGCTGGTCGGCGTCGCCCGATCGATCAGGCCGCATTCGGCCACGCCCGATCCGCCCGCATTATAGCAGTTGGTGATGATCTGCTGCGACGAAAGCGTGTCGATCAGGCCCGTGACCTTGATCTTGTAATAGTCGACCGACAGCGAAAAGCCGGGGAAGAAGGATGGCGTCAGCACGCCCCCGATCGTCAGCGTCTTGGCCTTTTCCGGCTTCAGATTGGCGTTGCCGCTGGTGACCGTGTTCACATTCTGGTTGAGGCCGCTGCCATAGCTGCCATCGGCCGTCTGCAGATCGTTGACGATGCCGATGCCGCTCTGCGCCCCCGAATAGAGTTCGAACAGGTTGGGCGCACGGATGTCGCGCGACAGGGTGGCACGCAGCAGCAGGTCATCGACCGGCTTCCAGGTTGCGCCAACCTTCCAGGTCTCGACCGTACCCGACGTCGAATAGTCGGTGATGCGGCCCGCGCCGTTGATGCTCAGTTCCCGGAAGAAGGGCTTGTCCTTCAGGATCGGGACCGCCAGTTCGGCATAGGCTTCCTTGACGTTCAGGCTGCCATGCGCCGTGCCGACATTGGTCAGCCAGTAGAAGTTGGTGGTGGCGGGCACCCCGCGCAGGCCGGCGAAATAGGCGCTGCGCTCGGCCGCCGTGTCGAGCAGCGAGGGATCGGCATTGCTGGTGAGGTTCAGCGTCTGCTTGCGATATTCCGCGCCGACCGCGAAGTCGACCGGCCCGGCCGGCAGGTCGAACAGGCTGCCACTGAGGTTCACCGCAAAGCTGTCCTGACGGATGCTGGCCCGGTAACGCGACGTGCCGGTCGCATAGGCATAGCCTTCGGGCGTCGACTTGGACGGATCGCCATGCAGCACGTCGATCGGCTTGCAGCCCGCATATTGGCTGGCATAGGTCGGATCGAGCAGCACCCGGCAGGTGATCTGGCCGGTGCTCGGATCGACCACCGCGTCGGCCGCCGCATAGAGCTTCTTGCTGTCATAAAGGCCGGAATTGGCCAGGATGTGCTTGGAGTCGCCATGCGAATAGGTGGCGCTCCAGTCGAGCCCGCCCAGCTTGCCAGTGAAGCCCGCATTGACCATCCAGTAATCGGTTCGTTCCTTGGCGATGGCTGTCGGCTGGCCGGCATCATATTGGCCGACCGTGTAGCTGTCCGTCGCGGACGTCAGCGCCGAATTCAGCGCGGACGACAGATAGGGATTGCCCTTGTAGATGGTGACACCCTGCGACGCCGGGACCAGCGCATTCACCTGGGTCGAATATTCCAGGTCCGAGCGCGACCAGCTGCCCTGGACGAAGGCGTTGATATCGTCGGTCAGGTCATAGCTCAGACGACCGAACGCCTGATAGGTGGTCAGCGGAATGACCGCCGCGCCGGTGGTCGGGATCTGGTAGCCGTCGCCGCCCGACTGGAAGCCGGTGGTGCCGACCGCCGTGCCGGTGTTGAACGGCCGGGTCGTGCCGTCATTGTTGATGACCTGCCCGACATAGGGATTGCCCGCCACGCTGGAGGCGGTGATGCGGCCATTGGGCGCCAGCGCCGAAATCAGGATGTTCGACCCGATCGTATAGGGGTTGCGCGCGCCGCCGGGCGCACAGACCGACGCCGGCTCGCTCGCCAGCTTGGTGCAACCCACGACGCTGCCGACATAGCTATAGCCCTTGGTCGCATAGTCGCGATCGCTGCGCAGCATGCCTTCATTGTTGGAATATTCGCCGCTCAGCAGAATATGCCCGCGTCCGCCGGCAAAATCCTGGCCGACCGCCAGGCCGAGGCGCTGGTTGGCATTGTCGCCTTCGTCGGAAATGCCCGCCTGGGCAACGCCCTTGATGCCGGTGAATTTCTTGTCGAGCACGAAGTTGACGACACCCGCGACCGCGTCAGAGCCCCATTGGGCCGAGGCGCCGCCGGTCACCACGTCGACCCGCTGCATCAGCAGCTGCGGCAGCACATTGGTGTCGATCGTGCCGATATATTCGGTCGGCGACACGCGCATGCCGTCGAACAGGATCAGCGTGCGCAGCGGCCCCTTGGGATTGGCGCTGGGCGTGCCCAGGCCGCGCAGATTGAGCACATTGCCATGGATCGGCGCGTTCGAGAAATTCGACGCCGACTTGGACGGGCTGAGCGAATTGGAGAATTGCGGCAGCTTGTTGAGCGCGTCCGGAATGCTCGACGGCGTCGTGCGCGACAATTCCTCGGTCGTGGCGACCGTCACCGGCGTCGGCGCGGTATAGCCATCGCGCACGATGCGCGAGCCGGTAACGACGATGTCGGATGTGCTGACCGGTGCGGCACTACCCTGCTCGGCGGCCTGCTCCGGTGCCGGTGCGGGCGGCGCCGCATCCTGCGCCAGGGCGCTGCCCGTCATCGCGACGATGCTGGCGCCGATCGCCAGCGACGACGCAAAAATCTTGTGCTTGGACATTGGTCTTTCCTCTCCCTGGACGCAATGTGTCGGCTCGTTGGCCCACACCTGTCATTATTATCCCGGTGTGCATTTTTATTTCTATCGCTCCAGCGGTGGATGTCAACTAATTTTGCACCAGTGGTAAATGTTTGATCGAAAAGAATTTGCCCCCTTGCCGCAACGGAAATCCGGCCTTCTTATTAGGGACAGGGGATAAAGCCGCGAAAAGCGGCGCATCATATATTGACCTATGGTGCAAAAATGTGCGTTATGCCGGCAACAGATCGTGCCGCTCCCCGGACCAGGCACGGCGATCAGCATGGAGAAGGTCGGTGTCGAGCCTGCGCAACAGAGAATCGGTGATAATCAGGGCGTTCCGTCGATGAGCGAACCTGCCTTGTCCCTGTCAGCTTCGCCGTCACCCTCAGCGCCGATCGACAGCCCCCCGCCGCCGTCCCCTTCCCCGGCCACCGCCGACTATCCCAGTCCCTTCATGGGTTGGCTGACGGTCGCGATCCTGTTCCTGCTCTATATCCTGTCGCTGACCGACCGGAACATCATGGCGCTGATGGTCGGCCCGATCAAACAGGATCTGGGTCTCTCCGACCTCCAGATCAGCCTGCTCCAGGGGCCTGCCTTCGCCGTCCTCTTCTGCCTGTGCGCCATTCCGCTCGGCATGGCGCTCGACCGCTTCAGCCGCCGCATCGTCCTCTATCTGTCGGTCACGGTCTGGAGCATCGCCGCCGCCTCCTGCGGTCTCGCCGGCAGCTTCATCGGCCTTGCCATGGCGCGGGCCGGGGTGGGCGCGGGCGAGTCGGGCTTTGGCACCGGCAGCTATTCGGTCGTCGGCGACAGCTTCCCCCCGCACCGCGTCTCGCTCGCCATGTCGGTCTTCATCATGGGCGGCGTCATGGGCGCGGGCATCGTCTTCCTGCTGGGCGGCCCGATCGTCGGCGCGGCGATGAAGGCCGGCCCCGCCACATGGCCACTCTTCGGCACGCTCCAGCCCTGGCAGCAGGTGTTCATCATGACCGGCGCGCCCGGCATCCTGCTCGCCTTCCTCGTCTTCCTGTTCCGCGAACCGCCCCGGCGCAAGGCCGTGAGCGCGGGCGCGGGCTATGGCGAGGCATGGGCCTATATCCGCCGGCACAAGCCGCTCTACACCGCCGCCTTTGTCGGCTTCGGCCTCGCTTATGCCGCCACCATCGGCTTCCAGCTCTGGACCCCGGTCTATCTCGCTCGCGTCCATGGCTGGCAGCCAGCGCAGATCGGCCCGGTGATCGGCATCGCCCAGATCGCTGCCGCGGCGCTGATCCCGCTCCATGGCTGGACCGTCGATCGCCTCTATCGCCGGGGGCGCAAGGACGCGCATCTCTTCTGGTGCCTGATGACCGTGCTGGCCGCCGCCCCCTTCGGCATCGCCGCCTTCCTGGTCGCCAGCCCCTGGGTCACGGTCGCCTGCTATTGGTGCTTCATGGCGCTGATCCTCTCGACCGCCAGCATGGGGCCGGCCACCGTCCAGGTCGTCACCCCTGCCTATCTGCGCGGCGGCGTCTCGGCCCTCTATGTGCTGGCATCGGGCCTCATCGCGATGGCCGGCGGCCCGGCCTTCATCGGCCTCGTCACCGACAAGCTGTGGGGCGACGAGATGAAGGTGGGCTTGTCGCTCATTACCAGCGTCTTCTGCGTGCTGCTGCCCGCCGCTCTGCTCTTCGCCCTCGGCCGCGCCTCGATGCGCCGCGCCCATGAAGGCGAGCCGGTCTGACCGGCTGTTTCCGAAAGGACATAAAGATGATCGAAACCCGCCGCCCCGCCTTTATCGACGGCAAGCCCAAGCAGTTGCTGATCGACGGCCAGCATGTCGACGCGCTGTCGGGCAAGACATTCCAGAGCTTCAGCGCCTCCACCGGCGAACTGGTCGCCGAACTCGCGCTGGCCGGCGCCGAGGATGTCGACCGTGCCGTGCGCGCCGCGCGCGCCGCCTTTGAAGGGCCATGGAGCCGGTTCAAGCCGGCCGAGCGCCAGGCGGTGCTGCTGCGCCTCGCCGACCTGGTCGATGCCGAGTTTCAGGATCTCGCCCTGCTCGACGTGATCGAGATGGGCCGGCCGATCACCGCCGCCATGGGGCTGCGCGGCATGTTGCAGCGATCGTTGCGCCATTTCGCCGGCGCCGCTACCGCCATCCATGGCGAGACCCTGTCCAACAGCTTCCCGGTCGATCTCCTATCCTACACGTTGAAGGAACCAGTCGGCGTCGTCGGCGCGATCATCCCCTGGAACGGACCGCTGTTCAGCGCCGCCTGGAAGATCGGCCCGGTGCTCGCCACCGGCTGCACCATCGTGCTGAAGCCGGCGGAGGATGCCTCGCTCAGCCCGCTGCGCTTCGCCGAACTCTGCCTGGAGGCCGGGGTGCCGCCCGGAGTCGTCAATGTCGTCACCGGCGCAGGCGAGACCGGCGCCGCCCTCTCCGCCCATCCCGACGTCGACAAGATCGCCTTCACCGGCTCGTGCGAGACCGGCCAGCGGATCATCGCCGCCTCGGCCGGATCGGTGAAGAAGGTGACGATGGAACTGGGCGGCAAGTCGCCCAACATCATCTTCGCCGATGCCGATCTCGACGCCGCCACCCCGGCGGCCGCCATGGGCGTGTTCAACAATTCGGGCCAGGTCTGCGCCGCCGGCACCCGCCTGTTCGTCGAACGGCCTGTCTATGAGGAGATGGTGCAGCGCATCGCCGCCTTCGCCGCCGATCTGAAGATCGGTCCCAGCCTCGATCCCGAAACCGTGATCGGCCCGCTGGTATCGGCCAAGCAGTTCGCCCGCGTCTCCTCCTATCTCGACCTTGGCCCGCAGGAGGGCGCTCGCCTCGTCACCGGCGGCCATCGCGTCACCGGCGGCGCGCTCGACAAGGGCCATTGGGTCGCCCCGACCATTTTCGCCGACGTGACCGACGAGATGCGGATCGCCCGCGAGGAAATTTTCGGCCCCGTCTCCTGCATCCTGCCCTTCGACAGCCTGGACGAGGTGATTGGCCGCGCCAACGCGACCCGCTTCGGCCTCGCCGGCGGGGTGTGGACCCGCGACATCGGCAAGGCCATGACGGCGGTCAAGCGCATCCGCGCCGGCTCCATCTGGGTGAACCATTATTTCGCCATGGACCCGTCGGTCCCGTTCGGCGGCTACAAGATGAGCGGCTACGGCCGGGAGGGCGGCGCCGAACATATCGACGCCTATCTTCAGACCAAGGGCGTGTGGATCCGCACCTGAGCGGTGCCAACCGAGGGGCTTGTCAGCGCCCCTCGGCATAGGCGCGGATCAGCGCATAGAGATAGTCGCGCCCATCATAGACGCTCTTCACCCGGATGCGTTCGTCCACCCCATGCGCGCCATTGCCGTCGGGATCGAGGAAGATGCCCGGCACGCCATAGGTCGGGATGCCCGCAGCGCTGAGATAGCGGCCATCGGTGCCGGCGGTCAGCAGGTTGGGCACCACCGGAATGCCGGGGAAATGCCGCTGCGCCAGTTTTTCGGCCGGTCCCATGATCCGGGGATCGAGCGGCGGCGGCACGGCCGGCGCCCCCTTGTCGCCCTTGCGCGTCAGGGCAATGCCGGACGGCAGCGCCGACCGTAACTTTGCCTCGACATCCTCCACCCTGTCGCCGGGAAACAGGCGGCACTGGATCGTCGCCTGCGCCCGCTGCGGCAGGGCATTTTCGGCATGGCCCGCCTCCACCTGCGTCGCGACACAGGTGGTGCGCAGCATCGCATTATAGGTGACGTCGCCTGTTACCGTCGCGACCGTTGCGGCATCGTCCTGCCCCTGCCCCAGCCGCTCCATCGCCTGCCCCATCGCACCGCCGACGATCGGCCCCATGCGGGTGAAATAGCCGCGATTGGTCGGGTTGAGCTGGATCGGGAATGACAGCCGCCGCACCGCCTCCAGCGCATCGGCCAGGTCATAGATCGCATTGTCGGAACGCGGGCGGCTGCTATGGCCGCCGCTGTTGCGCGCCTCGATCGTGAAGCTCTGCGCATATTTCTCGCCCACCGCCAGATAGAGGGCGATCGGCCGGCCATCCTTGTCGCTGATGCCATAGCCGCCCTCGTTCAGGGCAAAGCCCGCCTGCACCGCATCGCGCCGGTTGCGCAGCAGCCAGTCGACGCCGTTCACCGCATCGCTGCTTTCCTCGCCACAGGTCAGCGCCACCTTGATCGTGCGCCGGGGACGAAATCCTGCCGCCTGCATCCGGATCAGACTGTCGATCCAGATGGCCGACAGCGCCTTGTCGTCGATCACCCCGCGCCCGATGAAATAGCCCTTCTCCTCGGTCAGGCGGAACGGATCGCGCGGCCAATCCTCGCGCCGGGCCGCCACCACATCGATATGATCGACCAGCAGCATCGGCGCAGCGCGCGGATCGCTCCCCTCGATCCGGGCAATCAGGCCGCCATCCTTCTCATGCCCCTCCGGCACGAAGACCTCGGCGCGGTCCGGCCCGAAGCCCGCCCTGCGCAGCCGATCGAGCATCCGGCCCGCCGCCACGGTGCAGCTGCCCGTCGGCGCGCTGGTGTCGGTCTCCACCAGTTCGCGATAGATATCGCGAAAGGCGATCTGGTCGGGGCGCAGTTCCGCCGCCATAGCCGGGCCGGATGCCAGCGCGACAAGGCCACCAAGGGCCAGCAGGGAGGCTCTCATTTCTGGATGTCGAGCGCGCGTTCGGGGCAGGATTTGGCGCCCATCCAGGCCAGCCTTTCCTGCTCTTCCGGCACGTCGATGTCGCCGGGCATGATATAGCCCTCGTCATCCAGTTCGAAGATATCGGGCGCCATCGCCCAGCAACGGGCATGGCCCTGGCATTTCTCGCGATGCACGATGATCTTCATGCCGCATCCTCCTGCGACCAGTCGAGGATGAGGTTTTCGATCCCGAACACATGGCCGCCATAGGTGACCGGCGCGGTGCCGGATTTGATGCGGAAGGTCGGGATGCGTTTCAGCCATTCCTCCAGCCCCACGACGATCTCGCGCCGCGCCAGATGCGACCCCAGGCAGCGATGCGGCCCATAGGCAAAGGCGGTGTGACGATTATCCTCGCGGGCGAGGTCGATGCGCGCAGGATCGGCAAATTCCAGCGGATCGCGATTGGCGATCATCGTCGCGCAGGACACATAGTCGCCCTTGCGGATCGGCGCGCCCTCGAAATCCACGTCCTTCGTCGCGACCCGGATCATCTGCACCGTCGGATAGGCGCGCAGCAATTCCTCCGCCGCCAGCACGATCCGCTTGGGATCGTCGCGCAGCCATTGCTGGTCCGCCTGATGCCGCGCCAGATAGTTGAGGTCAAAGCCGATCGCGGCCGCCACCGTGTCCAGCCCGGCGATGAACAGCAGCACGCCCGTGCCCCTGATCTCCATGTCGGTCAGCGGCCGGTCGTCGATCCGCGACTGCACCAGGAAGGACATGAAATCATCGACCGGCTGCCGGCGCCGATCGGCCGAAAGCTCGTCGATGAAGGCGACGATGGTGCGCGCCGCCGCCGGCCGCTTCACATTGTCGCCATGCAACAGGTCATTGGCCCAGCCGACAAATTCGTCCAGCCTATCGTCCGACAGGCCCAGGAAACGCAGGAAGATATTGACCGCGAAGGGGAAGGCAAAATCGGTCATCACGTCGCAGCTGGTGCCGGATGCCGCGATCCGGTCGATCAGCACGCTCGCCCTTTCGCGCACCGCCGTTTCCAGCGCCATCACCCGCTTGGGCGACAGCAGCGGGTTGAGCAGTGAGCGGAACTTGCCATGTTCGGGCGGGTCCAGCTCCAGCGGGATCATCGGCCAGCTTTCGCCCAGCGCCGAGGCAAAGATGCTGCGATGGCTGGAGAAGGTTTCTGGATCCTGCAGCACCCGCCGCTGGTCCTGCGCACGGGTGATGACCCATGTGCCCTTGCCGTCGCGGGTGTTGACCGGCGAATAGAAGATGCGCGGCCCGTCATGCACCACCGCGCTCGCCGCCTGCGGATCGCCATTGGGCGTCGGCTCCAGCCCCGGCGAACTGAACAGGCTGAAATTGCCGATCATGTCGGGCGGCACATGCGCCGGGATCGGACGGGCGGCCATGGTTTCCATAATGCGCTCTCCTGCAGCGGTAGCCAGTTCTCGCGCCACGGCGGACCGGCCTTATCAATTTTGCATTATGGTATAGTTTATGAGCACGCCGCCGGCTGTCAATCGGACAATCGTCGTTACGATATTTTCCCGTGCGCGGCGCACGGGCACCACCGCATTTCCACGCTTTTCCGCCACATTACGCAAAATTCGCGATTTCCGTTGCGGATGAAAATTATCCTTGAGTGCAAAATATAACTAGCCACCTGTGCAATATTGACCTAAGGAATCGGACATGGATCGCAAGCGGCCATCCGAAAGCCGCGAGCAGCCCGACGGGTGACACCCGGACGGCGCGCTCGCCTTTCGAGCAGAACAGGGATGTGAGTGGATGGCGGAAATGGAGCCCATCGATAGAGAAGAATTTCGGCAGGAGGCGCGCGCCTGGCTGAAGGCGAATTTTCCGCCGGCGCTGACCAATGTGCCCGGCCTGCTCTTCCAGGGCGACGCCCATGCCGCCGCCGCCAATGCCGACTATCAGCTCTGGCGCCAGCGGATGACCGATAAGGGCTGGGGCGTGCCGACCTGGGCGCCGCGCTATGGCGGCGCCGGCCTCACCGAAGCCCATGGCAAGATCATCGGCGAGGAACTGGCCGCGATCGGCGGTTTCAACCCGATCCGCAGCTATGGCACGATGATGCTTGGCCCGACCTTGCTGGAATATGGCGACGAAGCGCAGAAACTGGAACATCTGCCCTTTATCGCCAGCCATGAACGGCGCTGGTGCCAGGGCTTTTCCGAACCCGGCGCGGGATCGGACCTGGCCGCGCTCCAGACCAAATGCATCGACATGGGCGACCATTGGCTGGTCAGCGGGCAGAAGATCTGGACATCGGGCGCCGACCAGGCCGACTGGTGTTTCGTCCTCGTCCGCACCGATACGGAGCGCAAGCAGGGCGGCATCAGCTTCCTGCTGGTCGACATGCAATCCGAAGGGATCGAGGCCCGGCCGATCGTCCTCATCAGCGGATCGACCCATTTCTGCGAAGTCTTCTTCAACGATGTGAAGGTGCCCAAGGGCAATCTGGTGGGCGAGGTCAACCAAGGCTGGACCATCGCCAAGCGGCTGCTGCAGTTCGAACGCAACAGCCTGTCGGAGGTGAAGGCCGACATCACCCCCCTCGCCCCGCTGGCCCATGACTATCTGGGCACGGACGCGCTCGGGCGGATCGACAGCCCGGACCTGCGCGCCCGGCTGGTGCGCAATGCGATGCGGCATGAAGCCTATATGGCAACCGTTCGCCGGCTCGCAGCCGAAGCGAAGAATGGCGGCCCCAGCCATGGCGTGTCAGCACTCAAGAATTTGTGGTCCGGCATCATCCAGGAACGGGCCGAGCTGCTGGTCGAGATCATGGGCGCCGATGGCCTGGGCTGGGCCGGAGATCCCTATAGTGCGGCCGAGAAGGAGGCGACGCGC
Source organism: Sphingobium sp. SG1 (assembly GCF_057063145.1). Taxonomy (NCBI): domain Bacteria; kingdom Pseudomonadati; phylum Pseudomonadota; class Alphaproteobacteria; order Sphingomonadales; family Sphingobiaceae; genus Sphingobium; species Sphingobium sp. SG1. The sequence goes on along the minus strand of NZ_JBVVOJ010000002.1, from coordinate 336,629 downwards.
GCCTGGCTGCACAGCAAGGCCTTCTCCATCTACGGCGGCAGCTACGAGGTGCAAAACAATATCACCGCCAAGCGCACGCTGGGCCTGCCGGGCTGAGCATGGGCGAGGACGAGAGAAAAGACAGGATGCGGGAGGACGCGCCGTGGCGGTGCTGAACGAAGAACAGACGATGCTGAAGGACATGGCGTCGGAATGGGTGCGCGACCGCCTGCCCGCGACCGCGCTGCGCGGCCTGTACGATCATGGCGGCGGCGGTCTCAGCGGATCGGACGGCTATGATGCCGAGGCCTGGGCCGAAATGGCGCAGATGGGCTGGTGCGGCATCATCGTGCCGGAAGACCATGGCGGCGCCGATTTCGGCTATCTCAGCCTTGGCCTGGTGATCGAGGAACTGGGGCGCACCCTGGCCGCCTCGCCGCTGGTCAGCTCCGCGCTGGTCGCCGCCTCCGCGTTGCGCCTTGCCGGCACGCAGGAGCAGCAGGCCCGCTGGCTGCCGGGCATCGCTGACGGATCGCTGATCGGCACGCTGGCGCTCGACGAAGGGCCGCATCATGCTCCCGAGCGCACCGCGCTGGCGGCCACAGCCTCAGGCGATGACTGGCAGCTGTCCGGCACCAAGCGCCCGGTGCAGGACGGCATGATCGCCGACCTCGCCATCGTTGCCGCGCGCACCAGCGGCGCGCCGGGCGATCGCGATGGCCTGACCCTGTTCCTGGTACCGACCGACAGCGCCGGGCTGGAGCGGCTGGCGCTCGACCAGATCGATGCCCGCCGTCCCGCCCAATATCGCTTCGATAGTGTCAACATCGCTGTCAACGATGTTCTCGGCGAAATCGGCAAGGCCGCCGACCTGATCGACGCGATCCGCGATCGGGCCGCGATCGGCATCGCCGCCGAAATGCTGGGCAGTGCGACCCAGGCGTTCGACATCACGCTCGATTATCTCAAGACCCGCGTCCAGTTCGGCGCGATCATCGGCTCCTTCCAGGCGCTGCAGCATCGCGCCGCCGAACTGTTCGGCGAATTGCAGCTGACGCGATCGGCGGTCGAAACCGCGCTGGCGGCGATCGATGCCGATGATCCTGCGCTCCCCGCCCTCGCCTCGCTCGCCAAGGCGACCGCCGGCGAAACGCTGCACCGCATATCCTCGCAGATGGTCCAGTTGCATGGCGGCATCGGCATGACCCATGAACATGATGCCGGCCTTTACCTGAAGCGCGCCCGCGTCGCGGAGCAATGCCATGGCAGCACCGCCTGGCACCGCGAGCGCTGGGCGCGGCTCAATGGCTATTGAGGGGCCGATGATCATGCCATCGCGCGAAATACAGCTGAAGCGCCGCCCGATCGGCGCCCCGGTGGCGGAGGATTTCGCCACCGTCGAACAGGCTCTGCCACCGCCCGGCCCCGGCGAGGTGCAAGTGCGCAATCTCTGGATGGCAGTCGACCCGGCGATGCGCGGGCGGATGAGCGACGCCAAAAGCTATGTGCCCCCCTTCGCGCTCGACGCGGCGATGGAGGGACCGGCGATCGGCGAAGTAATCGCCTCCAACGATCCGGCCTTCACGCCCGGCGAACTGGTCTTTTCCCGGCTTGGCTGGCGCGAAGCGTTCAATGCCCCCGGCACCGCGCTCCAGCATCGCGATCGCCAGGCACTGCCGCCCCAGGCCTATCTCTGCTTCGCCGGCATGACCGGCCTCACCGCCTATGCCGGCCTCATCCGCATTGCGGAGTTGCAGCCGGGCGACACCGTCTTCGTGTCGGCCGCGTCCGGCGCGGTCGGATCGATCGCCTGCCAGATCGCCCGCAACATGGGATGCAAGGTGATCGGATCGGCCGGCGGCCCGGACAAGACCGCCTTCCTGCGCGATGTGCTCAAGGTCGACGCCGCGATCGATTACAAGGCGGAGCCGAACCTGACCAAGGCCCTCGCCCGCGAGGTCAAGGCGATCGGCGCCAGCGGCATCGATGTCTATTTCGACAATGTCGGCGGCGATCATCTTCAGGCCGCCCTGTCGCTTGCCAATGATTTCGCGCGCTTCGCCATCTGCGGCATGATCTCGCAATATAATGTCACCGACGCGCCGACCGTGCCGCGCAACCTCACCATGCTGATGACCAAGCGCATCCGCATGCAGGGCTATATCGCGCTCGACCATATGGATCTGGAGGCGGAGATGCTGGAACGCATGACCTTCTGGAGCCAGGCCGGCCAGATGGCCTCGGCCGAAACCGTCTATGATGGCATCGACAAGGCGCTCGACGCTTTCTGGGGCCTGTTCTCGGGCGCCAATATCGGCCGCACCATGGTCAGGCTGGGCTAGGGGGAATTCCATGTACGACATGCTCAAGGGCCTGCGCGTGGTCGAAGGTGCCGCCTTCATCGCCGGCCCGTCCTGCGGCCTGCACCTGGCACAGATGGGGGCGGAGGTGATCCGCTTCGACGCCATCGGTGGCGGCCCTGACTATCGTCGCTGGCCGGTCGCCACCTCCGGGGCCAGCCTCTATTGGGAGGGGCTCAACAAGGGCAAGAAATCGATCGCGATAGATCTTGGCCGCCCCGAAGGGCGCGAACTGGCGGTCGCCATCGCCACCGCGCAGGGCGACAATGCCGGCCTGTTCCTCACCAATTATCCGGTGAAGGGCTTCCTCAGCCATGAGGCGCTGGCCGCACGCCGTGCCGACATCATCAGCGTCCGCGTCATGGGCTGGGCCGATGGATCACCGGCGGTCGATTACACCATCAACGCCGCCGCTGGCGTGCCGATGATGACCGGCCCGGCCGACGATGACCGTCCGGTCAACCATGTCCTGCCGGCCTGGGATCTGCTGGGCGGCGCCTATGCCGCCTTCGCCATGACGTCCGCCCTGCTGCGCCGGCGCGCGACCGGCCAGGGCGCGGAAATCCGCGTGCCCCTGTCGGACCTCGCGGCCTCAACCCTGTCGCATCTCGGCTCCGTCGCCGAAGTGCTGTCAGCCGGCGACCGGCCACGCATGGGCAATGACCTGTTCGGCGCCTTCGGCCGGGATTTCCTGACCGCCGACGGCAAGAGGCTGATCGTCGTCGCCATCACCCCGCGCCAATGGACCGGCCTCCTCAAGACGCTGGACCTTGGCGACGCGATCGCCGCGATCGAGGGCGAAACGGGGGCCAACTTCGCCAGGGATGAGGGCGCCCGCTTCACCCATCGCGCCCGGCTCTTCCCGCTGTTCGAAGCCGCCTTCGCCGCGCGCAGCAGCGACGCGCTAAAGCCCGCCTTCGACGCGGGCGGCGTCACCTGGGGCGAATATCAGTCGCTGCATCAGGCCGTGACGCAGGACGAACGGCTGTTCACCGCCAATCCGCTGTTCGAGACGATCGCCCATCCCAGCGGCCTCACCTACCCCACATCCGGCCCGGCGGGCACGCTGGCCGGTGAGGCGCGCGGCGCCGTCGGTGCGGCCCCGCGCCTTGGCGAACATAGCGACCAGATATTGAGCGAGCTGCTGGGCCTCGACAGCGGCGCGATCGGCCGCCTCCATGACGAAGGACTGGTCGCATGACCCTTTCCCCATCCGATATCGCCCGTTGGCAGACATGGGTCGGCAGGACCGAAAGCCGGACCGAGATGCTCGACCGGGAAGCGCTGCGCCGCTTCGCCGCCGCCATCGGCGAGCCGCTCGATGTCGAGGCGGTCCAGCCCTCGCTGGCCCATTGGGCCTTTTTCCTGCCGGTTGCCGCCGCTGACCAGATCGGCCCGGACGGCCATCCCAAACGCGGCGGTTTCCTGCCGCCGATCAGCCTGCCCCGCCGCATGTTCGCTGCCGCCGAGATGCAGTTTCACGCGCCCCTGATGCTCGATTGGGAAGCGACCCGCACCTCGACCGTGCTCGACATCGCCCACAAGAGTGGCCGCAGCGGCGAGCTTGTCCTCGTGAAGGTCGGCCACAGCATCGTCCAGGCCGATCGCGAACGGGTGAGCGAGGTGCAGACCATCGTCTATCGCGACACCGGCGCACCGACGCCCGCGATCGTCCCCGCCGCCTTCGATGGCGCCCCCGATGATGTGAACTGGGCGCCAAACAGCGTCGACCTGTTCCGCTTCTCGGCCGTCACTTTCAACAGCCACCGCATCCATTATGACCTGCCCTATGCGACCGACGAGGAGGGCTATCCCGGCCTGGTGATCCACGGCCCCTTCACCGCCGCCAGATTGTTCGGCCATGCCCGCGGCGGGGGCCGCAGCCCGACCCGCTTCGCCTTCCGCGCGGTCGCGCCGGTCTTTGCCGGCCAGCCGGTATTGCTGCGCGAGGATGAAGCCGGCCGCTGCCGCGCGATCCGCTGCGACGGCAGCGACGCCATGGTCGCCGACATCGGATATTGAGAGGAGATTTTTCATGGACGCCGAGACGTTCGACCTGTTCCGCACCACCGTCCGCCGCTTCGTCAGTGAAAAGCTGATCCCGGCCGAGGACGCCGTCGAGGAAGCGGATGCGGTTCCCGAAACCATCATCCAGCAGATGCGCGACATGGGCCTGTTCGGCCTGTCCGTGCCGGAGGAATTTGGCGGCATCGGCTGCACCATGGCGGAGGAAGCGGCGATCATCCGCGAGATCACCCGCGCGTCGGTCGTTTTCCGCTCGGTCATCGGCACCACCGTCGGTATCGGCAGCCAGGGGATCGTCATGGATGGGACCGAGGAACAGAAGCGCGAATGGCTGCCCAAATTCGCCACCGGTGAGGCGATCGCCAGCTTTGGCCTGACCGAGCCGGAGGCTGGGTCCGACGCCGGTTCGCTGCGCACCGTCGCCATCCGCGACGGCGACACCTACCGCATCACCGGCACCAAGCGCTTCATCACCAACGCGCCCCGCGCCAGCGTCTTCACACTGATGGCCCGGACCGAACCGGACGTGAAGGGCGCGGCCGGCATTTCCGCCTTCATCCTGCCCGCCGGCACGCCCGGCATCAGCTTCGGCAAGCCCGACAAGAAAATGGGTCAGAAGGGGTCGATCACCACCGACGTGATCCTGGACGATGTCGTCGTGCCGGCCGCCAACATCATTGGTGGCGTGCCCGGTCGCGGTTTCAAGACCGCGATGAAGGTGCTGGATCGCGGCCGCATCCATATCGCCGCCGTCGCGCTCGGCATGTGCCAGCGGCTGATCGACATGGCCCTGCAATATGCGATGGAACGCAAGCAGTTCGGCCAGCGCATCGCCGATTTCCAGCTGGTCCAGGCGATGCTTGCCGACATGAAGGTCGACATGCTGACCACCGAAGCACTGATGCAGTCGGTCGCCGCCAAGTTCGACGCCGGCGAGCCGGTCAGCCTGGAATGCGCCGCGCTCAAATATTACGCCTCCGAAGCCGTCGGCCGGATCGCCGACCGCGCCGTCCAGATCTATGGCGGTGCCGGCTATATGGCCGAGTATAAGGTCGAGCGCTTCTATCGCGATGTCCGGCTGCTGCGCATCTATGAGGGCACCAGCCAGATCCAGCAGACCATCATCGCCAAGCAGATGATCCGCCAGGCCGAAGCGGCCGCCTGATCCTCCCCATTTCCGCAAAGGACATCGCATGCGCAGAGCCGCCATCGTCGCCCCAATCCGCACCGCCGTCGGCAAATATGGCGGTTCGCTCAAATCCTTCAGCGCCGGCGATCTGGGCGCGGTCATCATCAAGGCCTTGATGGAGCGGACCAGGATCGATCCCGAACGGATCGACGATGTCGTCTTCTCCCAGGGCTATGGCAATGGCGAGGCGCCCTGCATCGGCCGCTGGTCGGCGCTGGCCGCCGGCCTGCCCGAGAGCATCCCCGGCGTCCAACTCGACCGACGCTGCGGATCGGGGCTTCAGGCGGTGATCGATGCGGCCATGCGGATCCAGACCGGCGCCGCCGACATCGTCGTCGCCGGCGGGGTCGAGAGCATGTCCAATGTCGAATATTATTCGATGGACCATCGCTGGGGTGCCCGTTCCGGATCGACCCAGTTCCATGACCGCCTGACCCGCGGCCGCGTCATGTCGCAGCCGATCGCCCGCTATGGCATCATCAGTGGCATGATCGAGACGGCGAACAATCTCGCCAGGGATTATGACATCAGCCGCGAGGCCTGCGACGAATATGCCGCGATGAGCCATCAGCGCGCCGCAGCCGCCTGGGCCGCCAGCAAGTTCGACGACGAACTGGTCCCGGTCGCGGTGCCGCAGCGCAAGGGCGATCCGCTGATCTTCGCCATGGATGAGGGCATTCGTGCCGACGCCACGCCGGAATCGCTCGCCCTGTTGAAACCGATCGAGAAGGATGGCGTGGTCACCGCCGGCAATGCCAGCCAGCAGAATGATGCCGCCGCCGCCTGTCTGGTGGTCGCGGAGGACAAGCTCGATGAACTGGGCCTTGAACCCATGGCCTGGCTGCACAGCTGGGCGGCGGCGGGCTGCGATCCCTCGCGCATGGGCATCGGTCCGGTGCCGGCGGTCGAAAAGCTGTTCGCCCGCAATGGCCTTGGCTGGAACGACATCGATCTGGTCGAACTCAACGAAGCCTTCGCGCCGCAGGTGCTGGCCTGCCTCAAGGGCTGGAACTGGGACGATCGCGACAAGCTCAACGTCAATGGATCGGGCATTTCGCTCGGCCATCCGATCGGCGCGACGGGCGGACGCATCCTCGCCAATCTGCTGCGCGAGCTGCAGCGGCGTGACGGCCGCTATGGCCTGGAAACCATGTGCATTGGCGGCGGTCAGGGCCTGGCCGCCATCTTCGAACGGGCGGTCTGACCACCGCCTTTCGGAAGCCCCCTGGGCCGGCGTCGAGGCATGCGACGCCGGCTCATTCTTTTGATGGTCAGTCGACCGGCCTGCGGTCGGGCGAGAAGGCAATGATCGTCACGCCCAGCAGCGCCACGGTGCCGCCCCCAATCATGCCGATGGTGATCGGCGTGCCGAAATAAAGCGAGGCAAAGACTGTCGACATCACCGGCGATGCCAGCATCAACGGCATGATGGTCGAGATCGGATAGCGTTGCAGCAGCCAGGCGAGCGTCCCCTGGCCCAGCACCGTCGCGCCCAGACAGGAAAAGGCGAACCAGCCGGTCGGCACCCAACCGAGATGGGCCAGCCCCGCGATCGCGGGCCGCTCGAAAATCAGGGCAAAGGGCGCCAGCACCGCCGCGCCCATCAGCCCGTTCCACGCCTGGCCGTTCATCACGCTCACCCCGGTCAGCTTGCGCTGCACCAGGGTCGCGCCGCCCCACACCATCGCCGCGCTGGCCATCACCAACACGGCGGGCACCTCCGCCAGGATATGCGGGTCGAACACCAGCGCCACGACCCCGGCAAAGGCCAGCAGCACGCCGACAATCTTGCGCCGGTTGAGCCGCTCGCCCAGCAGCAGCGCGCCGAGCAGCAGCGAGAAGGGTACGCTCAATTGCCCGGCGATCGCCAGCGCCCCGACATTGGTCGCCATGAACAAAGCCAGGTTCAGCAGCAGCAGGAACAGCCCGCCATTGAGGAAGCCATAGAGCATCAGCCAGCCGGTCCGGCCCGGCAGCGGACGCAGCGCCGGCGCACAGATCAGGAAGACCGTCCCCATCCGCAGCGCCACCGACAATAGCGGCGCGGTCGCATCCACAACCACCTTCATCGCGATCACGTTGAGCGCGAACATGATGTTCACCAGCAACGCCAGCGCTATCCCGCCCGGCCCGAACCGATGGTTCGCCATGGGTCCGCCCTCGGCCATTTCCGCATCCTTCCCGCTTCAACCGCCGTTCAGACTCAGACGGCTATTGGCTTATTTATGCACACTGGTATAGATTTTGACCAGAGAAGAAGGGAAGAGGATTGAGGATGTCGATGAAGCATGTTTCGCGCGTGATGATGTTCGCTATGGCGGTCGCGGCCACCGGCCCGGCGCTGGCCCAGACGGGCGATGCGACCAAGGGCAAGGCGGTCTTCGCCCGCTGCGCCGTCTGCCACTCGGTCGATCCGGGCGTGAAGAAGCTAGGCCCTTCGCTCTCGGACGTATTCGGGCGCACGTCGGGCACCGTCCCCGGCTTCACTTATTCTCCGGCGATGCAGAAGGCCAAGATCCGCTGGGATGCCAAGTCGCTCGACGGCTTCCTTGCCAAGCCCAGCGCCGCCGTCCCCGGCAGCCGCATGGTCTTTGCCGGCCTGCCCAACCCAGCCGATCGCGCCAACCTGCTCGCCTATCTCGCCGGCGCCACCAAGAAATAGCACCAAAAGTATCCCATAGTGCAATAATTCTTGCCCTCCATTCCTGCACCCGCTATCAGAATCATCAACCGATGCAGCAGATAGACGGGGACAGGAGCGGATGGCGATGACAGCGGTCATGACGGACAAGGCGGGCAGCCGATGAGCGGCCGCGCGCTTGAAGGGATCAAGGTTCTCGACCTGTCGCGCGTGCTCGCGGGGCCATGGTCGACCCAGATACTCGCCGACTTCGGTGCCGACGTCATCAAGATCGAACTGCCCGGCCATGGCGACGACACCCGCGCCTGGGGGCCGCCTTTCCTGACCGGCGCCGATGGCCAGCCGGAAATCGGCACCAGCGCCTATTATCTGTCCTGCAACCGCAACAAGCGCTCCGCCGCGATCAACCTGGCGACGCCGCAGGGCGCCGAGCTGATCCGTCGGCTGGCGGCGGAAGCCGACATATTGGTCGAAAATTTCAAGGTTGGGGGCCTCAGCAAATACGGTCTCGACTATGCCAGCCTGAAGGCGATCAACCCGCGCCTCGTCTATTGCTCGATCACCGGCTTCGGCCAGACCGGCCCCTATGCCGACCGGGGCGGCTATGATTTCGTTGCCCAGGGCATGGGCGGCTTCATGAGCATCACCGGCGAAGAGGACGGCGGCCCGCTGCGCGCTGGCGTCGCCATGGCTGACCTGTCGACCGGCATGTTCGCGACCGTCTCGATCCTCGCCGCCCTGCGCCATGCCGAACGCACGGGCGAGGGACAGCAGATCGACGTGTCGCTGCTCGATACCCAGATCGCGATGCTCGCCAATCAGGGGATGAACTGGCTGGTCGGCGGCATCGTGCCCGGACGCCTGGGCAATCGCCATCCCACCGTCGTCCCCTACAAGACGTTCGAGGTCGCCGACGGCATGATGATCATCGCGATCGGCAATGATCGCCAGTTCCGCGCCTTCTGCACGGAAATGGGCCATGGCGAACTGGGCACCGATCCGCTCTACGCCACCAGCGCCCAGCGCCTCATCAACCGCGACGCGATCGAGGCGAAGGTGCAGGACATCGTCCGCCCCTTCGCCCGCGACGACCTGATGGCGCGCTTCGTGGCCGCGGGTGTCCCCGCCGGCCCGGTCAACAGCATCCAGGATGTGTTCGAGGATCCCTTCATCGACGCCCGCCAGACCGTCCATCGCTACCGCCGCGAAGAGGATGGGGTCGAGATCCCGACCGTCGCCTATCCCGGCAAGCTGTCGGCGACGCCGGCCGATTATCGTCACTGCCCGCCGCGCGTGGGCGAACATAGCCGCGAAATATTGGGGGAATGGCTCGGCCTCGACGACGGCGCGCTCGACGCGCTGACGAGCGACGGCGCGATCGCCCAACGCCCCGTGAAGGAGAGGACACAGGCATGAAGATCGACCAGGGGGTAGCCGCCATCGTCACCGGCGGGGCATCGGGTCTGGGTGAGGCGACGGCCCGCGCCATTGCAGCGCAGGGCGCCAAGGTGGCGCTGTTCGACTTCAACGAGGAAACCGGGACGAAGGTCGCGGCGGACATCGGCGGCACCTTCTGCAAGGTCGATGTCACCGACGAGGCCTCGGTCGATGCCGGCTTTGCCAAGGCACGCGCCGCGCATGGCCAGGAGCGGATCCTGGTCAATTGCGCCGGCACCGGCAATGTCATCAAGACCGCCAGCCGCGACCGCGAGACCGGCGAGATCAAGGCCTTCCCGACCGACCAGTTCGAACGGATCATCCAGATCAACCTGATCGGCACCTTCCGCTGCTGTGCCAAGTCGGCCGCCGGCATGCTCAGCCTCGACCCGCTGGAGGACAAGGCGCGCGGCGTCATCATCAACACCTCCAGCGCGGCGGCGGTCGACGGCCAGATCGGCCAGGCGGCCTATTCCGCGTCGAAGGGCGGCATCGTCAGCCTGACCCTGCCGATGGCGCGCGACCTGATGGGCGAAGGCATCCGCGTCAATGCGATCCTGCCCGGCATTTTCGACACGCCGCTGATGGCACGGGCCAGCGACAAGGTGCGCGATGCGCTGTCGGCCACCGTTCCCTTCCCCAAGCGTTTTGGCAAGCCCGAGGAGTTTGCCGCGATGGCGCTGGCGATGATCGAGAATGACTATTGGAACGGCGAATATGTGCGGCTCGACGGTGGCCTGCGCATGCCGCCGCGCTGAGGGAGAAGGACGATGTCCGAAGAAGCGCAGCCCGAATTCGTGACCTACAATGTGGTGGACGGCGTCGCCTGGGTGATGCTGAACCGCCCCCAATATGGCAATGCCCAGAATTACCGGCTGCTCGGCCAGCTCGACGACGCCTTCAAGCGCGCGGTCGAGGATGACGGGGTCAAGGTGATCGTGCTCGGTGGCGAGGGCAAGCATTTCTCTGCCGGCCATGACATCGGCACCCCGGACAAGGACAGCCACATGCCGCGCACGCGCACCAGCATGTGGTGGGACCATCTGAACAAGGGCGGCGCCGAACGCCAATATGTGCTGGAACAGGACGGCTATCTGGGCCTGTGCCGGCGCTGGGCCGACATCCCCAAGCCGATGATCGCCATGGTGCAGGGCGCCTGCATCGCCGGCGGGCTGATGCTGGCCTGGGTCTGCGACCTCATCATCGCATCGGAAGACGCCTTCTTCCAGGATCCGGTGCAGCGCATGGCCCAGCCGGGCGTCGAATATTTCGCCCATGCCTTCGAACTGCCGACCCGCGTCGCGCGCGAACTGCTGCTGCTCGGCCGCCGCATGCCGGCCCAGCGCGCCTATAATTTCGGCATGGTGAACGAGATTTTCCCGCGCGAAACGCTGCGCGAGGAAGTGGCCAAGATCGCCGCCGAGATCGCCCAGCATGAACGGTTCGGCCTGGCGCTGACCAAGCAGGCGTTCAACTTCGTCGAGGATGCGCGCGGCAAGCGGCAGGTGATGGATAGCGTGTTCCACATGCACCATCTCGCCCATGCCCATAATCAGCTGATGACCGGCAATCTGGTCGGCGGACTGGATGCTAAGGCAATGGCATCGGCGAACAAGAAGCAGGCGGGGGAAGGATGAGCGCGACCATGGAGATGGACAAGAATATCCTGGTCCTGCCCGATCTGCCGGCCTTGCTGTCGGGCGCAGCCGATGCCGCGCACGCCTTCGTCGCCGCCGCCCGGCCGCATGTGAAGGCGCGGATCTGCAACGAAAGCGGCAAGGTCGATCGCGTCCTTGCCGATGTCGAGCAGCATGTCGTCCACGGCTTTGGCTGGTTCGCCACCTATGCCGAAATGCTGCGCGAAGTCGCCAGTTGGGCGGCCAGTCTCGACGCCCAGGGCGGCTTTGGCGAGATCGAGGCACTGCTCGCCCAATTGCTCTTCGCCGAATATGGCGCGCAGATGCTGGGCGGCATCCCGATGAACCAGGGCGAGGTGATCCGCCCCACCGACCTTACCGACGATCTGTCCGCGCTCGACGCACCGGCCCTGCGTACCCTCATCCGCAGCGGCGGCGGCCAGGCGGTGAAGAGCGCCATTGCCGGCCATCTGGTCGATGCACGCGGCCGGGCGACCCTGGAAAATTGCGGCCTCGACGAGATGTTCGACATGGTGCGCGATCAGTTTTTCGCTTTGTCGAACGAGAAGGTCGCGCCCTTCGCCCATGAATGGCATCTCAAGGACGAGCTGATCCCGCTGCCGCTGGTCCAGGAACTGGGCGAGATGGGCGTGTTCGGCATGACCATTCCAGAAGAGTTTGGCGGCCTTGGCATGGGCAAGACCGCGATGTGCGTCGTGTCGGAAGAATTGTCGCGCGGCTGGATCGGCGTCGGCAGCCTCGCCACCCGGTCGGAAATCGCGGCAGAACTGATCCTGACCGGCGGCACCGCCGAGCAGAAGGCCCATTGGCTCCCGCAGATCGCCAATGCCGCGATCCTGCCGACCGCCGTCTTTACCGAGCCTGATACCGGGTCCGACCTTGGCGCGCTGCGCACCCGCGCGACGCTCGCCGACGGCGAATATCGGGTCAGCGGCAACAAGACCTGGATCACCCATGCGGCCCGCGCCGACGTGATGACCCTGCTGGTCCGCACCGATCCCGACACCCGCAACTATAGCGGCCTGTCGATGCTGATCGCGCCCAAGCAACGCGGCACCGTCGACGCCCCCTTCCCCACGCCCGGCATGAGCGGCGGCGAGATCGAGGTGATCGGCTATCGCGGCATGAAGGAATATGAGATCGGCTTCGACGATTTCCGCGTGCCTGCGGCCAATCTGCTCGGCGGGTGCGAGGGCCAGGGCTTCAAGCAGTTGATGGCGACCTTCGAAAGCGCCCGTATCCAGACCGCCGCCCGCGCCATCGGCGTCGCCCAGGCGGCGCTCGACATCGGCCTTTCCTATGCGCTCGACCGCAAGCAGTTCGGCCGACCGATCTTCGACTTTCCGCGCGTCGCCAACAAGCTGGCGATGATGGCGGCGGAGATCATGGGCGCGCGCCAGCTCACCTATTTCGCCGCCCGGCGCAAGGATGAGGACAAGCGCTGCGATCTGGAGGCCGGCATGGCCAAGCTGATCGGCGCGCGGGTCGCCTGGGCGGCCGCCGACAATGCGCTGCAGATCCATGGCGGCAACGGCTTCGCCACCGAATATCAGGTCAGCCGCCTGCTGGCCGACGCGCGCATTCTCAACATTTTCGAGGGCGCCGGCGAAATCCAGGCCCAGGTCATCGCCCGCCGCCTGCTCGACGAAGCCAATTAAGGGATCGGCCCTTCCCCGCCACCGGGGAAGGGCCGATCCTTTCCCCCTCAGAGCCGTTCCACGATCGTCACATTGGCCATGCCGCCGGCCTCGCACATGGTCTGGAGGCCATAGCGCGCGCCACGATCATGCAGCGCGCTAACCAGCGTCGCCATCAGCTTGGCGCCCGATCCGCCCAGCGGATGGCCCAGCGAAATCGCTCCGCCATGCACGTTGAGCCGCGCCGGATCGGCGCCCAGCGCCTTGGCCCAGGCCAGCGGCACCGGCGCGAACGCCTCATTCACTTCATAAAGATCGATATCGCCCAGCGTCATGCCTGCCCGCGCCAGCGCCCGCTCGGTCGCCGGGATCGGCGCCTCCAGCATGATGACCGGATCATGCCCCAGCACGGTCATTTCATGCACCCGCGCCAGCGGCGTCAGGCCATGGGTCTTGAGGCCCCGTTCATTGACGATCAGCAGCGCCGCAGCCCCGTCGCAAATCTGACTGGCATTGGCGGCGGAAATCACCCCGCCCTCCTGCAACAGCTTGACGCTGGCAATCTTCTCCAGGCTGGCGTCGAAGCGGATCCCCTCATCCACCTTGTGGATCAGCGTTTCGCCCTCGGCGGTCTCGACCTCCAGCGGCACGATCTCCGCATCGAACTTGCCGGCCTGCGTCGCCGCCGCCGCGCGATGATGGCTTTCCAGCGCATAGGCGTCGAGCGCCGCACGGTCGAAGCCATATTTGCGGGCCATCATCTCGGCCCCGCCAAACTGGCTGAACGGCGTGTCGGGATAGCGCGCCTCGATTCCCGGACTGCGATAGGTACCGAACCCATGTTTGGCCGCCAGCGTCCAGGGCAGGCCCATCGGCACGCGCGTCATGCTCTCGACACCGGCGGCGATCACCACGTCCTGCACCCCGGCCATCACCGTCGCGGCGGCGAAATGCAGCGCCTGTTGCGACGATCCGCACTGGCGGTCGACATGGGTGCCGGGCACGGATTCGGGCAGGCCGCTCGCCAGCACGGCGTTGCGGGCGATGTTCGCGCCCTGCTCGCCGCCGGGACAGGCGCAGCCCATGATGACATCCTCGATCGCGGCCGGATCGATCCCGCTGCGGCCCACCAGTCCCGCCAGCACGCGCCCGGCCAGATCCGCGGGATGCACCCCCGCCAGCCTGCCGCCCCGCTTGCCACCGGCGCTGCGCGCCACGGCCGCAATATATGCCTCCGCCATCCGACTCCTCCAATTATATACCTAGATGCAGTTTTATTGTCTTACCCCGCCCGTTCGGCAGGACCAAGGCAATTATGCACCAACGGAAAATATTTGGAGATGCTCGGGCAGGTCGACATCGTCGGCGAGACCGGGCCGCCGGAGGATCGACACGCGATGCCCGGCTCGTCCCGCTTCCCCGACATGGGCAGCACAACTCTTCGGCCCGAAGCGCAGCGGGATGAGGCCGGGCCGCTTCAGCAACAGCGCATTCGTTCCCTGCCCCTCTCGGTCGGTAGCAATCACCACATCGGCGGGTTCCTGCACCATCGCGCGCAGGTCCGCAGCCGCCAGCATCGGCAGGTCCGCGCTCAGGATCAGCACCGGCTGATCGGCCGGCAACGCCTGCATCGCCGCCATCAGCGCCGGCACATGCCCCGGCTCCCGCTCAGCCAGAACTCTCGCGCCCCGCTCGGTCGCGAAACCGCGCACCTCCGGGCAGGCGCTGACGACATAGGTGATTGCATCCAGCCCAGCATCGCGCGCGACCGCCAGCACATGCCCCAATAATTGCCGGCACAGCGCCGCCCGATCCCGTGGCCCCAGAACCTCCGCCAGCCGGCTCTTGCCCTGCGCGAAGCTCTTGGCCGGGATCAGGATGGACAGGGTCATGGCGCCGCGCGCCGCAACGCCGCCGCAAAATCGATCATCTGAGCGGCCAGTGCCCGCTGCTGATCGGCATTGCGCATCAAGATGTCGGCACTGCGCACCGCCAGTCCATCGTCGGACCAGCCCTGCGCATCGGCAGCATCCACCATCAGTCCATCGATCAATCCGTCATAATGGCGGGCGATCGTCGCCGGGGTCGTCGGCAGACCCAGTTCGGTCATGATCTTGGCCGCCGGCCCCTTGACCGCCTGTCCCGCGATGAAGGGCGACAGCGCCACGCACGGCACGCGCCGCGCCGCCAGCCTGTCGCGCACCCCCGGCACCGCCAGGATCGGGTCGATCGACAGGATGGGGTTGGACGGGCAGAGGATGATCGCCTCCAGCGCGGGATCATCCAGCGCCGCCAGCAGCCCGGCGCTCGGCCGCGCCGCTGCGGCCCCGTCGAACCGGATCGATTGGAAGCGCGGCCCGCATTGATGGCGCACGAAATAATCCTGGAAGGCCATTTCGCCCTGGTCGGTGTCGATCATCGACCGGACCGGATCGTCGCTCATCGGCACGATCGCCGGCCCGATGCCCAGTCGCGCGGCGATGTCGGCCGTGACCGAAGACAGCGTGCCCTCGCGCAGCAAGGCGGTACGCAGCACATGGGTCGCCAGATCCCGATCGCCCAGGTTGAACCAGCTTTCGCCGCCCAGCCGCCTTGTCGCGTCCATGAAAGCCCAGCTTTCATCGGCCACGCCCCAGCCCCGCACGCTATCGTTCATGCCCGCCAGCGCATAGGTGACGCTGTCGATGTCGGGCGAGATATGCAGCCCCATATGGACGAAATCGTCACCGGTGTTGACGGCAATGCTCAGTGCGCCGAGCGGCACGACGCCGGCCAGGCCATTGGCCAGCTTGGCGCCGCCGACGCCCCCGGCCAGGGCAAGCACGCTCACGGGAACAGGTCCATCGCCGGTTCGCGGATCAGTTCGGCCGCGCTGCCCTCGTTGCGGCCCCGCGCAATGCCCCGTGCCACGACGATCGGCCGGCCTTCGCCGGCCTGCCCCATGATCAGCGAGGCGGCGGCCGCCACCTCGTCGGCCAGGCCCAGTTCGCTGGTCTGCAACGGCCGACCATGCAGGTCCGGCTCACCGCGCAGGTCGAGCAGACCGCTCATGCCGGCGACCCCGATCGCCACGCCACAGGTGCCCTTGCGCCAGGCCCGGCCCAGGCTGTCGATGATGACCACCGCGATGTCGATGCCCTGCGCCTCACGCACCGCCTGCCGCAGCGCCGCAGCACTGCCATCGGGATCGAGCGGCAGCAGCAGCGCGACACCATCCTCATCCTGCGCGATGTTGGACTGGTCGATCCCGGCATTGGCCAGCACCAGACCCAGCCGATGGCGCACGATCAGCACGCCCGGCCGGACCCGCATCAACTTCTCGCTCTCCGACAGGATCAGTTCGACCAGCCGGGGATCCTTGTGGCATTGCGCTGCCAGATCGATCGCCTCGGCCGAGGGCGACACGCTGGCCAGCGGCACGGCGCGTCCCTCCGCCTTGGATATGATCTTCTGCGCCAGCACGACGATGTCGCCATCCTGCAGCGACAGGCCATTGGCATGGCAGGCCGACAGCAGCATGGCCGACAGATCGTCGCCCGGCGCAACCATGGGAACCCCGTTCAGGGCCGATAATGTGACGGCGGCCGGTGCGACTATCATGGATGCAGCTTACACTCCGGTGATGCGAATACCCGATCCGGGCACCTTGTACCGCCGATTGAGCGCAATCAAGACTGACGTAAGTCCTTCTGCAACAACCGAATTGCACAAAGGCCCGGCGTTCCAGGCGCGCAGGCCGATTTCCTGCGCCAGTGCGACCACCTGGTCCGCCGCCTCGCTGTCGTCGGCGCAGACCAGCACGTCGCACTCGATCTCCTCGTCCAGCTTGGTCAGGTGATGCGCGCTGATATTCTGGAAGGCGGAGACGACGCGGACGCCCTCGCCCAGCATCTTCTGCACCGCCTCGACCGCCGATCCGCCATCGGGCAACTGCACCCGGCTGACCTTGGGCGGCACCAGCGGCACGGTCACGTCGATCAATATCTTGCCCGCCAGCGCATCGGCGACATCCTTCACCGTCGATTGCTGCGCAGCATAGGGCACGGCCAGCACGATGATGTCGGCCTGCGCTGCGGCATCGGGATTGGCCGCGCCGACGACCGAACCGCCACCCAGCGTCGCGTTCATCGCGTCGGCCGCTTCCTGCGCCCGCTCCGCCGTGCGGCTGCCGATGATGACCTTGTGTCCCTTGTGCGCCCAGCGCAGCGCCAGGCCGCCACCTTCCTTGCCGGTCCCGCCAAGCACGGCGATCGTCGCCAAAGCCTCATTCTGCATATTCAAACCTCTCCTGGTTCGTATCGGCCTCGCGCCGCCGCTTGCGCGGGGGCGTCAGGACCATGGGTGTCAGTTCCGCCGCGGTCATTCCGCGTGCATGGATATCCTCGCTCACCCCGCCATAGGCGGTGCTGCGCTGCCGGGGCGTTCGGTCGATCGACCGGATCAGCGCCTCCATCGCCGCGGGCGGCATTTCCTGGCCGTGCTGGGTGCCCGCCGCACGCGAGATGCTCTCGTTCATCAGCGTGCCACCCAGGTCATTGGCGCCGCCCTCCAGACAGGCCTTCACCCCTTCCGGCCCCAGCTTGACCCAGCTGGTCTGGATCGACCGGATATGCGGGTGCAGCGCCAGCCGCGCGACCGCATGCATCAACCGCACCTCGCGGAAGGTCGGGCCATGGCGCGACTGGCCGCGCACGCCCATCGGCGCCTCCATATGGACGAAGGGCAAGGGCACGAATTCGGTGAAGCCACCGGTCCGCCGCTGCAGGTCGCGGATGCGGATCAGGTGCCTTGCCCAGTGGCGCGGCGTATCGACATGGCCGAACATGATCGTCGCGGTGGTGGTGAAGCCGACGCGATGCGCGGTCTCGATCACCTCCAGCCATTGCGCCGTGTCCAGCTTGTCCGGGCAGATGATCGCCCGCACCTCGTCATCCAGTATCTCGGCCGCCGTGCCGGGCAGCGTGTCGAGGCCCACCGCCTTCAGCCGGCGCAGGAAGTCCTCGACCGGCAGGCCCAGCGTCGCCGCCCCCTGCCACACTTCCAGCGGGGAAAAGGCGTGGATGTGCATTTCGGGCACCGCCGCCTTCACCGCGCGGGCCAGGTTCAGATAGGTGTCGCCGGTATAATGGGGGTGGATGCCACCCTGCAGGCAGACTTCGGTGCCGCCCCGTTCCCATGCCTCGCGGGTGCGGCGGACCACTTCCTCCAGGTCCAGGTCATAGGGCTTGCCGCGCAGCGCCTCCGCCTTGTCGCCCTTGGAAAAGGCGCAGAAGCTGCATTTATAGGCGCAGATATTGGTGTAGTTGATGTTGCGGTTGACGACATAGCTGATCGTGTCGCCCATCTCCTGCATCCGCAGCGCGTCCGCGCTGGCGCAGACATGCTCCAGGTCGGTCTCGCGCGCGGTGAACAGCGCCTCGATCTCGGCCTCTTCCAGCAGCGCCCCGCCCATCGCCCGGTCGACGATCGCCGCGATCGCGGGATCGACCGGCAGCGCCGACGGGCGCGTGATGCGCGGCTCCAGCGCGATGCCCGGCGACCAGCTATCCTCGCGCGCAAAGCCCATCGCATCGGCATGGGCCAGCACATGGCGGACCATCGCCTGATCCTGCCAGCGGTCATTATCCTGCGCATAGGCGGGATAGACCGGCAGCCGGGCGACCAGCATCCGCCCTTCGCCCTCGGTCGCGGCGCGCAGCCGCTCGACCGCGGGCCAGGGCGCTTCCGGGTTCACATGGTCGGGCGTCACCGGCGACACGCCGCCCCAATCATTGATCCCCGCCGCCATCAGCCGGGGGAAGTCCGCCGCCGACAGGTTGGGCGGCGCCTGGATATTCATCTCCGGCCCCAGGATCAGCCGCGCCACCGCGATCGTCCACAGCAGATCGTCCATGTCCGGCTCGGGCGCATTGGCCATCACCGTGCGTTCCTTGGCCCGGAAATTCTGGACGATCACTTCCTGGATATGGCCATAGCCGTCCTGCAAGTCACGGATCGCCTCCAGCGCCTCAATCCGTTCCTCGCGCGTCTCGCCGATGCCGATCAGGATGCCGGTGGTGAAGGGGATGGCGAGTTCCCCCGCCAGCCGGATCGTCTCCAGCCGCGCCGCCGGTTCCTTGTCGGGCGATCGATAATGGGCGCCACCCTTGCGGCAGAGCCGGTCGGACACCGACTCCAGCATCAGCCCCTGCGACACCGACACCGGGCGCAGACCGGCCATTTCCTCGCGGGTCATGACCCCGGCATTGATGTGCGGCAGCAGCCCGGTCTCGTCGCGCACCCGCGCCGCCATCTCCGCCAGATAGGACAAGGTGCTGTCATGGCCCAGCCGCGCCAGTTCCTCGCGCGCGGCGGCGAAGCGCAGTTCCGGCTTGTCGCCCAGCGTGAACAGCGCTTCGGTGCAGCCCGCCGCCTTGCCCGCCCGCGCCACCGCCAGCACTTCCTCGCGCGTCATATAGGCGTTCTCGCCCGGCCGTGGCGGCTGCGAGAAGGTGCAATAATGGCAGAGATTACGGCATAGCTGGGTCAGCGGGATGAAGATCTTGCGCGACCAGCTCTGCACCCGGCCATGGCCTTCGTCGCGCAGCGCCGCCGCCTGCGCCATCAGTTCGGCCAGCGGCATCGCCAGCAGCTCTGCCGTGCGCGCGTGCTCTGCTTCGCCGATCCTTTCCGTAACTGCCATCATCCCGCTCCGCTTGTTTCGTCTTCTATGTTCTGATTGTGATTGCGCCCCGGTTCAACCGACAGGGCCAGGTCGATCCGGAATAGCGCCGCCGCGTTGTCCCAATTGCCTGAGCATCGCCGCCGGCAGGTCCGCTGGCGCTTCCAGCAACGCTACCAGCGTCTGCAGGAAATGCTCGACGCTCGCCTCGCTGCCCCACATCGGATGCGCCCGGCTCTCGTCCGCCAGCGCGCGCTGCCGGGCCGACAGCACGGCGCTGAGGTAAGCCCCCATGAACACGAAGCGCTGGTTCTGCAGCGCCACCGGCAGGTCCGCCATCATCCCCCGCAAATGGTCCAGGCACCGGCCATAGGCATTGTTCCAGGCCGGATCGATCGCATCCAGCATCATGTCGCGATGGGTCATGGCAAAGATGACGATGAACTGGACATAATGGCTGTCGGGCAGCGCCAGCACCGGCCGGACCAATATCTCCACCACTTCGCGGATCGAGCGCGGCCCGCCCTGCGCCTCCAGCCCGTCGAGCGCCGCATTGCGCTCCCGCTCCAGCGCCATCGCCCCATCCATCACCAGCGCCCGGACCAGCGCCTCCTTCGATCCGAAATAGTAACTGACGGCACCGTGATTCTTCTGCCCCGCCGCCGCCGCAATCTCGCGCACGGTCACGCCATCGACGCCCTTTTCGGCGAACAGGCGTAACGCCACCTGCTTGATCTGCTCGGCAGCGGATCCGCGGGTGGCATCTTCGGTCTTGGCGAGTTGAAGTCTGACCATGAGTGCAATTTCCCATTGCAATGATGGTTCGTCAAGTGCATTATCCAATTGACCTAATCGACGGCTAACAGTCGAAAAAAGCGAGGGATGCCTAAGTGGAATCAGCGGTCGACATCGAGTCGCTGGCGGCGTGGATGACGGATCAGGGGCTTGGCTCCGGTCCGATCGACAACGTGACGCCGCTTGCCGGGGGGACGCAGAATATCCTGCTGCGCCTGACCCGCGACGGCCGCGACTATATCTTCCGTCGCCCGCCGGCGCACCCCCGCCCCAACAGCAATGAAACGATGCGGCGCGAGGCGCGGCTGCTGCGCGCCATCGCCGGCACCAATGTGCCCCATCCCGCGCTGATCGCCGATTGCGGCGATGAAAGCGTGCTGGGCGTCGCTTTCTACCTGATGGAGCCGGTCGATGGCTTCAATCCGGTCGGCCAGCTGCCCATGCCCCATGCCGGGTCGCCCACGATGCGCCACGCCATGGGCCTGGCCCTGGTCGACGGCATCGCCGCATTGGGCGCGCTGGATCATCAGGCGCTGGGCCTCGCCGATTTCGGCCGGCCCGACAATTTCCTCGGTCGCCAGGTCGATCGCTGGCGCAGCCAGCTTGCCGGCTATGGCGAATTTGCCGACTGGACCGGACCGCAGGCGCTGCCCTCGGTGGATGCCATCGCCGCCTGGCTGGAACGGCACCGCCCGGCCGATTTCACGCCCGGCATCATGCATGGCGACTATCATCTCGCCAATGTCATGTACCGCCCCGACAGCGGCGATCTTGCCGCGATCATCGACTGGGAACTGGCGACGATCGGTGATCCGCTGCTGGACCTGGGCTGGGTGCTGGCCACCTGGCCCGACGGCAGCGGCGCCAGCACCGTGTCGGTCACGCCATGGGACGGGTTCCCGACGCCCGCCGAACTGGTCGCGCGCTATGGCGCCGGCTCCGCGCGCGATCTGTCGGCGATCGACTGGTATCATGTCCTCGCCTGCTACAAGCTCGGCATCCTGCTGGAGGGCACCCATGCCCGCGCCTGCGCCGGCAAGGCACCCCGCGACACCGGCGACCGGCTGCACAGCCGCGCCATCCACCTTTTCGACCGCGCCCAGGCGCTGATCCGCTGACATGCAGGAAGGATGTTCCCCCTTGGGCAATGAACTGGACTTCACCGGAAAGACGGTGCTGGTGGTCGGCGGATCGAGCGGCATCGGCAATGGCATGGCCCAGGCCTTCCTGAAACGCGGCGCCCGCGTCCATGTCTGGGGTACCCGCGCCAGCGCCGCCGACTATGCCGGCGAGGAAGGATCGGACCTCGACAATATCGGCTATACCCAGGTCGATGTCAGCGATCCCGCCGCGATCGCCGCCGCACCCGCCCCCTTCGATGCGCTCGACGTCCTCATTCATTCGCAGGGCGCCGTCCTCTATCGCCGCCAGGAGTTCGAGGTCGACGGCTGGAACAAGGTGATGGCGGTCAATCTCGACTCCATCCTTCATATCTCCAACCGCTTCAGGGATGCGCTCGCCGCCACCAAGGGCGCCGTCATCGTCGTCAGCTCGATCGGCGGGTTCAAGGCGACCTTCGGCAACCCCGCCTATGCCGCGTCCAAGGCCGGCGCGGTCAATCTGGTCCGCGCGCTCGCCATCGCCTGGGCGGGCGAGGGCATCCGCGTCAACGGCATCGCCCCCAGCCTGGTCGATACCAAGATGACCAAGGTGACGATGGACAATGACGAGCGGCGCGACCGCGCGCTGTCGCGCATCCCGCTCGGCCGCTTCGGGTCGGTGGAGGAGATGGCCGGCGTCGCGCTGTTCCTCGCCTCCCCCCTCTCCACCTACATCTGCGGGCAGACGCTGATCGTGGACGGCGGCCTCACGCTGACCTGATCCCCCTGCCCGCCTTCGCCCCATTTCCCAAAAGGACCGATCGCATGGATTTCGAATATTCCGACAAGGTGCAGGCGCTGCGGGCGCAACTCACCGATTTCATGGACGCCCATGTCTATCCGATCGAGAAGGAACGGGATCATTTCCACCATGATCCCGCCCATCTGTGGCAGCGCTGGCCGGGCACCGAGACGATCAAGGCCAAGGCGAAGGAAGCGGGCCTGTGGAACCTGTTCCTGCCGCATGAATATGGGGCATGGAGTCCGGGCCTCACCAACCTCGAATATGCGCCGTTGGCCGAACTGATGGGCCGGATGATCGGATCATCCGAATATTATAACTGCTCCGCGCCCGACACCGGCAATATGGAGGTGCTCGCCCGCTACGGCACGCCCGAGCAGCAGGAAAAATGGCTCAAGCCCCTGCTCGCCGGCGATATCCGCTCCTGCTATGTCATGACCGAGCCGGGCGTCGCCTCGTCCGACGCCACCAATGTCGAGACGACGATCGTCGCCGATGGCGACGACTATGTCATCAACGGCCGTAAATGGTGGATTTCGGGCGCGCTCGATCCGCTGACCAAAGTTTATATCCTGCTCGGCCGCACCCCCAATGCGGACCGGCCGCGCCACCAGCAGCATTCGCAGATCCTGATCCCGGCCGACACGCCGGGGATAGAGATCGTCCGCCCGCTCGACGTGATGAACGCCGTCCATTCGCCAGGCGGCCATGCCGAGATGGTCTTCAAGGATGTACGCGTGCCCAGGGAAAATCTGATCCTGGGCGAAGGACGCGGGTTCGAGATCGCCCAGGGCCGCCTGGGGCCGGGCCGCATCCACCACTGCATGCGCCTCATCGGCCAGGCCCAGCGCGCGCTCGAATATATGGCCCGCCGCGTCGACAGCCGGGTCGCCTTCGGCCGCAAGCTCGCCGACCAGGGCAGCATCCGCCAGGATATCGCCTTGTCCTTCTGCGAGATCGAACAGGCACGGCTGCTGACGCTCAAGGCCGCCGACGCGATGGACCGTCATGGCAACAAGGTCGCCAAGGATCTGATCGCCGCGATCAAGATCGTCGCCCCGCGCATGACCCAGACGGTCGCCGACCGGGCGATGCAGGTGTTCGGCGGCATCGGCATGGCCAGCGACTTCCCGCCTGCCGCCGCCTTCATGAACGCGCGCTACCTGCGCCTCGCCGACGGGCCGGACGAGGTCCACATGGCCCAGCTCGGCAAGCTCAAGATCGCCGAACTCAACGCACTGCCGCAACGCTGAGAGACGCAAGAGGGCGAAGGGAAGGATCATGCTAATGACCAGCCAGGAGAAAGCCCCGGACGGCCGCGATACCCAGCAACTGGGCACAGCTTGGTGGATGGTGGCCGTGCTGTTCGGCCTCTATGTCCTGTCCTGGGTGGACCGGCTGATCGTGTCGATGCTGGTCACGCCAATCAAGGCGCATCTGCTGCTCAGCGATGTGCAGGTCAGCATGATCACCTCGACATCCTTCGCCATCTTCTACGCCATTTTCGGCCTGCCGCTGGGCTGGGCTGCGGACCGTTATTCGCGCCGCTGGATCATATTCGGCGGGGTCGCGCTCTGGGCCGTCGCCACCACGGCCTGCGGCTTCGCGCAAAGCTATGAGGCGCTGCTGGTCGGCCGCATCTTCGTCGGCGTGGGGGAAGCGGCGCTGCTGCCCGCCGCCTATTCGCTGATCGCCGACGCCTTCCCGCCGCGCCTGCTGACCCGCGCCACCTCCACCTTCCAGATGGCGGGCAAGGTCGGCTCAGCGACAGCATTTGCCCTGGGCGGCGTCGCCATCGCCTTCGCCGCCGCGCGTAGCGGCATCCATATTCCCTTCCATGGCCCAGCCCAGCCCTGGCAGCTGGTGATGATGATGGTCGGCGTGCCCGGCCTGCTCATCGCCCTGCTGGTCTTCACCTTTCCCGAACCCGGCCGCCGCGGCGCGACCAGGGCCGCGCGCCCGGTCGCGGAAAAGGGCGCGATCGCCGGCTTCGTGCGCCAGAACTGGCGGCTGCTGGCGCTGATGCTGGTCGGCACCTCCTGCCTTGCCATGTGCGGCTATTCGATGACCAACTGGGTGCCCGCCTATATCGAACGGCATTTCGGCTGGAAGCCGGTGCAATATGGCGTGGCGTTGAGCCTGATGAACATCGTTTCGGCAGTGTCGCTGGTGATCAACGGCTGGATCGTCGACCGCCTGTTCACGCGCGGCATGACGGATGCGCATCTGCGCTTCTACAGTTGGCTGATCCTCGGCTTCCTGCCGGTGATCGCCTATATGTTCTTCGCCACCAACGTCTATGTCTTCCTGGTCTGCTACTGCGTGGCGCAGTTCATCACCGTGCCCTTCATGGTCTATGTCTCCTCGATCATGGGGCTGATCGCGCCGGCGACGATCCGCGCGCGGATGCTGGCCTTCTTCCTGTTCGTCTTCACCATATTGGGCCTGGGCGCCGGCCCGGCGATCGTCGCCGCGCTCAGCCAATATGTCTTCCGGTCGGAAGCTGCGCTGGGCCAGTCGCTGGCGGTGGTCGTCACCGTCTGCTCGGTCGTCGCCCTGCTCTCCTTCCGCATGGCCCTGCGCTACCTCGCCCCCACCATCGCCGCGCGTGCCGTCCACGCGCCGGCCGCCTGAAAGGACGCTGCATGTCTCTCACCCTCCAGGCTGTTGCGCCCGACCGTCGCACCGACATGGCGCTGACGGACGAGCGCGTCTCGCTCGACTGGCTGCAACTGGATGACTTGCTGAACCGCGCTGCCAACGCCTTGAACGGCCTCGACCTGCACGAACGCCGCGTCGCCGTCTTCGCGCCCAACAGCGCCGAAACCGTGATCGCCTATGTCGCCTGTCTGGAGGCCGGCATTTCCAGCGTCCCGGTCAGCTTCCATCTCACCCCATCCGAAGCTGCCTATATCCTCAAGGACAGCGGCGCCGTCGCCCTGCTGGTCGGCCCCGAAACCATGGACGCCGGCCTCGCCGCCGCGGCCGAGGCCGGCGTCGCCACCGTCATCGGCTGGCGCTGCCCCGATCGCGAAGGCGCCATTCATTGGGAAGAATGGCTTGCCGCCGCCTCGACCGCCGAGCCGGACCCGAATGTCGCGCCGCTGCCCCATCTCCATTATACCTCCGGCACCACCGGCCGGCCCAAGGCGACCGAGACCCCACCCCAATATTTCCCGCGCGTCGCCACGGTGCAGGCGCTCGCCGAAACCGTGCGCGCCCGCATTACGCCATCGCCCGGCATCGCCGTCGGCCCGCTCTACCACACCGGCCCGCTCGGCATGGCCCGCAACGTGTTCGGCGGCATGAGCCTCATCACGGTCGAGCATTTCGACGCGGAAAAGGCGCTGGCGCTGATCGAGAAATATCGGGTCGCCGGATCGGTCATGGTTCCCACCCATTTCCAGCGCATGCTCGCCCTGCCGGAAGAGGTGCGCGCAAAATATGACGTCTCCAGCATCCAGCGCCTCGCCCATACTGGCGCGGCCTGCCCCCGCGCCGTCAAGCAGGCGATGATCGACTGGTTCGGCCCGGTGCTGGTGGAGGCCTATGGCGGCACCGAAGCCGGCTCCACCACCTTCATCACCTCGCCCGAATGGCTGGAGCGCCCCGGATCGGTCGGCCGCGCCTTGGCGCCGTTCGAAACCGTTATCTACGGAGACGATGGCGCGGTGCTGGGCGCCAACGAAGTCGGCCAGGTCTACTTCCGCGACGCCAGCGGCCATGGCATCGTCTATCGCGGTGACCCGGAAAAGACCGCCGCCGCCCATATCGCGCCGGGCATCTTCACCCTGGGCGAAATGGGCTATGTCGATGATGCCGGCTATCTCTTCATCACCGATCGCGTGTCCGACATGATCGTGTCGGGCGGCGTCAACATCTATCCGGCGGAATCCGAACATGTGCTGCTGCGCCATCCCAAGGTGGCTGACATCGCCGTGGTCGCCGCCCCCAATGCGGAAATGGGGGAGGAAGCCCGTGCGCTGGTGATCCCGCGCGATCCGGCCGATCCACCGACCGCCGACGAACTCAACGCCTTCTGCCGCGCCAGCCTCGCCGGCTATAAATGCCCGCGCGGCTACGAGATGGTCGACGATATCGGCCGCACCATCATGGGCAAGGTCAACAAGAAGGCGCTGCGCCAGCGCTTCTGGCCGTCCGACCGGACGATCGGGGGCTGATCTACATGCGTCTTGCGTCCCTCACTTTGCCGTTTCTCGCCTTGCTCGCTGCCTGCGCACCCTCCGGTCAGGCCCGGCGCGATGGCACCGACTGGCCCGGCTATGGCGGCATCGATGAAAATCACTACAGCCCGCTGAAAGACATCAACGACCATAATGTCGGCCGGCTCGGCCTCGCCTGGTATCAGGATATCGAAGGCGGCGGCTCCAGCCTGACCGCACCGATCGCGGTCGACGGCATTCTCTATTATGCCTCGGGCTACAGCGTCGTCCATGCGGTCGACGCCGTCACCGGCCATGAACTCTGGACCTATGATCCGCAAAGCTGGAAGGCCGCCGACAAGAAGATGCGCGGCGCCTGGGGCAGTCGCGGCATCGCCTATGACAATGGCGCCGTCTATGTCGGCACGATCGACGGCCGGCTGATCGCCATCAATGCTCGCACCGGGCACAAGCTCTGGTCGACCCAGACCATCGGCAAGGATGACGAACGCTATATCAGCGGCGCCCCCTGGGTGTTCAACGGCAAGGTCTTGATCGGCCATGGCGGCGCCGATTTCGCGCCGATCCGTGGCTATGTCACCGCCTATGACCAGAAGACCGGCAAGCAGCTCTGGCGCTTCCACACCGTGCCCGGTGACCCCAAGCTCGGCTTCGAGAACAAGGCGATGGCGATGGCCGCCAAGACCTGGACCGGCGAATGGTGGAAATATGGCGGCGGCGGCACCGCCTGGAATGCCATGGCCTATGACCCCAAATATAACCGCATCTATATCGGCGTCGGCAATGGCTCGCCCTGGAACCAGAAGATCCGCAGTCCGGGCGGCGGCGACAATCTCTTCCTCTGCTCGATTGTCGCGCTCGACGCCGACACCGGCGAATATGTCTGGCATTATCAGACCAATCCGGGCGAGACCTGGGACTTCAACTCGGCGATGGACATGGAACTCGCCCGGCTGAAGATCGACGGGCAGGAGCGCGACGTGCTGATGCATGCGCCCAAGAACGGCTTCTTCTACGTCATCGACCGCGCCACAGGAAAGCTGATCTCCGCCCGCAACATCGTGCCGGTCAACTGGGCCAGCGGCATCGACGTCAAGAGCGGCCGGCCGATCGAGAACCCCGCCGCCCGCTATCCCGGCGGCAAGGCGGCGATCGTCTATCCCTCGCCCTTCGGCGCCCATAATATCGAGGCGATGTCCTTCAATCCGGGCAGCGGCCTCGTCTATATCCCGACGATGGATCAGGGCCGCGTCTATATCGACCCGGCCGAACCACTAAAGGGCTGGAAGCATCTCGATGGCCAGCGCCTCAGCGTCGGCACCGGCGCGCCGCCGCCCGGCGTCACCCCCGATCGCCCCGCCACCAGCTTCCTGCTCGCCTGGAACCCGGTGACGCAGCGCGAGGCCTGGCGCATTCCCATGCCCGGTCTGCGCGGCGGCGGCGGCACCGCGACCACCGCCGGCAATCTGCTGTTCCAGGGCAATGCCGGCGGCAAGTTCGTCGCCTACGCCGCCACCAGCGGCAAGCCGCTCTGGTCGTTTGACGCCCAGACCGCGGTGATGGCCCAGCCGATCAGCTATCGCGCCCGCGGCAAACAATATGTGACGGTCATTGCCGGCTCCCGCTTCCCAACCGCCATCGGCCTGCCGCGCGAATGGAATTACCGCACCCAGCAATGGCGCGTCCTGACCTTCGCCCTCGATGGCAAGGCCGCGCTGCCCAAGGTCGATCCCGTCGACATGCCGGTGATCGACGATCCCGCCTTCGCCGTCGATCCGGCAAAGGCCGCCATCGGCGCCACCGTCTTTGGCCAGCGCTGCTCCATCTGTCATGGCGCCAACGCCGTGTCGGGCGGGGCCGCGCCGGACCTGCTCCAGTCGGGCGTCCCGCTCGACACCGCCAGCATGAAGGATGTGCTGCACAACGGCATATTGCGCGAACGGGGCATGCCGCGCTTCCAGGAACTGACCGACGACGAGATCGCCGGGCTCCAGCATTATTTCCGCCAACGCGCCCGTCAGGTGCTGGCCGCGCAGTCTGCCGGCCAGCCGGGCGCCCAAACGCACAGAGGCTTGAATGAAGGTCAATGACGTCGTCACCTATGCGGTGGAAGGCTCCATCGCGGTCATCACGGTCAATTCGCCGCCGGTGAACGCCCTCTCCAACGCCGTGCGCCAGGGCGTCGCCAGCGCGGTCGAGACCGCCATCGGCGATCCGGCGGTCGGCGCGATGGTGCTGATCTGCGAAGGGCGCACCTTCTTTGCCGGCGCCGACATCACCGAATTCGGCAAGCCGCCGGTCGAACCCACGCTGCGCAACCTGCAGCTGGTGGTGGAGAATGCCACCAAGCCGGTGATAGCCGCCATCCACGGCACGGCGCTGGGCGGGGGCCTGGAACTCGCCCTCGTCGCCCATTATCGCATCGCCGTGCCCGCGGCCAAATGCGGCCTGCCCGAAGTCAATCTGGGCCTGCTGCCCGGCGCTGGCGGCACCCAGCGCCTGCCCCGCATTGTCGGCGTCGAAAAGGCGCTGGACCTCATGACCGCCGGCAGCCCGGTCTCGGCAAAAGCCGCCAAGGATATGGGCCTGATCGACGAACTCGCCGCCGAAGGCCAGTTGCGCGCCGACGCCATCGCCTTTGCCCAGCGCGTGCTCGATGAAGGCCGCCCGCTGCTCAAGGTCCGCGACCGCACCGAAAAGCTGGACGAGGCGCGCGGCAAGCCCGAAATCTTCGCCGATTTCCGCAAGGCCAATGCCCGCAAATTCCGTGGCTTCAACGCCCCCGAAGCGATCATCCGCTGCGTCGAGGCGTCCCTGGACCTGCCTTTTGACGAGGGCATGACCTTCGAGCGGCAATTGTTCAACGAGCTACAGGCCGACAGCCAGTCCGCCGCCCAGCGCCACGTCTTCTTCGCCGAGCGTCAGGCCGCCAAGGTCGACAGCCTGCCCGCCGACACCCCGATCCTGCCGATCGCCAAGGTCGGCGTCATCGGCGCTGGCACCATGGGCGGCGGCATCGCGATGAACTTCGCCAATGCCGGCATCCCCGTCACCCTGGTCGAAACCAACGAGGACGCGCTGTTCCGCGGCCTGCGCATCATCCGCGGCAATTATGAGACGACGGCCAAGAAGGGCAAGATGAAGCCCGAGGATGTCGACACGCGCATGGGCCTGCTCACCGGATCGATCGCGATGGAGGATCTGGCCGATTGCGACCTGATCATCGAAGCGGTGTTCGAGCAGATCGACGTCAAGCGCGAGGTTTTCGGCAAACTGGACAAGATTGCCAAGCCGGGCGCGATCCTCGCCACCAACACCTCCTATCTCGACATTGACGATATCGCCGCCGCCACCAGCCGGCCCGAGGCCGTCGTCGGCCTCCATTTCTTCTCGCCGGCCAATGTCATGAAGCTGCTGGAGGTGGTCCGCACCAAAGACACGAAGCCGGAAATCATCGCCACCGCCATGAAGCTCGCCAAGACGATCGGCAAGATCGGCGTGCTGGTCGGCAATGGCTATGGTTTCGTCGGCAACCGCATCCTCGCCGCTCGCAATACGCAAGCCGACCAGTTGATCCTCGAAGGGGCCACGCCTTGGGCGGTCGACAAGGTGCTGTACGACTTCGGCTTTGCCATGGGCCATTTCCAGATGCGCGACCTGGTCGGGCTCGATGTCGGCTGGAATCCCAAGACGACCAGCTCCGCCAATGTCCGCGAGATCCTCAACGAAATGGGCCGGCACGGACAGAAGACCAAGGGCGGCTTCTACGATTATGACGACAACCGCAAGCAGACCCCCTCGCCGGTCGCGATGCAGGTGATCGAGGATTTCGCCGCGAAACAGGGCATTACCCGCCGCGACGTCAGCGATGCGGAAATCCAGGATCGCATCCTCTTCGCCATGGTGAATGAGGGCGCCCGCATCCTCGACGAAGGCATCGCCTCGCGCGCGTCCGACGTCGATATCGTCTGGATCACCGGCTATGGCTGGCCGAAATATCGCGGCGGCCCGATGTTCTGGGCCGATCTCCAGGGGCTTCCCACCGTCCTCGACCGGCTGAAGGCCTTGGAGGCTGCGCATGGCGCCGCCTTCACCCCCTCCCCGCTGATCGAACGACTGGTGGCACAGGGCAAGGGGTTCAAGGACGCATGATGAAGGGCAATAAAATCGCCATCACCGGCATTGGCGAAACCGCTTTCCTGCGCAAGGGCGAGGAAACGGTGATGCAGATGATGACCCGCGCCAGCCTAGCCGCGATCGCTGACGCCGGCCTTACCCCCGCCGATATCGATGGCCATGTCAGCAACAAATATGTCGGCCATCCGTCGGAAGAGGTCGCCCATGCGATCGGCGCCGCGACCCGGCGCTTCACCGCCGTTGCCGACACGGCGGGCGGCACCGCCACCACCGGCGACGCGCTGCGGCTGGCGCAGCTCGCGATCGAGGCCGGGCTCGCCCGCCATGTCCTCGTCCCCTACGCCATCCGATCGACCAAGCCGGGCGGCGTCTATGGCTTCCACGCGCGCGAGCCGCAGAAGGCCGGGCTAGAAATGCCCGCCGGCTTCTTCGGCCAGCCCACCTATTTCGCCACCATGGCCAATCGCTACGCCCATGAATTCGGCATGAGCGAGGAGGAACTGGCCTCCGTCTCGATGACCTACCGTGCCTGGGCTGCGTTGACGCCGAGCGCGCAGAAGCGCGATCCGATGGATCTCGACGCCTATCGCCAGACGCCGATGATCTCGACCCCGCTGCGGGTCGCCGACTGCTGCCTCACCACCGATGGCGGCGGCGCCTATGTGGTGAGCGCGGTGGAGGCCGCCCGCGACCTGCCCCATCCGGTAATATCGGTGCAGGGCGTCGGCATCGGCTACAATAATTACCCTCATGGCGTGCTGTTCACGCAGAAACCCTGCACCTTCGACTATCCCGGCTGGGACTCCGCCGCGCAGGCCTATGCCATGGCCGGCGTCGACCCCAAGGATCTGGACCTCGCTCAGGTCTATGACGGCTTCTCCATCTCGGCGATCGTCCAGACCGAGATGCTGGGCCTGTGCGATCGCGGCGAAGGCGCGCGCTTCTACGCCGCCGGCCATGCGAAGCCGGGTGGCCGGATGCCGGTCAATACCAGCGGCGGCCATATGTCGGGCGGCTATGTCCCCGGCATCAACCTGCTGATCGAGGCGGTGCGCCAGCTGCGCGGGCAGGAGGGCGACCGCCAGGTGCCCGACGCCCGCCTCTGCGCGGTCGCGGGCCTGGGCGGCAATAATCATTCCACCACCATCCTTGCGAGGGACTGACCATGGGCATTCCCATCTATCCCGTCCATCTGGAAGATCCGCTGTTTCAGGGCTTCTACGACGGCCTCGACGCCGGAGAACTGCGCATCACCGCCGACGCGGAAACCGGCGAATGGGTCTGGTATCCGCCCGAGGTCGTCCCCGGAAAGCCCGATGCCGTGCTGGAATGGCGCCCGGTCTCGCCGGAGGGCAAGGCCTATAGCTTCACCACCGTGATCCGCAGCCTGCTGCCCGGCGACCACAAGGCTGAAGTCCCCTACACTGTCATCCTGTTCGAACCCGACGATGCGCCGGGCGTGCGGATCGCGGGCATATTGGTCGATGACGACGGCGTGGAACCGGCCTGCGACATGCGCCTGCGCTTCCGCCCGGTCGAGGCGGGCGATCACCGCATCGCCGGCTTTGCGCCGGTTCGCTGACATGCGGGTGGACCGGCGCACGGCCATGCTTGGCGGCGCGGCGCTCGCGCTCGCCGGCTGCACCCGCGCCGGCACGCCGCGCGCATCCACTGCCCCGGCGCCCCTGACCCCGGCCGATTTCAGCCTGGTCATCGACGGGCTCGACCATGCCGAGGGCGTTGCCAGCGCCCCCGACGGCCGCCTGTTCCTGTCCAACAGCGGCGGCGCGATCGGCGTGCTGACGCCCGGCCAGCCGCTGCGGCAGGTCGGCGCGCCCCTCGCCGCCAATGGCGTCGCCGTGGATACGCAGGGCCGCGTCATCGTCGCCAATATGGGCCTGCTCAAGCAGCAGCCTGGTCCGCTCCAGCGCATCACCCTCGAAACCGGCACGGTCGAAACGCTCGTTTCGGAACTGGAGGGGCGCCAGTTCGTCGCCTCCAACGGTCCCGCCACCGCGCGGGACGGCAGCATCTATTGCACGCACAGCAGTTGGGGTCCGGTCGCCAATATCGGCACCACCACGCCGGCCGGGTTCATCTACATGGTCCGGCCCGACGGCAGCGCCGCGATCGTCGCGCGCGACCTGCGCGGGGTCAACGGCCTCTGCCTCGACCGCGATGAGCGCCATCTCTATGCCTCGCTGACCGCCGAAGGCCGTATCCGCCGCTGGCGCCGCAACGCCGACGGCACCCTTGCCGACCCGCAGGATTTCGGCCCGCAACTCGGCACCGTCATTCCCGACCAGACGGTCAAGGCGATCCTGGCTCTGCCCCCGCAGGAAAAGGCGGCGCTCGGCTATTGCGACGGCATCGCCTTCGACATGGCCGACAATCTCTGGATCACCCTGCCCTTTTCCAACCGGCTGGTCGCGCTGACGCCGCAGGGGCGCAAGGTCGACATCCTCCACGATCCCGCCGGCGAAAAGATCGCCATGCCGACCAATCTCTGCTGGGGCGGGCCGGATCGCCGCACCCTCTATGTGGTCTCGCGCGGCAAGGGCATGATCGTCCAGGCCCACACCGCCATCGCCGGCGCCCCGCTCGCCAACTGGCCGACGGGATAAAAGAGATTCGTCATTGCGAGCGCAGCGAAGCAATCCATCTCGCGCCGGTGGATTGCTTCGCTGCGCTCGCAATGACGGCATGGGGTGATCTCATGTCCTTCCGCTCTCGCGATCAGGCCATCTCGATCACCATCTTGCCCTGCGCCTTGCGATCCATGATCCAGCGGATCGCCGCCCGGCTCTCGTCAAAGGCGAACCGCGCGCCGATCGCCGGCCGCAGCCCGCCCCGTTCATACCAGTCATAAAGCTGCGCCATATTAGCGGCATGGATGTCCGGCTCGCGCCGGCTGTGCATCCCCCATGTCACGCCGACGATCGACGCCGTCTTCACCAGCGGCAGGTTCAACGGGATCGCCGGTATGGTCCCGGCGGCAAAGCCGACCACCAGATAGCGCCCGTCCCAGCCCATGGTGCGAAAGGCCGGCTCGGCCAGATCGCCACCGACCGGATCGAAGATCACATCGACACCGCGCTCCCCGGCCAGCGCCTTCACCGCCTGCTTGATGTCGACCTCAGCATAATTGACCGTCTCGTCCGCGCCATGCGCCCGCGCCAGATCCAGCTTCTCCGCGCTGGAGGCCGCCGCGATCACCCGCGCGCCCATGCGCTTGCCGATCTCCACCGCCGCCAGTCCCACGCCGCCCGCCGCGCCCAGCACCAGCAGCGTCTCGCCGGCCTGCAACCGCCCGCGCTGGCGCAGTCCGTGCAGCGCCGTCGCATAGACCATGGTGAAACCGGCCGCGACGTCGAAGCCCATCGCGTCGGGAATGATGCTGGTGCGGAAGGCCGGCGCCACCGCCTGCTCGGCAAAGGCGCCCTGGAACGGGATCGCCGCCACCCGGTCGCCGATCCGAAAGCCGCTGACGCCCTCGCCGATCGCGTCTACCACCCCGGCCGCCTCGCCGCCGGGGATGAAGGGCAAGGGCGGCTTGGTCTGGTAGAGATTCTGGATCATCAGCGCGTCGGGGAAATTGACGCTCGCCGCCCGCACCGCCAGCCTGATCTCGCCCGGCCCCGGTTGGGGCACGGGCACATCACGAAACGCCAGTTGCTCGGGCGCGCCATGCGCCTCGCACATCAGCGCCCGCACGGATCAGCTACCCAGAAACTGCTGGCGCATCTTGTAATAATCGTCGCTCGGATATTTCTCGCTATGCTGTCCCGCCGGCCAGTCGGCATAGGGCGTCAGCGCCGGTTCGGGCGGCGAGGTATAGTCGGACAGGCCCCGGCGACGGATGATCTTCCACACGCCATTGCGTCGCTCCAGATCGTCGAGATAGCGGCCCTGGAAGAAGACATCCTCCTCGCCCCCGCCTTCCTTGCGGTCGCGCCGATGCTGCGCGAAATAATAGCATTCGGAAAAAGCCTTGTCTCCCTTCACATCGACCGAGACATTGGTGATGTGGTGGCAGGCATATTTCAGCGTCGACACGATCTTGAAGGCGAAACCGACGAAATCGGACGACTTGCCCTCGAACTTGCCATGCTTGTGCGTCGATTCCGGCCAGAACAGCGATCGCAGCAGCGCCTCATCCGCCCGGTCATTGGCCCGCGCATAGGCATAGAGGAGTTCGGTGATCGCCTGCTTGGACTCGATGATGTCCAGCCGCTGGGCCATGTCCATGCCGCTTGCCTTTCCCCTGGGCGCCGCGGCCGATGCCTCGGCGGCGGCGGCCATGCCGATCGGCAGCGCCAGCATGGCAGCCAGCGTGCCGCGACGATTGCGTTCTTCCATGCTCATTCTCCCGGATTTTCCAGCAGGCCCGGCTCGGCGCGCAGGCGCGGCAGCACTTCCTTCTCGAACAGGCGCAGGCTGCGCCACGACACTTCGGGGTCCAGCCCGCCCAGCAGCGCGTGGAAGGTGACGGCGGTGCCCCGGCCCAGCCCCTTGAGATATTCGAAACATTCGTCAGGCGTCAGCACCTTGATGTTCGGCATCGCCTTCAGCCCCTCGATCGTCTCGGCGGGCTGGTAACGTGTCTGGCCGGTACCGCGCTCCTTGGCCCATTCGGCATAGGCGTTGGTAGCATAGGCGACATGCGGCGCCACCAGCGGCCAGTCGCGGTCGGGATCGTCGGAGACATAGAGGAAGCTCGCCGCCGGCGTGCGCAGTTCCTCAGGCGGCGGGAAGCCGGCCTTTTCCCGCTCTTCCTTGTAGAGGGTGAACAGGTCGGGATGGCCGGGGAAATATTGATAGCCGCCCTTGGCCGCGCGGATCGCCGACTTGTCGGTCGACCCGCCCATGTAGATTTTGGGACCACCCGGCGTCGCCGGGGCCGGCGTCACCCGCACGGTGCGCTCGCGAAACTCGAACGGCTCGCCGGTCCAGGCCTGCTTCAGCGTGGCCATCGCCTCGTTCATGATCGCCAGCCGCTTGGTGATGTCTTTGCCGAACATCTCGAACTCATGCGGGCGATAGCCCATGCCGGCGGTCAGCCACACCCGGCCGGGCGCAATATTGTCCAGCACCGCCAGATCCTCGGCCAGCCGCAGCGGATCATGCATGGTGACGACCAGCGCCGAAAGATGCGCGACGATGTTGTCCGTCGCCCCCAGAATAGACGCCGCCTGCACCATGGAGGACGGGCAATAGCCGCCCTCCGCGCCATGATGCTCGGCCAGGAACACCTGGGTGAAGCCCAGTCTGTCGGCCCATTGCGCCTGCTCGATCGCGGTGCGGTAAAGCACGGGATGCGGCGCACCGAAATCCGGCCGGTTCATGTCGTAACGAAGGTTCAACTGCACCCTTTGGGTTCCTCTTCCCGATTATTGGCTGTTGGTTCAGGCGGCCGAGACGCGCGACTGGATGCGGCCGGTCACGTCCGCCGCCTGCATCGCCTTGCCGCTGTCGATCAGCGCGTCGATCGCGTCCGGCGCATAGCCGATCTCGGCCAATATCTGCCGCGTATGCTCGCCCAGCCGCGGCGCGGACTTGCGCGCATGGCCCGGCGTGTCGCTCAGATGGATGAAGCTGCCGAACTGGCGGACATGGCCATACATGGAATCGAAATTCTCGATTACCCGGTTGCTGGTCACCGCCCAGTCCTGCCACAGCGCCTCGCGCACCCAGCTCTTCGCCGCCGGTATTTCGCACGGCACACCCGCCGCATCGAGCAGGGCGAAGGCCTCCGCTCTCGTCCTGTCGGCAAACCAGGGCTCCAGCGCCGCCAGCAGCGCCGCGTCATGCAGCGACCGTTCCTTTGGCGAAGCAAAGCGCGGATCGTCGATCAGCCCGGCCTGACCGACCGCCTGCGCCAGCGCCGCGAAGCGCCCGTCCTGCCGACAGGCTATGCAGATCCAGCCGTCGCTGGTGCGATAGAGCCGGTCGAGCGCATTATAGCCCGCCTGATCCTTGTCGAGGCGGAAGCCGTAGACGACCTGCTTGTCGGCATCCAGGAAATGCTCGGACGTGGTCCACAGGCTCGAATGGAGCTGGGGTATCTCCATATAGTCGCCGACGCCGCTGATCGCGCGCCGCTCCAGTCCCATCAATATGCCCGCCGCGCCCAGGAAGCCGTTATTATAATCCTCATTGCCGAACACCGACCGGGTCGGCGGATTGCCCGCGCCGCCGCCTTCGTAGAGCAGGCCGGTCCAGCCCGACACCAAAGGCGCAAAGCTCTTGAGCAGCGACTTTGGCCCCTTGGAGCCATAGCCGGGCAGATAGACATAGAGCAGGCGCGGATTGATCTTCGACAGCGCCTCATAGCCGATTCCCAGCTTGTCGGCCTTGCCGGGGCGCAGATTATGGGTGACGACATCGGCCTCAGCCACCAGCTTCAGCGCCGCCTCCAGCGCCTCGGGCTGCTTCAGGTTCAGCACGATATCGCGCTTGCCGCGCTGCGCCGCGTCGAAACAGTCGGGCAGCGGCCGCATCTGGTCGCCGTCGGGCGTCTCCACCTTGATGACGTCGGCGCCCAGGTCCGACAGCAGCCGCCCGCCAAAGCCCACCGCGAAGAAGGAAGAGAAGTCCACCACCTTGATGCCTTCTAGCGGCCGGTCGAGCGGCTTGCCCGCCGCCGCCAGTTCGCCCCGCTTGCGCGTGATCAGATCGGCCAGTGCATCATTGTCGGCGCCGATCGCCGGCGCCGGGCGCGGCGCGGCGCAGGGCGTGCGATCGAACCGCACGGCCGGTGCGGCCTGATAGATGGTGCCGAATTCCGCGTCCGGCAGCGCGATCCGCTGGCCGACAAATTCCACCTGCTCGTC
The DNA here is from genome assembly GCF_057063145.1 of Sphingobium sp. SG1. Taxonomy (NCBI): domain Bacteria; kingdom Pseudomonadati; phylum Pseudomonadota; class Alphaproteobacteria; order Sphingomonadales; family Sphingobiaceae; genus Sphingobium; species Sphingobium sp. SG1. The sequence goes on along the minus strand of NZ_JBVVOJ010000002.1, from coordinate 299,191 downwards.
CAGCAGCACTTCGGCCGGCTCCAGCACCGGCAGCGCCGCCACATCGGCTGCCTGGAACAGCGCGATCCATTCGGCGCGCGGGCGCGCCTTGAACGCATCGAAAATCTCGACGCGGGCGATATGATATTCGTCGTCGCTCAATGGCACCGACATTTCCGCCGCGCCCTTGACCACCGACACCCGGTCGCCAAAGCCGAGCTGGTCCATCGCCGCCTTGAAGCCGCCCTGGCCGCCGGTATGTATCTGCAGGAACAGGCCGTCGCCGCATTCGAACATGCCGGTCACCAGCCGGGTCCGGCCGAAGCGATCGACCGCGCCGGAATCCCCCGCCTTGATGTAGGAAATGCCCTCTTCCTGCCACCAATTGTTCATCGGCGACTGGGCCAACATCGCGTCGAGCAGCGAGGATTCCACCTTCTGCCCCTTGCCGCTCGACCGCCGCGCCCGGATCGCCGTCAGCGCGCCGATCACGCCCAGAAACGCCTGACCATAATGAAGCGCGGGATGCCCGAGATAGACCGGCCCTTCGCGGAACGGGCTGGACTTGTCGATCATCGTGCCCAGCAGCGCCGCCGCCAGCCCCTCGCCGCGCGGCCGGTCGGCAAAGGGCGTGTCCGCGCCATAGGCGGTCAGCGCCGACACGATCAGCTCCGGATAGTCGCGCGCCAGGCTCTCACCGTCCAGGCCAAGCGCCTTCGCTTCTCCCTCCTCCAGTGCATGGATGAAGATGTCCGCTCCGCCGAGCAGTCCGCGCAGCGCTGCCCGGTCGTCCGCATCGGCCACGTCCAGTTCGACACTGCGCTTGGACCGGTCCCAGCTCTTGCGGGTCATCTCATGGGCGAAATAGGCGCCGCCCCTGGGCTCGACCTTCAGCACGTCGGCGCCATGGTCGGCGAGCAGCATGCCCGCAATCGCGACCGGCATTTCGGTCGACAGCTCGATAACGACAAGATGGTCCAGAGGGCCGGGCATCACGCACTCCTGTTTGGCGGTCTGCGCCGCCTCTTGTTCGGATCTGGCCGGTAGTGCGCGGAATCGCGCCTCCGACCTTTCCCTTGAAACAGACACGCTTTTTCCCGGCAGCGCAAGTAATATTGCACTATAGGTTCAAATTCATTCCTTGCCCGTCAGCCGCGCCGGATCATAACGCGGCCGGTCCATCTGGAAACTGTCGCCGTTGCGCACATACCAGCCGCTGCCATGGGTGCGGCCGATCAATTTCATCGCCGGCGTGTCGAAATAGACCCGCTCACGATCGGTGATGAACTCGTCGCGAATATGCGCCATGACGATCTCGCCGATGATCACCGTCTGCATCGTGCCGATGTCCATCGCCGCGACCTTGCGGCATTCGAAGCTGACCGGGCTGCTGGCGATCAGCGGCGGCGCGACCAGCACCGACGGCGCGGTCTCGATCCCGGCATAGTCGATCTCGCTGACATCGGCCGGCGCATCGACGCTGCAATGGTTCATCTTCTCGGCATCATCCTCGCACACCAGGTTCACAACGAACTCGCCGGTGGCGATGATGTTGGTCGCCGTATTCTTCAGGCCGCGCGATACCGGCTCCTTGAGCAGACCCAGCGCCACCAGCGGCGGCTCGGTGCCGACGCAGTTGAAGAAGCTGTAGGGCGCGGCATTGATCACGCCCGCTTCGGATTTGGTGGTGATCCAGGCGATCGGGCGCGGGGTGATGGTCGAATTGACGATCTTGTAGCGGGTCGCCATCGGCAGGCTGCGCATGTCGAACTGCATGACTTATTCCTTCGCCCCAGTTGCGCCCTTCGCGGCAGCCTTCGCCGCTGCGCGTGCCTTGAACGCCTCGCGGGCGCGGGGCACTTCCTCCCCCGCCTGGCAGGTATGGCAATAGACCAGTTCCAGCGCATGATTGGCCGACAGGTCGCCGCTTTCCGCCTGATCCAGCAGCCGCTTGGTCAGTTCGACCGCATGGGCATTGCCACCACCGATCGTCGCGCCTAGCGCCAGCGCTTGCGCGACCGCCTCGCCCGGCGGCACCAGCCGGCTGACCAACCCCAGGCTCAATGCCTCGGCCGCCTCCAATGTCCGCCCCGAAAAGATGATCTCGGCCGCGCGTGCCCGCCCCAGTTGCCGGGTCAGGAACCAGGCCGCGCCGCCATCGGGTACCAGCCCGAAATCCAGGAATGGCGCACCGAACCGCGCATTGTCAGCAGCGAAAATCATGTCGCAGGCCATCGCCAGGCTCCAGGACACGCCATAGGCGCCGCCCTCCACCGCCGCTACGGTCGGGATCGGCAGCGCGCGCAGCCGGCGGATGATCCGCTGCCCCATCTCCAGCCGCGCTGCTAGCCGCAACGCCCCCTCGCCCCGCGCCGGCGGCAGTTTCACGTCGCCGCCATTGCTGAAATAGCCCTCCGCCCCGCACAAAAGCAGCATCCGCGCCGGCGTCGCATTTTCCAGCCGGTCGAGCGCGGCGGAAAACTGCTCCCACATGGTGAAGGATACGGTGTTCTTCGCGCGCGGCCGGTTGAGGGTGATGACGGCCACGCCATCCGCGCGCAACTCGAACAACAGTTCGGGGTCTTCGCTCGGCGCGCTCATCTCACTCTCCCATGCTGGTGCCCATGTCGGGCCTGGGGCATGCCTAGACGAAGCGCGCACCATGATGCAAGAAAATTTGCATCATGGTGCAAATTCAAGCCGCTTTCGTCTTGGTCTTGGGCGACATCGGCAGCGCCTCCATGCCGCGCTCGGCAATATCCTTGATCAGCGCTTCGACTTCCTTGCGCGCCGCGCCCTTCAGCGAACCGAGCAAGCAGGACAGATAGCTGCTGACCAGCCGGACGATCACCTCGTCATCGGGTATGCGGCCCTGCGCCCAATCGTTGATGGTCGCATATTCGAAGCGCACCAGGTCATCGACCAGCTTGTCGACCTGCACCCAGGGTTGCAACTGCTTCGTGGCGTCGAGCGCCTCGATCCACTGCTTGTTATGATGGATGGCCGGCAAGTGCATCGCGGTCCAGATGTCGCGGTCGACATCCGAACTGAAATAGAGCGCCATGATCGCCTTGATATAGTTGCGGATCTTCCGGTTGCGCTGGACGACCGAGATCATCCGCTCCAGATTATGCTGCATCGTGCCGGGCGGGCTCGAATAGACGATGCGGCTGACATATTCGTCGAAATATTCCTGGATCGCGGTGGCGATCATGCGCTCGCGGGTCTGGAAGGCGTTGTAGAGCGTCCGCTTGGCGACCCCCGCGCGCTGGCCGATCTCGTTCATGCTCAGCGCCGCGATCCCCTGTTCGGCGATCACCTTGCGCGTTTCCTCCAATATCCGGCGACGGCGTTCGATGATCGCCGGACTGGAATAGGTCTGCGGCCGATCGCCATTTTCCTTGAGGTCAGCCATGTCCTTGTCCGTCGTCAAATTCGCTCATCCTCCCCGAGGCGCGCCCGGCGGGGGCACGTAACCGACGATCATAACGCAATTGCATGAACGTGCAAATTTGATGCCGCACGGCTGGACTTTGTGCAAGCCCCCGCTCGGCGCAGACAAGGAGCCCCGCCTCCCAATGAAAGGAAGCGGGGCGAAGCAGCATCCGCCACAAGGGGACGGATGCCATGGGAGGTCAGTTTGCCTTGGGCGCGGTTTCCCGCGCGCGCTGGCGGATATAATGGCGCAGCCCTTCCAGATCGGCGTCGCTCAACTGCTCGAAGGCGCCCATGCCGCGCGCCATCAGCGCCCCGTCATGCACCACCGACTTGAATGTCTTCGCGTCCAGCGGCACCGCCGACTTGCGCAGGTCGGGCGCGGCGCCGCCCGCCATCATGCCCGCACCATGACAGATGACGCAGCTGCTATTGTAAATGCCGCCGCCGACCTTGGCCTTGGCGGCGTCGACGGTGAAGGCCGGATCATCCTGGATCGGCTCGTCCACCGGCTCGAACTTGGGCAGTGCCTTGGTGCCGCCGATCGCAAAGGTCAGAACCCGGCGCTGCTGCTGGCGATAATCCCAGTTGGGGACGTTGGGGAAGCTGCTGCGGAAACCGGTGATCACCGACACATATTGCTTGCCGCCGACCGTATAGCTGATCGGCGCGGACAATATGCCGTTCTGCGCCGGGAAGGACCAGAGCTTGCGCCCGTCGGTCGCGGAATAGGCGTTGAAATTGCCGTCATTGGTGCCCTGGAACAGCAGGCCGCCACCCGTGGCCATGATGCCGCCATTGAACACGCCAGGTTGCGGCACCGACCAGGCGACCTTGTTGTTGGCGACGTCGAAGGCGACCAGCTTGCTCACCGCAGCGGGCGGCACCAGATTGGCCGGCGGCGCGCCCAGACCGGTATTGACCATCATCCCCGGCTTGTAAGTCCAGTCCTTCACATTGGCCGGATCGACGAACACGCGGCCGCCCTCCATCACCGGAATATAGCTGAGGTTCGTCTTGGGACTGAACGCCATCGCCTGGACGCCATGCGCGCCATTGGGGAAAGGGTACATCATGAACGGCTTGCCATTCGGATATTGCGCCTCTGGATTGATCTCGGGCCGGCCGGTGACCGGATCGATCCGCTTGGCCCAATTCTGCTTGGCGAACTCGCCGGCCGAGATGAACTTCCCGGTCTCGCGGTCCAGCGCATAGAAGAAGCCGTTCTTGGGCGCGTGCATCAGCACCGACCGCATCTTGCCGCCAATCTCGATATCGGCCAGCTCGATATCCATCGCATCGTTGAAATCGTGGCTGTTTTCCGGGTTCACCTGATAGTGCCAGGCATATTCCCCGGTCTTCACGTCGATCGCCACGATCGAGGCGAGATAGAGATTGTCGCCACCACCGGGCGAACGGATCTTCTGATTCCACGGCCAGCCGTTGCCGGTGCCGAGGTAGATGCGGTCATATTTGGCGTCATAGGCCATGGCGTGCCACACCGTGCCGCCCCCGCCGAACTTCCACCATTCACCGGTCCAGGTCTTGGCCGCCGCCTCCATCGCCTTGTTCTCGAAGCCCTTGGCCGGATCGCCCGGCACTACGAACCAGCGCCACGCCTTCTTGCCGGTCTTGGCATCATAGGCGGTCACATAGCCGCGGGTGGGGCTGTAATCCGCGCCGCCAAAGCCGACCACGACCTTGTCGCCGGCCACCCATGGCGGGCCGGTAATATAGCCATTTTCCGCCTCGTCCAGCGTCTGGACCGACCAGCGCGGCTTGCCGGTCTTGGCGTCGACCGCGATCAGCCGGCCTTCGCGCGTGGCGGTATAGATCAGCCCGTCTTTATAGGCGATGCCGCGCGTACCCCAGCCGGCGCGCATCCGCCATTTCGCCTCGGGCTGGCTCGCCACATCGGGGTCATATTGCCAAAGCAGCTTGCCGGTCTTTGCGTCGAGCGCATGGACGACCGACAGGCCGACCGCAAAATAGAGGACGCCATCTATCGCCAGCGGCTGGGTATAGCTGTCATAGGTATCGATGTCGTAGGACCAGGCAAGGCCGAGCTTGCCGACATTGTCGGCGCTGATCTGGTCGAGCGCGCTGTAATGCTGCTCCTTGTCGTCGCCGCCAAAGCTGGACCAGTTGGCGGTCGGCCCGCCCGGCGCTGCGCTGTCCGCGCCGCAGGCGACCAGCCCGCTTGCCAGGGCCAGGATCGCCACGGCCGTCGACACTCTTCCCTTCATGTTCTCATCCTTCTCCGTGCGCCCCTGTTCGCGCCTCCTTATATTGCACCTTGGTGCAGATTCATGACCCTGTCAACGCGCCTGCGCGCTTGACAGCGATAAACGTCTCCAACATTATTATGCACCATAGAGCAAAATTGATGAGGGGATGATGGAGATGGTGCAGCGTCCTGTCGCCTGCGCGGCCGCGGCCGTCGCTTTATGGGCAAGTCTTGGAAATGCCGCCCCTTCTTCGGCACCACCCCGATTGTCCACCACGTCCGGGCCGATCCGCGGCGTGGTCCGCGACGATGTCCGCTTCTTTGGCGGCATCCCCTATGCCGCGCCCCCGGTCGGCGCCAATCGCTGGCGCGCACCGCAACCGGTCCGCTCCTGGAAGACCGAGCGTGACGCTACAGGCTTTGCGGCCGATTGCCCCCAGCCGCGGCGTAAAGAGGACGCCGCCTTCCCCCAGGATGAAAATTGCCTGACCCTCAACGTCGCCTCGCCTGACCTTGGCGCCCGCCAATTGCCGGTGCTGTTCGTCGTCCATGGCGGCGCCTATTTCGTCGGCTCGGGTCGGGAGCCGTTCCGCAACGGCATGCCGCCGCTGGTCAAGCAGGGTGTCGTCCTTGTCGCCCCCAATTACCGCATCGGGCGGCTCGGCTTCTTCGCGCACCCGGCGCTAACAAGAGAAGCGCCCAAGGCAACCGCCAATTTCTGGCTGATGGATCAGGTCGCGGCGCTGCACTGGGTCCGGCAGAATATCGCCCGCTTCGGCGGCGATCCCGACAATGTGACCATCATCGGCTGTTCGGCGGGCGGCTCCAGCATCAATGCGCTGATGGCAACGCCGATGGCCAGGAGCCTGTTCGCGCGCGCCAGCGCCCATTCGGCCGGCGGCCTGTTTAACGCCAACCGCCCCCTGCTCCAGGCGCAGGATCAGGGACTGGCCTTTGCCCAGCGCACCGGCGTGACCGGCGATGGCGCGCCATCGCTCGCTGCCCTGCGCAGGCTCAGCGTCGCACAGGTGCTGGCCGGCGACAGCGGCGCGCCGGACTTTGGCGCAACCGTCGATGGCAGCTGGCTCCCTGCTCCCCTTTCCACCCTGTTCGCAAAAGGCCAGATCGCGCATGTCCCGCTGATCAGCGGATCGACCAGCAACGAAGCCAGCGTCTTTGGCCTGATGGGCTTTGGCCGGGCCGAAATGGCGCGCCGCTTCGGCATCGATCTGTCGGCCGTGTCCGCCAGCTACGGCCTGTCCGACGAGGCGGAATTGCTGCGCCAGGTGCAGACCGATTTCCTGTTCACCTCGGCGGCGCTCGGCATGACCCAACTGGCGGCCCGCGCCGGCCTGCCTACACGCGCCTATCAGTTCGATTTCGTGCCGCCCGACCAGCGCAGCGCGAAGCCAGGCGCGGACCATTGCGCCGACCGCCTGTTCTGGCTCGGCCAGTCTCCCTCGGCCGATACGGAAAGCCGGGCGCTCGCCAGGACCATGTCGGGCTGGATGCTGAACTATGTGCGCAGCGGCGATCCAAACGGCCCCGGCCTGCCGCCATGGCCTGCCACCCAGGACGGTCGCACCGACCCGCTGGTCATCGGCCAGCATATCGCCGCCGCCCCGGACTTCCGCGCCCGCCAGCTCACCCCCTGGTTCGACAAATGGCAGCGGGAAAGCAGCCAGTCCTTCGGCTGGACGCCCACGCCATGACCCTTCGGCTGGAGCATGACGGCGCAGTGGCGATCGTGACGCTTGATCGCCCCGACCGGCGCAATGCCTTCACCATGGCGATGCGCGGCGAGATCGCCACGCTGTTCGACAATCTGGCCCAGGATGACGGGGTTCGCGCGGTCGTCCTGACCGGCGCTAGCGGCCATTTCTGCTCGGGCGCCGATACCGGCGAAATGCGCGCCGCCGACAGTGCCGCTTTTCTCAAGCGGATGCGCGCGCTCCACCGCATGATCCGCGCCATCGCCGCCATACCCAAGCCCGTCATCGCAGCGGTCGACGGCGTCTGCGTCGGCGCCGGCTGGAGCCTGGCACTCGCTTGCGACCTTATCCTCGCCAGCCCGAACGCCCGCTTTGCCCAACTCTTCGGCCGGATCGGCTATGCGCCCGACGCCGGCGCCATCTGGCAACTGACCCGGCTGGTCGGCCCGATGCGCGCGAAGGAAATCGTCTATAGCGGCCGGACGCTCGGCGCAGACGAAGCCTTGCAGTTCGGCCTCATCCTCTCGATCGAGGCGGAACGACCGGTCCGAGACGCGGCGATCGACCTGGCCACCCGCCTTGCACAGGGGCCCCCCGTCGCGCTGGCGATGAGCAAGCAATTATTCGAGGCGACCACGCTTTCCTTCGACCAGTTCCTCGACCGCGAGTTCATGGTCCAGCCCTTGCTCGCCACCACCGCCGATCATCGCGAGGGACTGGCCGCCGCGCGGGACAAGCGCGCCCCGAACTTCATCGGCCGATAATCACCTCATCAGCCTTGCCATCATGATCTCCATGGGGAACGGTGCAGCACGCCCCTGTCAATTTTGCTGTCCATCAGGTTCTTCATGGTCTTCACCGATATCGCCACCCGCACCTACAACCATAATTGGCGGCTCGACCCGATCGTCCGCAGCCTGCTCGACACCGACTTCTACAAGCTGCTGATGCTGCAGATGATCCGGCAGCAGCATCCCGATGTCCAGACCACCTTCAAGCTGATCAACCGCACCCACCATGTACGCTTGGCCGACATCATCGATGAAGGCGAACTGCGCGCCCAGCTCGACCATGCCCGGTCGCTGCGCTTCGGCAAGAAGGAACTGATCTGGCTGGCGGGCAACAGCTTCTATGGCCGCACCCAGATGTTCAGCCCGGATTTCATTGCCTGGCTCGCGGACTTTCGCCTGCCGGAATATGAGCTGCGCCAGGTCGACGGCCAATATGAGCTCCGCTTCCACGGGCTCTGGATCGAGACGATGATGTGGGAGATTCCGGCCCTCGCCATCATCAACGAATTGCGATCGCGCGCGGCGATGAAGGGGCGTGGCCGCTTCGCGCTCGACGTGCTTTATGCCCGCGCCAAGGCCAAGCTGTGGGAGAAGGTCGAGCGCCTGAGCGCCTTGCCCGATCTCGTCATCTCCGACTTCGGCACGCGCCGTCGCCATGGCTTCCTGTGGCAGCGCTGGTGCGTCGAGGCGCTGAAGGAAGGTCTGGGCGACCGCTTCATCGGCTCGTCCAACGTGCTGCTGGCGATGGATGCCGACCTGGAGGCGATCGGCACCAATGCGCATGAATTGCCGATGGTCCAGGCGGCACTGGCGCCGGACGATGCAGCACTGGCCCGCGCACCCTATACCGTGCTGGAACAATGGCAGGCCCATTATGGCGGCAATCTGCGCATCGCCCTACCCGACGCGTTCGGCACCGCCGCCTTCCTGAAGGACGCGCCGGACTGGGTGGCCGACTGGACCGGTTTCCGCCCCGACAGCGCGCCACCGATCGAGGCGGGTGAGCAGATCATAAGCTGGTGGCAGGAAAAGGGGCGTGACCCGCGCAGCAAGCTGCTGATCTTTTCCGATGGCATGGATGTCGACAGTATCGAAGCGACCTATCGCCATTTCCATGGCCGCGTGCGCATGAGCTTTGGCTGGGGCACCAATCTCACCAATGATTTTCGCGGCTGCGCCCCGTTCGAAACCGACGGGCTCGATCCGATCTCACTGGTGTGCAAGGTGGTGGACGCCAATGGCCGCCCGGCGGTGAAGCTGTCGGACAATCCCGCCAAGGCGACCGGCGATCCGGCCGAGATCGACCGCTATCTACGCGTGTTCGGCGGCGACGGGCGAAAGGCGGTGGCCGTCCAGGTCTAGCCGCAACGGACATGTACCTTGGTTTCTTCATTGGTCCCGCGCAGCGTCACCATCATCGCCGGCAGCTGATCCAGCGCGATCGCATTGCTGATGATCGCCTTGGGGTCGACATGCCCCTTGTCCATCTGGTCGGCGATGTGCAGGAATTCCGCCATGCGGTAGCCGACGGCAAATTGCAGGCTGGCGCATTTATAGGATGCCAGCGCCGGAATGATCGCATCCGGCGCCGTGCAGAAGCCCAGCGACACGATCCGCCCGAATGGCGCGACATGGTTCACTGCCCGCCCCAGCATCCCGTCCACCCCGACAGCCTCAAACACGATCCGGGGCGCGCCGCCCAGCGCTTCGATCACCTGCCCCTTTTCCTCGTCGCCGAAAGAAAAGAAGGCATCGGCACCCATGGCGATCGCCAGATCACGCCGCCGGTCGGATCGCGACAGGACCACGATCCGCCCCGCTCCCAATCGCCGCGCCCAATAGATGGCGTAGAGCGCGACCGTGCCACCGCCGAGTACCAGCACCGGGTCGCCGGGACGGATATCGGCAAAGCGCGCGCCATACAGGCTGACGGCCAGCGGCTCGATCAGCGCGCCATCGGCCAGGGACAGGGTTTCGGGCAGGCGCACCGCCGCATCGGCCGGCACCACCGCAAATTCGGCAAAGCCCCGCATCGCGCCGCCCGGCTTTGCCCCGCACAATACCGGATTGCCATGTTCCTGGCAGGGACTGCACTGGCCACAGCCGATCGAGGGCATGACCGAGACCCGGTCGCCAACGCGAAAGCGATGGACACCCGCGCCGACCTCCTCCACTTCGCCGGCATATTCATGGCCGATCTGCACGCCGCGGCCATAATCCCACATGCCGCCCCTGGTCATCGACAGGTCGGTGCCACAGATGCCGCAGCGGTGGACGCGGATCAGCAATTCCCCCATGGCCAGTCGCGGATCGGGCAGGTCGGCGATGACGATCGGCTGGCCATCGCCCGGATAGATGGCCGCCTTCACCGCCCTGTCTCCGCCAGGTCGAAGCGCGCCACATAATCGCCAAACGCCGAACGCACCTCTTGCGCACTCATGCCATAGTCAGCGATCGAATAGCGATGAACGCCATGCTGCATCTCGGGCTTGTCCGCGATCCGTTGTGCCATGGCCATGCGCGTCGCATCGGGCATCTCCATGCCGATAAAGGCATAGATGCGCTCAAGCACGGCCATGGGCTGCGCATGGAAATCGCCATGGACGATATCGAGCAATTGGCCCGGATGGCGTTTCGCCACCTTTTCCGCCTTGCGCACGGCATGGGACCATTTGGCCGTTTCGCGTGCCAGCATCAGCGCGCCGCGCTCGGCCGCCCGCCCGTCCTCCATCGCCCCATGCCCCGCCATCAGCAGCGACACGAGCGAAGGCAATGCCCTGGCCGGATCGCGATGGGTCTGGATCACCCTTGCATCGGGATAGACGGCAAAGAGCAGGTCTAGATTTTCGATATGGCCAGGATTTTTGAGCAGCCAGCGCTTGTCCGGGTCGTTGGCGCCGATCAACTTCACACAGCGGCGATAATGGTCATAGCCCGCCGCCTCGCTCTGCGCGCACCACCACGCGTCATAGCTTGCCGCCGACCAGCCGCAGCTCCACAGGTTGGAAACAAAGGACTGGCGCAGCAGCATGCAGCATTCATGCACTTCCTCGGCCGCGACATGATGCGCGGCCCGCTTGGCTGGCGCATCGACATAGCGCCGCTCCAGCAAGGCGACCGAACGGCAGAAATCGGCATCGTCCTGCCAGCTTTCGACCGGTGGACGCGGACGCGGCGTATCGAGCAGCCAGCTTTGCAGCCCCTGGAAGCGCGGATCGACCGCCATCAGTCGATGCAGCGCCGTGGTCCCGGTGCGCGGCACTCCGGTGATGACGACGGGGCGCAGGATCGGCCGGGCATCGAAGCCCGGATGCGCCTTCATCGCCGCGATCGCACTTGCCCGGCCGCGCAGAACGCCCACCACATGGCCCCAGGCGGTGCGCCGTCCCGCCGCAGTAAAGCGCGGATCATAATCCATCGACCGGAGCAGCACGCGAAGCCCCGGCAGATAATCGTCAGGGCCAAAATCATCATGGCCGGTTTCGGCCGTCACCAGATCGTGCAGCTGGTCGAGCGCGGCGGCGAAGCGTAGCGGCGGTTCATAACCGTTCGATATCATTGGCAATCCCCTCCCTTTCACCAGCGCCGCCGACGCTGGCAGGCACGCACCCGCAACCGCAACTCCTCGGCGCGCTGCTGCGGCGTGACGATCGGCGTGTCGGCGGGCAAATGGGTGCGCAACGCGTTCAGCTTCACCCGCGTGATGGTCGGCACCGGCGCGCTGTCGCAATCATACCAGCGGCCATAGATGCCGCCTTCGCGATAACCGGCCGGATCGAGCCAGTTGGGCACGCCGGGGTCTTCCAGCGCGATGACGGCCCGATATTTGCCGTCACGGCTCAGCTTGGCATAATGGCCGTTGCTGCTGGACAGGCGATAGACATATTCCAGCGCGTTGAAATAGGGGTCGTTGAGCTGGATATTCCAGTAGGGCGCATGGGCCGGGATGTCGGTCTCGATGATCAGCGCCTCATCGGCGTCGAACTGGAAGCAGGCCGGCCAGTAGACCTGCTTGGCGAGCGCGCCGGGCATCCGCACCGGCTCGAACCGGTTGAAACCAACCCGCTCCTTCACGCCATTCTGCATCGGATAATAAAGCCGCGTCTTGCGACCAGGGAATTTTGCCATTTCCCGGATGCGCGCGACAATCTCCTCCGGCGAAAGGCGCGGCTTGGGCGGCACCGGATCCAGACATTCGATCGTCAGTTGCGGATCGACCTCGTTCAGCCAGTCATAGCTGCGATAGCGCACCATCAGCCCGCCCGCCTGGGGATCGATCGGCGCCCATTTGCCAGCATAGCCTGCTGGGCGCTGGGCGCTCAGGATCAGTTCGAAATGCTCCCCCGGCTCCAGCCCCAGATCGCTGTCGTCCACCTCATGATGGCCATTGGGGCGAGGCATTTCATCGACCGTGCCGGACAAGGCCCTTTGGGTGGTGAAGCTCAATATCTTGCAGCTGCCCCGATTGCCGGCGATGCGGTAGGTCAGATCCCCGCGGATCGGCGATTGGAGGTAGATATCGTCCGGATTGGGCTGGAGCGTATAGACCGGGTTCCACAAGGGTGCCCAATCGGGATGCTCCGGCGTGGCATGGAAATAGGCGAAATAGGCGTAGGACAGGCTGGTCATCGTCTGGCGATAGACATCCGCGCGATAGGCCGGATCGTCGGGGTGCCAGGTGTCGCCAAGATTGGCGACCGCGCTCTCCAGGTCAGTCAGATAGGCCAGGATGTCGGGTTCGATGATCATGATGGCACGCCTCTCCTCTGCCACTGGCGGGCAGCACATAGATAGTATTCACTATCATTCAGTTTTAGGAGAGGCCCCAACCCAAGATCGTCGGCGCGATGGATCGCGGTTCAGCGCCGCATGAACCCCATCCAGCGCAGCAGAAAATAGCTGACGCCAGCAGCCCCCGACGCGACCAGCGTCGCGGTCAGCGTGCCGTGCGACGCACCGGCAAAGGGCATGCCCCCGGTGTTCATGCCGAACAGTCCGGTGACCAGGGTCGCCGGCAGCATCAGTGCGGTGATGATCGACAGGATGTAGAGATTCTGGTTGGTGCGTTGCGCCGCCTGTATGTCCAGTTCGTCGCGCAGCAATCGCAATTGCGCCTGTCCTTCCAATATGTCGGCGTCCAGCGCCTGCAACCGCTGGGTCAACTTCTCGACGGTGGGCAGCAGCGCGTCGGGCAGTTCCTCGTCCCGTTCCAGCCGCTGGAACACGCCGCGCGCGCCCGACAGCAACCGATGCAGTTGCGCCAGCCGGCGGCGAATGCCGACCAGATCGCGGGGCTGGGGCGGATGATGCCCCTCCAGAAAGGCATCCTCGGCGCGCTGGATGTCGGCCGACAGGGTACGGCTGATATCGGCGATATTCTCGGCAATGGCGCCGACCAGCAGGTCCAGCGCCTGCGCACCGCCGATCACGCCCTTCGTCCGCTCCAGCCGATGGCGCGCGATGTCGGCGCAGCGCAGCGGATGCAGCCGGGTGGTCAGCATCAATGTCGGCGTCAACGCCATGCGCAGCGCACCCACCCGCGCGGTATCCGCCACATCGAAATCCCGCTCAAAATCATGCAGGACGCACCCGACCGTGTCGCCATCGACCAGCGCCCGCTGATGCGTATCGGGCGACAGGATCAGTTCGCGCACCGCCTCGGGCAGCATCGCCGCCCCCTCGATCCATTGCCGCGTGCCATGATCGGCCAGGTTCAGGTGCAGCCAGCGAAAGCCGCCCGTCGTCCCGCCATCGCAATGATCCACCGGCCTGATCGCGTCAGGCGCGAAGTCCAGCCCCCAGATCAGCCCCGGCCCCATGCCCGGAACCGGTAATATCATGGGGATCAGCGGGTCGTTCCGGTCGCCGATATGCCGCTCCTGTCGATCAGAAGATCTGCGCGAAGACCATATATAGCAGCCCTGCGAGCAGGATCGAACAGGGCAATGTCAGCACCCAGGCCATCAGCAGGTTGCGTACTGTCGCCATCTGCAGACCCGATCCATTGGCCGCCATCGTGCCGGCCACGCCCGACGACAGGACATGGGTGGTCGAAACAGGCAGGCCCATATGGTCCGCGCCAAAGATCGTCGCCATCGCCACCAGTTCGGCCGAGGCACCCTGCGCATAGGTGAGATGCGTCTTGCCGATCTTCTCACCCACCGTGACCACGATCCGCCGCCAGCCGACCATGGTGCCCAGGCCCAGCGCAAAGGCGACGGCAATCTTCACCCAGGTCGGGATGAAGCGGGTGCCGGCATCGAGCGAGGCCTTGTAGGTCGTCAGCGCCGTCATCTTCGCTTCGGACAGCCCTGCCGCTTTCTCCTTGCCCAGCCGCTTGATCGCTTCGGAGGCCAGATACATGTCGTTGCGGATGTTGGAGACGGCAGCGGCCGGCACCTGCGCCAGCGATCCATAATTCATCACCTGCCGATCGACATCGGCGATCAGCACCGACAGCGCCGGCACGGTCGTGTCGGCAAAGCGCTTGTCAGCGATATAGCGCGTCACCTGCGCCCGCGCCTCGGCCGGCTGCATCATGGCGGGCGCGCGCTGGCCAAGCGCCACTGTGGCGGCAATCGAATTGGCGTGGAATTCGGTCGTGTAGCGCGCCGGCACCGCGCGGTTGAGCGCATAGGCGGTCGGCACCGTGCCGATCAGGATCAGCATGATGAGGCCCATACCCTTCTGCCCGTCATTGGAGCCATGGGCGAAGCTGACGCCGGTGCAGGTGAAGATCAGCAGCGCACGGATCCACAATGGCGGCGGCATGCCGTTCTGCGGCTCGCGATAGAGCGCCTTGTTGCGGACCAGGACTTTCATCGCCACGAACAGCAGCGCCGCCAGGCCAAAGCCGATCAGCGGCGAGAAGAGCAGCGCCTGGCCGATTTCGGTCGCCTTGCTCCAGTCGACGCCGGACGTGCCGCTCTTGCCATGCAACAGCGCATTGGCGACGCCGACGCCGATGATCGATCCGATCAGCGTGTGCGAGCTGGACGACGGGATGCCCAGCCACCAGGTGGCAAGGTTCCATAGGATCGCCGCGATCAGCAGCGCGAATACCATGGCGAAACCCGCGCTGGACCCAACCTGCAGGATCAGTTCGACCGGCAGCAGCGACACGATGCCGAACGCGACCGCGCCGGTCGACAGCAGCACGCCCAGGAAATTGAAGAAGCCCGACCAAACGACGGCGACATTGGCAGGCATCGCATTGGTGTAGATCACCGTCGCCACCGCATTGGCGGTGTCATGGAAGCCATTCACGAATTCAAAGCCAAGCGCGATCAGCAGGGCCAGGAACAGCAGCAGGAAGGGCAGATAGGCGGTCGGTGCCACGCCCACCGCCGTCGCATCGCTATAGACGCTGTAGACGACATAGATCAGCGCGGCGATGATGGCGGCGCCAAAGCCGATCGAGCCGGCCATGCCCAGCCCCTTGTCCATCTCGGGCCGACGTGCCCCGCCAATTGCCACGCTTGCATTCATCGAATCGTCCCCGAACGGCAAATAATGGCAACCCTCTAGGTCCGCTGCATGACAGCCGCGTTGCGGTGCTGAAATCGAAGGAAAATTCGTCCCCGGCGCTTGCCCATCGGCAATCCGTCCGCCTAGGGTCGCCCGACACATAAGTTGGAGCGAAGATTTGGACGTCATTTCGGTCGTATTATTCCTGTTGCTGGCTGTCGTCGTCAGTGGCGCCCTGTCGCGCATGATGCCGATTTCGATCCCGACACCTCTGGTCCAGATCGCCCTTGGCGCGATCATCGGCCTGTCGACATCGCACAGGGTCGCGCTCGATCCCGAAATATTCCTGCTCTTGTTCCTGCCGCCTCTGCTGTTCCTCGACGGCTGGCGCATTCCCAAGGATGAACTGCTAAAGGACGCCTCGACCGTGGTCGAGCTGGCGCTGGGGCTGGTGCTGACCACCGTCATCGGCATGGGCTTCTTCATCAACTGGATGATCCCGGCGATGCCGCTCGCCGTCGCCTTCGCGCTCGCCGCCGTGGTCTCGCCGACCGATCCGATCGCCGTGTCCGCCATCGCCGCGCGCGTGCCCATTCCCAAGCGCATGATGCACATCCTCGAAGGGGAATCGCTGCTCAACGACGCATCCGGCCTGGTCTGCCTGCGCTTCGCCATTGCCGCAGCACTGACCGGCAGCTTCTCCGCCGGCGATGCCGCGCTCAATTTCCTCTGGCTCGCCTTTGCCGGCATCGCGATCGGCGTCGGCGTCACGCTGGTCGTGTCACGCGCCAAGGCCTGGGTCACGCGCCGCTGGGGCGAGGAAACCGGATCGCAGATCCTGGTCAGCCTGCTGATCCCCTTCGGCTCCTATATCCTGGCCGAACATGTCCATGCCTCCGGCATCCTGGCCGCCGTCGCCGCCGGCGTAACCATGACCTTCGCCGAAATCTCGCGCGAGGCGATGGCCGAAACCCGGATGCGCCGCAATTCGGTATGGGACACGATCCAGTTCACCCTGAACGGCATCATCTTCGTGCTGCTGGGCGAACAATTGCCCGGCATCCTCGCCGAAGCGAAGCGTACGGTCGCACTGACCGGCCATACAGAACCCGGCTGGCTGGCACTCTACACGGTCGCGATCGTCGTCGGTCTGGCTGCGCTGCGTTTCCTGTGGGTGTGGTTGTCGCTGCGCTTCACCATCCTGCGCAACCAGTATCGCGGCGTCGATGGCCCGCGCCGGCCCAACTGGCGGCTGGTGGCGGCGACCTCCTTCGCCGGGGTGCGCGGCGCCATCACCCTTGCCGGTGTGCTCACCCTGCCGCTCGCGCTCAACGACGGCACGCCCTTCCCTGCGCGCGATCTTGCCATCTTCCTGGCCGCCGGGGTCATCATCCTGTCGCTGATCCTGGCCAGCGTCGCGCTGCCGCTGCTGCTCAAAAATCTCGACATGCCGGCCGAAGCCAACAAGGCCGCGGAAGAGGACGCCGCCCGCATCGTCACCGCCGAGGCAGCGATCCAGGCGATCGAGCGGCATCAGCATGACCTGGCCGAAACCCATGGCCATGCCGAACGCTATGCCGAGGCTGGGGCCCGCGTGATGGATCTGTATCGCGAGCGGATCGAGGCCCTGGGGGCCGCCGAAGCCGACAGCCTGCGCACGCAGGGCGCCCTGTTCCGCGATTTCCGCATGGTCGGCGTCGCGGCGGAACGCGCCGCCCTCCTCACCCTGCTGCGCAGCCGCAAGATCGGCAGCGAGGTCGGGCGCAAGCTCACCCGTGAGCTTGACCTGTCCGAAGCGCGCCTGCGCACATGAACGACGGCGGCCCAGACCAGGCCATTAGCAAGCCGGTCCGGCGGCCGCGCCGATCCTCGGCGGAGGTCGCCAGCCGGCTGATCCAGGCGGCGCAGGAGGAATTTCGCCGCCATGGCTATGCCGGCGCGACGACCGCCGCCATTGCCCGCGCTGCCGACACGACCGAAGCGCAACTGTTCCGCAGCTTCGCGTCCAAGGCCGCCCTGTTCCAGGAAGCGGTGTTCCGCCCGCTCAGCCAGCATCTCGAACGCTTCAATGCCGATCATCCGGTGCCGCAGGACGATGCCAGCCGCGCGGATACCGCACGCCTCTACATCGCCGAACTGCAACGCTTCGTCACCGAGCATGAGGCACTGCTGCGGGCGATGATGCTGGCCGGCGGCCCGGCGGGGGACAGCGGCAATCCGATCGAGAGCCTGGCCGCCTATTTCGAGCAGGGCGCCGCCGTCCAGTCGGCCCGGATCGAGGGTACGCCGCGCGTCGATCCACGCCTGATGGTCCGCGCCGCCTTTGCCGCGGTGCTCGCAAATCGGCTGTTTCGCGACTGGCTCTATCCGGCGGGCCTGGCGGACGATGCCAGCATCGACGCAGCGATCGCCGATTTCGTGCTGGACGGGATCAACGCCAATCGCGACTGAGCGTCCGCCCGCATTTCCAGCCTATGTGTCAGCGCCGACAAAATCCCCGGCCCATCCCGTGATAGCAGGCCCTTCTGTCTGCAACGGGAAGGACCGGCGTGCTGGAATATCTGGGAAAGGGCGAGCATCTTCTCTCGCTATGGCTTGGCCTGTTTGTCGCGACCGGGATCGGCGCAGGCATCGTCAGCGGCTATTTCAAGGCACGCAAGATCCAGCCGCGCGGGTTCAAGTGGAAGATTTTCAGGAACGAGGCCGGCTTTGCCGTCATCAACCTCGCCATCACCGGCCTGCTGCTCGGCACGATCAAGACCAAGTTGGTCGACATCGGCGCGATCAGCTTCAACCCGGCGCCCGCCGCCTGGTGGATGATCGCGCTCGAATATGCGCTCTATTTCTTCCTGTTCGACACTTATTTCTATTGGCTGCACCGCTGGATGCACAAGGAACCGGTCTATAGCTGGGTCCACAAGCTGCATCACAAGTCGACCTCCCCCAACCTGCTCACCACCCTGTCGGTCAGCCCGCTGGAATCGCTGATCAATGGCGGCTTCGTGCCGCTGTTCCTGACCGTCTTCACCGTCCATGACGCGACCCTCGCGCTGATCGTCCCGACCAACATCATCATGGGCCTCTATGTCCATTCCGGCTATGAGATGCTGCCGCGCTGGTGGAACCGCAACTGGGCGACCAAATGGTTCATCTCCGCCACCTTCCACGATCAGCATCATCGTTATTTCACCGGCAATTTCGGTGGCTACACGACGATCTGGGACCGGCTGTGCGGCACCATGCGTCCGAAGTTCGAGGCCGATTTCGACAAGATCAAGCAGCGCCGGAAGACGGACGACGCCCCGGTTAGCACCGCCAGCGAAACTGCCTGATCCATGCGCGACATCGCCCTTCTGCTCGCCCTGCTGCCCGTTGGCGCGGCCCCGCTCCATGCCCAGACGCCACCGCCGGTCGGCGCGACGTTGATGGCGCCCGGCCTGCCCGTGGCCGATCTCGACAAGGCACTGCGTTTCTATCAGGTCGCGCTCGGCCTCGTCCCCGCGACCACACTGCAACATGGGCCCGTGACCGAAGTCATGCTCTGCGCCGATGGCAAGGCCGGCCGGCTGACCCTGATCCTGCTGCACGACAAGGCGCAGAAGGCGCCGCCGGCCGACAGTGGCATCGCCAAGATCGTGCTGCGCGTGCCCGACCTGCCGGGTGTCGCATCGCGCATGCAGGCGGCGGGCTATCCGGTCGGCGCGATCCGTGCCTCGGGCAAGGGGCCGGCCATATTGATGATCCATGATCCCGACGGCCATGAACTGGAACTGGTCGGCAATCCGCCGAACCCGGCCTAACGCCAAAGCGACATCTCCGCCCCCTGCATGGTCAGGTGCGGGTGGCCTGGGTTAGCCCGATGCCTCAAGGAGAGAATGGATGAGCCAGACACCCAAGGTCGCGGTCGTCACCGGCGCCAGCCGAGGCGCAGGCCAGGGCATTGCCACCGCGCTCGGCCAGCATGGCTGCATCGTCTATGTCACCGGGCGCTCGGAAAAGGCCGGCGACGCCCCCCTGCCCGGCACCATCTACGAAACCGCCGCCGCCGTGACGGCCGCCGGTGGTCAGGGCATCGCCGTGCGTGTCGACCATGGCGATGACGAGCAGACCCGCGCGCTGTTCGACCGGGTGCGCGCCGAACAGGGGCATATCGACATATTGGTCAATAATGTCGCCGCCATCCATGACGAACTCACCCTGCCCGGCCGCTTCTGGGAAAAGCCGCTGAAGCTGGCCGACATCATCACTGTCGGCATCCGCAGTTCCTATGTCGCCAGCTATCATGCCGCGCCGATGATGGTCGATCGCGGCCAGGGGCTGATCGTCTTCACATCGGGGTCGGGCGCCGCCCATTATGTCTATGGCCCCGGCTATGGCGCGCACAAGGTCAGCCAGGACAAGATGGCGGCCGACATGGCCGTTGACCTGCGCGACACCGGCGTCACCGCCCTGTCGATCTGGATGGGCGCGCTGCGCACGGGGCGCCTGCTGCAACTTATCGCGTCGGACCCGGCCAAATATGCCTATCTGGAAAAGATGGTCGAAACGCCCGAGTTCACCGGTCATGTCATCTGGGCACTGTCACAGGACCCGGCATTGGCGGACCATGCCGGCCAGACGCTGATCGGCGCGGAACTGGCCGAACATTATGGCCTGCGCGATGTGGGCGATCGCCAGCCGCCCTCCTATCGGCAAAGCTATGGCGTCGCGCCGCTGCCCCAATATGACCGGATCATCCGCTGACCCGATCGGCCAAGCATCGCCATGGCGACGTCCTTTTTAGGTCCACCGGGCGTCGGGCTGGTTTACACCGAAATTGACAGAGAGGAGGCCGTCATGAGCGACGACAGTTCCGCCGCCATCCGCGACACCCGCAAGGACTGGATCAGCGAGCATCGCGACATGTATCTGCGATCGGGCGGGGCGCAAGGCCATATCATGGACATCAGCGCCGTCGGCGGTCATGGCTTCACCACCCATTGCATGATCCGCTATACCGGCCGCAAGAGCGGCAAGACCTTCATCACCACCCTCATCTATGGCGATATCGGCGGCGAAGTGGTGATCGTCGCGTCCAAGGGCGGCGCCGACCATCATCCTGCCTGGTATCTCAATATCCGCGACAGCGAGACGGTCGATTTCCAGGTCGCGACCCAGGCCTTCCGCGCGACCTGGCGCGAGCCGCAGGGCGAGGAACGCGACCGGGTCTGGGCCTTCATGTGCCAGGTCTTTCCCGCCTATGCCGGCTATCAGCAGTCGACCGACCGCCTGATCCCGCTGGTGATGATGAAGGCGATCGAACCGATCGACGGCTTCAAGGCGTCGGACGCCACCGGCGAACGGCAATATTGAGCGCGGGAGGAGAGCCATGATCAAGCAGATCGTCTTCCTCAGGAAGCGCGACGACCTCTCCATGGAGCAGTTCATGGACTATTATGAGAACCAGCATTCGCGCCTGTCGCAGAAGATGGGCGCCAAGCCCGCCCTGCCCAATGCCCAGCGCTATGTCCGCCGCTATGTCACGCCCCAGCCCAACCCGCTGACCGGCGAGGTCATTGATCCCGGCTATGACTGCATCATGGAAATCTGGTGGAACAGCCTGGCCGATTATCAGGCCGCGATGAAGGGGCAGTCCGACCCGACGATGCTCGACATCCGCAAGGCCGACGAACTGCAACTCTTCGCCAGCAACAGCAACCCCGTCTGCCTGGTCGAGGAACATGACAGCCCGATGGGGCCGAATGGCGAGATGATGCAGGTGCAACTGGTGCCGCAGGGCTGAAAGGGAAAAGCTGGAGATGGACCTTGAACAGGAAGTCGCCGCGCTGCGCGCCACCGTGCGCGACCTGCAGGACCGGCAGGCGATCCGCGATTGCATCCTGCGCGAATGCCGCGGACGCGACCGGCAGGATGTCGACATCATCAACAGTTGCTGGTGGGACGATGGCGTGGACGAACATGGCCCCATCATCACCCGCGCGCCCGACTATGCGGCGCGGGCCAATATGGGCCATGGCAAATTCTTCCTGTCGACGAGCCACAACATCACCAACCATCTGTGCGAGATCGACGGCGACACCGCCTATTGCGAAAGCTACACGGTCGGCGGCCTGTTCTGGCAGGATGGCAAGACCACGACGATCGCCTTTGGCCGCTATATCGACCAGTTGGAGCGGCGCGGCGGCGAATGGCGGCTGCTCACCCGTCGCTGCACGATCGAGATGACCGCCGACACCGATGCGAGTTGGGTCTATTCCGCCAATGTGAAGGGCTTCCTCAAGCCCCACTGGAGCAGGGAAGACGCCTCCTACCAGCGCCCCGTCATCGCCTCGACCCAGGGCGAACGCTGGTAGCCCGGCGTGGCGAATTTCAGCACTAAAGCGCCTCCGCAGAAAAATTCTGCTTGCTTCACATAAGGTTCATGGACCGGACCTATAGATGTGGCTGTCACTTCTTTCCCCCCTTGGAGTGACACCTCCCTGAACCTCGGCCCCGTCGCATCCCTTGTGCGACGGGGTCTCTTTCTGTTCAGGCCATGGCACGGGCGACGCCCAGCAGCCCCGCCAGCGTCGCGCCATCATCGTGCCGCCGCCAGGCAAGGCCGGTCTCCAGGATCGGCGCATCCTGCAGGTCGAGATAGCGCACCCCAGTCCGCGCGAGGTTGCGCAGCGACGCCGGCACCAACGCGATGCCCATGCCCGCCGACACCAGGCTGATGATCGTCTGCATCTGGATCGCCTCCTGCCGGATCAGTAGGGGCTGCCCCCGGCCGGCCAGATAGCCGCTCACCAGATCATGGAAGGCCGGCGCCACCCGGCGCGGAAACAGGATCAGCGGCCGGTCGAGCCAGGGATCGCCCTGCGCCTGATCGTCCGCCACCCAGCCCTCCGGCACCGCCACCACCAGCGGCTCACGCAGCAAGGGCATATAGGCGAGCGCGTCGGGTAGCGCGCCATCGGGCGCGATCAATATGCCGGCATCATTCACCCCGTCGATCAGATCGGCAATCTGCACGTCGCTGGTCGCCTCGGTCAGTGCGATCTCCACCTCCGGGAAACGGGAGGCATAATCGCGCACCAGCGCGGGCAACAGGCTATAGTCGGCGGTGCTGACGAAGCTGAGGCCGATCTGCCCCGCACTGCCGTCGCGCAGGCGACGGGCGATGTCCGGCAGCGCGCTCACCGCCTCCACCGCCGGACGGACATGCTCCAGCCATTGCCGGCCAAAGGCAGTCAGCGCGACATTGCGCTTCGACCGGGTAAAGAGCGGCGCGCCCAGATCCCGCTCCAGCGCCAGGATCGACTGGCTGAGCGGCGGCTGGGTCATGCCCAGGCGCTGCGCCGCCTGGCCGAAATGCAGTGTATCGGCAACAGCCAAAAAATGACGCAGCGGGCGAAGGTCCATGGCAACAAAGTCTCCTTGCGACCTTATACCGCTTCAATAATATATTTCACAACCTTTGCGCAAAGGCGTAGGGGGGCAGCCATTGCAGGGAAACAAGATTACAGGAACGGCGCAAAATGCCTCATTATCGTTCACGCACCAGCACCCACGGCCGTAACATGGCGGGCGCGCGCGGCCTCTGGCGCGCCACCGGCATGAAGGACGAGGATTTCGGCAAGCCGATCATCGCCATTGCCAATTCATTCACCCAGTTCGTGCCCGGCCATGTCCATTTGAAGGATCTGGGCCAGCTGGTCGCGCGCGAGATCGAGGCGGCCGGCGGCGTCGCCAAGGAATTCAACACCATCGCGGTCGATGACGGCATCGCCATGGGCCATGACGGCATGCTCTATTCGCTGCCCAGCCGCGATCTGATCGCCGACAGCGTCGAATATATGGTCAATGCCCATTGCGCCGACGCGCTGCTGTGCATTTCCAACTGCGACAAGATCACGCCGGGCATGCTGATGGCCGCGATGCGCCTCAACATCCCCGTCATCTTCGTGTCGGGCGGCCCGATGGAAGCCGGCAAGGCCGACATTCGCGGCAAGACCGTGGCGCTCGACCTGGTCGACGCGATGGTCGTCGCCGCCGATGAAAATTACACCGACGAGGAAGTCGCCGCGATCGAAAAGGCGGCCTGCCCAACCTGCGGCAGCTGCTCGGGCATGTTCACCGCCAATTCGATGAACTGCCTGACCGAAGCGCTGGGCCTGTCGCTGCCGGGCAATGGCTCGATCCTCGCCACCCATGCCGATCGCGAGAAGCTGTTCCGCGAGGCCGGTCACACCATCGTCGATCTCGCGCGCCGCTGGTATGAGCAGGACGATGCTTCGGCCCTGCCCCGCAACATCGCCTGCCATGCGGCCTTCGAAAATGCCATGAGCCTCGACATCGCGATGGGCGGTTCGACCAACACGGTGCTCCACCTGCTCGCCGCCGCGCATGAGGGCGGCGTCGATTTCTCGATGGCCGATATCGACCGGCTGTCGCGCCGCGTGCCGTGCCTGTGCAAGGTCGCCCCGGCCAAGCAGGACGTGCATATGGAGGATGTCCACCGTGCCGGTGGCATCATGGCGATCCTGGGCCAGCTCGAACGCGCCGGCCTGCTCGACACCAGCCTGCCGACCGTCCACGCCACCACCATGGGCGAGGCGATCAACCGCTGGGACATCAGCCGCACCAACAGCGAGGCGGTGCAGGAGTTCTTCAAGGCCGCGCCCGGCGGCGTGCGCACGACCCAGGCCTTCAGCCAGAATAATCGCTGGAAGGAACTGGACATGGATCGCCAGACCGGCGTGATCCGCAGCGCCGAACATCCCTTCTCCAAGGATGGCGGCCTCGCCGTGCTGTTCGGCAATCTGGCGCCCGAAGGCTGCATCGTGAAGACCGCCGGCGTCGACGACAGCATCCTGACCTTCCATGGCACGGCCCGTGTCTATGAAAGCCAGGACGCGGCGGTCGCGGGTATCCTAGGCAATGAAGTCAAGGCGAACGACGTCGTCGTCATCCGCTATGAAGGGCCCAAGGGCGGCCCCGGCATGCAGGAAATGCTCTATCCGACCAGCTATCTGAAGTCGAAGGGACTGGGCAAGGCCTGCGCGCTCATCACCGACGGCCGCTTCTCCGGCGGCACGTCGGGCCTGTCGATCGGCCATGTCTCGCCCGAGGCGGCCGAGGGCGGCCTGATCGCGCTGGTCGCCACCGGCGACCCGATCCTGATCGACATCCCCAATCGCGGCATCCAGTTGCTGGTCGACGATGCCGAACTGGCCAAGCGCCATGAGGAGATGGTCGCCCGCGGCAAGAAGGCGTGGAAGCCGTTCGGCCGCAAGCGCAACGTCTCGCCGGCGCTGCGCGCCTATGCGGCGCTCACCACCAACGCCGCGCGCGGCGCGGTGCGCGACGTCAGCCAGGTCGAAAAGGACTGATAGAAAAAGGCCCGGTCGTCCATCGACCGGGCCTTTTCTTTGCTTATTGCGCCTTGGCCGCTTCGGGGGCCGCGATCGGGCCGCCCTTCACTTCCGGCGCGCCTTTCAGATAATGGGCCAGCCAGCCCTGCACCTCGCGGTAGAATTGGCGGCTATCCTCGGGCTTGGTGATCCAGTGCCAGGCATCGGGGAAGATCAGCAGGCGGCTGGGCACCTGCATCCGCTGCAAGGTCGACCAGGTTTCCAGCGTGTTCGCCAGCGGCACGCGGAAATCGCGCTCACCCGCGGTCAGCAGCATCGGCGTCTTCCAGTCCTTGCCATAAGTGATCGGGCTCTGGTCACGCCACACCGGGCTGTCGCCCCAGGGCGGACCGCCGCTCGCCACTTCGCGGCCATAGTTGAAGTCGCTGGTGCCCCACTGGGTCAACAGGTCGACTTCACCGGCATGGCTGACGATGCACTTGTAGCGGGTGGTGGTCGCCTCCATCCAGTTGGCGAGATGGCCGCCATAGCTGGCGCCGCCGATACAGGCATTGGCCGTGTCGATGAAGGCATAGCGCTTGCCGGCCTCATCCACTGCCTGGTTGATCTCGTTCGCCGGGCCACGCAGCGGATCGAGCTTGATCGCGCGCGAGAAGGCCTCGCCATAGCCGGTCGAGCCGGTATAGTCGGTCATCAGCACGACATAGCCGGCGCTCGCGAGCAGGTGATAATTCCAGCGCAGGCCGATCTGGTCCATGTTGGACGATGCCGGGCCGCCATGCATCAGCACCATCAGCGGATATTTCTTCGCCGGGTCGAACGCCGGGGGCGTGACGATCATGTTGTGGATGCGCCGGCCCTTGTCGGTGGTGAACCAGAAATGGTCCGGGCTGGCCCAGTCGATCGTTGCGGCGAGCGCCGTGTTGACGTTCGTCAGGTTCTTGTGCCGCTTGGCCGCCGGGTCGATCCGCACGATTTCCGCCGGGTTCACCGAACTGCCATAGCTGGCGATGATCTGCGTCGACTTGGCATCCGACGGAATGTCGATGCCGGCATAGCCGCCGACCTTGGGCGCGATCACCAGTTCGGGCGTGCCGCCGCTCACGGGCACACGATAGAGATTTTCCATCCCCGCGTCCGGCACGGTCAGATAGAGGCTGCGGCTGTCAGGCGTCACGGCATAGCTGTCCACCGCGCGATCGAAGCCGCCGGTGAGCAGCGTCGCTGCCCCGCCCGCCGGCCAGGCAACCCGGTGCAGCTTGGCCAGATCATAGACCTCCTGCCCCTGCGTGTTGAACTGGAAGATCAGGCTCTTGCCGTCCGGCGTGAATTTCATGTCGCCATATTCGCCCGGCGTCGGCGTCACCAGCACCGGCTCACCGCCATCAGCCGGCATGCGATAGAGGCCGAAATTGACGCGGGCATGGGCTGCGTTCCAGCGCTCGGTGGTGGCGGTGAAGACGATCTCCTTGCCGTCCGGGCTCCAGACCGGCGCCAGCGTCATGCCACCGTCGCTCTGGGCGTTACCGCCAAAGCCATCGGCCTGCGCCAGCTTGGTGGCGGACAATATATCACGCGCCGGCGCGCCCTCGGCCAGCGGCTGCAGCCAAAGGCTCGGCCGCTTGTCGTCCAGCCAGTCGTTCCAGTAGCGGATCGGGAAATGCTCATAGACGCGCATATTATATTTGCGCGCCTTGCGCTCCTCGGCCGTCTTCTTGTTGGCGGCGGCGTCCATCGCGCCGGGATAGACCGCGCTTTCGAACAGGATCGCCTGGCCATCGGGCCGCCAGATCGGCTTGCCTGCGCCGGTCGGGATGCTGGTCACGCGGCGAGCTTCGCCACCGGCCAGGTCCAGCACATAGATTTGCGCGACATCGTCGCCCTCGCGCTTGGCGGAAAAGGCGATTCGGCGGCTGTCGGGCGCCCAGGCCGGATCGCCCTCGCCCGCCTTGGTCGCGGTCAGGCGGCGCGGCGCGACCGATCCGTCGGCCGGCACGATCCACAGGTCGCTGACGGCGCCGTCCTTCTCATAGGATGGTTCGCTGAGCGCATAGACCACCCATTTGCCGTCCGGGCTTGCCACCGGCGCGCCGACGCGCTTCATCATCCACAGCGTTTCGTGGGTCAGCACCTGCTTGGGCTGCGCGATTGCCGGCGCGGCGCACGCGCCCGCCACCATTGCCGCCGACAGCAGCAAACGGGATATCATTGTCACGGTATCAAACCCCTGTTCTGACATTGGGCCGAACGGCCAGGCCGCATGGTCAGCACGATAGGCGCAGGATTTCAAGCAACAAGCGCGGCGACAACGGAGATGACACGCCCGTCCCACAGGCTGCCGCCCCGGTAAAAACCCCCATTTCCAATTTTCCGCCAATCGGCATCATGCGCCGATGACATGCCCACCTCCTGCATTGCCGGTCGATGCGCCGACCAACCTGCTCGATATCCCGTCCGGACATGAGGCCGAGGAACTGTTCGAGGATATAGTGTCGATGCCGGGCGTGCGGATCGAACGGATTATATCCCACGGCCACAGCACACCGCCGGAGCGCCCCTATGTCCAGCATTGGGATGAATGGGTGCTGGTGCTGGCCGGGACCGCCGAACTGCTGCTGGAAGGGATCGGCACCTATCGCCTGGAACCGGGGGATCATCGACTGATTCGAGCGGGCATCCCGCACCGCGTCACCCATACGGACGCGCCGACCATCTGGCTTGCCATCCACATCGGCGAAGCCTGAAAAATCGGCGGGAAAGGACGAAAATGCGCCCGTTCCGCAAGCGCATGCATATGCACAGATTTTTTTCAGAAATGGCAAAAGCAGCGCTTGCCATTTGGGACAAGCCGCTGCATATGCGCGGCCTGCCCGGCGCAAGCGGGGCTGCTCCCCGATAGCTCAGCGGTAGAGCATTCGACTGTTAATCGAATGGCCGTAGGTTCGAATCCTACTCGGGGAGCCACTATT
Organism: Sphingobium sp. SG1; assembly: GCF_057063145.1. NCBI lineage: Bacteria > Pseudomonadati > Pseudomonadota > Alphaproteobacteria > Sphingomonadales > Sphingobiaceae > Sphingobium > Sphingobium sp. SG1. The sequence continues at coordinate 271,255 of NZ_JBVVOJ010000002.1, read as the reverse complement.
TCAGCCCTTGGCAAGGCCGGGCTGGCTCCAGACAATCTGAAATTCAGCGCATCGCACGATTGCGGCACGCACAGCGCGCAGATGCATTGCGGGCCGGAACCTCTCGGCCCGGCCCGCATGAAGTCATGGTCACGCCCGAAAGCGCGATGCGATCAGCGCGATGCGAACTGACGGCCGCGCGTCGATGCCACGGCCCAGCGCTGCGGCGTCGCGTTCGGTGCGCCTTCCCGCACGAAGCACTGGCCATGCTGTGCCTTGATCGACTGGCACAAAGTCTGCGCATCCGCACGGCTGCCAAAGCCGCTGATCGCGATCCGGTGGAAGGTCCGGCCATTGACGGTCGCCTGGCTGGTCAGCACCGGGAAGGCGGCGATGCGTCCGTTGACGCGCGCCATGCTGGTCCATTTTTCCTTGGCGACGGCCGGCGAATTGAAGGCGCCAAGCTGAACCACCCAGGCGCTCGCGCCCGTGGTCACCGGCTTGATATAGGCAACCTGCTGCAACCGCGCTGCCGGGCTGGCGAGCGGGGCAGCCTTACCCTTGACCGGCTTGGCCTTGGCCGCCGGGCCTTCTACGACGAAGTCGCGTTTGGCGGCGACGCGCACTGGCGCCGGCTTGGGCGCAGCCTTGACCGCGGGTGCGGGCGTGGACGCCGGCACGGCAGTTTCGATGATCCGGGTGTTGAGCGCGGGCGCGGCAGGAGCCGGCTCGGCCGCCGCCATCTCGATCGGCGATCCGGTCGGCAGGTCCAGTACCGGGGCCGGCTCGGTCGACGCGGCGGCCAACGCCATCGGTGCAGCATCCGGCGCAGCGGGCGCCAGCGCCAGCACCGCCGGCTGGCCCTGATCGGCGCCGTTGACGGTAACGCCCATCAGCGCGGCGACGCGCTGCGGCGCCAGTGCCGGGTCGGCCATGCCGGCCCATTGGGCAATACGCTGATTGGCGGCAAGCGGCGCCAGATCCAGCCCGGCGACCAGCCGCGCATCCTTCCAGCGACCGGCCAGCGCATAGGCATAGGCCAGGTTCTGGCGGGTGCGCGCATTGGCCGACGGATCCTGGATCGCGGCGGACAGGATGCGGACGCCTTCGGTCGGATCACCGGCCATCGCCAGCGCCAGACCATAATCGCCCGCCGGCACATTGTCGGTATTGGCCGCCAGCAGATCGCGCGCGGCGTCATTCTTGCCCAGCGCCACCTCGACCAGCGCCAGGCTGACGATGGTGCGCGAATCGCGGTTGCCCAGCGTCATCGCGTCGGTGAAGGCCGTCTCGGCCGAAACGAAGCGGCCATCCAGCACATAGGCTCGGCCCAGCAACTGGCGATATTGCGCATTGTCGGGCGCCGCCTGCACGGCCGCTTCCGCTGCCTGCACGGCCTTTGCGCCGTCGCGATCGGCCAGCGCCTTTTCTGCCGCCTCGGCCGGCTTGCCGGAATTGGCGTGCTTGACCGCCGCCGATCGCGGATGGAATGCCGCGCCGGTGCAGCCGACCATCGTCGTCGCCACCATCAAGGAGGAAACGGCCGCCTTGCCAAATGCCGTTCGTTTCATGACCTTACCCACCTATAATCAAAGATCGCCGCGTCAGTGCGGCAATTGCTGGGCAAGCCGATCAATTTCGGGCAGCCCTTCGAGGAAAGCATCCAGTGCTTCGGTAACAACCTGTTGCGCCGACCGGCCGGTCACGGCCGCCGCGAGGCGCAGCTTGAGATGACGCCCCGCGTCCAGCCGCAACGTGAAGGCCGCCTTGCGTGCGTTGTCGACCGCCATCGCCTTGGGCGGTGCAGCGCGCATCGGCGCCGGCTTTGCCCGCATCGGCTTGGCAGCCATCACCATCTCGGCCTGTTCCGGCTCGGCTTCCACCGTCTCGGGCAGAACGACCTGCGCCACGCGCTCGGCCAGTTCCTCGCGTTCGGTCACGACCGCCGGCACCGGAACCGGCGCAAGCACCGCGCTCATCGGCGTCAGGCCGGTGGCAACGGGCGCGGTCGGCGCGGCAGGCTCGTCATCGTGCATCGGCACGTCGAAACCCATGTCGTTCCAGCCCAGATCATCGGACACCATGCCGCCATTGCTCGGGCGACCAAAGCCCAGCATCGGGCGGCGCATCGCCGGCGTGGCGGCGCCCTTGCGCGCCAGCAGGCCGGACGTCAGGGAAGCGATCGGTTTGGCTTCAGCCATGATAGCCCCCTTTTCTTACTGCACGACGCGGCGGCCGAAGCCACCACCGGCGGGACGCGAAGCAGCGGCGGTGCCGACGCTGTTCTGGGGCACGGAAAAGACCGTGCGGCGGAAATTCTTTTCCAGGCGATCGGAGATATAGCTCCACAGCCCGGTCACTTCGGCGGCCGACTTGCCCTTGGGATCGACCTCCATCACCGTGCGCCCGTCGATCATCGAGGCGGCGAAATCGGTGCGATGGTGCAGCGTCACCGGCGCCACCGTGCCATGCTGCGACAAAGCGACAGCGGCTTCGGAGGTGATGCGCGCCTTGGGCGTCGCGGCATTGACGACGAAGATCAGCGGCTTGCCGGCGCGCTCGCACAGGTCGACCGTGGCACCGACGGCGCGCAGGTCATGCGGGCTCGGGCGGGTCGGCACGACGATCAGTTCGGCAACCGAAATCACGCTCTGGATCGCCATGGTGATGGCCGGCGGCGTATCGATCACGGCCAGCTTGAAACCCTGCTGGCGCAGAATTTCGAGGTCGGCGGCCAGCCGCGCAACCGTGGTCTGGGCAAAGGCGGGATATTCAGCCTCGCGCTCGTTCCACCAGTCAGCCAGCGAACCCTGGGGATCGATGTCGATCAGGACGACCGGACCGGCCCCGGCCAACTGGGCCTGTACGGCCAGATGACCGGACAGGGTCGTCTTGCCCGATCCGCCTTTTTGCGATGCCAATGCCAATATGCGCACGCGCCTTCCCCCAGGTAAATCCAGTTCCGAAACGATTTGGCATGGCGCCGCCTAAAATTCGGTTAACTGGTCTGGCAACCTTGTTGAGGATCACCTATTCCCGGTTTCACATCATGGATCCGGCAATGCTAAGAAGACGTTAACCTTGTTTGACGATAGTGCCGGATGAATATTCCGGTCTGGAGCATGGATATGAAGCCTATCTGGGGAGCCGTTGCGTTCGGCACGCTGTTGACGGCCGCCTTGCCGGCGCTTGCCGATGTGAAGGCCGGCGTCGATGCCTGGCAGCAGGGCGATTATGCCAAGGCGATCACCGAATGGCGCCCGCTCGCCAATGCCGGCGATCCCGATGCGCAGTTCAATCTGGGCCAGGCCTACAAGCTCGGCCGCGGCGTTCCGGCCGATCTCAGCAGCGCGGTCGACTGGTATCGCAAGGCGACGGCGCAGGGCCATGCCCGCGCCGAGGATAATCTGGGCCTGCTGATGTTCCAGCAGGGCGATCGCGCCGGGGCAATGCCCTATCTCCAGCATGCCGCCGCCCGCGGCGAAACCCGCGCGCAATATATTGTCGGCACCGCCCTGTTCAACGGCGACATGGTCGGCAAGGATTGGGTCCGCGCCTATGCGATGATGACCCGCGCCTCCGCCTCCGGCCTGCCACAGGCAACCACCAGCCTGCAGCAGATGGACAAATATATCCCCGCCGACCAGCGCAAGCAGGGCCTTGCCCTGGCCTCGTCGATGGAGGCGCAGGAAAAGAGCCTGGCCAGCGCCAGCCTGACCCTGCCGGCGACAGCGGCCCAGCCCCGCCCGGCTTCTCCCGCCCCGGCACCAGCAAAGCCAGCGCCCGCACCCGTGACCCAGGTCGCGGTCGCCAAGCCGCAGCCGGTCGCGCCCAAGCCGGCACCGGAGGCAGCCAAACCAGCCCCCTCCAAGCCCGCGCCACCCAAGCCCGCGCCGTCCAGGATGCCGGCACCGGCCGCCGGCGGCGACTGGCGCGTCCAGCTTGGCGCGTTCGGCGACGAAGGCCGCGCCCGTGCGCTGTGGAGCCAGTTGACCCGCAAGGTCAGCGGCCTCTCCGGCTATCAGCCCTATCTGGTCAAGGCTGGCAGCGTCACCCGCCTTCAGGCCGGACCGATCGCCAGCAGCGCCGACGCCTCGCGCCTGTGCAGCAGCATCAAGGCCGCCGGCGCGGACTGCATGCCGAAGAAGAACTAGTCACCCAAGCGCGGGCGCCTAATCCGCGCCCGCGCTCGCCAGCATCCAGGCGCGGAACCGTGCCAGACCCGGATGGCCGCCAAGCCCCGTGGGATAGACCAGATAATAGGCCTGCTCGCTGGACAGCGGTCGGTCGAACGGAATGACCAGGCTGCCCGACTCCAGCTCCGGTTGGATCAGGAAGCTGGGGATCAGCGCCACGCCCGCCCCCGCCACCACCGCCTGCGCCAGCATCAGGAAATGCTCGAACGCCGGCCCCGGCGGCAACGGCCCCGCCTCGACGCCCGCTGCCACGAACCAGCGCACCCAGGCGTCGCGCCGCGAACTCTGGCTCAGCAGCGGCTTGCCCAGCAGATCGGCCGGCGACCGCAGCCCATTGGCCGCCAGCCAGTCCGGCGCGCAGACCGGCACCATCTGTTCGCGAAACAGATAATCCTGCGCCACGCCGGGCCATTCCTCCGGCAGGCCATAATGGATCGCCGCGTCAAACTCCTCCTGCGCGAAATCGAACGGGTCGGATCGCGATGCGAAATCCACCACCAGATCGGGATGCAGCGCGCTGAGGCCCGGCAGGCGCGGCGCCAGCCAGCGCATGCCGAAGCTGGGCAGGGTCGCGATCCGCAGCGCCCCCTGCGCCCGCCGCGCCGCCACCCGCCGGGTCGCCCGCCGGATCCTATCGAGCGCCGGACGGATCTCCTCGGCATAGGCCTGCCCCGCCTCGTTCAGTTGCACCCGCCGCCCGACCCGGTCGAACAGAGGCGTCTGCAACCAATCCTCCAGCAGCGCGATCTGGCGACTGACCGCGCTCTGGGTCAGCCCCACCTCCACCCCGGCGCGCGAGAAGCTGCCATGGGTCGCGGCCGCGTCGAAACTGTTGAGCGCGCTCATCGGCGGCAGCCATTTGCGCGCCCTATCCATTCCCGTTCCGCATCAAGTGATGACAGCTCCCTATTTGCGCGACCCACCCTATCCTGCGATAAGGGCGCTGTCATCGTGGAGCGTTCTTATGTCGTCGCAGAATGAAGGAAGCATCGTCGCCCTGGTCCAGTCGGTGCTGGGCGAAGACGCCGGCAAGGCCGCACTGGACGCATTAGCGATCGATCCCGCACTGCTCGCGCAAAGCGGCCCGACCGTCAGCCGCGCCGCCTTTGCCATGGCGATGAACGTCATCCTGTTCCACGACCTGCTCGAACGGGTGCCGAGCGGCGCCGCCTATGTCGCCGACACGCTGGCGCGCGGCGGCCGGGTGATGTTCGACCATGGCGCGCTGCGCACCATCCGCTTTGCCGATGGGCCGACCGGCGCCCTGCCCGCTGGCGAGGATGCCTTCACCCGCATCTTCCTGCCCTTGGGCTATCGCATGGCTGCCCTCTATCCGCTCGATCGCCTCAGGATGACCGGCCGCGCCTATGCCCATGTCGACGCGCCCGAGGCGATCCCGCAATTCTTCCTGTCCGAACTCCATGTCGACCGGTTCGACGCGGAATTTGGCGAAGCGGCGACCCGCATCTTCGGCACCTCGCGCGATCCGCTCGATGCCCCGACCATCGCCCTGCTCGACCGCTATGCCGCCGGCGAGCCAGTCGGCTTCGATGATGCCGCCGCCGCCCTGCCCGTCATCGTCTCCGCCTTCGACCGCCAGCATGAACCGCCGGCCTTTGCCGATTATGAGCTGCTCCTCTCCCGCTCCAACGAAGCCGCCTGGATCGCGACCGAGGGCAATGCCTTCAACCATGCGACCGATCGCGTGCCCGATGTCGCGGCGCTGGCCGATCGGCTCAAGGCGGAAGACCGCCCGATGAAGCCCAAGCTCGAAATCTCCGCCACCGGCCGCGTCCGCCAGACCGCCTTTCGTGCCGACAGCGTCGAACGCCTCTTCGCCGACCGCGACCTGCGCACCGTGCCCGGCTCCTTCTACGAATTCATCAGCCGCGATATCGACCCGGATACCGGCACGCTGGACCTCGCCTTCGACACCGGCAACGCCACCGGCATCTTCGCCATGACCAGCGCCAAGGCTTGATCGCGGTCCCGGCTTGGGGCAACGCCTCGGCAGAATTGCTGGGAGCCGCAGAGTGAACGACAAGACCATCCCGTCCTGGATATTGACCCTGGTCTGCGCCGACCGCGTCGGCATCGTTGCCGCGGTCAGCCAGTTCCTCGCCGAACGGGGCGGCTTCATCACCGACAGCCAGCAATATGCCGATCGCGAGGCCGGCCTCTTCTTCATGCGCGTCGCGTTCGAGGCGACCGACACCGGCATGCGCTTCGATACCGCCGGCCTGCGCGACGAATTTGCCGACATCGGCACCCGCTTCGCCATGGACTGGCGCCTCACCGAAGCGGCCGAACGCCCGCGCATGCTGATCGCCGTGTCGAAGGGGTCGCACTGCCTCGCCGACCTGCTGCATCGCTGGCAGACCGGCACGCTGGCGGTCGACATCATGGGCGTCGTATCCAACCATCCCGACATGCGCCGCATCACCGAATGGCACGGCATTCCCTATCATGAGTTGCCGCCCAATGGCGACAAGGCCGCGCAGGAGGCCGCCCTGCTCGACCTGTTCGATCGCAGCCGGTCGGAATATCTGATCCTCGCCCGCTATATGCAGGTGCTCTCGGAAAATCTGGTCGATCGCCTGGCAGGCCGCTGCGTCAACATCCATCACAGCTTCCTGCCCGGCTTCAAGGGCGCCCGCCCCTATCACCGCGCCCATGAGCGCGGCGTCAAGCTGATCGGCGCGACCGCCCATTTCGTCACCGCCGACCTCGACGAAGGCCCGATCATCGAACAGGCGGTCGAGCGCGTCGACCATCGCGCCACCGCCGACGACATGATCCGCATCGGCCGCGATATCGAGGCCCAGGTGCTGGCCCGCGCCGTCGGCTGGCTCGCCGACCGGCGCGTGCTACGCAATGGCGGCAAGACGGTGGTGTTCCGGTAGGAAGGCCAAACTGCCCGACATCCGTTCGGTTCGAGCCTGTCGAGAACCCTATACGGCCCTTCTAGACAAGCGCGAAGCGAACGGCCGTTAAAGCCCCAATCGCGCCCAGAAATCGCCCGGCGCCAGCACAGCCTCAGCGCTGCGGTTGCGCTCGACGCGCGACCAGCTGCTATGGGGAATATGGATTTGCGGGGTCTGGTCCTGTCGCTGCTGGCGGACACGGGCTTGCTTATGGGTCATCGTCTTCTCCTTGTGCGGGAGGAACACGAAACCGGGCGTTGTCGCTTGGGTACCGTGCGCTTTAGCCGTTGGTAACGCGGAGCAAGCTGACATCCTTCAAAAGCCGCGGAGCGAAACGCTCGATACTCTATCTACCCATCAAATAGAGAAAGGCAAAATAGCTTATCTTGTGCCGCGACCATCCGGGCTTTGCCCAGACGGCCCACGATCAACCCAGCCGCGCGGCATGCCAGCGCAGATGATCGTCCATGAAGCTGGAGATGAAATAATAGCTATGATCATAGCCGTCGCGCAGATGGAGCGTCAGGTCGATGCCCGCCGCATCGCAGGCCGCGCGCAGCAATTCGGGGCGCAACTGCCCCTCCAGGAAGCTGTCTCCCGCGCCCTGGTCCACCAGCAGCGCATCGATCCGCGCCCCATCCTCGATCAGCGCGACGGCGTCATGCTTGCGCCACGCCGCCCGGTCCTCGCCCAGATAGCCGCCCAGCGCCTTCTCGCCCCAGGGCACCTGCCCCGGCGCCACGATCGGCGCGAAGGCGGAGACCGCACGATAGCGCTCGGGATAGGTGAGCCCGACGGTCAGCGCGCCATGGCCGCCCATGCTGTGCCCCATGATCGACTGGCGATCCATGTCGGCGGGGAACTGGTCCGCGATCAACGCCGGCAATTCCTGCGTCACATAGGACCACATGCGATAATGGGCGGCATAGGGCGCCTGCGTCGCATCGACATAGAAGCCTGCGCCCAGGCCAAAGTCCCAGGCGCCGTCCGGATCGTCGGCCACCCCCTCGCCGCGCGGCGAGGTATCGGGCGCGACGAAGATCAGCCCCAGTTCCGCGCAGGCCCGGCGAAACTCGCCCTTTTCGGTCACATTGGCATGGGTGCAGGTAAGGCCGGACAGATACCAGACCACCGGCAGCTTCGCGCCGGGCGCATGCGGCGGCACGAAGACGGAGAAGGTCATCTCCGTCCCCGTCTCGCGCGAGGCGTGGCGATAGACGCCCTGGATGCCGCCAAAGGCCTGATTGGTCGAAACCGTCTCCACCCGTTCTTCCTTCCTCAGCCGATCCGATGCAGGCCGCATAGCTTGTTGCCGGCGGGATCGCGCAGATAGGCGAGATAGAGCTTGCCGAAGCCGCCCTCGCGCACGCCCGGCGGATCTTCGCAAGCCGTGCCACCCGCCGCGACCCCGGCCGCATGCCAGGCATCGGCCTGCTCGGTCGATGCCATGCGGAAACCGATCGTGCCGCCATTGGCATGGCAGGCCGGTTCCCCGTCGATCGGTTTTGTGACCATGAACAGCGCGCCGTCATGCATGTAGATCAGCCGCCCCTTGTCGTCCTGCATCGCCGGCTTGCCGCCGACCGCACCGAACAGCGCATCATAAAAGGCGCGCGAAACGTCGAGATCATTCGATCCCACCATCACATGGCTGAACATGGTCACTCTCCCGTTGGGTAATCGGTTCAGAAGACGACGACGCTGCGGATGCTCTCGCCCGCATGCATCAGGTCGAACCCCTTGTTGATGTCCTCCAGCCCCATGACATGGGTGATCATCGGGTCGATCTCGATCTTGCCGGTCATATACATGTCGACGATCTTGGGCACGTCGGTGCGGCCCTTGGCCCCGCCAAAGGCCGTGCCGCGCCAGTTGCGGCCCGTGACCAGCTGGAACGGACGGGTGCTGATTTCCTTGCCGGCCTCGGCCACGCCGATGATGATGCTGGTGCCCCAGCCGCGATGGCAGGCCTCCAGCGCCACGCGCATCACTTCGGTATTGCCGGTGGCGTCGAACGTGTAGTCCGCGCCGCCATCCGTCATCGCGACGATCGCGGCGACCACTTCCTCGCGGCTCATGCCCCTGGAGTTGAGGAATTCGGTCATGCCGAACCTGCGGCCCCATTCCTCTCGATCGGGATTGATGTCGACGCCGATGATCTTGTTCGCGCCGGCCAGGCGCGCGCCCTGGATGACGTTGAGGCCGATGCCGCCCAGGCCGAAGATCACGACATTGTCGCCCACCTGCACCTTGGCGGTGTTGATCACTGCGCCCACGCCCGTGGTGACGCCGCAGCCGATATAGCAGCTGCTCTGGAACGGCGCGTCCTCGCGGATCTTGGCCAGCGCGATCTCGGGCAGGACGGTGAAGTTGGAGAAGGTCGAACAGCCCATATAATGGAAGATCGGCTGGCCCTTGTAGGAAAAGCGGGTCGTGCCGTCAGGCATCAGCCCCTTGCCCTGGGTCGCGCGGATCGCGGTGCAGAGGTTCGTCTTGCCGCTCAGGCACGACTTACACTGGCGGCATTCCGGCGTGTAGAGCGGGATGACATGGTCGCCCGGCACCAGGCTGGTGACGCCAGCACCTACTTCGCGGACGATGCCGGCGCCCTCATGGCCCAGGATCGAAGGGAAGATGCCCTCGCTGTCGAACCCGTCCAGCGTATAGGCATCGGTATGGCAGATGCCGGTCGCCATGATCTCGACCAGGACTTCGCCCGCCTTGGGGCCTTCCAGATCGACTTCGACGATTTCGAGGGGCTTCTTCGCTTCGAAGGCGACGGCGGCGCGGGTTTTCACGGCGGGCAACTCCCATGACTGGCGTGAACGGGCGCCCCGAGGACGCCCTGTTAAAAGCATTCCCGGCGTTCATATCGGTTCCGGCAGCAATTGCCAGCCGATACCGCTGTCCAAAGGAGAGGAAAATCCAGCAGGATCCGAAAAAAACAAAGCGCTTCCAGCGACTTGCATCGCCAAATGGATCGCCCTGCCTTTCTCGGTCGCGTCCTGTTTAGAAGGACACGTTGTAAATGAACCAGCCCAGGATCAGCAGGCTGCTCACCAGACAGATACGATCGCCGAAGACATCAATTCGAGACATCTGACACATCCTTCACCCAAAAGACGATCTGCGCCGCCTGTTGAGGAAGAATACATCAGATAAATGGACGTGGGAACAGCAATCTCACGACAAGACGTGCCGCCAGGGCGATGAATGGAAATCGCAACATCTTGAAATTTTCGCTGCAGCGCACAGCGATCATTCAACTAATCGAACGATGCCAAAAAGCCGAATGGTGGCAGGCACTTACCGCGGTTCAGCGAAATGCTGCACCGCGGTGGCGCAGGAAGGAGGCGGTCGCCTCCTCCGGCCCGCGATAGGCTTCCTGAAACTCGGCGCTCCAATATTTCAGGTCATCGAGGTCGATTCGCGCGCCCGATACGGCGCAGAGCACGAACTGCCCCGGCCGTACCACGTCGAAATGCGGCGTGTCATAATGCAGCACCGCCAGCCCCTGAATATCCGCCGCCATCAGTCGCCGGTCAGGATGCGGTCGACCAGCTGCTTCACGGTCGGCACGAACCCGTTCGAATAGAAGGGATCCTGCTTGAAGCGATAGGCGGCATGGCCGGCGAACAGCAGATTCTTGTCCAGGTCGCCGCCATGGACCGATTCCTGCAGCGACTTCTGGATGCAGAAGCTGCGCGGATCAGCCAGGCGACCGGTGGAGTTGGTTTCACTGTCCATCCAGCTGGAGAAGCTGCACTGCGACAGGCAGCCCATGCAGTCGGTCTGGTCCTTGCGGATTTCCGCCTTCTCTTCCTCGGTCACGAAGACGAGCGTGTTGTCCGGCGTCTTGAGCGCGGAGGTGAAGCCCTGGCCCACCCATTCGCGCGCGCGCAGCAGGTCGCCTACCGTCACCCAGAAATTCTTGCCCTTCACGCCCGCGTCGAGCTGATGGGTATGGTCGCCTGCCTGCTCGGTGCTGAACGGGATCTGGCGGTCCGACCGCGCCTCCAGCGAACGCAGGAAGGGATTGCGGATCGCCGAACTGTAGAAGCCGGTGGGCGAGAATTTGTGCAGCAGCACGTCGCCCGGTTCCAACTGCATCAGCCGGTCCTTCCAATCCTGCGGGATCGGGCTTTCCTGGGTCAGCAGCGGACGGGTGCCGAACTGGAACATGATCGCACCCAGTTCGGGATTGTCGATCCAGTCGTTCCAGTCCTTGAGCGCCCAGACGCCGCCGGCCATGACGATCGGCACGTCGTCGGAAATGCCGCCTTCGCGCATCGTGGCGCGCAGGTCGCGCACGCGCGGATAGGGATCCTGCGGCGCGCGCGGATCTTCCGCGTTCGACAGGCCGTTGTGGCCGCCGGCCAGCCACGGATCTTCATAGACCACCGCACCCAGCCATTCCGATGCCTTGGAATAAGCGCGCTTCCACAGCGCGCGGAAGGCACGGCCCGACGACACGATCGGCAGATAGCTGACATTGTAGGAGGCAGCGATTTCGCTGAGCTTGTAGGGCATGCCCGCGCCACAGGTGACGCCGGCGACCATGCCCTTGGTCTTTTCCAGCACGCCGTGCAGCACGCGCTGTGCACCGCCCATTTCCCACAGCACGTTGATGTTGATCGCGCCCTTGCCGCCGGCAATCTCATAGGCGCGCTTCACCTGCTCGACGGCACCGTCGATGGCATAGGCGATCAGTTCCTCATGGCGGTCGCGGCGGGTGCGGCCATGATAGATTTGCGGGATGATATTGCCCATGGAGTCATAGCTGTCGGCATTGACCGCCGATACCGTGCCGATGCCCCCGGCAGCCGCCCAGGCGCCCGAACTGGCATGGTTGGAAACAGCAACACCCTTGCCACCTTCGACCAGCGGCCAGACTTCACGGCCACCATAGACGATGGGTTTCAAACCCTTGAACAACGACTTCTCCCGCGAAATGAACCGGCCTCCCCAGACCGGTTGAAATGTCGTCCTATAACAGTTTTTGTCAGGGATGACGAACTGTAGGGCGCCCTAGCGCAAAATGTGGGGGCTGGCCAGAGCCTCGCCATATAATGCGGCATAGGCGTCGACCATGGTCTTTTCGTCATAATCGCGCTGCGCCCGCGCCCGGTTTGCCGCCCCCAATGCGGCGCGCAATTCCGCGTCTGCGGCCAGCGCCCCCAGCGCGTCGGCCAGCCCCTGTTCGTCCGCCACGACAAAGGGACGATTGGCCGGCGCCACCATATTGGCAACGTCGCCGACATCGGTGGACGCCACCGGCAGTCCGGCCGCCATCGCCTCCACCAGCGAGATCGGGAACTGTTCGCTGTCCGACGACAAAGCGAAAATGTCGAACAGGCCGACGAAGCGCCAGGGGTCGGTCATGAACCCGGCCAGGCAGATATCGTCCAGCCCCTGCGCCGCTGCCTCGGCGAGGATCGCGTCGCGCTCCGGCCCCTCGCCCACCACCACCAGTTGCAGCCGTTCACGATGGGCCGCCACCGCGCGCACCAGCCGGGGAATATTCTTGACCGCCCGCAACCCCGCCAGCGTGCCGACCAGCAGCTTGCCCGGCGTGCGCACCAGCCCCGGTATCACATCCGCTGCCGGCGCCTGCGCATAGCGCGCCACATCGATGCCGTTGCGGATCAGATGCACCTTGCCCGCCGGCTGCTTCCACGCCTGATGCGCGATCCGCTCCAGCCGGGCCGAGGGCACGACCAGCGCCTGCGCCCGCCCCAGCGCCATGCGCCGATAGAGATTGCGCTGCGGCTTCAGCCCCGCCGCCTCATCGGCGTTGAAGCCATCCTCATGATGGATCAGCGGCGGCAGGCGCATCGACCGGGCGAACAGCCGGTGCGCCATCACCCCGTCCATCGCCCCCCAATTATAGCCCAGCACCAGGTCATAGCCGGACAGGAACTGCGCGATCGCGCGGAACCGCGCCAGCCCCGGCCGCCCGGCAAAGGGCGGCGCGGCGGGAAAATCGACCGGCACCTGCGGCGCGATCGCGCTTCGGGCACCCAGCGCCTCGGGCGCGGCGCTGACGATGCTGTGCCGCGCCTTGTCGCCCCAGATGTTCATCAGCCGGATCGCGCGGGCTTCCTTGCCGCCCAGCGTGAAGCTGCCATGGATATGCAGGATGCGCGGCGGGTCGCCCCGCCTCACGCCGCCGCCATCAGCCACGCAGCACGCGTTCCAGCAAACGGTCGATCCCGGCCGCCGCCTCCGGCTCGTCCAGCGCGGGCGCATGACCGACATCGGGCACCGTCACCAGTTCGGCGCTTACCCCCACCTCGCGCGCCATCCGCTCCGCCGTCGGCGCGCTCAGCAGGTCCGACCGACCCCCGCGCAGCAAAAGGGTCGGAATGCCCTGAAACGCCGCCATCACCGGCCACATGTCGACACCCGCCTCGCCGCCCGGCGCGCGCAGCGGCTCCGCGATCCGCATGTCATAGTCGAGCACGATCCGCCCGCCGCTGTTCAGTCGATAGAGCCGCTTGGCCATGGCCAGCCATTGCTCCAGCCCATAGGCCGGATAGACATCGCCATTCGCTTCCTCCAGCGCGCGGGCAGCATGGACCCAGCTCGGGTGCGACTGGCCGACGCCGACATAGCCACGAATCCGCTCCAGCCCCGCTTCGTCCAGCGTCGGGCCGACATCGTTCAGCACCGCGCCGGCCAGCCATTCGCGATGGGTGGCGGCGATGAGCATGGTGATGATCCCGCCCAGCGACGTGCCGACCGCCACGAAGCGGGTGATCGCCAGGTCCGCCAGCAACCGGCCGATATCCTGCAGATAGGTGAGCGGCACATAGCTCATCGGATCCTTGGCATAGGCGCTTTCGGCGCGCCCCCGCATATCCGGACAGATCACTCGCCAATCGCCCGCCAGCCGCTGCGCCAGCGGCTCGAAATCGCGCGCATTGCGGGTCAGCCCCGGCAGGCACAGCACGGGCGGTCGCCCGTCCTCGCCGCCCGCATAGTCGCGATAATGCAGCCGCAGTCCATCCGGGGACCACCAATATGCGTCACTATAGCCGGTCAAGCTTGATCCTTCCGCCCATGCTCCCCCATATCGCCGCATGGACAACAAGCCGCAAGCCGCCAATTACCACCCCGCCACGGAAATCACCGCGCTGATGCCCGACATCGCCGATCCGGTGCATGCTGCGGACTTTCCACAGACCCTGTTGCGCTTCCGCAATGACCGCGCCGCCGCCACTGTCGGCCTCGATCATCTGAGCGACGAAGAGTGGATAGCCCATTTCGGCCGCTTCGCGCCGCTGGCCGGCACACTCCCCCAACCGCTCGCCCTGCGTTACCATGGCCATCAGTTCCGCCATTATAATCCCGATATCGGCGACGGCCGCGGCTTCCTCTTCGCCCAGATGCGCGACGCGGACGGCCGCCTGCTCGACCTTGGCACCAAGGGATCGGGCCAGACCCCCTATAGCCGCTTTGGCGACGGGCGCCTGACGCTCAAGGGCGGCGTGCGCGAGATTTTGGCGACCGAGATGCTGGAGGCGCTGGGCGTCAACACGTCGAAGACCTTCTCGATCATCGAGACCGGCGAGGCGCTGGAGCGCAATGACGAGCCATCCCCCACGCGCGGCGCGGCGATGGTCCGCCTCAGCCATTCGCACATCCGCATCGGCAGCTTCCAGCGCGCCGCCTATATCGAGGATAATGGGCTGCTCAAACGGCTCACCGACTACGCCCTCACCCGCCTCTATGGGGAACAGCCCGGCGACAATCCGCCCGCCCAGTTGCTCGGCCGCGTGGTCGATCGCACCGCGGACCTGGCCGCCAGCTACATGGTCGCCGGCTTCGTCCATGGCGTGCTCAACAGCGACAATATCAATGTCACCGGCGAGAGCTTCGACTATGGCCCCTGGCGCTTCACGCCGCTCTGGGACGCGGGCTTTACAGCCGCCTATTTCGACCATGCCGGCCTCTATGCCTTCGCCCGCCAGGCCGAGGCGATCCACTGGGACGTCGCCCAGCTTGCCGTGTCGCTACGCCCGCTGACCGAAGCGCCGCCACTGATCGAACAGCTCGAACGCTTCCCCGCCCTCTATGCCCAGGCGATGCAGCGCCGCTTCTGCTGGCGCCTCGGCATCCAGCCAGGCACGGACAGCGCCGCCATGACCGAAACCGCCGTGCGTGCGATGATGACCACCGCGACGCCGATCGACATCTTCTTCCACGACTGGCGCGGCGGCACGCCCCGCAACCCCGCCCGCTACAGCGAACCGATCTGGGCCGAACTGCGCGACCAACTGACCAACCACCCGCCCGTCCCCGGCGCCTGCGACCACGCCTATTGGTCGGACGACGCCCCCTGCTCCATGCATATCGACGAGGTGGAAGCGATCTGGAGCGCGATCGACCAGTCCGACGACTGGGCCCCGCTCCACGCCAAGGTCACCGCCATCCGCCGCATGGGCGAAGCGCATGGGGCAGCGCCGGCGCTGCCGTGAGAAAGGCCCAGACCCGGCAAAGCAAGTGTCACCACACCTGATCGCGTGGCGGAATGGGGTGGGAACAAGACATAGCTCCTCCCTTCCAGGGAGGGGTTGGGGTGGGTTGCGAGCGAAGCGAGCTTCTGCCCTATCGACCGTAGACCGCCGCTACGCGGCGCACCCACCCCCGGCCCCTCCCTGGAAGGGAGGGGAGTAGGAAACGCCCGCTTCTGGTCGATCTTGGCCTATCGTTGCGGGAGCTTCGCTGAGCCATCAGGGTTGCGAAGCCGAGAAGCTACCTCAGCAGATACCTTTTCCGCAGACGCTGGCCATCCATCGGCCTCTAGTTCGCCAACGCATCCCCAACAATCACCGCCACAGTTCGTGGAAAGGGGATCGGCATCTATGCCAAGAATGCGACCGCATGTGTTGCATCTAGGCTCATGAATGGGCTGTTCCATCGAGCCTGTTTGCAGCTTTGCCAGAACGTCTGCAATTGAGATCAGTGGGGAACCATGCGAACGTCGAAAACTGGTCGATGCGCGACCGTCCAGTCCTTCTGGCCCATTCAGACTTCACCGTCCCCTCAGTCCCTCGGCAAACTGCACGAGCGTGCAGTCCCTATCCGACCTGCATGGCCCCATTACGTCCAAAAAGGCGGGCCAGCCTTTCCCGGTGGCGACGATGATGCTGCCACGCCCCTCCGCGACGCCAATGCGGGCCCTGGGGTCAATGCGGAGTTTGACGGCTGCGCGGCTGCCCTGCCCCCCCTTTTGGGGATGATTGCCCTCGTAGATACCGAACCTCTGGCCCATCCATGAGACATCATGGACGTTGAAATCTGGCCCTTCTTGGGTGCGGGTGATCTTAGCCCCATCGGGGAGGCAGAAATTCTCTGTGCATGGTCCTGCCGGTTCACTTACGGCCGGTGTGCAGGCTTCCAATGCAATCACGATCAGCGGCAGGCAGCATATCCTCATGCAGTCATCGTGTCAGGCGCGGTAGACATGAGCAAGAGCAGCGCAGTCCGCCGCTCAGGCCTGTCGATACTTGCAGGGCAATGGGGCCGCTGACGGCAGCTTTGTGGAAAGCGCATCCCGCATCGGATTGGCTGAAAATGGCCATTCCCACCCTGTCCTATTCCGCCTTTCTCTGATCTACCCTTCGGCATGGATCAATCACACGATCTTCACGCCATCTCGCGGTCGCTCCGCAATCGCCTGCTGGCGCATGGGCGTCGCTTCACTGTCGCCCCGCTGTCGCGTCACCGAGGCGTGGTGATGACCCGATTTCGATGCGCGCGTCGCTTCACAGGCGCGCCGTCGGCGCGTCGCAGAGGCGTCACCGGCGCATTTCGCCGGAATCAGCCTCACGACACTGTGAACTTCGACTGTCGCGTCGATTTCCGGTCGAGACCCGCCAGCAATTTTCAGGAAGAAGCCGGATCCGTCCGGCCGATTACAGCTGATCGCAGCAGCGTAACACGGAAAAAGCGTCCCGCCTTTGCCCCGGAAGGCGGGACGGGACGCTCCATCGGTCGCAGGCCGCCCCGTGATAACCATGCGCGGGCCGCGTCCGTCGAACCAACGACATCGGAGCGAGGCCGTTCCGGCGTTGATCGCGGGCCTGGCGCGACCTGCCGCAAAATCCGCCCCATCCGGGCAGCCTCCCGGCATCGCGTCGCCGGGAGGCGCTGCGCCTCAGCGCCGGGCAAGCTGAACGGCCGACTTGTGGCTGATGGTCAGGCCCGCATCGGCCCAGTCCTGCTTGCTGCGGCAATCGACCAGCGGGATGCGCGAATTGGCGCGCGTCTCGCGGAAGCAGTAGCGGTCGGTCTTTTCTTCATAGCTGACCTTCGCGTTGCCGAACTTGCCTTCGGGCTGGGCGAAGGCCGGCGTGGCGGCAACGGTCATGGCGGCAGCGGTGGCGATGATGGCGATGGTCTTCATGAGCAAATTCCTTCCCTGAAATCTCGTTCCGCGACCCCGATCGGGTCGTGCTAGGAGCATTGCAGGGGCCGTGCCAATTTGCCGAAAGCCCGGAAAATCGGGCTTCAGTTCGCGCAGACCATATTTATCGCACGAAAATTACGCCAACAGTCGGCACTATATTTTTATATTTGGCATTTTTCGCGTAACGCAATCCATCGCAGCTTCGCCACGCATCAGCAAAGCTTTATTGTCAATCAAATCAGTAGTGATAAAATCGCCCCATAGATTTGGAGGTGCAGATGACGATTCACACCCTGTCGGATGACCAGACCCCCACCATCCTGACCGTGCCCGGCCTGATGAACAGCGGTCCGGGCCATTGGCAAAGCCTTTGGGAAAAGGCACTTCCCGACTGCCATCGGGTCGAACTGGGCAGCTGGGACGCGCCCCATCGCAACGCCTGGATCACCAATCTGGGTCATGCCATCGCCCAGGTTGACGGGCCGGTGATCCTGGCCGCGCACAGCCTTGGCTGCCATGCGGTCGCCTGGTGGGCAGCGTTCGAAACCGGACAGTTGCGGGACAAGGTGGCCGGCGCCCTGCTGGTCGCGCCGCCGGAAGTGGACAGCGGCGCGGTCGACCGCCGCCTCGTCGGCTTCGGCCCGACGCCCAAGGGGCTGCTCCCCTTCCCCTCGATCGTCGTTGCCAGCCGCAACGATCCCTATATCGACTTTGCCAGCGCCCGGCGGCTGGCCCAATTCTGGGGCAGCCAGTTCGCCGACGCGGGCGAGAGCGGCCACATCAACGCTGCGTCGGATCTGGGCGAATGGAATTTCGGCCAGTTCCTGCTCCACCGCCTGACCGATCGGACGGCGCCGAGTGATCTCGCCGCGGTTCGCAACGAAGAAGCCCGGCGCAGCGCCGAAATGTCGATCCGCTACGGCTTCTGATCACCGCCGTCAGGCAGCCGCGCTGTCCTATTCGACGGCAGGATGGTACAGGATCGATCCGGCATGGGCGCCCACCCCGGCCGGATCGACCCAGCATCATAAAATTTCCAACTTCGGTTCTTAAATGTCCAAATATGCGGGAAATATGGGAAGTTAAGCGGAACATTTCCTATTGGCCGAACGTAGAAGAGCGCCCTCCATGCCCCGCTCTTCCTTCGTTAACCATTTTCGGTCATATCCTGCACCATGTCCGCCGCGCTGACGTCCCATGAACCCGCGACCGGCGCCCTGCTATGGCAGGGCGAAAGCGGCGACGTGGACGATATCGTCGCCCGCGCCCGCTCCGGCTGGCCGCGCTGGGCCGCGCAGCCGGTCGCCTTCCGCATCGAAACGCTGCGCCGCTTCGTCAATGTCGTGCGCGCCCATGAGGAGGAACTGGCCGACCTGATCGCCCGCGAAACCGGAAAGCCGCTATGGGACGCCCGGACCGAGGTGACGGCGGTCATGGCCAAGATCGACACATCGGTCGCCGCCTATTCCGAACGCACCGGCCAGCGCCGGCTGGAGGCCAATCTGGGCGCCCGCCAGTCGGTGCGGCACAAGCCCCATGGCGTGATGGCGGTGCTTGGCCCCTATAATTTTCCGGCCCATCTGCCCAATGGCCACATCATCCCGGCACTGCTGGCGGGCAATGCCGTCATCTTCAAGCCGTCGGAAAAGACCCCGGCGGTCGGCGAGATGATGGTGCGCTTCTATCATGAGGCGGGCGTCCCGACCGACGCCGTCCAGTTGCTGCTCGGCGGCGCGGAGGAAGGCAAGGCGCTGGCCGCCCATGCCGATGTCGCGGGCATATTGTTCACCGGATCGGCCCAGACCGGTATCGCCATCAACCGCCAGTTCGCGACCCAGCCAGGCAAGATCCTCGCGCTCGAAATGGGCGGCAACAATCCGCTGGTCGTCTGGGACACGCCGGAAATCGGCGCCGCCGCCGCGCTGGTGATCCAGTCCGCCTTCCTGTCGAGCGGCCAGCGCTGCACCGCCGCCAGCCGTCTGATCGTCCGCGACGCGATCGCCGACGCCCTGATCGCGGAGGTCAAGAAGCTCGCCGACCGGCTGATCGTCGACCATCCCCATGCCGATCCGCAGCCCTATATGGGGCCGGTCATCGACAATCCTACCGCCGATGGCCTGACCGAAAGCTTCCTCTATCTGATGAGCCATGGCGGCCGGCCGATCAAGCATATGGTCCGGCCGCAAAAGGGCCTGCCCTTCCTGACGCCCGCAATCATCGACGTGACCGCGATGCAGGAACGGCCCGATGTCGAACTGTTCGGCCCGCTGCTCCAGATCGTGCGCGTGCCCGATTTCGAAACCGCCATCGCCGAAGCCAATAGCAGTCGCTACGGCCTGTCCGCCTCGCTGGTCGGCGGCAGTCCCGAACAATATGCGCAATTCTGGGGCAATGTCCGCGCCGGCGTGATCAACTGGAACCGACCCACCAATGGCGCATCGGGCACCGCCCCGTTCGGCGGCGTCGGCGTGTCCGGCAACCACCGCCCCAGCGCCTATTATGCCGCCGATTATTGCGCCTATCCGGTCGCATCGGCCGAGATCGAACAACCCCGCGCCACCATCGGCATCGGCCTCAAGGACATAGACGTCAGCGCCATGGGCGATTGACAACCCGGCTACTGGACAAAACTTTTCCTAAGCCCCTCCATATCCATTCTGAATTGAAACTCCGCCGCCCTTTCGCCATGTGGCGAGCATGGCTGACATTGCACCTGCTACCGTCCACCTGGTGGGCGCGGGACCGGGCGACCCGGAACTGCTGACCATCAAGGCCGTGCGCCTGATCCGCGACGCACGCCTGATCGTGCATGACGGGCTGGTGTCCGACGACATATTGGCGCTGGCCGGGCCTCAAACCGAACTGGTTTCGGTCGCCAAGCAGCGCAGCCGCCATTCCATGCCGCAGGAGGCGATCAACGCCCTGCTGGTCCGCTTTGCCCTGGCCGGTGAGCCGGTCGTCCGCCTGAAGGGTGGCGACCCCTTCATCTTCGGCCGTGGTGGCGAGGAAGTCGACGCCTGCCGCGCCGCCGGGGTGCCGGTCGAGGTTGTGCCGGGGATCAGCGCCGCGATCGGCGCCGCCGCCCAGGCGCAACTGCCGCTGACCCATCGCGAGGCGTCGAGCGCGGTCAGCTTCGTCGCCGGCCAGTGCAAGGGTCTTACCGATCAGGACTGGTCGGGCCTTGCGGGAAAAGGCCGCACGCTCGTCATCTATATGGGCGTCGCGACCGCCGCCGACATCGCCGACAAGTTGATGGCCGACGGCGTGTCACCGGCGATCCCGGTCGCGGTGCTGGAAAATGGCACGCGCGCCAATATGCGCAGCCTGCGCACCCTGCTCGCCGATCTGGGCGACATGGTGGCGCGTGAAGAAGTCAAAAGCCCGGCCCTGATCGTGGTCGGCGACGTGGCAGCCCATGCCCTGGCACGCGATGTGCTGGCGGACTGGGCTGCAAAAGGGGAGAGTATTTCGGAGATGCGTTCGTGAAGATCCTGACGGGCAATGATCTGGTGACCGGTGATGTCATCTGGTGGGCCGGCGATGGCTGGTCGCGCCAGGTCGGCGACAGCGCCGATGTCGGCGAACAGGGCGACGACCTCGCCCGCACCGAGGAAGCGGCGCTGCGTGTCGTCGGCGCCTATGTGATCGACGCGACCGTCACCGACGAGGGCGTGCGCCCGGCTCATATCAAGGACCGTATCCGCGCCCTTGGCCCCACGGTCCGCCCCGACCTCAATCTCAAACCGAATGACGCCGACGCCGGCAACTGGGTGATCTGACATGTATCGCTACGACAGCTATGACCAGTCCATCGTCGACGCCCGCGTCGATGAATTTCGCGACCAGGTGCAGCGCCGCCTGACCGGCGCGCTGACCGAGGATCAGTTCAAGCCGCTGCGGCTGATGAACGGCCTCTATCTCCAGCTTCACGCCTATATGCTGCGCGTCGCCATCCCTTATGGCACGCTGTCGGGCAAGCAGATGCGCAAGCTGGGCGAGATCGCGGCGAAGTACGACAAGGGCTATGGCCACTTCACCACGCGCCAGAACCTGCAATATAATTGGATCAAGCTGGCCGACGCACCCGACATCCTCGCCGAACTGGCGACGGTGGAGATGCACGCCATCCAGACCAGCGGCAACTGCATCCGCAACATCTCGTCGGACCAATATGCCGGCGTTAGCGCCGACGAGGTGGCGGACCCCCGCCCCTGGGCCGAGTTGCTGCGCCAATGGTCGAGCTTCCACCCGGAATTCACTTACCTGCCGCGCAAGTTCAAGATTTGCGTGATTGCCAGCGACGATGATCGCGCGGCGATGCGCCTGCACGATATCGGCCTGAAGCTGGTGTCGAAGGACGGCGTCATCGGCGCCGAAGTCTATGCCGGTGGCGGCATGGGCCGCACCCCGATGGTCGCACCGCAGATCAGGGATTTCGTACCGGAGGAGGAGATCGTCTCCTATCTGGAGGCCTGCCTGCGCGTCTATAATCGCTACGGTCGCCGCGACAACAAGTACAAGGCCCGCATCAAGATCCTGGTCCACGAGATCGGCGTCGAGGAATATAAGCGCCAGGTCGAGGAAGAGTTCGCCCATATGCGCGAACTGGGCCTCAACCCGCCGACCGAGGAACTGGACCGCATCCGCGCCTTCTTCGCCAACCCGGCCTATGAAACGGGCCTGAGCGAAGAGATCGACCGTGCCGATCCGGCCTTCGCCCTTTGGGTCGACCGTCAGGTCGCAGCGCACAAGCAGCGCGGCTATGCGATCGTCAATATCAGCCTGAAGCCGCTGACCGGTATTCCCGGCGATGCTTCGGCCGAACAGATCGAACTGGTCGCCTCGCTGGCCGAGCAATATTCGCTCGACGAACTGCGCGTCACCCATGCGCAGAACCTTGTCCTGCCGCATGTGAAGAAGGCCGATCTCTACGCCATCTGGCAGAAGCTGGACGAAGCGGGACTGGCCGAGGCAAACCTTGACCTCATCACCGACATCATCGCCTGCCCTGGCCTTGATTATTGCGCGCTGGCCAATGCCCGTTCGATCCCGCTGGCGCAGAAGATCGCGCAGCGCTTCGCCGACAATGCGCGTCAGGCGGAACTGGGCGAGTTGAAGCTCAAGATTTCGGGCTGCATCAATGCCTGCGGCCACCATCATGCAGGCCATATCGGCATTTTGGGCGTCGACCGGAAGGGCGTGGAGAATTTCCAGCTGCTGCTCGGCGGATCGGGGGCGGAGGACGCCTCGCTCGGCCAGATCACCGGGCCCGGTTTCTCCGAAGACGGCGTGGTCGACGCGATCGAGAAGGTCACCGACATCTACCTCGCCGAACGCACCGACGGGGAGCGCTTCCTCGACACCTATCGCCGTATCGGCATGAAGCCCTTCAAGGAGGCGATCTATGGTTGAGTTCCTCTCCTTCCGCGACGGTGAAGCCGCGCAGGAGCCGGCTGTCACGGTCGAATCCTTCACCGGCCAGTCCAACGCCACCGCCGTCCGCATCGAGCCGGGCGAGGATGCGCGCGAACTGCTGCCGCATCTCGATCGCCTCTCGCTGGTCGAGGTGAATTTCCCCGCCTATGGCGACGGGCGCGGCTATTCGGCCGCGCGCATCCTGCGGGAATCGGGCTATCAGGGCGAATTGCGCGCGGTGGGCGACGTGCTGGTCGACCAGATCAACGCCATGCGCCGCTGCGGCTTCGACAGTTTCCACCCCGCCAAAGCCCTGGATGACGCCGCCGTGGAGCGCGCGCTCACCCGCTATGCCGACGTCTATCAGAAGACGATCGATGGCCGTCAGCCCGTCTGGGCGAAACGGCATCCGGAGAAAATTAATGGCTGAACCTGCTCGCCAGATCGATGTGATCGATGCCCGCCCCGTCTTTACCCAGGGGGATGCCGATACGCTCAACGCGCGTTTCGAGGGTGTCGATACGCTGACCATGCTCAAGACCGTGTTCGCGGAAGGCCTCGCCGGCAATGTCGGCGTCGTCTCCTCCTTCGGCACGGAAAGCGCGGTGCTGCTCGATCTGGTGGCCAAGGCCGACAAGGCCATCCCGGTGATCTTCGTCGATACACAGAAAATGTTCGCCGAAACGCTCAACTATCGCGACACGCTGGTCGCACGGCTGGGCTTCACCAACAGCAGCGTGGTCGCGCCCGACGCGGCGGTGCTGGCCAAGAAGGACGAAACCGGCCTGCGCTGGTCCTATGATCCCGACGGCTGCTGCGAAATCCGCAAGGTCGAGCCGATGAAGCGCGCCAAGGCGAGCCTGGATGCCTGGATTTCGGGCCGCAAGGCCTTCCAGTCGGTGACGCGCCAGAACCTGCCGCGCTTCGAGGTCGAGGATGGCCGGCTCAAGATCAATCCACTGGGCGACTGGACCAAGACCGATCTGGAAGCCTATTTCGAGGCCGAACAACTGCCCCGCCATCCGCTGGAGGCACAGGGCTATCTGTCGATCGGCTGCGAACCCTGCACGTCGAAGGTTCTTCCGGGCGAAGACCCGCGCGCCGGTCGCTGGCGCGGCTGGGACAAGGTGGAGTGCGGCATCCA
This sequence comes from Sphingobium sp. SG1, assembly GCF_057063145.1. Classification (NCBI taxonomy): domain Bacteria; kingdom Pseudomonadati; phylum Pseudomonadota; class Alphaproteobacteria; order Sphingomonadales; family Sphingobiaceae; genus Sphingobium; species Sphingobium sp. SG1. Next base: position 247,183 of record NZ_JBVVOJ010000002.1, on the reverse strand, counting down.
TTCGCCGGTGACGCCGATCCCCGTCATCGATCCGGAAGACCCGGCAAACCTGCCCGCCTTCTGATTGCACCGGGCGCCCTGCGGGGCGCCCGTCCCTTATCTTATTGTAACATTGCGTAACAAGCGCGGGCGCGCGCTGGACCTGTCGTGTCAGCAGCGCAATACACTCCCCCCTTTCCAACGGGACTTAAGGGAGTCGCCCCATGGATCGTCGTCAATTCCTGCTTTCCTCGGGCGCGGTCGCGCTCGCCACCGCCGCCCCCCGCGCCTTGGCCCAGACGGCCGGCGCCGATGATGCGCGCCTGTCCGCCGCCTTCGCCACCGCCTTTGAGCGCCAGCTCGACCAATCGCCCGCCATGGTCACCAGCCTCGGCCTCGACAAGGGCGCCCGCTCCGCCGCCAAGAGCCAGCTCGACGACAACAGCAAATCGGGCACCATGAAGAAGCTGGCCGCCACCCAGGCCGCGATCAAGGAGTTCAAGGGCTATGAGGGCGCCACCCTGTCGGATGCGCAGCGCCTGAACCTGGAGGTCATCCTCTATTCGCTCGACCAGCAGACGGTCGCCCCGGCCAAGTTCGGCCTCAACAGCGTCCAGCGCCCTTATCGCATCTTCCAGCAGGGCGGCAGCTATTTCCAGACGCCCGATTTCCTGAACACCGCACACACCATCAACAATGCCGGTGATTGCGAGGCCTATGTCGCCCGGCTCGACGCCTTCGCCCGCAACCTGCGGACCGATACCGCGCTACAGCGGGACGAGGCCGCGCGCGGCTATCTCGCTCCCGGCTGGTCGCTCGACCTGACGCTTGGCCAGATGAAGAAACTACGCGGCCAGCCTGCCGCGACCAGCAGCCTGGTCCAGTCGCTGGTGAAGCGCGCCGCCGCCAAGAGCGTGACCGGCGACTGGCAGGCACAGGCCGCCGCCATCGTCGAAAAGTCGATCTATCCCGCGCTCGACGAACAGATCGCCGCGATCGAGGCGTTGAAGCCCAAGACCGCCGCCGGCGACGGCGTATGGCGCACCCCGCGCGGCGACGAAATCTATGCTGCCGCCCTCAAGCAGGCGACCACCACCGACCTTAGCGCCGACCAGATCCACGCCATGGGGCTGGAGCAGGTCGCCGACATCAGCGCCAAACTGGACGTGATCCTGAACGGCGCCGGCTTCACCAAGGGCAGCGTCGGCGAAAAGCTCGCCGCGCTCAATGTCGACCCGGCCCAGCTTTATGCCGACAGCCCGGACGGCCGCGCCGCCCTGCTCGCCCAGCTCAACCGCGACCTCGACGCCATGAAGGCGAAGCTGCCCCAGGCGTTCACGACCATCCCCAATACCCCGCTGGAAATCCGCGCGGTGCCGGTCGAAATCCAGGATGGCGCCTCCAACGGCTATTATAACCGCGCCGCGCTCGACGGCTCGCGCCCGGCCATCTATTTCATCAACCTCAAGGAAGTCGGCGACTGGCCGAAATATGGCCTGCCCGCCCTCACCTATCATGAAGGTGTGCCCGGCCATCACCTCCAGATCTCGACCGCGCAGACCGCCGGTGACGTGCCGATGCTGCGCAAGACCGCCTTCATGAGCGCCTATAGCGAAGGCTGGGCACTCTATGCCGAGCAACTGGCCGACGAGCTGGGCGGCTATGCGACGCCGATCGACCGTGCCGGCTATCTCCAGTCCTTCCTGTTCCGCGCCGCCCGCCTGGTGGTCGACACCGGCATCCATTCCAAGCAGTGGAGCGTCAAGCAGGCGACCGATTACATGGTCGAGAAGACCGGTTTTGCCCGCCCCCGCTGCCAGCGCGAAGTCGAGCGCTACTGCACCCAGCCGGGCCAGGCGACCAGCTACAAGGTCGGCCATGGCAGCTGGACCAAGGCCCGCGAAAAGGCGCAGGCACTGCTGGGCGACAAATTCGATATCAAGCAGTTCCACGCCGTTCTTGAGGAAGGCGCGATGCCGCTTTCGATCCTGGAAAAGCGGATCGAGGATCGCGCCCGCGCGCTCGTTCAGGCCTGACACAGGACAAGCGGGTCCGGCCTTTCCTCAAGGCCGGACCCGTTGCATGATCACAAAAGAACAAAGGGGTATCGCCATGCTTCGTGCCGCACAGATTTCCACTGCCGCCCTGATGATCGCTGCGCTCGCCGCGCCGATCGCCGCCCAGACCGATCCGATGACCCCGGACAAGGTCGATGTCTATGATCCGGCCCGGCCGCAGGCGGACTATGTGCGCAAGGAAGTGATGATCCCGATGCGCGACGGGGTGAAGCTGTTCACCGTCATCGTCATGCGCAAGGGCACGAGCCACGGCCCGATCCTGCTGACCCGCACCCCCTATGATGCGGGCAAGGCGACCAGCCGCAACCGCAGCCAGAAGATCGAGGAAATCCTGCCGGTCATGGATGCCGATTTCGTCAATGACGGCTATATCCGCGTCTATCAGGACGTGCGCGGCCTGCACGGGTCGGAGGGCGACTATGTCATGACCCGCCCGCTGCGTGGACCGCTCAACAAAACCGACGTCGACAACAGCACCGACGCCTATGACACGATCGACTGGCTGGTGAAGAATGTACCGGAAACCAACGGCAAGGTCGCGATCACCGGCTCCTCCTATCCCGGCTTCACCTCGCTGATGGCGCTGATCGATCCGCACCCGGCCCTGAAGGCCGCCGTGCCGCAGAGCCCGATGGTCGATGGCTGGATGGGCGACGACTGGTTCCATAATGGCGCCTTCCGCAATTTCGGTTTCGGCTACAGCCTGTCGCAGACCGCCAAGAAGGGCGGCGGCGCGATCCCGATGGGCAATGGCGACGAATATACGACGATGCTGAACGCCGGATCGGCCGGCGACTTCGCCCGCGCCTATGGCCTCGACGCCTTCCCCTCGGTGCGCAAGCTGCTCGAACATCCGGCCTATGATGCCTATTGGCAGGAACAGGCGGTCGACAAGCTGCTGGCCAAGCGCACCCTGACCGTGCCGACCATGCTGGTCGTGGGCCAATGGGACCAAGAAGACAGCTATGGCGCCCCGGCGGTCTACAAGGCGCTGGAACCACAGGACAAGAAGAATGACATGGTCAGCCTGGTGATCGGCCCCTGGCGCCATAGCGGCGTCAATTATGAGGGCCGGAGCCTCGGCGATCTCCAGTTCGAGGGCGATACCGGCCGCCAGTTCCGCGTCGGCACGATGAAGCCTTTCCTCGACCATTATCTCAAGGACAATCCGCCCGCCGGCTATACCATGCCCGGATCGCTCACCTATGCGACCGGCATCGACAAATGGGAAACCCGCGCCAAATGGCCGGGCGGCACGCCGACCCCGCTTTATCTGGGTGCCAGCTACAGCCTGTCCTGGGCCAAGCCGGCAGCGGCAGGCAGCGACTCCTATGTCTCCGACCCGGCTAAGCCTGTCCCCTATCTGCCCCGACCGATCCATCAGGACCAGAATGAGGCCTGGCGCACCTGGCTGGTGAAGGACCAGCGCTTCGTCGACGGCCGCCCCGATGTGCTGACCTATGTGACGCCGGTGCTGGACAAGGACGTCCATATCGCTGGCCAGCCGATGGTCGACCTGTTCGCCGCCACCAGTGGCACCGACAGCGACTGGGTGGTGAAGCTGATCGACGTCTATCCGGAGGAAAACACCGCCAATCCGGTGATGGCCGGCTATGAACTGCCGATCGGCATCGACATTTTCCGGGGCCGCTACGCCCATGGCTTCGACAAGCCGCAGGCGCTGACGCCGGGCAAGGCGGAAAATTACAAGTTCGGCCTTCCGAACGTGAACCATGTGTTCAAGCCAGGCCATCGCATCATGGTGCAGATCCAGTCCAGCCTGTTCCCGGTCTATGACCGCAATCCGCAGACCTATGTGCCCTCGATCTTCGATGCGAAGCCGGGCGACTACAAGCCAGCGACCCAGAGCGTGCAATATGGCGCGGCGGGCGCCAGCGCGATATGGTTGCCAATCGTCAAATAAGCGGATGGCATGACGCCGCCGCGATAAAGGGAGGGTATGATGGCGGTTGAACTGAAGATCCTTGCCTGGGCCTGCGTCCTGCTGCTGGTCCATATCTTCGCGGCGGCGCATCTCAAGACGAAACAATATGGCTTGAAATGGAATACCGGGGCGCGGGACGAAAACCTGCCCCCGCTCGATCCCGTCGGCGGCCGGCTGGTCCGCGCCCAGGCCAATTTCCTGGAAACCTTCCCGATCGCGATCATCGTCCTGTTCGGCGTGGTGGTGGCCGGCCGCACCAGCGAATGGACGGCGATCGGCGGCTGGCTGTGGCTGGTGTCGCGCGCGCTCTACCTGCCGCTCTATGGGCTGGGCGTGCCGGTGGTCCGCTCGTTCGCCTATCTCGCCAGCATGGTCGGCCTGTGCATCGTCTTCAAGGCGTTCGTCGCCGGCTGAACCGGGTGGCGGCGGATATATCCGCCGCCATGCCTTCTTATTCGAGGTCTTCGAGGTAAGAGCTGCCCTCAGCCAGATCCGAGAAGCGGGTGATCTTGGCGTCGAACTTCATGCGGATACGGCCGGTCGAACCGTGACGCTGCTTGGCGACGATCACTTCGGCCAGGCCGTAGATGCGCTCCATCTCCTGCACCCATTCCTGATGCTCGGGGCCTTCCTTGTTGCCCGGTTCCTTGGCGGCGACATAATAATCCTCGCGGAACACGAACCAGACCATGTCCGCGTCCTGCTCGATCGAGCCCGATTCGCGAAGGTCGGACAGCTGCGGACGCTTGTCCTCGCGTTGTTCCACCGCACGGCTGAGCTGCGACAGCGCCAGCACCGGCACATGAAGTTCCTTCGCCAACGTTTTCAAACCACGGGAAATTTCCGAAATTTCGTTGACGCGGCTATCGCCCGCCTTGCCGCTGCCCTGCAGCAGCTGGAGATAGTCGACGACGATGAAGCCGACATCATGACGGCGCTTCAGGCGACGGGCGCGGGTCCGCAGCGCCGCGATCGTCAGGCCCGGCGTATCGTCGATGAACAGCGGCAGTTCCTGAAGGTCGCGCGCGGCGCGCGACAGGTTCTGGAAGTCCGCACGGCTGATCTTGCCCATGCGGAGCGCTTCGCCGCTGATCCCCGACTGTTCGGCCAGAACGCGGGTCGCGAGCTGGTCGGCGGACATTTCGAGGCTGAAGAAGGCGGTCTTGGCGCCCATATTCTTTTCCGGCGGAATGCCGTCATTATGGTCGCGCAGCCAGCGCGACGCCGCATTATAGGCGATATTGGTCGCCAGCGACGTCTTGCCCATGCCCGGACGACCGGCCAGGATCATCAAGTCGGAATTGTGCAGACCACCGATCTTCTCGTTGAGGCTGTTGATGCCGGTGGTGATACCCGACACATGGCCGCCGCTGTTGAGCGCACGTTCAGCCACCTGTACCGCCATGGTGGAGGCCGAAAGGAAGCTCTTGACCGACCCGCTCTCGCCCTCGCCTTCCGACACTTTGTAGAGCGCGACTTCGGCCAGCTCGATCTGCTCGCGCGGATTGACATCCTCGCTGGTATCCAGAGCATTATCAACCAGTTCTCGACCGACATTCACAAGCTGGCGAAGCAGGGCAAGGTCATAGATCTGGGTCGCGAAGTCGCGCGCACCCAGCAGCGCCGCGCCGCTGCCGGTGAGCTGCGCCAGATAGGCCGCGCCGCCCAGTTCCTTGAGCGCCGGATCCTGTTCCAGCATCGGCTTGAGCGTCACCGGATTGGCGATCATGTCGCGCTCGATCAGGCGCATCACCGCCTCATAGATACGGCCATGCAGTGGCTCGAAGAAATGTTCGGGCTTCAGCTTGAGCTGCACATCCTCCGCGATGCGGTTGTCAATCATCAGCGCGCCGAGCAGCGCAGCTTCCGCTTCGACGTTGCGCGGCAGTTCCAGCCCGCCCTCTTCGGGAGCGGCATTGAGTTTCACGAGTTCGACCATGGGCCCTCATCGCGCCACGACGCGGGTCGCGCAAGGGCGAAGGTTGAAACAACCGCATCTCCCCCGCCACAAGTCCCGCTTGCTTTTCGTGGCCCGCCGCCGCACTGACAGCAGACCCGCCATGGCCGATCCGCGCATCATAGACATCAAGCTCGACGAGCGCACCATCTTGTGGCGCAACGCGGATGTCGAGCAGGAACGGCGCATCGCCATTTTCGACCTGCTGGAGGATAATCATTTCGCGCCCGAGCGCGTCCATGCCGACGGCTATGCCGGGCCCTACAAGGTGGTGCTGCGGGTCGAGGAAGGGCGCCTGGTCATCGAGATCAACCGCGCGGACGACAGCCCGCTGGAAGCGATCATCCTGGGCCTGGGCCGTTTCCGCCGGCCGATCCGCGAATATTTCGCGATCTGCGACAGCTATTATCAGGCGATCAGCAATGCCTCGCCCGCGCAGATCGAAACCGTCGACATGGCCCGGCGGGGCATTCACAACGACGCAGCGGACATGCTGAAAGAGCGGCTGGAGGGGAAGATCGCGGTCGATTTCGACACCGCGCGCCGTCTGTTCACACTTATCTGCGTCCTGCACATCAAGGGGTAATATCATCGGGCGTTTGACTTTGGGGGGCTTGCTGGTCCGCTTGGGGGCGGTTCTGGCAATCATCACGGTGCTGGGTTCGGCACTGTGGATCTATGCACGCGGATGGGCTCCGAACCGTGACGAATATCCGACTCAGGGCGTATCGGTGACATCCGACACCGGCCTGGTCGAATGGGGCACGCTGGCGGCGCAGGGGGCGGATTTCGCCTATATTCGCGCGGCCAGGGGCGCCAGCCTGCGCGACCCGCTGTTCGCCGCCAACTGGCGCGGCGCGCGTGGCGCGGGCATGCGCTATGGCGCGGCGCTGGACTATAGCCTGTGTGCCAAGGCCGTCGACCAGGCGACCCAGTTCATGACCACCGTGCCACGCGACAATGCCGCCCTGCCCCCGGTCATCCGGCTGGGGTTCGATCCGTCCTGCGCCACGCGGCCGGGCCGCGACCAGGTGCTGTCGGAACTCAACACGCTGGTCAATCTGGTCGAAAGCCATGCCGGCAAGCCCGCCCTGCTCAACATCAGCGCCGATTTCGATGCCCAATATGACATTGCCAGCGGCATCAACCGGACCTTGTGGGTCGATGGCAATTTCTTCGCGCCCGATTATGCCAAACGGCCCTGGGTGATGTGGACAGCCAGCGACATGCGGCATATCGACGGCGTCGACGGACCGATCAGATGGGATGTGGTGGCACCATGAGTGCAGAAGACAAGAATATCGCCGCGCTGGTCGCGGCAGCACGCGGCGCGCTGGCCCATGCCCATGCGCCCTACAGCCGCTTTGCCGTGGGCGCCGCGGTGCGCCTGACCGATGGCAGCATCGTCACCGGCAGCAATTTCGAAAATGCGAGCTATGGCCTGTCGCTCTGCGCCGAAACCGTCGCGCTGGCGACCGTCAACGCGCAGGGCCGTCTGGCCGATGTCACCGAGATCGCGGTCGTCGGCGGCGGCATGGCGGCGGACGGCAGCGTCGGCGGCGAGGCGATCGTCAGCCCCTGTGGCCGATGCCGCCAGGTCATCAACGAGGCCGAACAGATGGCCGGCCGCACCCTGGCCATCTATTGCGTCGCGCCCGAAGGTGACGGCCTGGTCGAACATCGCGTTGCCGACCTGTTGCCCCACGCCTTCGGCCCGGCCGACCTTGGCATCACCCCTGCACAGAAGAGCTGACAGACCCATGTCCATCCTTTCCGACCGCTGGATCCGCAAGCAGGCCCAGTCGAACCGCATGATCGAGCCGTTCGTCGAGAATCAGCGCCGCGACGGCTGCATCAGCTATGGCCTGTCCTCCTATGGCTATGACGCGCGCGTCGCCGACGAGTTCAAGATCTTCACCAATGTCGACAGCGCCGTGGTCGATCCCAAGGATTTCGCCGCCAACAGCTTCGTCGACCGCAAGACCGACGTCTGCATCATCCCGCCCAACAGCTTCGCCCTCGCCCGCACGGTCGAATATTTTCGCGTCCCGCGCGACGTGCTGGTGATCTGCCTTGGCAAATCCACCTATGCCCGCTGCGGCATCATCGTGAACGTCACGCCGCTGGAACCCGGCTGGGAAGGCCATGTGACGCTGGAATTTTCCAATACTACGCCGCTGCCCGCCAAGATCTACGCCAATGAAGGCGCCTGCCAGTTCCTGTTCCTGCAGGGCAACGAGCCTTGCGAGGTCAGCTATGCCGACCGGGCCGGAAAATATATGGGACAGCAGGGCGTGACATTGCCGCGCCTGTGACGCTGTGGCAGCATCGCGGGCCATGAAGCGCACATGGCCCTCCCGATGCTGAAATTCCTGCGCCGATCCGATGACCGGGACGCGATGCCCCCCAGCGTGGGGGATGACTGGCGCATCTATGCAATCGGCGACATTCATGGCCGGCTCGACCTGCTCGACCAGTTGCTCGGCATGCTTTCGGCCGACGATGCGCTGCGGCCTGGAAAGCGCCGGGGCCTCATCCTGCTCGGTGATCTGATCGATCGTGGGCCGCATTCGGCGCAGGTGGTCGAGCGGGTTCGGGCGCTGCATGGATCGGGCGGCGACATCCGGCTGCTCAAGGGCAATCATGAAGAGATTTTCGTCATGGCCGCGCGCGGCGATCAGGGCGCGGTCAGCTTTTTCCGGCGCATCGGCGGCATGGAAACGCTTGCCAGCTACGGCCTGCCGCTTTCGCTCAGCGCCGACATGGACGACAGGGCAATCGCCCACTGGATGATGAACCATATTCCGCGCGCGGATGTCGATTTCCTCGACAGTTTCGTCGATCATCTGACGGTCGGCGATTATCTGTTCGTCCATGCCGGCATCCGCCCCAGGGTGCCGATCGCCGAGCAGCGTCCGTCGGACCTGCGCTGGATACGCGGCGATTTCCTCAACCATGGCGGACGGCATGACAAGATGGTGGTCCATGGCCACAGCATCACGCCCGAGGTCGAAAATCTGGCCAATCGCATCGGCATCGATACCGGAGCCTATTATTCCGGCCGGCTGACCGCCATCGGCCTGGAAGGCGCGGACCGCTGGTTCCTTCAGACCGGCGAGACCTGAGCCCTTCCTGAGCGAGAGCCATGGCCTGGCGCTTTTGTTGCCGGCCCATGGCGGATCGCCCGCCATATTTCGTTCCCATGACCAACGGCAAAAAATGCCGAACAGCAGGGGACATATCATGCAGAAACGCCATGTTCTGGCGGGGCTTTCGCTCGCCACATGCCTTGTTGCGCCGACCCAACTGCTTGCCGCCCCTGCGCCGGACACCAGCCTGTCGCAGCGACACAAATTCTCCATTCCGTCGCAGCCCCTGAGCGGCGCGCTGCGGGCGCTGTCGGCGCAGGCCGGCATTCGCATCCTGTTCCCCTATGATGAAGTCGCCAATATCCGCAGCCGCCGGGTCGAAGGATGGCTGAGTACCGACGATGCGCTCAGCCAGTTGCTGGCCGGCACCGAATTGCGCCGATCCCCGGCCGGCACCGGCGTCATCGCCCTCGTCACCCCGCCCAACCGCAGCGCGGTGCGCCGCCGCCCGCTGGCGATCCAGTTCGCGCAGGCGAGCGGCACGGCGACGATCGATAGCCTCGCCATGGCGCCTGCGCCGGAACCGGCCGCCGAATCCGCGCCCATCATCGTCACCGGCACCCGCCAGACGACCCGCACCGTCGCCGAAAGCCTGGCGCCGATCGACGTGCTGGGCGAAAAGGATCTGGAAGCAAGCGGCAAGCAGTCGGTGCGCGATCTGCTCGGCACGCTGGTGCCGTCGATCAACGTGTCGAACAACGGCGCGGGCGCTAGCTGGGCGGTGCGCACTTTGTCGCTGCGCGGCCTGGGCGGCGACCAGCTGCTGGTCCTGGTCAACGGCAAGCGGCGGCACAATACCGCGACCCTGTTCATCAACGGGTCGGTCCAGAATGGCCAGTCGCCGCCGGACCTGGACCTGATCCCCGGCAATGCGATCCAGCGGATCGAGGTGCTGCGCGACGGCGCGTCGGCCCAATATGGGTCGGACGCGATCGCCGGCGTCGTCAACATCATCCTGAAGAACGACACGCAGGGCGGCGCGGCGCTGACCATGGGCAGCACTGCCGACAATGGCGGCTGGCAGGGCCGCTGGCAGATCGACAAGGGCTTCGCGATCGGGCCGGACGGCGGCTATATCCACCTGTCGGGCGAAGGCGTGCTGCAGGACAATACGGTGGTCAACAGCAGCCCGATCACCAGCAATCCCTTCTACCCCACCGGCGACGCGCGCAATGCCGATCCGGACCGCATTCGCGCCAGATATGGCCAGCCGCAGGTGATCGGCGGCAATGCCAGCTATGACGCGATGATGCCGGTCGGCGGCGACATGGAGCTGTACAGCTTCGGCACCTATTCCAAGCGCCATGCCGCCGGTTGGCTGACCTATCGCAACCCAGCGGCGCTCAACAATATCCTGGAAATCTACCCCGAGGGCTATATCCCGCGCATCCACGTCTATGACGAGGATTTTCAGGTCGCCGGCGGCATGCGCGGCGAGATTGGCGGCGGCATCCATGTCGACCTGTCGACCAGCTATGCGCAGGACGAGGTCAAATATGCGCAGACCACCTCGCTCAACCCCTCCATGGGACCGGCCAGCCCGACCCATTTCTATCTCGGCAAGATCCGCTTCGACGAATGGACCAGCAATCTCGACTTCAGCAAGGAGCTCGATATCGGCCTCGCCGGGCCGCTGTCGGTCGCGGTCGGCGCCGAATATAAGAAGAACAAGTTCCTGATCGGTCCGGGCGACCCGGAATCCTATATCGATGGCGGCTATGTCTCGCCGGCCGGCAGCTGGCTCGCGGGGGCGACGCGGACCGGGGTCGGGTCGCAGGGCGTCACCGGCTTCCTGCCGGAAGGAGCGGGTAGCTGGAGCCGCGACAACTGGAGCGCCTATATCAATCTGGAAGGCCAGATCGTCGAGGGGCTGGAGTTCGGCCTTGCCGGACGGCACGAGGATTATTCCGACTTCGGTACCACCGATACCGGCAAGGCGTCGCTGCGCATCGAGCCGTTTCGCGGCTTTGCCATTCGCGGCACCGCCAGCACCGGCTTTCGCGCGCCGACGCTGCAGCAGCAACATTATGCCTCCTCCTCCACGATCAACGTCACCGTCAACGGCGTGAACCAGTTGCTGCCGGTGCAGGCGCTGCCGGTCGACGGGGTTGCCGCGCGGGCGCTGGGCGCGCAGCCGCTGAAGCCGGAAAAGTCGACCAACTTCTCCGCCGGCATCGTCCTGACCCCGGCGCCCAATTTCAACGTCACGGTCGACGCCTATCAGATCAAGGTCAGGGACCGCATCCTGCTGTCCGAAACGTTGAGCGGCCCGGTGGTCATGAACGCGCTGGCGGCAGCCGGCATCCAGGGCATTGCCGGCGGCCTCATCTTCTCCAACGCGGCCGACACGCGCACCCGCGGCCTCGACATCGTCAGCACCTATCGGGCGGGGCTGGGCGACCTTGGCACCGCGACGATCAGCCTGTCGGCCAATTTCAACAAGACCATCTTCACCCATATTGACCCGGTCCCCGACGAAATTGCAGCATCCGGGCTGGTGCTGATCGGCCGGGCCAAGCAGGGCGACCTTTCCGAAGGCACGCCGCGCGATAAGCTAATCGGCAACATCCTGTGGGAAAAGGGCGATTTCAACCTGAACCTGCGTGCCACCCGCTATGGCAAAATCTATCAGCGGGCGAGCGCCGCCGTCTATCATAACGAGGATTTTGCCGCCTGCACCGCCGGCAGTGCCGGCTGCACCCTGGGCTATGTCGACGAGAAGCTGAGCCCCAAGACGATCCTCGACCTCGAACTGGGCTACCGACTGGCGAAGGGCGTCAAGCTGTCGGTCGGCGCCAATAATCTGCTCAACACCTATCCCAACAAATTGAAGCCCGTAAACCGGACGGCCGGGAGCCTCTATAATGCCTATGCCCCCTATGGGATCAGCGGCGGCTTCTATTATGGCCGGCTGAACCTGGAATTCTGACGCGACAGTTGAAAGTTCACAGTGTCGTGCGACGTGAAATCAGCCGTTTTTGCGGCCTGGCGCGCCTGCCACGCGTCCCAGACGCGCCACCGAAGCGACAGTAACGCCACGGTGAAGCGACAGTCAGGCGACAGCGAAGCGGCAGTTAGCGCCAGCCGGCCGCCTGCGCTGCCTGTTCGCCCTGCGCATCGGCAGGAGCGCCATCGATCAGGCCGTCGATAGTGGCGAGAAGGCGCGGATCGGCCGAGGCGGCCTGGCGATATTCGCTCGCCTGGCCCTTGCCGGGCACCGCCTGCAGCAATTGCCAGCCGGCATCGGTGCGGCAGGCGACACCGGCCATGGCCGCCCCGTCGAAGCTGCGGCACCAGCCGCCGCCCTTGCGCCGGAAGCTGAGGCCGATGTGGACGGCCCCTTCCTCCCCCGCCGAGGCCAATTGGCTGTCGAGTGCGGTGGCGAGCGATCCCTGTGCCAGCATCGCGCCGTCCTTTACCGCAATCGGCCCTACCGGCCCGCCCGACATATGGCCGATGCCAAGGCCCAGCAGCAGGCTGGCGGCGATCGCGCCGCCCGTAACCCAACTCCAGCGCCGCGAGGGGCGCGCGATCGGCACCACCGTCGGCGGCACCAGCATGGCCTGCATCAACGCAGGCACATCCTCGTGCGCGATCGGCGCGAAATGGCCGGCCAGCCGCGCGCGCAGCCGGCGATGCTGTTCCAGCCGGGCGGCCAGCGCGGGATCGTCCGCCACCGCGCGATCGACGCGCCGCCGCGTCACCTCGTCCAGTTCGCCATCCACCCAGGCGATCAGCATGGCTTCGTCAATGTCGGTCATGCCGCTTCCCCCAATAGTTCGATGAGCGCGCCGCGACCGCGCACCAGTCGCGAGGTCAGCGTGCCCATCGGTATGTTCAATATCGCAGCCGCCTCCTTGTAGGACAGCCCTTCCACCAGCACGAGCGCGATCGCCTCGCGCTGTTCGGGCGGCAATGCCTGCATCGCCCGGTCAACGTCGGACAGGGTCATGGCCTGTTCCACCGCCTTGTCGCCGGCATAGCCGACATCGCCACCCGCCTCTTCCGGCGCGAAGGTTCTGGCGGCCCGCTGGCGCGCGCGGCCCTCATCGATCCAAAGATTGCGCATGATCCGATACATCCAGCTGTCGAGCCGCGTGCCCGGTTGCCACTGGTCGCGGGCGCGCAGTCCCTTTTCCAGTGCCGCCTGGCACAGATCGTCGCCATCGGCGCGATCATGCGACAGGCTGGCGGCAAAACGCCGCAGCCGGGGCAGGATCGCCAGCAGGTCGCGCTCGAACGACATGGTTTCTCCAAGATATTCTTACAGGGATGAAACGTCCCTGCCCGGCCGTTTCATCCTTCAGAAAGTCCAGCAACCGGAATTTTTTTGACGATGGACGATTTTGACGCTGAAAAGGCCGGCGATGACCGGCGGGAAGAGACAGAGATGAGATGGACGCGCCCGTTGCTGATCGCGGGGCTGTGGCTCGCAGCGCCGGGTGCGCAGGCGCAATTGCTGCCCGCCCCGGCCGCCGGTGCGCTGAATGGAGTCGGCCAGATAGTGCCCGACACGTTCGACCAGTTGGGCGGTATCGTCGACCAGAGCGGCCTGGACCGGCTGTCGCCGGCGCGGCTAACCGATCGGCTGGCAGCGGCGCGCGCGGCGCGGATCGACGCGCTGCTGCGCCAGCATGGCGACGCGGTCGAACTGGACGACCGGCGAGAGCCGGCGCGGCGCGGCATCATCCTGCTGACCGGGGCGGACGCGGCCGCGATCGAGAAACTGCGGGCGGCCGGCTATGGCGTGGAGCGGATCGAGGCGGAGGGGATCGACATGGCGATCACCCGCCTGACCGTGCCGGACGGCCAGAGCCTGGCGCGGGCGCTGCGCAATGTGCGCAAGATCGCGCCCAAGGCGCAGGCCAGCGCCGACAATCTCTATTTCCCGAGCGGCGCGGCCACAGAGGGGCGATCCGCTACACTGGCGGGCCAAGGCAGTGTCGGGCGCGGCGCGGCCGGGCTGATCGATGGCGGCGTGGCCGCGCATCCGGCGCTGGCCGGCGCGATCGAGCAACGCGGCTTCGTGGCCGGCGCGCCACGGGCCAGCGCCCATGGCACGGCGGTCGCCTCGCTGATCGGTGGCAATGACAGCGTGAAGGGGGGCGGCGTGAAGGGCGCCGCGCCGGGCGCGCCGCTGCTGGTCGCCGATGTCTATGGCGACGATCCGGCCGGCGGCAGCAGCTTTGCCATCGTCCGCGCGCTGGGCTGGATGGCGGCGCGCGGCGCGAGGGTGGTGACGATCAGCCTGGTCGGGCCGGACAATCCCTTGCTGGCCGGGGCGATCCGGCTGGTGCGCGACAAGGGGGTGATGCTGGTCGCGGCAGTCGGCAATGACGGCCCGGCCGCCCCGCCCGCCTACCCCGCATCCTACCCGCAGGTGATCGCCGTAACCGGCGTCGACGGGCGGGACCGGTTGCTGCCCGAGGCCGGGCGCGCGGCCCATGTCGATTTCGCCGCGCCCGGTGCGGACATGATGGCCGCCGACATGGACGGCGGCCGAGGCAAGGTGCGCGGCACATCCTTTGCGGCGCCTTTGGTGGCCGGGCGGCTAATGGCGGGTGGATCGGTCGAGGCACTCCGGCGAGAGGCGAAGCCCGGTCGCGGCAAGGGCTATGGCGCCGGCATATTGTGCGACACCTGCAGAAATATGGATTGAATTTCCGTGCCTTGCGAGAAAAATTCAGACGTTCGGGATTAAAGCGAAACGCCCCGCCGTTGTCCTGTCATCGGATCAAGATGACCAAGGAGACGGTCCATGAAGACGCAGATTATCATCGCAACCGCCTGCCTCGCGGCGCTCACCACGGCCCCCGCATCGGCCCAGTTGCTGGGCGGTGGCGGCCTGGGGGGTGGGCTTGGCGGTGGCGGGCTGGGCGGCATGACCGGCGGCCTGGGTGGCACGCTGGGTGGTTCGTTCGGCGGATCGGGCAGCCTGGATCGCAGCATCGACCTCGACAATGGCCGGGTCGGCGCCAGCGGCAACGGCAATGGCCGCGCCGAAGGATCAGCAAGCCGTCGTGGCAAGAGCCGCTCGGCCAGCGGATCGGGATCGGCCAGCGGCAATCTGGCGGTCGATACGCTGGGCACCAGCGATGTGACCGGCGCAACCGATGCGGCGCGCAGCCGGGCGAGCGACACGGTCGGCGCCGCACGGGACCGGGCGCAAAGCGGCGTCGCGACGGCGCGTGATCGGGCGAGCAGCACCGTGGCATCGGCCCGTGATCGGGCAGGCAGCACGGTTGCCTCCGCCCGCGATCGGGCCGGTTCGACAGCCAGCGGCGCACGATCGGCGGCGGGCAATGTCGCGGGCAGCGCGACCAATGCCGTCGGCAGCGCCGCCTCGATCGACGCCAGCGGGCAGGTTTCGGGCAGCGGCGCGACCCATGGCAGCACCAGCCAGCCGCAGAGCGATGCCGCAGCGCCTTCCTCCTCTTCCGATCAGGCCACGGATTGACCCCATAACCCCGTAGCCGTCGCCTGACGGAAGCGGCCGGCGATCCCCATCGGATCGCCGGCCGCATCATGTCCGCAATCGGGCGGCGGGATCAACTGGACGCGAGCACCATGGCGCGGGCGCGATCGGTGGCGGCGCGTGTGTCCCCCGCCAGTTTCTTGACCTCTGCCGCGACCACCGCGAAGCCACGCCCGGCCTCGCCCGCCCGTGCCGCCTCGATCGTGGCGTTGAGGGCGAGCAGGTTGGTCTGGTTGGCGATGCCGCTGATCGTCTCGACAATGTCGACCAGCCCGTCGACCGTGCTCTTGAGTTCAGCGCGCAATATCTTGGACGGGGTGGTGTCGGTCGCGATCTTGAGGATGCGCTCGACCCGGCCTTCGGCATTGAAGACCGGATTATAGGTGGCCTGCAGCCAGATGTCGCGGCCATGCTTGTCGAGGCGCCGATATTCGCCGGCATCGAAATCGCCCTGCGCCAGCTTGTCCCACAGGGCGGCATAGGCGGCCGAGCGCGCCTGGCCTTCGTCGCAGAAGATGCGGTGATGGCGGCCGACAATCTCCCCCAGCGCATAGCCCATGGTCGCCAGGAACAGGTCATTGGCCCAGAGGATCGTGCCGTCCGGCGCAAATTCGATCACCGCCTGCGAACGGCAGATGGCGTCCCAGACGGCATCGCGGCTGTGGGGGTGAATGGCCTGGCCCATGAACATAAAACTCCTTCACCCCCGGCCTAGGCATCGATGGTAAATGGCAGCTTAATTCTATGGAAATTACATAATTTGTAACAATATGGCGGACACGGAAAAGGCCGGCGATCCCATCGGACCGCCGGCCTTTCCACCCCCTGACATGCAATCAGCGGTCGATCAGGCAACCCGCGCTTCGAGCGCCTCGACCTCATCGGGATCACGCAGCACATAGCCGCGGCCCCAGACGGTCTCGATATAATTGTCGCCACCGCAGGCCAGCGCCAGCTTCTTGCGCAGCTTGCAGATGAAGACGTCGATGATCTTGAGTTCGGGCTCGTCCATGCCGCCATAGAGATGATTGAGGAACATCTCCTTGGTGAGGGTCGTGCCCTTGCGGAGCGAGAGCAGTTCCAGCATCGCATATTCCTTGCCGGTCAGATGGACGCGGTTGCCGTCCACTTCCACGGTCTTCGCGTCGAGATTCACCGCCAGCTTGCCGGTGCGGATGACCGACTGCGAATGGCCCTTCGAGCGGCGGACCACGGCGTGGATGCGCGCAATCAGTTCCTCGCGATGGAACGGCTTGGTGACATAATCGTCGGCGCCGAAGCCGAAGGACCGGACCTTGCTGTCCATTTCGGCGACACCCGACAGGATCAGCACCGGGGTCTGCACCCGTGCCGCCCGCAGCTTTTTCAGCACGTCATAGCCGTGCATGTCGGGCAGGTTCAGGTCGAGACAGATGATGTCATAGTCGTACAGCTTGCCGAGATCGAGGCCCTCTTCCCCGAGATCGGTGGTGTAGACATTGAAGCCCTCGGTCGTGAGCATAAGCTCGATCGCCTTGGCGGTGGTCGGTTCGTCCTCAATCAGCAGCACGCGCATTGGAAGCCCCTTCGTGTCGCAGGTCCGTTCACCCCACCAGAACGGTTTCTGCTCGCAATCATTAACCAAAAAACTTCTGAAGGACAAAGGTTAATTTTTCGCTAACCCGCAGGAATCCGCGAGTCGTATAAAAACGAATCTATTTACAAAGCGTTGACCCCGTAACGATCCCTATCGAGTCAAGCTGGATTCCGGGACGAAACGAGCAAAGTCCTGCCCTGGTTCCGCCTTTCGCAGGGGCGATCCGTGGCGATCACAAGGCGGAAATTTGCACTTCGTAAACCAGCCTCAGCAACCATGGTGGCGGGTCAGGAAGTCGAGCAGCGCCTCCACCCGCGCCGGGCGCAGGCGCGAGGGCGGCGTCACCAGATGCAGGCCGAAGGGCGGCGGCCGCCAGTCGAGCAATATCTCCTCCAGCTCACCCGAGCGGATCGCATCGCCGACGATGAAATCGGGCAGACGGGCGATGCCGACGCCCAGCCGCAGCGCGGGCATCATCGCCTCGCCGCTGTTGACGGTGATGCGCGGGCGGACCTGCACCGTCACATTCTGCTGCCCCGGCCCGGTGAAGCGCCAGACATCGGGCGCGGTGACGTTGGAATAGCAGAGGCAGTCATGGCTGCCGAGGTCGGACGGATGGGTCGGGCGGCCGCGCTCGGCCAGATAGGCAGGCGAGGCGACGACATGCATATGGACGTCCGCCAGCCGGCGCGCACGCAGCGAACTGTCAGGCATGTCGGCGATGCGGATGGTGGCGTCGAGGCCGAGTTCGACGATGTCGATCTTGGCATCGGACAGATGCAGGTCGACATCGACCAGCGGGTTTTCCTTGGTGAACTGCGCGATCAGCGGCGCGATCCGCAGCAGGCCGAAATTCATCGGCGCACCCAGCCGCACCGTGCCGGAGAGTTCGGCGGTCTCGTCGCGCGCAGCCTCCTCCGCCGCCTGCCCTTCGGCCAGGATACGCTGGGCATGATCGGCAAGGCGCCGGCCGCTCTCGGTCAGCGCCAGACGGCGGCTGGTGCGGCTGAACAGGCTGGTGTCGAGATGCTGCTCCAGACGGGTCACCGCCTTGGACACGGTGGCCTTGGAGACGCTGAGCGCCTTGGCCGCGTCGGTAAAGCTGCGATGTTCGACCACGGCGGCGAACATCGCCCAGGCCTCGAAATCAGGTAGGCGCATAGGGAAACAATCCGTTTCAACACTGCTTATTCAAGAAACGAACCTGATCGCTAGATTGTCGGAAAGCAAGCCGGAAGCATCCGGCATCGCAATCGAAAGGCAGACCCCATGAGCACGACAACCGCGAGCCGCATCGAGCGCCGCCCGTTCGCGTCGCTCGGCCATGCCGACCATGGCTGGCTGAACGCACGGCATCATTTTTCCTTCGCCAATTACTATGATCCCGCCCGCATGGGCTGGGGCGCGATCCGGGTATGGAACGACGACGAGATCGGTCCGCGCTCGGGCTTTCCGCCCCACCCGCACAGCGACATGGAGATCATCACCTATGTCCGCACCGGCGCGATCACCCACCAGGACAGCCTGGGCAACAAGGGCCGGACCGAGGCGGGCGATGTCCAGGTGATGTCGGCCGGCACCGGTATCCGCCATGCCGAATATAATCTGGAGGACGAGACCACCACGCTGTTCCAGATCTGGGTCATTCCCCGGTCGGTCGGCGGATCGCCCAGCTGGGGCGCCAAGCCCTTCCCGAAGGGCGATCGCTCCGGCAAGCTGGTCGTGCTGGCCAGCGGCCATGACGAGGACAAGGAAGCGCTGCGCATCCGGGCCGACGCCCGGCTGCTGGGCGGCACGATCAAGGCCGGCGACAGCGTCACCTATGAGGCCGGCGAAGGTCGCCATCTCTATCTGGTCCCGGCGACGGGCCGGATCGAGATTGACGGCCAGGCCTTCGAGGCACGGGACGGCGCGGCCATCATCGGCGGTGCGCCCATCACCATCACCGCGGTCGAGGACAGCGAGATCGTCCTGGTCGACAGCGAATAGACATGACGCTTACGCACCGGTCCGTCATTCCCCTCCCCCAGACGGACCGGTCCGGGTCGCCCGCATGCTCCCTCCCTTGTGCGGGCGACCACCCTTTCAACTTTTTCAACTTTTCGGTTTCAGATGAGGAGACGTGACAATGGCTAAGGTTCTGGTTCTCTATTATTCGTCCTACGGGCATATCGAAACGATGGCCAAGGCCATGGCCGAAGGCGCAGCCGCCGCCGGCGCGCAGGTCGACATCAAGCGCGTGCCTGAAACCGCACCGCTGGAAGTCGCAAAGGCTGCCCATTTCAAGCTGGACCAGGACGCCCCGGTCGCGACCGTCGCCGAACTGGCCGACTATGACGCGATCATCATCGGCACCGGCACCCGCTTTGGCCGCATGTCGAGCCAGATGGCGGCGTTCCTCGATCAGGCCGGCGGCCTGTGGGCGCGCGGCGCACTCAATGGCAAGGTCGGTGGCGCCTTCACCTCGACCGCATCGCAGCATGGCGGCCAGGAAGTCACCCTCTTCTCGATCATCACCAACCTGCTGCATTTCGGCATGACGATCGTCGGCCTGGACTATGGCTTTGCCGGCCAGATGGGCGTCGACAAGGTACGCGGCGGTTCGCCCTATGGTGCGACCACCCTGGCCGATGGCGACGGCAGCCGCCAGCCGAGCGAGGAAGAACTGGACGGCGCCCGCTATCAGGGCCGCCGGATCGCCGAAACCGCGATCAAATTGCACGGTTAATCGCAACCCGCGCCGTCTGGGGAACGCAGCCTGGCTGCGTTCTTCGGTCGCATGGGTGCGTAATCAGGTTGTAGGGAGCTGGCACGCCGGGACTGCGCGCCAGCTCCTTTTGCGTTTTATTATCCCAGCGTCTTGGGCGTGACCCAGACTTCGACCGGGGTGATGAACTTGCCCGGTGCGGGCTTGCCGACGACGACGCGGTCGGCGGTGACCAGTTCGCCATTTTCAAGGTTTAGCGAGACCCAGGGCTTGGGCATGCGCTCGAACTTCATCTTCTGGATGGGCTGGCCGGTGGCCGTGTTCATGATGGTGGCAATGATAGACATAGGGCGCGGCCGCTAGCGCCTGCCCCTGCCCCCTGTCCAGAGCCGGAATCGGCAAAATATTTTCGACCCTAGCGAAAAAAGTTGCGGCCCATGTCACATCGGGCGCGGGCGTCTCGTCATGTCAGCAATAGCAAGCAAAGGAGCCGTATCATGACCGACAAGATCAATCCCTATGCCGCCGCGCCGCAGTTGATGAAGAGCTGGACCGCGCTGTCCACCGCGGTGGCCGACAGCCTGGAGCCGAGCCTGATCGAACTGGTGAAGATCCGTTCGTCGCAGATCAACGGCTGCGCCAACTGCATCAACATGCATACGTACGAAGCGCGCGAGAAGGGCGAGAGTGAGCAGCGCATCTACCTGCTGAGCGCCTGGCGCGAGGCGCCCTGCTACACCGACCGCGAGCGCGCCGCGCTGGCCTGGACCGAGGCGCTGACCGAGATTGCCAAGGGCCATGCCCATGAGGCCGCCAAGGAGGCGCTGAACTGGGAATTCACCGAGGAGGAACAGGTGAAGCTGACCCTGATGATCAACATCATCAATGGCTGGAACCGCATCGCCGTCGGCTTCAACCTCTGGTATGACATGCCGATGAAGGCAGCGGCCTGATGGCGCGGGGGACGCAGATGGACGCGGCGGCGCGCTTCGACCCGCTGCGTCCCCGCCTGATCCGGGTCGCCTATCGCATGCTCGGATCGGTCGCCGATGCCGAAGATGTGGTGCAGGACGCCTTCATCCGCTGGATGGGCGCCGACCGCAGCGAAGTGCGCGAAACCGAGGCCTTCCTCCGCCGCACTGTGACCCGGCTCTGCCTGGACCAGATGAAGTCGGCGCGGGCGCAGCGCGAAACCTATGTCGGCCCTTGGCTGCCCGAACCGGTGGTCGAAGAGGCTGATGAGGAAGAGGATGTCACCCTGCCGCTGATGCTGGCATTGGAGCGACTGTCGCCGCTGGAGCGGGCCGCCTTCCTGCTGCACGATGTGTTCGGGCTGGCCTTTGACGAGGTGGCGAGGACCATCCAGCGCGATGCCGCCGCCTGTCGTCAGCTTGCCGCCCGCGCGCGCGACCATGTGCGCGACGCCCGCCCCCGGTTCCAAATCGAAAAACAGCGCGGGCTGGAGATTGCCGGCGCCTTCTTCGCCGCGTCGCGCAGCGGCGACATGAGCACATTGGGCGCGCTGCTGGCGCAGGATGTCAGCTTCCACAGCGATGGCGGCGGCAAGCGCCCGGCCGCGATCCGCCCGGCGATCGGCCATGGCCAGGTGATGCAGGTCCACAAGGCGCTGGCCGTGCTGTTCGGCAAATATGGGTCGACCCTGCTGCGCACCTGCATGGTCAACGGCCTGCCCGGCTTCGTCACGCGCGAGGCCGATGGCGAGTTGCAGACCACGGCGCTCGACATTCAGGACGGCCAGGTGACCGCTATCTACATCATGCGCAACCCGGACAAGCTGCGCCATCTCCATTGAATGCTTAATCGCCGGATAAGCCCGTTCCTTGGGAAAATCGCAGCCCCTGCCGCGCCATGGCAGCATCGGGGACCGGGAGCGAAACAGAGATGGTTGGTGCGATCGGCGGCTCGGGCAATGGCTGGGGCCAGTTCAAGAAGGCGATGGAAGAATTTGCCGAAAAGGTTCGGCAGGCAAGCCAGAATAGCGGCAGCACGACAGCGAAGGTGACAGAGGCGAGCGCACCAGCGGCCACCACGCCGGTTGCGGCCAGCGAGCCGATCGCCAGCGTCCAGCCGGCGGTCGAAACGACACCGGCTGCCGCAGCGACCGCGCCGGCGCCGGTGATCGCGAGCGAATCCGCCGCCGTCGTCAGCGACGGTGTTTCCGTGTCACCTTCGCTGTCGCCCCTGACCTATAGCGCGCCCATGCCAGCGCCGCGATCGCCGGCCGTCGCGGCGCCGGAAACCACGCTGGACACGCAATTGTCCGACGCGGACTATTATGCGTCGCCAGCGGCATCGGCCGTCGCCGACCCGGTCGCCCCCGCCCAGCAGGAGGATGCCGCCGCGCTGAGCCAGGCGCAGGTCATCGCCCAGGCCGCCTACGCCCTGGTCGCCCGCGCCGGCGAGGATCATCGGCTGTCGCTGATCCAGCAGGGCTGACGCCCCGCGCCGTCAGCGCGCCAGATAGCCGCCATCGACCGGATAATAGGTTCCGGTCATGAAGGAGGCGCGGTCGGACAGGAGGAAGCTGGTCATGGCAGCGATCTCCTCCGGGCGCGCCAGCCTGTCGAACGCATGCAGGCCGGCGAGGACGGCCCGTTCCGCATCGGTCATGGTCTTGCCGAGTGCCGGGGTTTCGACAAAGGCCGGCCCGACCGCATTCACCCTGATACCCTGGCCGGCATAGTCCAGCGCGGCGGTCTTGGTCATGCCGACGACCGCATGCTTGGACGTCACATAGGCGGCGGAACCGGCCCAGCCGACCGCGCCCAGGATCGAGGCCATGTTGACGATCGCGCCGCCACCGGATTTCAGCATCGCCGGGATCTGATATTTCATGCCGTAGAAGACGCTGTGCAGATCGACGCCGACAACCCGGTGCCAGTCATCTATGGCGATGTCGGCCAGCGGTGTGGACGGCGCGCCGATCCCGGCATTATTGACCGCCAGATGCAGTCCGCCGAAGGTTTCGACGGCGAAATCGACGCTGGCGCTGACCGCCTGTGCATCGCTGACATCGACCTTGAAGGCGCGCGCCCGATCCTCGCCACAGGATTGCGCGAGACGCTGTGCCCCCGCCTCGTCGAAATCGGCGATGACGACCTTCGCGCCTTCCGCCAGCAAATCCTTCACTACAGCTTCGCCGATGCCCGATGCACCGCCGGTGACGATCGCGACCCGATCCTGAAACAACGCCATTCCAACTGCTCCTTGATTATCGCCGCCGGGCGACGGCATGACCGATGGGAAATAAACTCGACTCAAAGTATCCGGTTCCGTATCCTTTTATGCCGGAGCCGAATGGAAGGAAAGCAGGGATGGCCGCCGACACCAGCCAGCGGGCTGACGGATCAGGGAGCGACGGATCGGCGCGGCCGACCGGCCGGCCGTCGCGCGAGGCGGCTGAACAGATCGAAGCGACGATGCTGGATGCGGCATTGGCGATCTTCATCGAGGCCGGTTTCCAGGGGGCGAGCATGGAAGCAATCGCCCGCCGCGCCGGGGTGACCAAGCGCACCCTCTATCGCCGCGCCCGGACCAAGTCGGACCTGTTCGTCGAGGTGGTCGAGCGCCTGGCCCGCCAATCGGGCATGCCCAATCTGGCGCGGGTCGAGGCCGGCCCGCTGGAACAGCGCTTGCGGGCGGCGGGCGAGATATTGCTCGGCTGGCTGCTCAATCCCCATGCGATCGCGCTGTATCGCATGATCGTGGCGGAGGCGGCGCGGCAGCCGGGGCTGGCACTCAGCGTCGATGGCCCGTTCCAGCGCGCCAGCACGGCGATTGCCGCCATCCTGGCCGAGGATGGCGCCCGGCCGGCAGAGACGGTCAGGATGGGCGCGGACATGTTCGTGCGGCTGGTCGCCAGCGAAGCGCTGGACCGGGCGGCGCAAGGGATCGAGCCGGCTGGCGTTTCAGACCGGACGCATGCGCGCGCCATGGCGGCCATCGCCTTTTTCCTGGCCGGCTGGCGATCCTGGCCAGCGTCGGCGCCGTCCTTGTCCTAGAGCATCCAGCGGCTGAGGCGCGGGTACAGGCGAATGAGGTGCCACAGGGCGAAGGGCGCCAGCAGAGCGAGCGCGAGCAGCCAGGGCCTGGCCAGATAGGGCGTGCCATAATGAATGATCGCGACGTGCAGATACATGATGACCAGTGACGCCCGGCCAAGCGCGGCGAGCGGGGCGGCGACTGGCGCGAGCCGCGCCGAGAGGCGGAAAAGCAGCAACGATGTCGCGATGCCGGACGCGATAGAGAACAGCGGCCAGCCATAGTCTGCCGCCTTCATGTTGAGCGTTGGCAGCCAGCCGGCAAGGCCCGCCAGCGCGAGCAGGCCAAGCGGCACGATCCAGAGATTGCGCCAGTGCAGCCGGGGCCAGAGCGCGCCGACCCAGAGCAGGATCATCGCCATCGGCACGCTCAGCAAGCCGAGCGGCGAGGCCTGCGTCATCCAGCCCAGCCCCTCCGCCAGCACCAGCAGTCCCGGCATCAGGATCAGCCAGCGCCGGTCGCGCGGATCGGGCCAGCGGTTGAGCGCGAGGTTGAACAGGATGCGCGCCAGCATCAGGCAGGGCACGAACCAGAAGATGGTATAGGGGCCGCGCAGCCAATAGCCGCCGAGCAGGATCGGCAGCAGATCGCGCGGCCATTGGTGGAAGATCGGCAGATTGCCCTTGGCCGGTTCGATGATCTGATCGGCCAGGATCAGCAGCGCGAGGAAGATCGCATAGGGGCGCATCTGGCCGAGCAACTGGCGCCGGGCGAGCAGGCCGGCGGGATGCGGCCGCGATAGCATCCCCGACAGCAGGAAGAAGAGCGGCATGTGGAAGCTGTACATGGCGTCGCGCAAGGGTCCGCGCGTCCAGACATGGCCGACCACCACGGCGATGATGCCGATGCCGCGCGCGACATCGACCCAGTCGAGCCGCTGCGGCGCATGTTGATAGGCAAGGCCCCTATTCTCCATCGGTTCCACGCCCTATAGGATGCGGCGTGGGCGTCAATCGCCCAGCCAGATTACCCGGACGCCAGATTTCCCGATCGGATTGATATTTGACCCTGCTTAGCGACAAAGTGCTGTTCATCGATGGCGAGGCCATCATCCTCGACAAGCCGGCCGGCCTGCCGGTCGACGCGCCGCGCGACGGATCGATTGCCCTCGAAAACCACCTCGCCTCGCTGACCTTCGGCTTTCAGCGCTGGCCGCTGGCGGTCCACCGGCTGGACCGCGACACCAGCGGCTGCCTGCTGCTCGCGCGCAATCCCAAGGCGCACAAGCGCTTTGCCGCCGCGTTCGAGGCCGGCACGGTCGAGAAGCGCTATGTCGCGGTGCTGGAGGGCGTGCCCGAGGCGGACGAAGGCACGATCGCCCTGTCGCTCAAGAAGGTGAGCACGCCGAGCCAGGGCTGGCGCATGATTGCGGCCAAGGCGGGCAAGCCAGCCGTCACCCACTGGCGCAAGCTGGCAGTGAAGGACGGCCGCGCGCTGATCGCCTTCACGCCCGAAACCGGCCGCACCCACCAGATCCGCGTCCATGCCCAGCATGGGCTGGGCTTCGGCATCGTCGGCGACCCGGTCTATGGCGACGGACAGGGCGCGATGCTGCTGCACAGCCGCTTCCTGAGCGTGCCGCGCGGCGACAACAAACCGCCCGCGCAGGCGACCGCGCCGCTGCCGCAGAGCTTCGTCGATGCGGGTTTCGGCCCCGAGATATTGGAGGAAGCCGGGCTGTAAGCCCCGGCCCCGCGCCATGGTCGCCATCCCCGTCACCCGCTCCATCGCGATCGACAGCGACGAGATCGTCGAGAGCTTCGCGCGCGCGTCGGGGCCGGGCGGCCAGCATGTGAACACCACCGACAGCGCAGTGATGCTGCGCTTCGACGTCGCCGCTTCGCCCGGCCTGCCCGATGTAGTGAAGCAGCGGCTGGCGGATCTGGCCGGATCGCGCATGACCCGCGAGGGCGTACTGATCCTGCGCAGCGAAGGCGCGCGGTCGCAGTTGCTCAACCGGCAGGAGGTGCGCGAGCGGCTGTTCGCGCTGATCCGCGAGGCGACGATCGTGCCCAAGAAGCGGCGCCCGACCAAGCCGACCAAGGCATCGCAGAAGCGCCGCGTCGACGGCAAGGTCAAACGCGCAGCCGTGAAACAGGGACGCGGCCGGGTCAGGATGGACTGAATCTAGCGGCCATTTACGAATTAACCATCATTGCCTTGCTAGGAAGGGCAGAGCGCAGGACTGCGTTCCCAGCTTCCCGAGGATGCCATGCCGGCCGAACGCCCTATTCTTCTGCCACCGCGCCCCTGGAACTGGTTCATGTGGGTTGCCGCCACCTTCCTGGGCGTCTTCCTGATCCTCTCGGATTTGCGCCAGCTTGACGGCCTGCACCTGCCCGAAGCCCGACTTCTGATCGGCCGCGACTTCCTGAATGTCTGGTCCGGCGGAACGCTCGCACTGACCGGCCAGCTTGAGCGTCTCTATGATTTTCAGTCCTATATGGACTGGCAGGCCGGGCTTTTCGGCCCGCTGGAGATGCTGAACTACTCCTATCCTCCGCATAGCCTGTTCCTGGCGATACCCTTTGCGCTGTTTCCCTATCCGGTTGCGCTCGCCCTGTGGACGGGCCTTGGCGCCATCTTCTTTGCCTGGGCGGCCCGTCCCTACATACCGGCCGGCCTGTCCCCCTGGCTTGCGCTGCTGACGCCGGCGGCGATCGTCAATATCTGGGTCGGCCATTATGGGTTCGTCATTGGCGGCCTGTGGCTGCTGTTCTTCGCCCAGTTGCGCCATGCGCCGGTCCGCGCCGGCCTTGTCGCCGGGCTGCTGACGCTCAAGCCCCATCTGGGCCTGCTGATTGCCCTGACGCTGGTCCATCGCAGGGCCTTCCGGGCGATAGGCGCGGCATTTGCCGTTACCCTGGGGCTGATCGGGCTGAGCGGCTTGGCGTTCGGCTTCGATCTCTGGCCCACCTGGCTGACGGACACCTCTGCCCTCCAGACCCGGATCATGACCGCAGAGGGCGAGAAATTCTATTTCTTCATGATGACATCGGCCTATGTCGCGCTGCGCGAGGGGCCTTATTGGCTGCCGCTGATGGCCCAGACCCTGTTCGCGGGCAGCGCGCTCTACCTGGCCTGGCGCGCGCGCGACTGCTCCGTCCATCAACTGGCCTTCATCACGGCCACCGCGACGGCCCTGATCACCCCTTATATCTTCAATTATGACCTGACGGTTTGCTGCCTTGGCTTCGCGATCCTGCTTTATGGCCAATGGCACGCGCTTCATCGCAACGAGCAGATCATCCTGTGGATGGCCTTTGCCGCGCCCTTGCTGGTGATGGCGTGGAACCTCATTGCGCCGATCGCCCTGCTTGCCGGCCTTGTCGTCCAGATACGCTGCTACACGGGCATATCCTATGCAGATCTGCTGTTGCCGGCCCCTCTCAAGCGGCGATTGATCGATAATCCCGTCCCTACATCCTAACCTCTGGCCGAGCGGTGCGGGCCATCCTATATGCGTGCCCATGTATGATTTCGCCCCCGCTGCCGACGCCGACAAGGCGACGCTTTACGCCGATCTTCTGTCCGCTGCCGACGCGCTAACCCGTGACGAGCCCGATGCGGTCGCCAACATGGCCAACCTGTCGGCGCTGATCTGGCAGTTCCTGCCCGACCTCAACTGGGCGGGATTCTATCGCATGGTCGAGGACGATCTGGTGCTGGGGCCTTTCCAGGGCAAGGCGGCCTGCATCCGCATCCCGCTGGGCCGCGGCGTGTGCGGCACGGCGGCGCAGACGCGCGAGACGCAGTTGGTGGCCGATGTCCATGCCTTTCCCGGCCATATCGCCTGCGACGCGGCGAGCGCGTCCGAGATCGTCGTGCCGGTAGTGCATGACGGCCGGCTGATCGGCGTGCTGGACCTCGACAGCCCCCGCCCCGCCCGGTTCGACAGTGCCGACCAGCAGGGGCTGGAAGAACTGGTCGCGCGGATCGCCGGCCGCATCGGCTGATCGCCGCCCTGCCCCGTTCCGGGACAGGATTTCATAAGCCGAACATGGCGTTGCACGGATCGTCATGCTAATTTCCGCGTTAGCATGATGACCGTGCGGGCGGCCTGACGCCCCTGCAGGAACAGGGAGCATGATGATGGCCGCGCGCTTTTTCTTCGCCAGCAGCGCCATGGCGCTGATCGCCAGCCTGGCGGGGCCGGTTGCCGCGCAGGCACCGGCCGCATCCGGCACCAGCATGTCTGCGGCCAGCACGACCGCCACCGCCCATCGCTGGGGGCCGCGCTATGACGGGCGCTGGTATGCGGGCTGGGCCGCGCCGGGTGGCTGGCAAAGCTATCAGCGGCCGCGCGTGGGCTTTGCCCTGCCCGCCTATTGGGTCCATCCGCGCTTCTTCATCGCCAATTATGGCGTCTACGGCCTGCCGGCCCCGACCACCGGCTATGGCTGGTCGCGCTATTATGACGATGCGGTAATGACCGACCAATATGGCCGGGTGCGCGACGTGCGCAGCGGCATCGACTGGTCGCGCTATGAGGGTGGCTATGAAGAGGGTGCGGCGCAGCCGGCCGTCATCGCCAGTTCCGGTGGCGAGGCCGGCTATAGTGCGCCCGACGACATGGTGACCTATAGCCCCGCGGCGCAGCCCGCCCCGTCCAGCCGCCCCGGCGTGGATTATGATGCGCCGGCCTATGCCAGCAGCGCCGTCAGCCCGAGCGCGCCGACGGTGGAGACTGTTGCGGCGGCTCCGATGCCTCCGACCGCACCGGTGGCGGCGACGAGCGGCACGCACTGGTCGAACCAGCCGGCGACCACGACCGTCGTGTCGGCCGCGCCGCCGGTGCCCGGCCTGCCGCCGGGCGGCTATATTTCGGGCGGCTTCTATTATCCGCCGCCGCTGGTGACGACCATCATCATCAATCCCGACGGCACGACCCAGGCGACCACCCGCTACGCGACCGAGGCCGCGCCGCGCTGAGCCGTCCGGAACCGCGACCATGGGTTGGTGCGTTGACGGGCGGGATCAGGCGACGGGAGTGGCGCTATGCTGCATCATGTATCGGTGGGCACCAATGATGTGGCGCGGGCGCGGGCCTTCTACGACCCGCTGATGGCGCTGCTGGGCTATCGCAGCCTGCGCGACCATCCCCATTCGCTCGACTATGGCGTGACCGACGTGGTGTTCAGCGTCGAGACCCCGGTCGATGGCGCGCCCGCGAGCGCCGGCAACGGCATCCATATCTGCTTCGTCGCCGCCGATCGCGGCGCAGTCGACGGATTTCATCGGCTGGCGCTGGAGCTGGGCGGCAGCGATGCCGGGCCGCCGGGCGTGCGGCCGCAATATGACGAGCATTATTATGGTGCGTTCGTGCGCGACCCCGACGGCAACAAGATAGAAGCGGTCACTTTTTCGGCGCGATAGGCGCCGCGCCGCGCGCGGCGAGGACCGATCCGGCGGGCTGCGGCCGGCCATAATGATAGCCCTGCGCGATATGGCAGCCGTGCTGGAGCAGCAAAGCGGCCTGTTCGGCGGTCTCTACGCCTTCGGCCACCACCTCCATCCGGAAACTGCTGCCCAGCTTGATGACGGCGTCGACAATGGCGGCGTCGCCGGCATCGCTGTCGACATGGCTGACGAAGCTGCGGTCGATCTTCAGCACATTGACCGGATATTGTTTGAGGTGGCTGAGCGAGGCGAAGCCAGTGCCGAAATCGTCGAGGGCGATGCGCACCCCGCCGCGCGCGAACCGGTCAAGCGCGCGCGCGACCTGATCGGCGCCGCGGCCGAGGAAGACCGACTCGGTCACTTCGATCTCGAAATTCTGTGCCGGCACGCCATGCTGATCCAGCCGGGCCAGGACATGATCGGCGAAATCGGCCTGGAGCAGATCCGCCGCCGAGGCATTGACCGCCACCCGGCCGGGATCGAAGCCCATCCCGAGCCAGGCCGCCATGTCGTGCAGCACCGCGTCGAGCATGAGGTCGGTCAGGCGGATGGCCAGTTCGCCATGCTCGAAGGCGGCGGCGATGGTGGCGGGCGCCTGCACCCCAAGCCGGGGATGCTGCCAGCGCAGCAACGCCTCATAGCCCAGCACCTGCCCGCTGCGCATGTCGACCTTGGGCTGATAATAGGGCTCAACCAGCCGCTCGGCGATCACCTGGCGCGCCATGTGGATCATCGAACTGCGCTGCTGCGCGTCGGCGCGCAACTGGGAATGGAACATGGTGAGCCGGCTGCGGCCGCTCGCCTTCGACGCATAAAGCGCCAGGTCGGCCGCCTTGAACAGTTCATGCGCATCGTCACCATGCTCGCCGAACACGGCGCCACCGACGCTGACCCCGGCTTCGAGCAACTGCCCCTGATAGGCGAAGGGCACCCGCATCTTGTCCAATATCGCCTGGCTGCAGGCCTGAACGGAGGCACTGTCCACCAAAGAGGCGGCGATCAGGCCGAATTCGTCGCCGCCCAGGCGCCCGACCACAGCATCGGCCGGTGCCGCCGCGGCCAGCCTTTCGGCAAAGCCGCAGAGCAGCGCGTCGCCCGCGTCATGGCCAAGCGAATCGTTGATCCGCTTGAGGTCATCGATGTCGAACAGCATCAGGCCGAAGCCCGCGCCGGTCGGGCGTGCCTGATCCGCCAGTTCCTCCAGCACGCCCTGCCACAATGTCCGGTTGGGCAGCCGCGTCATCGGATCGTGGGTGGCAGCCCAGCGGATACGTTCTTCCGCATCGCGCTGTTCGGTGACGTCGAGGAAGGTCACGATGATCCGACGCAACTGGCCGACTTCCGTGCGCGTCGCCCAGCCGGTGCTGCGGATCCAGCGCAGCGCGCCATTGTCGGCGCGATGGACGCGCAGGGTCGCCTCGAAATGGGGCGGCAGGACATTGGCGGCGACGCCGTCCATCATCGCCTTGAGCTTGTGCCGATCATCGGGATGCACAAGCGACAGGGCCAGTTCGGTGGTCGCCGGCGCATCCGCCGACAGGCCCAGCATGGCCCGGAATTCCGCCGACCAGCTGCGCTGGCCCGAACGGGCGTCATAGTCCCAGATGCCGAGCCGCGCCGATTGCACCGCGAGGCGGAAATGCTCCTCGCTCTCGGCCACCGCCTGCTGCGCCAGCTTCTGATTATGAATATCCTCCAGCGTGCCATACCAGCGGATGATCGCGCCCTTGCCATCGCGCCGGGCGGCCGCGCGGGCGCGCATCCAGCGATAGCTGCCGTCGCGCAGGCGCAGACGATAATCGACATCGACCGGATCGCCCGACTGGAGCCGTTCGCGCCATAGCGCCAGCGTCCGGTCCATATCGTCAGGATGCAGGGCGTTGATCCAGCCGGCCCCCATCGCCTGTTCGGGCGAGCTGCCGGTCAGATCGCGCCAGCGCGGCCCGACCTCCTCGATCGCGCCATCGGGGGTGGCGGTCCAGGGTACCTGGGGGCTGAGTTCTACCGACCAGCGATGATGTTCGCGACTTTCCGCCAGCGCGGTTTCCAGCAATTCAGCCTGTTTGTCGCGACGATCATGCATATCCTCGACCGTTCCATACCAGCGCCATGCCCCTGCGGGCATTGCCTGCCGCGTCATGCGGAGCAGGCACCAGCGGCTTGCGCCATCTGCGCAACGCAGGCGAACGACCAGCGGTTCCGGCTGCGACGACGCGGCGGCGGCCCGTATGATGATCCCGATATCGACCGAATCAAAGCCCTTGCGCCAGCCATGGCGCATCAGCCCCATGCGAAGCCCCCCGCCCCGCACCTCGCCCTCGACCCAGTAGGTCAGCAGGCGACCGCGATAATCCGCGAACCAGTGAATGACGGGCGGGCGTACATGCTTGATCTTGGACGACAATGCCCTGTGCGCGACATGGGCGCCGGACGGCATATGGGCCGCAGGCCCGCCAAGTTCGCGGGCGCCATCGGCAAAGCGCCGATCAGCAAAGCGATCCATCGCCCATCCCCGATTGCCGTGCCGCCCTGTTCGTCATGGCAGCGATGATGCAGGAAAAGCTTAAACAAGCCTGCATGTAACCGGAATGATCGAGAATCTGTAATTTACAGAAATTGCCCCGTCAGCGGCGCAGGATGGCGGCCAGTTCGACCGGCAGCGGCGGCTCATCGCGTGGCATGACGACCCGGATCGCCTGCGCCTGCTCCTCCGGATCGAAGCGGACCCAGCCGGCACGGCTGAGCTTTTCGAGCGGGCGATAGCGGATCTTGTACTGCATCCGCTGCGAGCCATCGACCCAATAGCCGAGATACACGTAGGCCAGGCCCGCGCGGGCAGCGCGCTGGATATGATCCATGATGATGAAGTTGCCGAGGCCGGGGCGATCTTCCAGTTCGGTGTCGAAGAAGCTGTAGATCATCGACAGGCCGTCGCCCTGGCGATCGGTCAGGCAGGCGCCGACCAGCTTGCCGGGGCGGCCATCCTCGCCGGGCAGGCGATATTCGACGACATGGCTTTCAACCGGGGTCTGTTCGACCATGTCGGCAAAGTCCATCTCGTCCATTTCGGTCATGCCGCCGCCGGGATGCCGCGCGCGCAGATAGCGCTGGAGCAATTCGAACTGCTCCTCGGTCGACCAGGGCTTGCAGGCGGTGACGACGAGGTCGCTGTTGCGGCGGATCAGCTTGCGCTGGGTCGCGTTGGGCTTGAATTCCTGCGCGACGACGCGGACCGACACGCAGGCCGAGCAATCGGCGCAGCTGGGGCGATAGGCGACATTCTGGCTGCGGCGGAAGCCGATGCGGCCGAGCGCATCATTGAGTTCCGAGGCATTGTCGCCGTTGAGTTCGGTGAAGACCTTCCTCTCGCTCTTGCCCGGCAGATAGGGGCAAGGGCTGGGGTTCGTCACGAAGAAACGCGGAAAGCGGAATGGTGCGCTCATGCCTCTCCCCCCGATTCAGTCATGCGAATGTGCCTTTTCATGGTCGGACTATGCCGTCCCGGCCCAACCATGAAAAGGTCATTTACCACGAAATTTTTACCGATGGTTAAGCATGTCCCAAAATCAGGCAACCTCGATCGGCGCGACCTCATAACCCGCCGCGCCCAGCGCCGTGATCAGCCGCTGGAGATGGGCGCCATCGCGGGTCTCGCACTCGACGTCGAGGCTGAGCCCCTTGGCCGGCAGATTGGTGAAGATGCGCTGGTGCGACAGCTCCAGGATGTTGACCGCTTCCTGGTCGAAGATGCGGGCGACATGGAACAGCGCGCCGGGCCGATCCTGCAGGATGATGCGCAGGCGGGCGAGACGTCCCGAACGGGCGAGATCGCGCAGCAGCACATTGGCGAGCAGGCGGGTGTCGATATTGCCGCCGGTCAGGATCAGGCCGACATTGCGACCGGCAAACTGCTCGCGATAGCTGAGCAGTGCGGCGAGGCCGGCCGCGCCGGCGCCCTCCACCACCGTCTTCTCTATCTGGAGCAGCAGGCTGACCGCCTCCTCCAGCCGGCGTTCGGTGACCAGCAGCACATCGTCGGCCAGACGCTCGACGAAGCGGCGGGTGAGTTCGCCCGGCTGCTTCACCGCAATACCCTCGGCCAGCGTGTCGCCGTCGCAGGCGAGGTCCGCGCCCTTGATGAAATCATACATCGACGGATACAGCTCCGCCTGGACGCCGATCAGGCGTATGTCGGGCTTCATCGCGCGCGCCGCGGTGGCGATGCCCGAGAAGAGGCCGCCGCCGCCGATCGGTATGATCAGCGTGTCGATCTGCGGCGCATCCTCCAGCATTTCCAGACCGACCGTGCCCTGACCGGCGATGATGTCGGGCTCGTCGAACGGATGGATGAAGGTCAGCCCCTGCTCCACCTCCAGCTTGCGGGCATGGGCATAGGCGTCATCGAATTTCTCGCCATATTGGACGACGGTGGCGCCATGGCCCTGGGTCTGGGTGACCTTCACGATCGGCGTGGTGGTGGGCATGACGATGGTAACGGGCACGCCAAGGCGCTTGCCATGATAGGCAAGACCCTGCGCATGGTTGCCGGCAGAGGCGCCGATCACGCCCTTGGCCTTGGCCGCTTCATCGAGTTGCAGCAGACGATTGAGCGCGCCGCGTTCCTTGTAGGCGGCAGTGAACTGGAGATTTTCGAACTTCAGATAGACGTTGCAGCCAAGCATTTGCGAGAAGGTCTGGCTAATGAGCGTCGGCGTCTTGACGATCGACCCGGAAATGCGTGTCCGGGCCGCAAGGATGTCATCGACGGTGACGGGCAGCGGCAGGGCGCCCTCTATCTTGCTCAGCGTGTTCATGGCGCAGCGCCCTAACGCAAAATTGCCGGTGAAGAAACTGGCACTTGCCGAAAACTGGCCCTATGGCTTGGTTGCACGCACGAAATGTACGAGGCTTATGGCTAATATCGCGTTTATCGGCCTGGGGGTCATGGGCGGCCCGATCGCGGGGCATCTGGCCAAGGCGGGGCATCATCTGACCGTCTATAATCGATCGATCGGCAAGGCCAAGAGCTGGGCCGAGGCCTATGGCGGCGAAGTCGCGATCAGTCCGGCCAAGGCCGCCGAGGAGGCCGACATCGTCATCAGCTGCGTCGGCACCGACGATGACCTGAGCCAGATCACGCTGGGGCGCGAGGGCGCGTTCCGCACGATGAAGCCGGGCGGCCTGTTCATCGACCATACGACCGTGTCGGCGCGGATCGCGCGGCAATTGTCCGTCGAGGGCGAGAGCCTGGGCCTGCACTGCGTCGATGCGCCAGTGTCGGGCGGGCAGGCAGGCGCCGAAAATGGCCGGCTGTCGATCATGTGCGGCGGGTCCGCCCCGGCGGTGGCGGCCGCGACGATCGTGATGCAGGCCTATGCCGCGCGCATCGTCCATGTCGGCAAGGCCGGCGCGGGCCAGACGACGAAGATGGTGAACCAGATCTGCATCGGCGGCGTTCTGCAGGGCCTGGCCGAAGCAATGCGCTTTGCCCAGGCAGCGGAACTGGACCTGGACAAGGTGTTCGAGGCGATTTCGGGGGGCGCAGCGCAAAGCTGGCAGATGGACAATAGATGGAAGACGATGGCGCAGGACAGTTTCGATTTCGGATTTGCGGTGGACTGGATGCGCAAGGATCTGGGACTGGCACTGGAGGAAGCGCGGGCCAATGGCGCGACCCTGCCGGTGACGGCGATGGTCGATCAATATTATGCCGACGTGCAGGCGATGGGCGGCCATCGGCAAGACACCAGCGCGCTTGTGCGGCGGATCACCCGCGCATGAGGAAGATGATGCTGGCGGCGATCGCCGCGCTTGCACTGCCCATGCCCGCTTATGCATCGGGCGTGATCGACAATGTGAACGGCATCGCCATCGGACCGGATGGCAAGATCGTCCATTTCGGCGCGCTGATGATCGACGATGAGGGCAAGGTCGAGAAGCTGATCCAGGGCCGCTATCAGGAGCCCGAGTACAAGCCCAAGAAGCCCAAGCGCGGCCAGCCCTGGCCCGAGCGACCGAAAGGCCCGAGCTTCAAGCTGGACGCAGGCGGCAAGACGCTGATCCCCGGCCTGATCGACGCGCATGGCCATGTCATGGGGCTTGGCCTGTCGCTGATCACGCTGGACCTGTCCGACACGAAATCGCTGGCCGAGGCACAGGCGAAGATCCGCGCCTATGCGCAGGAAAATACCGGCCGCAAATGGATCATCGGCACCGGCTGGAACCAGGAGACATGGGGGCTGGGCCGGTTCCCGACCGCCGCCGAACTGGATGCGGCCGTGGGCGACATTCCGGTCTGGCTGGAGCGGATCGACGGCCATGCCGGCTGGGCCAACAGTGCGGCGATCCGCGCGGCCGGCGTCAGCGCCACGACCAAGGCACCGACTGGCGGGCGGATCGAGATGGCGGCGGGCAAGCCGGCAGGCGTCTTCGTCGACAAGGCGATGGACCTGATCCAGAAGGTGGTGCCCGCCCCTGCCCCCAAGGATCGCGACAATGCGCTGGAAAAGGCGCAGCGCGCGCTGCTGGCGGTGGGCATCACCGGCATTGCCGACATGGGCACCAGCATCGAGGATTGGCAGGCCTTCCGCCGGTCGGCCGATCGCGGCGCGCTGCGCGTGCGGATCATGTCCTATGCCTATGGCCTCGACAATATGGTGCTGATCGCCGGGCCGGAACCCACGCCCTGGCTGTATGACGATCATCTGCGCATGGGCGGGATCAAGCTGCTGCTGGACGGCGCGCTGGGATCGCGCGGCGCCTGGCTGAAGGCGGACTATAGCGACGCGCCGGGCCAGCGCGGCCTGCCTATGATTCCGTCGACCCAGTTGCGCAATATCATGAGCCGCGCGGCGATGGACAATTTCCAGGTCGCGGTCCACGCGATCGGCGACGCCGCCAATGGCGAGATACTCGACGCGATCCAGGAAATGTCGGACACCTATAGCGGCGACCGGCGCTGGCGCGTCGAACATGCCCAGATCATCGATCCGGCCGACCTGCCGCGCTTTGCGCGCTATGGCACGATCGCGTCGATGCAGCCGGTGCATGAAACGTCGGACTGGCGCATGGCGACGGCACGGCTGGGCGAGGCACGGCTGAAGGGCGCCTATGCCTGGAAGGCGATGCTGGACAATAAGGTGCCGCTGGCATTCGGTTCGGACGTGCCGGTCGAAAGCCCCAATCCCTTCCCCGGCATTGCCGCCGCCATGTCGCGACAGGACGCCAGGGGCGAGCCGGCCGGCGGCTGGATGCCCGAGCAGAAGGTGAGCTTCGAGGCAGCGCTGGACGGCTTTACCCGGCAGGCGGCCTTTGCTGGCTTTGCCGAGAAGAAATTCGGCAGCCTGGTGCCGGGGCAGCGGGCGGACTTCCTGCTGATCGACCGCAATATCGATACGGCCAGCCCGACCGACATTCGCGGCACGCAGGTGCTGGAAACCTGGATCAACGGCAAGCGGGTCTATGTGAAGGGGCAGTAGCCCCTTCGCTCACATCGCGTTGTCGGCGGCGTTCATGGCGTCGTCGATCGTCTCGGGCAACGGCGGCTGGACCGGGCGATCGCAACCGGCCAGCTTCATATGGGCGCGCAGCGTGTCCATGCGCCCAAGGTTCCAGCGCGCCAGCGGCACGCCGAGCGGGCGGAATTCGGCGCGGTCGAACAGCTCGACCACATAGGTCTTGCACAGCTCATCCACCTGATCGAGCGTCAGCATGCCAAGGT
This sequence comes from Sphingobium sp. SG1, assembly GCF_057063145.1. Taxonomy (NCBI): domain Bacteria; kingdom Pseudomonadati; phylum Pseudomonadota; class Alphaproteobacteria; order Sphingomonadales; family Sphingobiaceae; genus Sphingobium; species Sphingobium sp. SG1. The sequence goes on along the minus strand of NZ_JBVVOJ010000002.1, from coordinate 210,135 downwards.
TCATCACCATCGGCTTGCCCGGCACGCCGTTGCGGCCACGCACCAGATCGGTGACGTAAAGGCCGCCGCGCGGATCGACCAGCACGACATCGGCACGCGAGGCGTCGATCATCCGGTGGCTGGCGGCATAGGGCTCGACGAAAACATGGGTGCGCCAGACCAGGAAGCCGGCGGTCAGCAGCGTCACCGCAAAGCCGATGAAGATCGGCCGCATCGCGCCCTGTGGCCGGAAGCGCGCCCAGCCAAGGCCGCCCAACAGGCAGAAGGGGCCGATGAAGCCATGGGCGTAGCGGAAGCCCCAGCCATAGCCCTGCGCCAGCGCCAGCAGGCAACCAGCAAGGCATCCGAGCGCCAGCGGCAGGGCGATCTCACGGCCGCGGATCGCATCGCGCCAGCGCATCGCCAGCACGCCCAGGCCCGCGAGCGGCACCATCAATATATTGTTCCAGGCGGCATAGCGGCTGAGATTGACCAGTGGTTGCCAGCGATCGCCCAGACGCTGGAACAGGCTGCCCACCTTGTCCGCGACGCCGGCGGAGGGACGCACATCGGTCGGCGCGCCCAGCGCATGAAGCAGGAATCCGGGCCAGATCTTGGCCCAGACGATGACGATCGCGACCAGGGTCAGCGCGTGGAAGGCGGCCACCGTCCAGCGCCGCGCCAGCAGCATCCAGAGGATGAAGGGAGCGATGAAGATGGGCGGGAAATGCCATTGGTGCAGCCCCGCCGCGATCAGCGCGACCACGCCGGCCGACAGATGGCCGGCAATGCCGCCGCGCAATACCAACGCCAGCCAGACCATGTTCAATGCGAAATGGCCGGTCATGGCATAGGGGGTCATCGCCGTGACCCAGAGCTGGGCCGAGGAGAGGCCGAGCAGCATCGTCACCCATACGGCATCGGGCCGGTCAGGGAAGAGATGCAGCGCCACCCGCCATAGCGAGAAGAGGCCGAGCACCAGCAAGACCGGGCCGGCCAGATTGGGATCGCCCATCTGCCAGAACAGGGCCTGGATCGCGCTGTTCACCGGCAGATAGGCAGCGGTCCAATAGTCGGCGGCGCCGAAGGGCGAGAAAAATTCGGGCATGATCGCCCGGCGATAGGGCTCCCATTCGACCGGGATCGGCCGGGCGAACAGGCCTTCGCGCATATAGGCGGCGGCAAAGCGCGCGACCTCTTCATCGCGGGAGACCGAATAATCCTGGAACAGGGCATAATGGCCCGCCCAGGCGGCCAGCCCCAGCAAGACGATGATCGGCACGATGATGCGCGCGCGCGGTTGCGGCAGGCGAAAGCCCATCCCTTCCGCAAAGGGCGCGGCCAGCGCCAGCAGGAACAGGCCGATCATCAGCGCTGGAAAATCCTGATCCAGGAACAGGATGACGGCGAGGCTGACACCCTGACGCCAGGTCACATGCCACAGGAAGGTCGCGCCCAGCCACAAAGCGAGGCCGATCGCCCCGGCGAGGAACAGGCGCCGCGCGCTGACGAAGGGCATTCCCCCCGGCATCAGATGTCCAGCAGCGCCTTGTTGACGAAAATGCCGTCCATTTCGACCAGCAACGGGAAATGGCCCTTGTTGTTGGCGAAGAAGGCGGAGGGGACGAAGGCGCGCGCCTCCAGCCAGTCGATCATCGCGCGATAGCCGGTGCCGCCTTCATAGATGGGACGCACGCCCAGTTCGGTCTGGATGCCGGCCATGTCGGCGATGACGCTCCCCGCCCCTTCGCAGACCGACAGGTCATGACCCTGCGTATCCATCTTGAGGAAGGGCCGGGCAAAGCCATGGGTGGCGCGCAGTTCGGGCAGCAGGCTGTCGAGCCGGCGGCACTGCATCTCCACCGTCTTCGTCACCTTGTTGCGATCGGCGAAGATCGCATCCTGCGCGTCCGAGGGGGCCTTCAGCGAACTGAACTGGTCGGCGGCCATGATGTTGAAGCTGGCGGTGCCGTCGAAATCGGACAGGGCCATGTTGAAGACATGCCAGTTGCGGTCGGACGCGGCGGCCTTGCTCAGTTCGGCAAAGACGTCCGGGTTCGGCTCGAAGGAGAGGATGGTGCCGGCAAAGCCCGCCTCCTTGCGCGCCATGGTCGCATATTGGCCGCGATTGGCGCCGACGTCGAACAGGCAGTCGATGGCGAAGGCGGACAGGAAGCGCTTGAGCGCCTGGATCTCGGGATATTGGTGGACGCGGCCGGCCAGCGCCAGGCGCAGGGCCAATGCACGGTCGGACAATTCGCGGACATAGCGGCTCATGCGCGCAGCACCTGGCGGTAAATATCCATCGTCGCCAAGGCCATGTCCTTCCAATTGCCCATAATGTCTCCATAGGCGCGCGCCCGCGCACCCGCTGCCTGCCTGATGGCCGCGCTTTCGATCAGCGGCAAGAGGGCTTGGCCAAGCGCCACCGCATTTCCGGCCGGAACCCGCGTGGTGACGCCGTCCGGCAAGGTGCCGAACATGCCGGCGTCGGAGGTGACCATCGCCTTGCCATGGTGCAACGCCGACAGGAAAGCGCCGCTCGAATCGATATGGCGATAGGGAAAGACCATCAGGTCGGCCTTCATCATATGCGCATCGAGCCGGGGTTCGGTGAGGAAGCCGAAATCGGTGGTGAGGCGGTCGCCAAAGCCGGCGGCATGGACCGGATCAAGGATCGGCGCGACATCCATGAAGGGCTTGCCGGCCAGCACCAGTTCGAAGGGGTGTCCCGCGCGCCAGAGCGACAGGCAGGCCTCCACCAGCAGGTCGACGCCCTTATAGGGGCGGATCGTGCCGAAGAAGAGGATGCGGGGCGCGGCGGGATCGGGAATGGCCGCAAGGTCCGCCGGGGTGGCGGGCGCGAGGCGCATCGGCGGGTGTGGCGTCACATGGATGCGGGCGGGATCGACGCCCTGCCCGACCAGCGCCCCGCGCGTCGTGTCGCCATGGACGATCAGCGCATCGAAGCGATCGAGCAGCGCGCGATAGCCGCGCCCCTGCAGGCCGCTGTCGGCATGATAGGCATCGGCATTATGGACGGTGTGGACGAGCGCGGTGCGGCCCTTGAGCCGATCGAGCATCAACCGGTCGGCCGGCGCCAGCGGCAGCCACTGGACATGGGTCACGTCCGCGCCGGTCATCGCATCAAGATTGCCGAGCGCGCAGGTCAGGCCATATTCGGCCGCCTTGGCGAGACGGAAGGCGCGCCCCTCCCCCAGCCGATCGCGCAGGGCCTCGCTGCGGCGGAAGAAGCGCGGCGCGTAGCGATAGCCCTGCGGCAAGATCGCATCGGTGGCGCGCATCGGCCGGCCGAGCAGGGTGACGTCCGCCCCCGCCTGCGCCAGGCCGGCGCACAGCCCGTCATCATAGCGCCCGGTGAAGAGCGACGGATCGAGCATGGCAATCTTCATGCGCGCACCAGCCGGCGCAGCGAGGCGAGATGGAGGCCAGCCGCCAGCGTCAGGGTCAGGGCATAGAGACCGAGGAAGCCGAGGTCGAAACGGTCGGGCCAGAACACGCCGGCGAGCGGCACGCTGAGGAGCGAACCGACGAGGAAGGGCAGCGAGCGCTGGAGCAGATGGGCGAAGCGGCCGAGCGCGGCCTGGACATAAACCGAGACGCAGATGACCGAGAGCGCGACCAGCGCCAGCGCGGTGAGGCCAAGATCGGCCTGGTCGATCGCGGCGCGGCCGTCGAAGAGCTTGTCGAACAGCCAGCCGCCGATCAGCATCAGCAACGCCGAACCGGCGAGCGCGAAGAAAAGCGCGGCGCCGAGTGCTCGGAACAGGAGCTGGCGCACCCGCGCGCTTTCGCCGGCATGATAGGCGCGGGTGATGCGCGGCAGGGCCGCCTCCACCATCGCGCGCACCAACATGGAGAGCGAGCGCGACATCTTGAAGAAGAAGTCGAACAGCAGCATCGGCCGGGCGTCGCTGGTGGCCATAGCGATGGTGAAATAGGGCGCATTATAGGCGACGATGTCCGACACGGTGAAGGCCGCCGAGGCGCCGATATCGCGCAGATAATGGCGGCGCACATGGCCGCCGCCGACGCGGAAGGCGAACCAGTGGCTGTGGCGCATATTGAGGCGGCGGTGGACATGGACGATGGCGTAGCCGATCACCAGAACGCTGATCGCCAGTTGCAGCGCGACCGACAGGCGAGGATCGAGCCCGAACAGGATCGCCGCGAGCAGGCCGATCGTCACCAGGCGGCGGGCGCAATCGAGCCCTTCCCACAGGAAATTGCCGTCGATCGCCGCAAGCGCCCGCTTGGCGAGCAAAGCCGGCAGGTTGAGGCAGGCGGTGAGGAAGAAGAGCAGGAACAGCATCGGCATCGCCGTATGCAGCCCGCCCAGCGCCAGCGCGCCGAGCAGGATGACGACCGCGCCGGCAATCAGCAGCCCGAGAAAGAGGAAGAGGACACCCATTTCCTCCAGCCGGAAGCCGCCATCGGCCGCCCCCTCATCATTGCCCAGCCAGAAGCGGCGCAGGCGCGCATAGATGATGCTGGTGAGACCGAATTCCGCCGAGATGGTGAAATTGCCGAAGGCGACGAGCAGCAGGAAGGCCTGAAACTCCGCCAGCGGCAGCACCCGCACGAAGACGAAGGTGACGGCGAAGCCCCAGATCATCACCAGCCCGACATTGGCGAGCTTGACCAGCGCGAGGATGCGGGCGGATGCCTCCATCCGCGCGAGCATGCTCACTGCGTCGCAGTTCCCAGCGGCTTGCGCGCGCGGAACAGGCGGTCGTCGAGCGCATAGAAATGGCGCGTGTCAGCGTCGATGTCGCGCGCGTCGATCTCCTCCAGCTCGAAGCCGGCAGCCCGGATGCGATCGGCAAAGTCGAGGCCATATTGGCGGACATGGTCCCACTGGCCGAAGCGGCGCTCGCGCTCGCGCGGGGGGATATCGAAACTGCCATCCTCGGTCGGCTTGTCCCACAGCGGCACGATCAGCCAGGCTTCGCCGCCGGGCTTGAGCGCGCGCAGGATATTGCGCAGCACGGCCATGTCGTCGGGCACATGCTCCATCACATGGCTGGCATAGAAGAGGTCGTAGCGATCGGTGTCGGACAGCGCCATCAGGTCGACCTTGTGCATGCCGGGCACGGTATAGCGCGCGGGATCAAGATCGGCCGGGACATAGTCGGCCGCCTCAGAGAAGCGCTTGACCAGGCTGCCCTCATTGGGGGCCATGTGCAGGATCGCGCCGTCGGTCGGCACGGTCAACACGCCCTTCATGAGAAGATAGTTCATCAGCCGCTCGCGCGGCGAGGCGTTGCAATTGGGGCAGCCCCATTCGCCATTGTCGCCATAGCGGAAGAAGCCGACGACCGTCGTGCCGCAGGCCGGGCAGCCACGATTGGCGCGCGCGCCCAGTGCCTTGCGCAGGTCGAGACCCAATTTGGTCAGATGCTTGCCGGCGGCCTTGGCCACCCGCTGGACAGTAATCACGCCATTCTCCGCTCGGTATCAGCTTCCGGCCTATACAATATGGCGCGGCTTTGGCGAGGGGGATCAGCGCGAAAGATTATCGCGACTGGGCCGGATTCCAGATCGTGACGGTGCGGCCCCGCATGGCCTTGACCACGCCCTTCAGGGTTGCGGCATAGGCAATCAATATATCCATCAGTGTTGCCAGCGGGCCGCTGCGGGCCCGTCCGCCGATGCGGAAAAGGGCCGTCACCGCGATCACCCCCAGCATGGCGAGCAGGATCGACAAGCGCAACGCCAGCACCAGCACAGCGAGCGCACCGATCAGGATGAACAGGCCGCCGAACCAACGGACGATCTTGCGCGAGGCATATTTGAACCGGTCGATCGCCGCCATGCGGCGCAGTTGCGGGCGCAAATGGCTGTGCGTGTGCCAGGCGCGGGCAGCGATCCGCACCTTGCGCCGATATTCGTCCTTGCGCCCCGTCACCAGCCGCTCGCGCGCGATCACATCCTTCGCCTTCACCAGCCGCTTGCCGGCAAAGACCACCGCCATGGAGACGGTGAGGTCGTCGAGCACGCTATCGGGAAATTCCGGATAGAGGGAGCGACGGATCGAGAAGATCGAACCGTCGGCGCCCAGCACATTGCCGGTGCGCGACTCCTCGTCCTTCAGCTTCTCCTCGATCCGCCAGTAGAGCGAACCGACGGCCGCGGTCGCGCTGTCCCCCTCGCCCAGATAATGGAGCGATCCGAGCACGCCACCAATATCGGGATCGGCATAGCGAGCGAGCAGATTGTCGATCGCGTCGGCATCCAGCAGCACATTGGCGTCGGTGAAGATCAGCACATCGCCGCGCGCACGGGCAGCAAGCAATTTCATGCCATGCGCCTTGCCGCTGCGTCCGGGGCCCTGCAACAGGGTGATAAGTCCGCCGCCCCCCTGCGCAGCGATCAACCCGGCGGTGCCGTCGGACGATCCATCATCGAAGGCCAGGATTTCGAGGGTAGGATGCCGATCCTTCAGCATCGCCAGATTGGCGAGCTTGTCCGGCATCGAGGCAGCCTCATTATAGGCGCAGAAAAGCAGCGAGGCGCTGGGCAGCGGGCCATCGGCCGGCGCTTCCGCACGGGTCGGCAACAGGCGCAGGATCAGCGGATAGAAGAAGAAAGGCCAGGCGACCGCGACAAGCGAAAGCAGCAGGACAAGGACAAGCAGAAGGTCGATCATGATCAATAGGCCTTGTGATGCACCAGAACACCCAGCGTCGCGACGATGATGCGCAGATCGCGCCAGATCGACCAGTCGCTGACATATTCCAGATCCGACTGGAGCCGGTCGATCAGATCTTGATGATGGTCGGTCGCGCCGCGATGGCCGCGCACCTGGGCAAGGCCGGTCATGCCCGGCTTAATGCAATGCCGTTCCCAATAGCGGGCGTCGACCTCCCAATAGAGGCTGTCGCCCGCCTTGGCGGCGGCGGCATGGGGGCGCGGTCCGACGACGCTCATGTCGCCGTTCAGCACGTTGAAGAGCTGGGGCAGTTCATCGATGCTGGTCTTGCGCAGGAAGGCGCCGACGCGGGTCACGCGATCATCGTCGCGCCTGGTCAGCGTTGCGGCCTTGTGGTCGCTCGCCTCGGTCCGCATCGAGCGGAACTTGTAGATGGAAAAGGGCCGTCCGTCCTTGCCGATGCGCGGCTGGCGGAACAGGACCGGGCCGGGGCTGGTCAGCTTTACCGCCAGCGCGGCGCCGATCAGGACCGGCGACAGCGCGATGGTGGCGATGGTGGCGACGAGGATGTCGAACAGCCGCTTGATCAGGCGATCACGGAATTGCAGCGGGCCGCCGGCGACGATGATCGTCGGCTGGCCGTCAAACTCGTCGACCCGCGCGGGGGCGAAGCGCAGCAGTTCGGGGACGACGATCTCGCCCCGCGCCGAGAGCGACTTGAGCGCCGCGGACCAGTCGTCCATCCGTTCGAGCGGACAGGCGACGATCACCCGCTCCGCCATGCCGACGGCAGCGGCCAGGCGTGCGGCCATGTCGGCATCATGGCGTTCGGGATGGAGATTGGCGGCGTCCGCCTGGATCACCTCCATATGGGCGCCGGTCTCGATCGCGACCCCGTCCATGATGACGGCGGTGAGGTGCGGGACATCGCCCAGCAGGCGAACCGCCAGGCGCGCGACAGCCAGACGCACCAGCGCCAGCGTCGCCGCACCGAGCAGCAGGCCGGTGAGGAAGGTCAGACGGGACAGTTGTTCGGCGATCTTGCCCAGATAGACGATCAGCAGCATCAGCAGCGCCGCCTGCGCCAGCGCCAGCAGGGCGCGGAAGATGCCGCGGCGCACGCGATCCAGCGTGTTGATGCCATAGGCTCCACCCTGCACCGCGAGGATCGCATAGAGCGGCGCGACCATCGAGAACATCACCAGACCATGGGGCTTGCCCGGCTCGCCCAGGAAGGCGCCGACGACCAGCCAGTTGGCGAGCAGGAAGGCGATGAACAGCCCCGCCATGTCGCCGGCCAGGCACAGCGCATAAAGGCGCAGCCGCACAATTTCCTTCGAGACAGTCAATGAGGCGCCCTGCATGATCATTATGCTGTCCCGTTGGCACCGGGCGGAGCCGGTTGCAAGGGGATCACGCGCCGAACAGCCGGCCGAGCGCCTTGTCGAGCATCACCATTTGCCAGAGCAGCCGGCCGTGGTCGGCCACGCCGGCCTTGTGGTCGGCCGCGACCTTGGCCAGGATCTTCGTGTCGAACCAGCCAGTGCGGGCCAGCGCAGAGCCGCCCGCGACGGCAGTCGCCTCGCCCGCCAGCGCGCCGCGGAACCAGGCGCTGATCGGCGTCACGAAGCCCATTTTCGGGCGATAGAGAATATCCTGTGGCAGGAACGGCTCCATCGCCTTCTTCATGAGGTACTTGCCGCTATTGCCGCGAATACGCTGGGTGACCGGCAGACGCGCGGCAAATTCGACCAGCCGATGGTCGAGCAGCGGCTCGCGCGCCTCCAGGCTGACGGCCATGCTCATCCGGTCGCTCTTGGTCAGGATGTCGCCGGGCAGCCAGATGCGGATATCGGCATATTGGGCGCGGTCGAGCGGGTCGCGCGCCGGGGCATTGGCCATCGCCTTGATATAGCGGTCCTCGGCGCGATAGGCGCCCAGCCGGCTTTTCATGTCCTGGCTGAAGAGGCGCTGGCGCAGCGCATGGGGCGTGACCCCGACCGAGGCGGCATAGGCCTCTCCGCCGTCGCCGGCCAGTTCGAGGAAGGTCGATTTGGCGCGCAGCAGGCGCGGCGCCCAGTCGGCCTTGGGATAATAGCGGCCAAGCGTACCGAACAAGGGTTCGCGCACCGAAGCGGGGATCAGGCCACGCAGCCTTTCCCCCTGCATCTGGAAACGGTGGCGGCGATAGCCGGCGAACGCCTCGTCCGCGCCGTCGCCGGACAGAGCCACCGTCACCTGTTCGCGCGCCAGTTCGCACACCCGATAGGTCGGCAGCGCGGAGGCATCGGCAAAGGGTTCGTCGAAATGGAAGGCCAGCGTGTCGGCCAACCCATAATCATCGGGTGATACGATGCGCGTGCGGTGATCAGTGGCGAAGCGCCGCGCGATCCGGTCGGCATAGGCCGTTTCGTCGAGGCTGGCGACGTCGAAGCCGATGGTGCAGGTCTTGACCGCCTGGTTCGACGCCTCCGCCATCAGCGCGACCACGCTGCTGCTGTCGACGCCGCCGGAGAGGAAGGCGCCGAGCGGCACGTCGGACACCATGCGCGAGCGCACCGCCTGACGCATCAGCGCGACCAGTTCCTCCTCCAGCGCCTCGGGCCTGGCCTTGCTGCGATCGGCAAAGCTGATGTCCCAATAGCGTTGCGGATGGGGCAGCGAACGGCCGCGCACCAGCCGCAGCGTCTCGCCCGCGCCCAGCTTGCGCACGCCCGCGACCATGCAGGCATCGTCAGGGACATAGCCATAGGCGAGATAATCCTCGACCGCGCTCAGGTCCGGCGCGCGGCGGAGCAGCGGATGGGCAAGCAGGCTCTTCAGTTCCGATCCGAAGATCAGGCTGCCATCCGACAGCAGGGCATAATGGAGCGGCTTCACCCCCAGCCGGTCGCGCGCCAGCCAGAGCGACTGCGCGCGCGCGTCGAACAGGGCGAAGGCGAACATGCCGTTGAAGCGGCTGACGCATTCCTCGCCCCACTGGCGATAGCCGTGCAGGATGACTTCGGTATCGCTGTCGGTGCGGAAGACATGGCCCTTTGCCTCCAGTTCGGCGCGGACCTCGGCGAAATTGTAGATTTCGCCGTTGAAGGTGACGACCAGGCTTTCATCCTCGGTCAGCATCGGCTGGGCGCCACCGCCAAGGTCGATGATCGACAGGCGCAGATGGCCGAGCCCCACGCCCGGCGCGGTCCAGATGCCGCTGCCGTCCGGGCCGCGATGCGGCATCACGTCCAGCATGGCGCGCACCCGCGCAGGATCGACCGGCTTGGCCGTTTCGAGATGGAAGATGCCCGCAATTCCGCACATTGTTACGGTCCTAGCCTATGCCCGCGCTGCGGTCAGCCAATTCCTTCACATTGCCCAGATCGTGCAGGAAGGCGGCGATCGCCGCATCGGAGGGATGGCCGGGATGTTCTTCGGCGGAAACGAGGATCGCGACCGAGCGCGGATCGCGGCCCAGCAGGCGAGCGAGCATGGTCTGGATCTTCACCTCCGGCTTGCTGCCGGTCGGTGCGCCCTGCCCCACCACATAGAAGCTGACGACATGACGGACCAGCGGGCCGGGGCCGGTGATCTGCTCGCCGCGTGCGTCGGCGGGGGCCGGTGCGGGCGAGGACCAGGTCCATTCCTTGTCGGGGTCGACCGCGCCCTGGCCGAAACCGACCAGTTCGCGCTTGTCCTCCTGCCGGTCAAAGGCGGCGACGACGAGGTCCACGACCTGTCCCTGCGCATTGGCATAGCGGCCAGAGATGAAATGATCGGCGCCATCGAAGCGCGGTTTCCAGGGATAGGTCTGGGCGGCACTGGTGCGGGTCCAGCCCGGCACCGCCGGCAGATCGATGCGCGATGGCAGCGGACGGGCAGTGGCGGCGGTGGCCGCCAGCCAGAGCGGCGCGGCAACGATGATGCCGAGCGCGATGGCCGCCATCATGCCGGCCGGCGCCTGCCGCCGGATGGGGCGCTGCAGCGGCGCGGGATCGAACCAGGGGTCGCCGGGCTTGCGATCGAAGAAGGGCCAGGCGGTCGCCATCACGATGATCATGATGATCGCGAAGAAGACCCAGCCATAGACGACATGGTCGAAGCCAACGGCGGCATCGACCGTGGTCAGATGGGCGACCAATATGGTGGCGAAGGCGCGCACGCCATTGGCCAGCACCGACAAGGTGAGCGCCCCGGCCATGAACAGGATGCGGCGCGGCCAGCTCTGGAAGCAGACATTGCAGACCAGCGCGCCATAGGCGGTCATGGCGATCAGGAACTTGGCGCCCGAACAGGCCTCCGCCACCTCGAAATAGCCGGTCGGGGTGGTGATGAAGATGCCTTCCATATGGGCGGGCACGCCGGCCAGCGTCAGGAACATCATCGACAGGTGCGCCGTCACCAACTGAAGATGCGGCACGATCTCCTCGCCGAAGGGGACCATGAAGAAGGCGTAGAAGAGCGGGAAGAGCAAGGCGCGCGCCACCATCGGCCCGAGCAGCGCGATCACCGCGCCCTGGAGCATCAGGACCAGCGCGCCATGGCGGACCATCGCGACGCCGGCCGCCGCGCCGAGCAGCCAGGCGAAGGCACCAAGGCCCAGCCAGATCAGGCCCGGCGGCCAGGCGACCGGCTCCAGCTGGCGCAAGCCGGGCAGACGCTGCTGCACCAGCCAGGCGATGAGGATCGGGATGAAGAGGCAATGGCCGAAGGTGGAGGCGTTCCACCAGATCGAGACCATCGAATAGAGATCGTCGAAGAACAGCGTCAGGATGGCCGCGGCCACCACGCCCAGCGCGGTCAGATGGCCACGCCAGCCGGCAAGGCCGATGCGCGGCATGTCGGCAAGGGAACGGGCGCGATCAGTCATGCTGCCTGCGGATCGGCCTTGCCCGGCGCGCCGAGCAGCAGGTCGGGCAGACCGCCCAGCGTCGCCGACCAGCGATAGCGATCCTCGACGCGGCGGCGGGCGGCGAGGCCAAGCTGCGTTCCTCGCGCCGGATCGGCGAGCAGCCACAGGACCGCCTGGGCTTCGGCCGTCGGGTCATCCGCGACCAGTAAATCGCGGGCATCAACCGCATCAATGCCTTCGGCCGCCTGCGACGAGGCAACGACCGGGCGGGCCATCGCCATCGCTTCGAGCACCTTGTTCTGGATGCCGCGCGCGATGCGTAGCGGCGCCACCACCAGATCGGCGGCGGCCAGCCAGCCGCGCACGTCGGGCACGCCGCCGGTCACGATGACGCCCGGCAGATCGGCAAGCGCCTGCACCGGCTTCGACGGATTGCGGCCGACAATGGCGAAGCGCGCGTCCGGGCGCGCGGACTGGATGGCGGGCAGCGTCTGGCGCGCGAAACTCTCGACCGCCTCGACATTGGGGCGATAATCCATCTGACCGGTGAAGACGATCAGCGGCCCTGCCCCTTTCTCCACCGCCGGGAAATCGGCAGCCGGATCGAAATAGTCGAGCGCCACGCCATTTTCGAGCGCGACGATCCGGTCGGCGCCAAGGCCGCAGGCATCGCGAAACAAGGCCGCTTCGGCCTCGCTGACGAAGCTGCAGATATCGGCGCGGGTCGCGACCTGCCGCTCGAAATCGAGCAGCACTCGGCCCTCGCGCCGGTTGATCCAGCCCATCGGGCCGGAACCCTGCGCGCCATAGGCGGCATATTTGGCCGAATCGAAATCGACGAAATCCATCAGGAACCGCACCCCCGCCGGCAGCATGGGCACGAAATGCGCCATCTGCGCCGAATAGGCAATGACGGCGCGGATCGGCCGTTCCGCCATGACCTGCGCGACCCAGCGATGCAGGCCCGGATGATCGAACAGCGACACCAGCAGCGACTGGCCGCGCGCCAGGCCGGTGAAGCCGGCGACGATGCGCGAACGGTCGCGCATCAGCACGCACTGGCTGGCCGTCAGTTGCGCCATGTCCGGGGCAAAACCCATGTCGCGATCATCATCGGCAAAGCAGCCGACATGGACCGGCGCCATCTGCGCCAGCCGCTGAAGCAGATGATAGGACCGGATCTTGTCGCCCCGGTCGGGCGGGAACGGGATGCGATGGCAGAGGAAAAGAAGCTCGCCCGTCATCCAAGGCCCCGCGCGATATGCGGACCGATGAGGTTGGCGACGGGCAGCGGCAGCTTCTTCCACAATTCCACCTTGCGCCGATATTGCGGCGAGAGCGGGTTGACGTCACGCGTCTCCTTGCCCGGCGCGGTGCGCAGATGATAGCCGAGCGGATCGCCCTCGAAACCCCAGGTCTTCTTCCAGGCCGCGGGGCCGGTGCCGACTTTCGACCGGCCGAAGTCGAAATGGGTGAGGCCGCGCTCGCGAGCCTGGCGCATCAGGGTGAAATAAAGGACTTCGTTGGAGCGCATCGCCCGTGCCTCCAACCCGGCGCCATGCCAATAGGGCATGCAGGCGCCGCCATGATAGAGGCTGATAACCGCCGACAGGGGCTTGCCGTCCTTCGATACCATGGCGATGTCCGCATCCGCCCCGAACCGGTCGAGGATGGCATCGAACAGCGCGCGCGGAAAGACCGGCGTGCCGAGGTTATGGACGCTCTGGCAGTAGAGGCGATAATGGATGTCGCGCAGCCGCTGGTCGTGCCCGGTCTCGAACTGGAGGTCGTTGCCGAGGCCCTTGCGGATTTCCGCGCGGTGGCGCTTGGGGATCGCCTTCAGTTCCGCCTCGTCATCGGCGGCAAGCGCGCGGGAGAAACCGAGATAGGCGTCGGCCTTGTTCTGCCATGAGGCGCCGCCGGGCGCTTCACCGCCGCGCAGTTCCAGCGTGTCACAACCCAGTCTTTCCGCCTGATACCAGGCGGCATCGGCCAGCTTGGCGATCGCCTTGCGATGGGTTGCGAGGATGCCGCCATCGACCGCGAAGCCGCTGCCGACCAGCGCCTTGCCGAACAGCGCCGAACGGATATGGGTGAGCGGCAGCACGCCGTTGATCTCGCCCGAGGGCGTGCGGGCGACCAGCATGATCGCCTTCTGGCCGGTGCCGGCCTCCACACCCATGATCCAGGCCGGTCGATGAAAGGGCGTCGAGCCCGGCTGGGCGCAGACCCAGGCATCGATTTCCGCCACGACAGCCGGATCGGACAGGCGCGCCTCTCCGACGATGACGCTCAGATCGACAATCGCATTCATCTGGTCATTCCCTCAGTACCCTGGCACCGACATAGGCCCAAAGGGCTGAATATATGGTAATCAGCCAAGACCCCGACTGATCATCGGCCCCAGCAGATTGGCGACCGGCAGCGGCAATTTCTTCCACAGTTCGATCCGCCGCTGGTATTTTGCACTGGTCGGGCTGACGTCGCGCAACTGGCCGGTGGGCGACCAGTCATAATAGACGAGCGGCTGCGAATCGAAGCCGAAGCTCTTCTTCCACGCGGCCTGCCCGCTGCCGACCTTGGACCGGCCAAAGTCGAACCGGCCCGCACCGCGGGCGCGGCCATGGGCCATCAGGCGGTAATACATGAGTTCGTTGGAGCGCAGCCGGCGGGCATCGGCGCCGCCCCCACCCCAGAAGGGCATGACCCGGTCGCCATGATAGAGGGTCAGCACGGCCGAGACCGGGCGATCGCCATCGCGCACGATGCTGATGTCGGCGTCCGCGCCAAAGGCGGCGATCACCTCGCGGAAGAGGCGCGCGGGGAAGACCGGGGTGCCGAGGTTGCGGACGCATTCGGCATAGATGCGATAATGGTCGCGCAGATGCGCCGGGGATCGGCCATGATCGACGCTAAGCGCCGGATTGGCGAGCGCCTTGCGCAGTTCGGCACGATGCTTGCGCGGGATGGCGAGCAGTTCGGCCTCGTCATCGGTAGCGAGCGGGCGGACGAAGGCGACATGCTCGCCCTCGCAGACACGCCACCCCTCCCCCGGTGCGACACCGCCGCGCAGTTCGACCGGCACATCGCCGCGCGCCCGCGCCTCATTCCGGGCGGCAGCAGCCAGGGCGGCGATCACGGCTGGATCATCAGCCAATATGCCACCATCGACGGCAAAGGCGGCGGATACCAGCGCCTGGCCGAACAGGCGGCTGCGCACATGCTGGAGCGGCAGCAGGCCGCAAATCTGGCCCGATGGCGCGACCGCCGCGAGCATCAGCGCCCGGTTCGCGGTCGCCCGCTCGATCGCGATCAGCCAAGCCGGGCGATGAAAGGGCGTGCTGGCGCAATTGGCCAGCACATAGGCATCGGCCGCCTGCGCCTGCGCCGGATCGGCAAGGTCCAGCGTGGTGATCGCCAGATCGGCCCGATTGCCCGCGATCATGCGGCGCGCGCCGCTTCCTGCGCGACCAGCGCATCGACGCGGGTCCAGGCGAAATCCTGGGTCAGGCGGCGCAGCTTGGCGGCCATGACGGACAGATTGGTATAGTGGCGCACCCGCGAGCGCAGCGGCGCGCCCGCGACGCGCGGCTGATCCGGGTCGATTTCCCAGGGGTGGAAATAGATGATGGCGGGCCGCTGCGCCTGCCCGTTCACCTGGCGGATCGCCCAGCGCGAAAAGCCATAGGGCAGCAGGCGGAAAAAACCCCCGCCCCCGGCCGCCAGCGTGCGCTGGCCAAGCTTTGCCGTGGTGACGGGCAGTTCGAGCAGCTCCGATCCGGCCACCGGCTTCCAGGCAAAGCGGGGCGAATCGGGCCAGCCATAATGGTCATGCCGGATCGGCGCGACGCTGCTGGAATAGGCATAGCCTTCCTCCGCCAGGATCGGATGCGCCCAGGGCGTGCGCGGATCGATCGAGAAGCTGGGCGCGCGATAGCCCGACACCTTCTGCCCGCTCGCATCCTCCAGGATCGCGCGGGATTTGCGCAGGTCGGCGCGGAACTGTTCGGGGGTGAAGGTGAAGACGCGGGCATGGTCATAGCCATGGCTGGCGACTTCATGCCCGGCTTCGGCAATGCGGCGCATCAGCGCGGGATAGCGTTCGGCGACCCAGCCCAGCGTGAAGAAGGTCGCGGTGACGCCGGCCTGCGCGAACAGGTCCAGCACCGCATCGGTGTTGCGTTCGACGCGATGCGTCAGCCCCTCCCAGTCGGAACGGTCGATCGTCCGCTCGAAGGCGCCGACCTGGAACCAGTCCTCGACATCGACGGACAGGGCATTGTGCATCATGATCTTGTCTCGGTGTTGCCGCGCGGGCGCGATCAGGCGGCGTTACGCTCCGGATCGGCGGCGCGTTCGTCGCGCTCGACCCAGTCGACCAGCAGGGTCAGCACGCGACGCAGCGCCGCATCCTGTTCCTCGACGCGGAATTCGAGGCCCGACAGGCGCTCCTCGATCAGGGAGAAACAGCCCTTGAGCGCTTCGGGATCGACCGTTGGCGCGGCGTAGGAGGCATGGTTCTGCATTGCGCGCAGGGCGGCGATCTCGGCACGCAGCGCCTCAATCTCCTCATGCACGGCGGGCGACACGAGATCGGGCTGCGCCGGCGCCTGCCAAGCGACCGCCTGCGGCGCGGGGGCAGCGGCGACCGGTTCGGCCGGTGCGATCGGCTCCGGCGCGGTTTCGCCGGCGGTATCCAGCACGGACGGCGCGATCGGTTCGGCGCTGACATCCTCGTCCACGCCCATATCCTCGATCACTGCCTGGACCGCCTGACCATCAATCTCGGTCAATTGCTCCAGCGCGCCCAGCAGCAGCACGCGGCTGACCAGCGCGTTGATGCGGCGCGGCACGCCGCCGGTGGCGGCATAGATGGCGTCGAGCGCATCGTCGGTGAAATAGGGATTGCCGGTCCAGCCGACCAAGGTCAGGCGATGGCTGATATAGGGTTCGACCTCCTGCGGCAGCATCGGGTCGAGATGATGGGTCGCGATCACGCGCTGGCGCAGTTGCTCCAGTTCGGGCGAGCGGACAAGGTCACGAAATTCGGGCTGGCCGAGCAGGAAAATCTGCAGCAGCGACTGGCCGCCCAACTGGAAGTTGGACAGCATGCGCAGTTCCTCGATCGCCGAGACCGGCAGGTTCTGCGCCTCGTCCACGATCAGCAGCGAGCGGCGGCCGGCACGGGCCTGCCCCTGCAAATAGGCCTCGATCTGGCGCAATATCTGCGCCTTGGCGACGCCGTCGGTGGCCAAGCCGAAGCTCTGCGCGGCAAGGCGCAGCATGTCGTCGCCCTCGACCTGGGTCGACACGATCTTGGTCGCGGTCAGGCGCGCCGGGTCGATCGTGCTCATCAGATGGCCGACCAGCGTCGTCTTGCCGGCGCCGATGTCGCCGGTGATGACGATGAAGCCCTCGCCCTGCGCCAGGCCATAGCCCAGATAGGACAGCGCTTTGCGATGCGTCGTGCTCTCGAAATAGAAATGCGGGTCCGGCGTCAGCTGGAACGGGCGTCCCTGCAATCCATAGAACTGATCGTACATCTGTCGTCTCCATCCGGCCGACCGGCGTCGTACAGACGCCGTTATAGCCCGAATTTCCTTAAAAGCTGTAACGCAGGCCGACCTGGCCCATCGCGTTGATCAGCGTGTCAAAATCATCCGCCTTCGCCGCATCGACGCCGAGCGAAGCCGATGCCGTAAGTTTCCTGGTCAAGCCCCTGAAATAGCTTGTGAAGGCACCATAGTTCAAGACGTCCGCGCGCGCGCCGCTGGCATCGAAATAATTGATGTAGACCGCCGTATCCAGGGAATCGCGGTCGTTGAACGCGTAGGTGACGGTGCCATTGCCATACCAATTCTGGTCGCGGGTGCCGCTGATCAGCACGCTCTGGGTGGTCGGCGTGATGAATTTGCGGTTGGAATAGCCGCCGCCCAGGCCAAAGCCCCAGGGGCCGCGCCGGGTGGAATATTGGCCGGCGACGCCGCGGTAGCGGAAATTGGCGCCGGTGATGCCGGCGAGCGCATCGTTGAAGCATTCGCCACCGCCGGTCGGCGAGAAGGCGCAGCCGGTGAGATCGCCGGTGAAGGGATTGCGCGGCACGATCAGGTTGGTGCCGGTAAAGGCCGCAGCGTCCGCGGTGATCATCCGGCCGAAGCTTTCAATGCCGTCGAACACGGCGATGCCGATGCTGCTGTTGCGCCCCTGCCAGGTGAACTGGCCCTGATAGGACATGCCGCCATAGCGTTCGCCCACCGTTGCCTTCAAGGAGGTACGGCGATTGGGCCGCCACAGCACGCCCACATCCCAGATCAGGTCGCCGAAATCATAATAAAGTTCGCGCGGCGAACTCTTGTCGGTGACATAGCGGCCGTTGCGGATGATCGGCACGCCATCCTCGTCCAGCAAGGGCGCGCGCTGGCTGATCTCGATATCCTCATAGCCGATGCCGCCGAGCAGCGCGACCGTGGGCGAAACCGGCATGATCGCATCGACCCGGCCCCAGACATCCTCGAACCGCTGGTCGAGCTGGCTGGCATCCTCGCGGCTGTAGCCGGCACTGGCGGTCAGGCCGACCGGCAATATTGTGCCCGGCGCGAAGCCGACGGAGCCATTCAGGTCATGCGACCAACTTTGCGCGAAGGAGCCATTGGCGATCGCGGCGCCGGGGACATTCACATCAACATCATCATCGACGCGGGCATAGCCCAGCCGATAGGAAGCCTTGATGTCGAGATCGCCGACCTTCGTGGCGTAACTGGGCCCGATATAGCCGCCCCAGATCTGGCTGGTAAAACGGTTGTCGATCGCCGCAGCGCCCGAATAACCGTCGGTCCGCACGCGCGAGGCGATGCCGCCGGCCTGCAGGGTGAGTTCGGGGGTCAGCTTGTAGCCGGCATTCGCGATCCCACTCAGCACGTCGGAATCGGTCGCGTGGCCCCAGCCGAAACTGTGCATATACTGGACGTCCGCCGCGGCATTGAGCCGGCGGGTCTGGACTTCCACCGTCACGCCGGCGGTGAGATTGGTATAGGTCACGACGTCGCCGTCGCCCTTGAGCGGCACCATCACCACCTGATCGATGCCCAGATAAGGCGTGACATCGACCTTCTTGGTCGACACGGGCGTGCCTTGCGCCAGCGCCGGGGCGCTGACACTGGCAAGCACCAGCAGCGAGGTGCCGGCGATCAGAGCGCGCGCAATCATCCCGCCTCGCCCTTGCCATAATAGGAACCGAAGCGGCGAGCGCCGCCGGTGTAGCGAACGGCGTTGAGCAGCAACTGGACCTGCGCCCCGCCCTTGAGCAGCGCGGCCGCCTCCCGCAGCGCGCTTTCCGATGTCTTGTCGGCGCGCACCACCAGCAGCGCGACCGCGACATGGCTGGCCAGCACGGCGGCGGGCGAGGCCGCGAGCAAGGGCGGCGAATCGAACACGATGATGCGATCGGGCCGCCCCTCGGTCAGCCGTTGCAGCAGCATCTCGGTGCGCGCCGAGGCGAGATATTCGGTGTCAGCATGGCTGCGCTGCCCCGCCGGCAGGACCGACAGCGAGGGAATGTCGGTGCGCAGCACGCAATCCTCGATCGCGACCAGCGGATCGGCGAGCGCATCCATCAGCCCCGGCCCAGCCTGCAGGCCCAGCGTTTCGGGGATGCCCGGATTGCCGAAATCGGCATCGACCAGCAAAATCTCGCGATCCTGTTCGGCCGCCAAGCTGAGCGCCAGGTTGATCGCGCAGAAGGTCTTCCCCTCGCCGCTATGGGGCGAACAGAGGAGGATGCGGTTGCCGCGCGGATTGTCCTGAAGATGGGTCAGCAGCCCGCGCTTGAGCAGGCGGAACTCCTCGCTCATCGCGGTGACCGGCGCGCCGGGCACCAGGAAACCGGCTTCGGTCAGTCGGTCGCGATCGACCGGCTGGGCCGGACTGGTCCAGGCCTGGGCACGGAAGATCGGCGCTTCGTCGGACATGACCGGGGCCGGAGCCGGCGCCGGCGGCGCGGGATCGAACATGGGCGGCGGTGGCGGCGCATCGGCCGGCACGTCGACCGCCGGGGCCGCACGACCACGCAGGGCCGCCTGGAAATCGAAAATCTCGGTGGCGCGTTCGATCAGCGAGCCGCGGCCCTTGATGGGGCTATGCTGGTTCATGGGATCAGGCTCCTTCACGCCGTACCGCGCTGAATGAATTCGACGACGATCAACAACAGACACAGGGCAGCCAGGCCGCCGCTGGCGCCCGCAAACCATTTCATCCGCTGCTTGTCGAGAGCGACCTGGGCCGTGCTGGCGACCTGGGTGATCGACCCGGCGACCGGAATGCCCACGGCCCGTTCCAGACGGGCGGCCGTCGGGAAGGTGCCCTTGAGCTGGCCGATCGCGAAAGCGACGCCAATGCCTGCCCCGATGCCGAGGATCAGCACGCCCAGCAGCAGCAGCGGCCGGTTGGGTGCGGCCGGCGCCGTCGGCAGGCTGGCGGGCTGAAGCACGCTGAACTGCACCGCGCCGGTTTCGGTCTTCACGTCGCCACGCAGGCGGATTTCCTCGCGGTCAGCGAGCAGCTTGTCATATTGGGTCTGAAGCGCGGCATAATCGCGATCCAGCTTTTCCTGTTCGGACGCCACGCCCGGCTCATCGATCTGATGCGCGGTCATGGTGTTGAGATCGGCCTGAAGCTGCGCCTTGCGGGTCGACAGCGCCTGCACGGTGGCGGCCCGTTCGGCCTGCATCGACTTGATCGACAGATAGGCGGGATTGGGCGTGCCGGCAGCGGCCGCGCCACTGGCGCCGCCCTGGCGACGCAGATTATCGACCTGCCGCTGGGCGGCGATCACGTCGGGATGGCTGGCGGTCCAGCCGCGTGCGCGCATGCCGGCGAGTTCGGCCTGGGCCTGGGCCAGCGGGGATGCACCGCCACCGACCGCCACGCCCGGCAGGGTCGCCGGGGTGCCGGCGAGCTGGCCGTTCATTGCGCTCAGCGCGCTCTGCGCCTGCACCAGCTGGGCATCGATATTGTTGATCTCCAGACGGGCCGCATCCATGCGCTGGCTGATCGTGCCGGCGCCCGGCAGCACGCCGGCATAGCGCTGGGCAAATTCGACGCGCCGCTTGTCCGCGGCCTCAAGCTGCTTGCCGCGACCGGCGATCTGCTGGTCGAGGAAGGCCAGGCTCTGGCGGGTTTCGGTGCGGCCGCCGGTCAGATTTTCTTCCTGGAAGATGTCGATCAGCTTCTGCACCACCTGCTGGGCGATGCGGGCATTGGCGCCATCCGACAGGCCGCTGTCGGCCGAGGTCGCGCTGATGTCGATCATGCTGGGGTCCGCCTGGGCCAGCACGGTGATATGCTCACGCAAGGTGGTGATCTTGCCCGCCACGTCGCGCGGCCCGGAAATGGTCTGGGCGAGATCCGTGCCGCGCACGACCTTTTCCAGATTTTCCGCGCTCAGCAGCGTCTGGCGCACCCGGTCCAGATCCTGCTGGGACTGGACCTGGGTGATGCCGATCTTGTCCTCCAGCAGCGACTGGGTGTTCACATAGACCCGCGCCTTGGATTCATAGCCATTGGGGATGAGCGATACGCCCAGCCAGCCCAGCATGCACACGCCCCAGGCCACGGCCAGCGCGATCCAGCGCCGGCTCCATATGCCGTGGAGGAGGACCAGCAGCTCGTCGTACAGACCCGCCATGATCAGAACATGCTTTCCGGAATGATGATGACGTCGCCAGGCGCCAGCATGACATTGGCCTTGGTGTCGCCCTTCTTGAGCAGGTCGCCGATGCGGACCTGATATTCCTTCTGCTTGCCGCTCGCCTTGTCGAAGCGGACCAGCCGGGCGCGATTGCCGGACGCATATTCGCTGAGGCCACCGACCGAGATCATGGCGTCAAGCAGCGTCATGTTCGCGCGATAGGGGATGGAAGCCGGCTTTTCGGTCGCGCCGACGATCCGCACCTGCTGGCTGTAGGTGCCGGAGAAATTGTCGACTATCACCGATACCAGCGGATTTTCGATATATTGGCTCAGCGCCAGCTTGATATCGTCCGACAGCATCTTGGGCGTCTTGCCGACGGCCGGCATGTCGGTGATCAGCGGCGTGGTGATGCGGCCATCGGGACGCACCTGCACCTTGGCTCCCAGTTCCGGGTTGCGCCAGACAAAGATGGTCAGGTTATCGAGCGGGCCGATGATATATTCCTCGCCCGGCCCTTCCTGGGTCGCGACGAAGGATGCGGGGGGAAGCTGCGGCGCGGAGCCGGTCGAAGCGCAGCCCGACAGAGCCACCGCAGGCAGCGATGCACCGATCAGGAGCCTGGAAATCCGCTGGAAACGCATAAAATTCACCCCTTCATACCATCATAGCCGACGCGCGACCGGAAAAAATGATCGCGTGCAGGCCCATGGCTTCATCCTCGTCATGCCGGAAAAGGGTAAAGATAGGGTTAGGCCTGCTGTCGGACATGGATTAGCCAAGTAATAGTTCACGAGGACTTGGGTGGCCAAGAAAGGCCGCGGGACTTGCCGACGCACCATAGGCACCGGCAAGGAAGATCGCGATGAAATCGCCGACATCGACTGGCGGCAGCGCCACCTTTTCGCCCAGCCGGTCGATCGGCGTGCAAAGGCAGCCCACGACATTGACCGGCTGGGTGGTCGGCTCGCGCCCGAAGCGGTTGGCCACCGCAATCGGATAGTTGCGCCGCACGACCGTGCCGAAATTGCCGCTGGCCGCCAGTTGATGATGCAGGCCGCCATCCACGACGACAAAGGTTTCACCCTGGCTCTGCTTCACATCGACCACACGGGTCAGATAGATGCCAGCCTCGCCGACCAGCCAGCGGCCCAGTTCGATCGCGAATTCGCTATCCTTCAATATGTCGGGCAGCGCCTTGAGCGCAGTGTCGAGCGCGACGCCGATCGGCCGGATATCCAGCCGCTCGTCACCGGGAAAATAAGGGATGCCGAAACCGCCGCCCAGATTGACCAGAGGCGGCGCGGCACCGACGGCATCGGACAGGCGCGCGGCAAGGTCGATGGTCGCCGCCTGGGTTTCGATGATCGCCATCGGATCGAGCGCCTGGCTGCCGGCGAAGATGTGCCAGCCGCGCCAGTCCGCGCCGCCATCGATCATCGCACGCGCCAGTGCGGCCGCGCGATCGGCATCGACGCCGAAGGGCTTGGCGCCGCCGCCCATGCGCATGCCGGACCCTTTGAGATCGAAATCCGGGTTCACCCGCACGGCGAGGCGCGGCACCTTCCCCAGGCGCTCCGCCACGGTCAGCGCGCGCGCGCCCTCCCCCTCGGACTCCAGATTGATGGTGATGCCGGCATGGATGGCGGCTTCCAGTTCGTCATTGCGCTTGCCCGGCCCGGCAAAGCTGATCCGCGCTGGGTCCATGCCGGCCTCCAGCGCCATCGCCAGTTCGCCGCCCGAGGCGATGTCGAAACCGTCGACCAGCCCCGCCATGCGTGCCAGCAGCGGCGCGTAGGGATTGGCCTTGATCGCATAATGAAGGTCGATCCGCTTGGGGATCGCCTCGCGGAAACGACGCACCTGCGCCTCGATGATCCCCATGTCATAGACAAACAGCGGCGTGTCGCCCGCTTCGTCGACCAGGCTCGCCGCACCGCAGCCGCCGATCAGCAACATGCCTTCTTCCTCGGCGAACCAGGCGGGAATGGGGCCCATGGGCTTCATGACGCATACTCCTTGGCCAGCGCGACTCGATCGATCTTGCCATTGGGGTTACGCGGGAACTGTGCAAGCACTAGCGTCTCGCGCGGCTGCATGAAATTGGGCAGTTCGGCCTTCAGATGGGCGGCAACAGCCGCGGATATATCGGGGTCGGCGGCGCGCAGCAGCAGCAGCACTGCCTGTCCCAGCCGCTCATCCTTGACACCGAGGGCGACAGCCTCCGCCACGCCGGCGACGGCAACGGCCGCCTCCTCGATCTCGGTCGGGCTGATGCGATTGCCGGCCGACTTGATCATCGCGTCGTCGCGGCCGACGAAATAGAGCAGCCCATCCGCGTCGCGGCGGACGGTGTCGCCGGACCATACGGCCGTGCCGCCATGGCGCGAGGCGGATGGCGCCGGCTTGAAGCGCTCGGCGGTGCGCGCCGCATCCTGCCAATAGCCCTGCGCCACCAGCGGGCCGGCATGGACCAGTTCGCCCGGCTCGTCATCCTCGGCCAGCGTGCCGTCGGGGCGGACCACCAATATCTCGGCAAAGGGAATGGCCGCGCCCATCGAATCCGGGTGACTGTCAACCAGCGCGGGCGACAAATAGGTGGAACGAAAGGCTTCGGTCAGGCCATACATGGGATAGAGATCGGCCTGCGGGAACAGCGCACGCAGCCGCGCGACCAGCGGCCGGGTCAGCGCCCCGCCGCTATTGGTCAGGCGCCGGAGCTTGGCTGCGATCTCCGTCGGCCAGTCCAGTTCGGTGAGTTGTACCCAGAGCGGCGGCACCCCGGCCAGGGTGGTGATGTCCCAGCGATCGACCGCCTTCACCACGTCGCGCGGGGTCAGATAATCGAGCGGATAGGCGCAACCGCCCGCATACCAGGTGGAAAGCAGCTGGTTCTGGCCATAGTCGAAGCTGAAGGGCAGCACGCACAGCGTCCGGTCCTCCGGCCCCATCTCCAGATAATGGGCCACCGACACCGCGCCGAGCCAGAGATTGGCGTGGCTGAGCATCACCCCCTTGGGCCGGCCGGTCGATCCGCTGGTATAGAGGATGGCGGCCAGAGCATCGGGCGCGGCATCGGACGGCGGCAGCGCCGCGCCGCCGCTCATCCCCGCGGCCGCATCATCCTCGCGATGAAGATGGCAGTAGGCCGGGACATCAGCTGGTGCCAGCGTCGACAGGCGGCTGGCCGTGCCGATCAGCAGCGCCGCGCCGCTATCGGCCAGGATATGGGCGACCTGCGCATGTTTGAGCAGCGGATTGATGGGGACATGGACAAGCCCCGCGCGCGGCGCGGCGAGCGGCATCAGCGCCGCGACCGGCCCCTTGGCGACCCAGCTCGCCACCCGCGCGCCGGGCGCGAGGCCAAAGCCCGCCAACCATCCGGCGAGACGACCAAGCGCCTGTTCCAGTTCGGCATAATCCTGCGCGCCCGATCGCCCTGCGAGCGCCGGCCGTTCCGGATCGCCACGCAGCAGCAGATGGTCTATCGGCTGCACATCGGCATCGTCGATTGGCGCCTTGGAAGCCAACAGGGGGTCGCTTAACGTCATGTCCAGAATTAGGTCCTAAGGGCAGCTAAGGTGCCGGGAGATAATAGGTTGCTGGTCCCAAGGGAATATCGGACGCTGTCGGAAGTGCGGTCGGCGATCGGCGGCCGGATGGACCGCGCCCATATCGACAGCCTGTTCGACCGGCTGGACTGGTTTGAAACATTGCACCCCCTTTGCCTTGGCGACACCCCGCTCAGGGTGTTCCAACAGACAGAGGACGCCTGCGAGGCCTGGTTGTTCCTTCTCGCGCCCTCGGCTCGTCGCCTAACTGCCCTTGCCAATTGGTATAGTTTCGCCTGGAGCCCCATTTTTCTCGGGGAGCCGGACGCGCGGCAACAGGCCCGGCTGCTGGAAAATATCGCCCGCCATCTGCTGCGCGAACAGGCACAGATCAACCTCTATCCGATCGCCCTGCCCGGCCCACTGATCGGCGCCTTTCGCCGCGCCGGCTGGTTCGCGGTGCAGCGGCCGATGGGCGGCCGATATCTGCTGCATGTCGATGGCCGGGATTTCGCCAGCTATTGGGCGCAGCGCCCCGGCCGGCTGCGCAACCAGGTGCGGCGCAAGGCCCGGCAGGGCCGTTACGACCTCAGCATCCACAACAAGCTGACCGACGCGCTGTGGCAGGATTATGTCGATGTCCAGGCGCATAGCTGGAAGGCACCCGAGCCTGGCCTCAACTTCCTGCGCGTCCTGGCGCAGCGGGAAAGCGATGCCGGCACTTTGCGGCTGGGCTTTGCCCGGTTGGACGGTCGCGCCGTGGCGACCCAATTATGGACGGTGGAACATGGCACGGCGCTGATCCACAAGCTGGCCCATGACAGCGCCCAGGACGAAGGATCGCCCGGCACCTTGCTGAGCCATGCGATGTTCGCCCATGCCATCGACCAGGATCAGGTCGCGACGATCGATTATGGCACCGGTGACAATGACTATAAGCGCGAGTGGATGGACGAGCGCATTCCGCTCCATCAGATCGACCTGTTCAATCCGCGCCGCGCATCCAGCTGGATTCCCGCCGCGCGCACCTGCATTTCCGCGCTTGTCGGATAGGCGGCGAGCCATTAGATAGCCGCCATCATGCGGGCGCAAACCACTCAGCCGGTCGACCGGACAGACGATATCGAAACCCTGGTGCGGGCGCTGCTGCGCGACGTACTCGGCCTGTCGCAGGAACGGGCCGATGCGTTCGAGGCCGACACGCCGCTGTTCGGCGCCCTGCCCGAGCTGGACTCGATGGCTGTTGCCGGCCTGCTCACCGAAATGGAAGATCGCTTCGACATCCTGATCGAGGATGAGGATATCGACGGCGACACGTTCGAGACCTTCGGCACGCTGGTCGCCTTCCTGCGCGCCAAGCTGGGCTGAAAGCCGCCTTTCCCCCAAAAAATTAAGGCTGAGCCGTTCTCGGCCCAGCCCTTTTTCTTACGCGTCGACCAGTTGCTCGAAGTCGGCTTCGGCCAGGAAGCGTTCGACGTCGAGCGCGGCCATGCAGCCCATGCCGGCTGCGGTCACCGCCTGGCGGTAGATCTTGTCGGTGACGTCGCCGGCGGCGAAGACGCCGGGAATGGCGGTGTGGGTCGTGCCCTTCTCCACCACGATATAGCCTTCATCGAGCGGCAGCTTGCCGTCGAACAATTCGGTCGCGGGGTGGTGACCGATCGCGACGAAGCCGCCATCGGTCGGCACGTGCGACTTCTCGCCGGTGACGGTGTCGATCAGATCGACGCCGACCAGACCTTCGGGCGTGCCGCCGCCGACGAACTTGTCGACCGCCTTGTTCCACAGCACCTTGATGTTGGGATGGGCGTGCAGGCGCTGCTGCAGGATCTTTTCCGCGCGCAGCGAGTCGCGGCGGTGGATCAGGGTCACGTCATGACTGTGATTGGTGAGGTAGAGCGCCTCCTCGACCGCGGTGTTGCCGCCGCCGATGACCACGACCTTCTTGCCGCGATAGAAGAAGCCGTCACAGGTGGCGCAGGCGCTGACGCCCTTGCCCTGCAGATGCTCCTCGCCCTCGACGCCCAGCCACTTGGCCTGAGCACCGGTGCAGATGACCAGCGTGTCGGCGACATAGAGGGTGCCGCTGTCGCCCTTCAGCTTGAAGGGGCGTTCGGACAGGTCGACGTCGACAATCTGGTCATACATCATCTGCGCGCCGACATGTTCGGCCTGGGCCTGCATCTGTTCCATCAGCCAGGGGCCCTGGATCACATCCTTGAAGCCCGGATAATTTTCGACGTCGGTGGTGATGGTCAGCTGGCCGCCCGGCTGCATACCCTGCACCACGATCGGCGCCAGACCCGCGCGCGCGCCATAAATGGCGGCGGACAGGCCGGCGGGGCCGGAACCGAGAATGAGCATGCGGGTGGAGTGGGTGGCGGTCATCGATAATTCCAGCTGCGATTCGTGTGGCCGCCAGAGATAGGCCCTGCCAGCCCCCGCGCAAGCAGGAGTTGGGCAGGAGATTTGCTTGGGACGGCCAAAGGTTGAGGCGCAGCATCGCCGAGGCGTTGCACAAGCCGCGTTGCCTTATGATCCACAATATATCACAAATGACGGATCGATAGATAATGGGAGAGACGGAGCATGGCGACATTCGTGCTGGTACATGGCGGGGGACATGGCGGCTGGTGCTATCAGCAGGTCGCCCGGCGGCTGCGCGCGGCGGGGCATGAGGTCCATTGCCCGACGCTGACGGGCCTTGGCGAGCGCGCCCATCTGCTCAACGCCGACATCGATCTCGACACGCATATCCAGGATGTGGTGGCGCTGATGACGTTCGAGGGGCTGGAGGATGTCATCCTGGTCGGGCACAGCTATGGCGGGATGGTGATCACCGGTGTCGCCGATCGTGCGGCCGAGCGCATCCGCGAGCTGGTCTATCTGGACGCCGCCCATCCCAGGGACGGGGAATCGCTGGAAATAGTGGCACCGGCGCAGATGGAGCCGACCCGTGCCATGGGCCGCACCGTCGACGGGATCGAACTGGTGATGTGGCCTTTCCCCGGCATGGCGGGGTTCTTCGGCATCACCGATCCGGCCGATGTCGCCTGGACCGAGGCGCGGCTGACGCCGCATCCGTGGAAATGCTTCGGCCAGCCGCTACGGCTGGAAAATGGCGACGCGGCGTTTCGCCTGCCGCGCACCAATATCAATTGCACCCATGCGCTGCAGAACAGCCCGGACGCGGCACGCGCCCGCCAGCTCGAAGGCCATCGCAATTTCGAGATCGATACCGGCCATGACCTGATGATCACCGAGCCGGAGGCGGTCGCGACCATGTTGATGGAGGTGGCGGGTTAGAGCCTCACCTTACCCTTAGTCGAGGACGTTGGGCAGATCCTCGAACCCCTTGCGCAGGGCGGCGGACCAGCCCTGCGAAATCATGGCGAATTCCTCATTGTCCGCCTCGATCCGGGTGCGGACGCGGAAGTCGAACGTGTCGGTCTCGATCACGGTGAGGTCGAGCGGCATGCCGACCGACAGGTTGGAGCGCAGGGTCGAATCCATCGACACCAGCACCGCCTTGGTCGCATCCTCCAGGCTTGTCTCGCGCTGGATGATGCGGTCGAGGATCGGCTTGCCATATTTATGCTCGCCGATCTGGAAGAAGGGCGTGTCCTCGGTCGCCTCGATGAAATTGCCGGCCGAATAGATGAGATAGAGGCGCGGCTTGCCGCCCTTGCGCTGGCCCGCGATCATGATCGAGGCGCTGGCGGCCGACCCGTCCATCGCAATGCTCTCGCGGTAGCGGCCCTGCATGGTGCGCATCGCATCGCCCACCAGCTGCGCCGCGCGGTGCATCGTGTCGCAATTGAGGATGGTCTCCACCTCGGGATCGCTCTCTGCCTCGCGGATCGCGCGCGACAGCATCGTCTTCACCCCCTGGGTGATCGACAGATTGCCCGAACAGAGCAAGGTGATCGCCCGTTCCCCCTCGACATGATAGGTGAAGCTTTTCCGGAAGCGGGCAATATTGTCCATGCCCGCATTGGTCCGGGTGTCCGACAGCATGACCAGCCCCTGGTCCACGCGTACCGCCACACAATAGGTCATCGCCCCGAAGTCCTGCTTATCTCTACCCTAGGAGCGGGGCGTGGGCGTGCTCTGCTGTTGCTGGCGTTGCAATTGCCGTTCCTCGACTCCGTCTTCCGCCTGCGCGATCCGGACATCGGCGTCAATGCTGATATCGCCCGCGACCGTAACGGAGCCCCGTATCGGGGCAGCTTCGTCGGCATCCAGGCCACTGGCCAGGCGCAGATAGCGTTCGGTGACGCAGACGCGGTTGGACGGATCGAATCCGACCCAGCCCAGCCCCGGCACCAGCGCTTCGGCCCAGCCATGGGTTTCGTGCAGCAGATCGCCCTCGGCCGCGAGCAGATAGCCCGAGACATAGCGGGCCGGGACGCCCAGCAGGCGCGCACCGGCAAGGAATATCTGGGCATGATCCTGGCACACGCCAGCACCCAGCGCGAAGGCCTGCGCCGCGGTCGTGTCGGCGCCGGTCACGCCCGGCCGATACTGAACGGCATCGCTGATCGTGGCAGACAGGGCATGGAGTTGCGCCAGCGGCCCGTCTCCTTCCGGCAGGGCGGCAACCATGGCGCGGATCGCATCGGACGCCCTGGTCAGCGCCGTGTCGCGCAGGAAATAGCGGGCATCGACCCGGCATTGCGGCAGACCGCCAATACCATGGGTCTCGCGCGTCTCGACCAGCCCCTCGGCAACGATCACCGCCTCGTTCAGGCTATCATGGCGGACCCACACCGCCTCCATCTCGCCATAGCTGTTGGGACGAAAATTGGTCAGCGCCTCGCCATTGATGCTGACCTGCCAGTCATGGACCTTCTGGCCCGGCGTATCGACCGGCACCAGCTTCAGCCGCATGGCGACGCGGCCGGCGGAGGCGGGATAGCCATAGACGGTCTGGTGACGGACGAGCAATTTCATGGCGCGCTTCCCCTCCCCCTTCAGCCGAAATGATAGGTTTCGGCGATTTCGACGCCGAGCCGGTTGCTCATCATCAGGCTGTACTGCACCGTTTCATGCAGGCCGCGACGGAAAATCTCGCCGGCGTCCAGTTCCTCCAGCTCGCTCACCAGTTGCTTCACCGTGTCATGACAGGTGCCGCGCGCATTGTGCCAGCCGGCCAGCCGGTTGAGCCGATAGGCGAGTTGATCGCAACAATAGGCGACGCTGCGCGGAAACAGCCGGTTGAGCATCAGGAAGTCGGTGATCTGCCAGGGCGTATAGGTGCCGCCATAGACATGATGATAGGCGCGCGCACCAGACAGGGCATAGAGCACCGACGTCCATTGATAATGGTCGCGATTGCCGCCGATCACCTCGGTCTCGGGCAGCAGCACATAATATTTCACATCGAGCAGCCGCAGCGTCATCTGCGCCCGCTCCAGCGCCGACCCGCAGCGCAGGAAATCATGGCCCTCATTGCGCAGCTGGCCCGAATGGGCGGCGCCGCGGAAGGTCATGACACGAGTCTTCACCCAGTCGATCAGGGCCGGCAGCTGCGCCTTGGCCTCGGCCACGTCATAGCTGTCGAGCTTGCGCCAGCCGTCGTTCAGCGCCTCCCACATGTCCTGGGTCAGCATGGTGCGCGCCGACTTGGCATTGGCGCGGGCCTTGAGCAGGCAGGAGCGGATCGAGCTGGGATTGTCGGCGTCCAGCATCAGGAAGGACACGACATCGCTTTCCGTCACCGGCACGCCATCGGGAAACTGATGCCCGGCCCCGGTCGCGCGCACGACCGATCGCCATTCGTCGCGATGATGCGCGCCCGGCAGGATCGCCATGCGCTGCCCCATCGACAGCAGCCGGGCGGTGGCTTCGGCGCGCTCCATATAGCGCGCCATCCAGAAGAGATTTTCGGCGGTCCGGCTCAGCATGTCTTGGCTCTTTTCACCGTGGGGGCCGGCGTCGTTGCGCCCGGCCCGGCATCATCAGGGGCAATCGAAAGGAGAGAAGCGGCCGCGCCCATCAATCCTGCAACACCCAGGTATCCTTGACCCCGCCGCCCTGACTGGAATTGACCACCAGCGACCCTTCGGTCAGCGCCACGCGGGTCAGGCCGCCGGGGACCAGCCGCAATTGCTTGCCGACCAGGCAATAGGGGCGGAAATCGGCGTGGCGGCCGACCACGCTGGCCGGCCCCAGGGTCGGCACGGTCGAAAGGTCGAGCGTCGGCTGGGCGATGAATTCGCCGGGATTGGCCTTGATCCGCTCGGCATAGGCCTCGACTTCCGCCTTGCTCGCCTTGGGGCCGATCAGCATGCCATAGCCGCCCGAACCATGGACTTCCTTGGCCACCAGTTCGTGCAGATGTTCCAGCACATAGGCCATTTCGTCGGGCTTGGAGCATTGCCAGGTCTGGATATTGTCGAGGATCGGCTCCTCACCCAGATAGAAGCGGATCATCTCGGGCACATAGATATAGACCGCCTTGTCGTCGGCGATGCCCGATCCGGGCGCCGACGCCAGCGTCACGCCGCCATTGCGATAGACGCTGAAGATGCCGGGGACGCCGAGCAGGCTGTCGGGCCGGAAGACCAGCGGGTCGATATATTCGTCGTCGATGCGGCGGTAGATGACATCAACCGCCTTGGGGCCGAGCGTCGTCTTCATCCAGACCCGGTCATTGTCGACGAACAGATCGGCCGGCTCGACCAGTTCCACGCCCATCAGGTCGGCGAGGAAGCTATGCTCATAATAGGCGCTGTTGAGCGAGCCGGGCGTCAGCACCACCACCACCGGATCGCCCTTGCAGGCGGGCGGCGCGACTTCCTTCAGGCTCTTGAGCAGTTCGGCGGGATAATCGTCGACCGGCGCGACCATGCCCTGCGCGAACAACTCGGGGAACATGCGCGTCATGATCTCGCGATTTTCGAGCATGTAGGAGACGCCCGAGGGGGTGCGGCAATTATCCTCCAGCACCTCGAAACTGCCCGGCCCGGTGCGCACGATATCGATGCCGACGATATGGCTGTAGACTTTCCCCGGCGGGGTGAAGTCGGCCATTTCGGCCAGATAGGCGCTGTTGCGATAGATGATGTCGGCCGGCATGATACCCGCCTTCACGATTTCGCCACGATGATAGACGTCGTGCAGGAAGGCATTGAGGGCGCGGGCGCGCTGGCGGATGCCCTTGTCGAGGATGCGCCATTCGTTCGCGGTGAAGATGCGGGGCAGCAGGTCGAAGGGGATCAGTCGTTCCGGGTCGCCGCCCTCGCCATAGACGGCGAAAGTGATGCCGATGCGCCGGAAGATCGCTTCCGCCTCATCCATGCGACGATTGAGCCCGGCTATGCCTGTCCGCTCCACCCATTTCTGCACTTCGTCGTAACAGGGGCGCAGCGAACCATCAGGCTCAAACATTTCATGGAAGGGCAAGTTGTCGTTCCTCCCTCGGCCCTCGGCCGGTTGTGCATTGCAACAATAGTGCGCCGCATCGTTGCGATTGCAAGACAAAAATGGCGGAGCGGAAAAAGCGTTCCTTCGGCGATGCCAGGATTGCGGAAATAGGTCGCGCCGATCGTTTCTACGCGCGCAAACGAGCGCGCGACGGGGGCTCTGGCGGGGCGCTCAAAAAAGAATGCAGATTTTTGCAATCGCCCCGTTGACCACCGTCCATCCCCTGCGTATAGCGCCGCCTCACCGCAGGGAAACACCCCCTGCGAAGCCCATGGGGCGGAGTAGCTCAGCTGGTTAGAGCAGCGGAATCATAATCCGCGTGTCGGGGGTTCAAGTCCCTCCTCCGCTACCATTTCCAAGACATCGAAATGATCGCAAAACCGTCGCTTTTCAGCGACTTACAGGCGATGCTGAGCATGATGTCGAATTTTCCCGCAAATGCCCCGGATGGACTGGATTGGCCTGATTTGGCCCCGGTTTGACAGGAATTGTGTCAGAATTTGTGTCATGCTTTTCTTCTCCTCGAGACGATCGAGGTCATCATGGAAAACCCGAAAACATTGGCTCCAGCGCAGATCGAAATGCTGGGACAAGGCCGCTATTCCGATCTTGCCGTGCCCGGCCTGTGTCTAAAAGTGGACGACAAGGGACGGCGCACCTGATGGTACCGACGCCGTATCGCGCGCGCAAAAACGATCATAACCAAGCAGTTGGGCGCATTTCCTGCCTTTTCCATAGCGGCGGCCCGCCAATGGGCAGTGGAACTCAATGAAGCCACGCAGCGAGGCGAAAATCCTCTGGCGATCCAGCGCGCCGAAGCGGCACGCGCAGCGATGACGCTCGACAAGGCGCATCAAGCCTATATCGCCGCCATCAGGCGCTAGGATCGCAAGAAATTGAGGCCCCACACGATCAGTGACAAGCAGGGCATCTACGATCGCCTGGCAGATGGGCTACCCCGGAAAGTAGCACAGGATTTTGATACCAAGCAAAACGGGCAGACGCTTTCAGCAAGGCTCCTGACGAACGTCGCTCATCGGTTAGCCCGCACACACCCTGACCACCCATCCTCGACTGTTGAGCGCCAAGCCGACGGTCGGCAATTCGAAAGGCACGAACAACCGCTGAACAACCCGGAAGAATCGCTTTAACTGGCGCCGCCTATTGCTCCCGGCGTCAGTGCCAAAGCGAGCAGGATGAGGGCAAGGCCGATATAGGCCCATATACCCATGCCCCGCTAGGCGAGCCCCATCGTGCTACCTTGCGCGCGCGAGGCTTTTGCAAGCCTCATGGCGTATATCATTGTCCCGGTCACGGCCATGGCCGTCAATGCTGCTCCGAACAGGAACCAGAGGGCCTTGGTCCAGATGCCGCCGAATGTGCCGAAATGCAGCGGATCGGCCATTTCCGAGATCCGCTGATGCACGTCGAGGTTGCGGCCGTCGAGTCTGGTGATGACCTTGCCGGTTGCTGGATCGATGGCGAGAGCATTTGCGCGATCCCGCACCAGCCAGGCGGAGGACTGGCCCAGAAGAACAACGCCATTGTCCTTCATGAACCGGATTTCACGGATGTCGAGCGCCGGATCGGTCCGTCGCGCAATGGCAACCAGTCGATCCAGCCTCTGTCCGGTCGGTGTCGGGCCGGCGGCGATTTCGGGCAGCCTTGGCACGGCCGCATTACCGCCCAGCGTCTCCACCAGATACCAGATGCCCGTCAGCGCGATTAGGGCCACGAACCACAGGCTCCAGAGGCCAAGCAGTCGATGAAGGTCTCCGGTCAGGCGACGACCATCCCCGCCGCGTGGCATGCGGAAGAAGCCGCGCCACCATTTCTTGTAAGTGACCACGCCCGACACAAGCGATACGGCCAGTAACAGCGCGAGCGAACAGACGAGCGGAATGCCGATCTTCGTAGGCAGCATCAGATGGCGATGCACCTGTCGCAGGAAACGGTGGACATTGGCCCAGTCATGCCGGCCCGTCACCTGCGCGGTCCAGGGATCGACATAGATGCGCTCGGGCGCACCCTTGCCATGATCAATCCAGGCTTCAACGGTGAACCAGGGATCGATCGGCGCATAGAGTGTCTGGAGGCGCGCATCGGGGGCTGCGCGAGCGGCGGCATCCGCCCACGCCCCCCCAGGACGCGACCGGTTCGGCCCGTGGTGCAACGCGCATGGCAGGCGTAACGAGCCAGTCGAACTCATGCGCGAAGACTGCCAGCGTGCCGGTCGCCAGAATGAAAGTCAGGAAGATCGACAATTTGAGGCCGATCCAGCTGTGCACCACCCACCAGAGCGAACGCCCCTTCTTGCCCTGCGCCTTTGCCATGGTCAGAAGTTGAAGCGCAGTTCAGCGAGGAAGGTGCGCGGTTCGCCGGGAAAATGGCCGCTCTGCGCCGAGAAGCCGGATGCGGCGTAGACCTTGTCGAAGATATTGTCGACACGCAGCATCAGTTCGGCAAAGCCGAGCCCCTTCGTCAGCGAGGCGTCGAATATGGTGTAGGGCTTCACCCCCTGTCCCGACAGGCTGATACGCCGCGATACATATTCTCCGCCAAAGGCGATGGCGGTGTCGATCGCGGGCAGCTGATAGCGGGTCCAGAAGCCGAGCTTGTGTTTGGGTGCGTTGGCGAAGCGGTTGCCCACGGCATTGGTGATCGCCTGTCCCGCGATCGTGCCGGTGATCTTCGTGTCGTTATAGCCGTAATTGATGAGCGCCACCCAGTTGGGCGTGATGTCGGTCGACAGGTCGATCTCGAAGCCCTTGGCTGTCACTTCGCCGATCGGACGCAACTGATCCTGGCCATTAATTGGAGGCAGGCTGGTATCGGCCTGAAGGATGTTCTTGCGCACGATGCGATAGGCAGCGAAATTGGCTTGCAACCGGCCGTCGAACAGATCGGTCTTGACCCCACCCTCGAACTGGTCGCCGGTCACGGGGGCGAAGGGACCGCCGGCATCGATCGTCTGGCTGGAAGCACTCTGCGGCTCGAAGCTTTGCGACCAGCTGAGATAGACGGATACGTCGTGGCGCGGTTTGAAGATTGCACCGGTGCGGAAGGTCACATCATCATCGGTGTAAAAGCGGTTGCCGACCACCCCGTCCTCGAACCTGTCATAGCGAACGCCGCCCACGAGCATGAAGGCATCGGTGAGGCTGATCTGGTCCTGCAGATAGGCGCCCTTGCGCTTCGTGCGCGTGTCAGTGACGGTGAAAGGCAGCAGGGCGGCCCGTGCCACGTCGCGCGCGCTGTTGGTGTAGACGGGATTGCTGAGGCTGAGCGGGGTGACGCCCGCGCGCAGAATGCGGCTATTGAGCACGCTCGTCTCGTCATACCAGTCCGCGCCGGTTTGCAGCTTGTGTTCCATGCCCAGCAGGTCAACACGTGCGGTCAGGTTAGTGGAGAAAGACAGGCCATCGACGTCGCGGATCTGGTCGCGAAACTCGCGGGCGACAAGGTCCGTGCTGCCAGCGACGAAGCCGCGCGGTTCGTGATATTGCTGGGTTTCGGTCGCCTTGAAATAGCGCACGCCCGCATCGAACGTCACCCGATCGCCGATCGCCGTGGCATAGCGCGCCTGATAGGCCTGCGATTTGAGGTGCAGGAAGTCGGTCGGTTCGTTTGCATTCCAGCGGATATTGCCCAGAAAATTACCGTCATTGTCGGTCAGTACGCCGCGCAGCCGGTTGGCTTGCAGGTCGTTATCGTAGATCGTCGCCTGAAGCGTCAGCTTGCCGCCCTCATTGGTCTTGATCGCAACGGCACCGTCCCCGATCAGGGAGACATTCTTCGTGTTGATGCAATAGGGGTTCGACGCCTCGTAGAAGCCGCCGAGGCGGTAGGTCACGATGCCAGCATCGTCGATCGGGCCGGTTGCTTCGGCGGAGATACCGCGACGGTCGTAATTGCCGGCGGTCGCGACGAGCCGCATGCCGGTCTTGTCCTCCGGCGTCTTCGACACATAGTTGATGATGCCGCCGGGCGATCCGGGGCCGAAGAACAGGCCTGCAGGCCCCTTCAACACTTCGACCCGCTCGATGTTGAACAGTTGCGGCACGGAAAAGCCAATGAACGGGTTGCCACGCATGCCGTCATAGAATGACTGGTCCTGCCGGAAGCCGCGGAAGGTGACGCCAGCATAGCTGAAGAAGCTGACGCCGGAAATGTTGCGGTAGATGTCGGTCGCGTCGCGCGCGCCCTGATCGGCGAACAGATCCTTGTTGATGACCTGCACGGCTTGAGGGATGTTGAGCGGATCTTCCGTCGTCTTGCCGACAGTCGTGGTTTCCGTGCGATAGAGCCGCTGGGCGCGTCCGGTGACGATGATCTGGTCGGCATTGCCGGCTTCGGGCGCCGCAACCGGCGCCTCCTGAGCCGAAGCGACGGACGCGCAAGTGCAGACAGACGCCAGCAGCGCCGCACGAAAGATGGACAAAGCGACCCCCTATTATTCGATTCGCTAATGAGAGTTATTCGCGCTACGCATTCTGGATCCGGGATGCAAGCCAATGCCCAACTCCGGCCACGATTGATCGTCCAACAAGATGGGAAGCGGACCGGCCGCACCTGGAGCCGAAATATAGGCGGCTTAATGGCAAAGAAGGGTCGTGAGCTCTCTACTTACACACGCCTATCATTCTGCCAGGAACGCTGCACGACGGTTCAAGGCAAATACGCCGTCGTCGATCCATGAATATATCTCATAGGTCGTGTCAGAGCCCGATGCGCTCATGCGCGCCGACGACGCCTAATCCCCTTGTCGTCATCCCCGCCAGCATCAAAGTCCCAATTTCAAACGTTTAGCGTTGCCAATAGAAGCAGCGGCCACCGCCCGTCCCTTCATGCCGGGGTAGAAAAACTTTTTTGTCTACCAATTCCGTTATCTTTAGCCCGCCCCTCGTCCAATAGTCCGACAAAAAGGGGTCCTCTGTCGTGCATCGTCTTACCAGCGCCGTCTTCCTGCTGCTCTCTACGACATCCACCTTCGCCCAGGCGCAGGATCAATCCACGCCGCAAGCCACTCAGGAAGGGGCAACGGAACGCTCCGACATCGTCGTGACCGGTATCCGCAAGAGCCTGGCCGACGCGCTGGCAGTGAAGCGCCAGTCCGCACAGGTCGTCGACGTCATCTCGGCCGAGGATGTCGGCAAATTTCCCGACAAGAATATCGGTGAAGCGCTCCAGCGGGTGACCGGCGTCCAGATCACCCGCGGCGGCGGTGAGGGCCAGGCGATCACCATTCGCGGCGCCGATCCATCACTCAACCGGGTCGAGATTAACGGCCAGTCGGCCCTGTCGACCTCGATCGCCGCCGCCGCCGGCAATGGCAGCAACCGCGCGGTCGACTTTCGCGACCTGCCCGCCGAATTCGTCTCGCGCCTCGAAGTGCTCAAGTCCGCCACGCCCGACATGACCGAAGGCGGCCTGGGCGGCACAGTACGGATCATCACGCGCCGCCCGTTCGATGCGAAGGAAGGCTATCTGGCCGGGTCGGCACAGGGTATCTACAATGAACTGGCGAACAAGGTGGATCCCAAATTCGCGCTGATCGGCTCCAAGCTGTTCGCCCATGACACGATCGGCGTGCTGCTGTCGGGCACCTATGAAGATCGCACCATCCGCTACGATCAGGCGCGCACCACCGGCTGGCGCCAGGTGGAAACGGTGCAACCGGCAACGCCCGCCAGCCAGAACTGCCTGTCGGGCCGCAACCAAGCCCGCTGCGTCGACCTGGACGGCAGCGGCTTTGGCGATTTCTACCCGGACATTCCGCGCTATATCACAGCGACCGAGCCCACCAAGCGCTATGCCCTCAATGGCATTGTCGAATGGCGCCCGGACGATAATTTCAAGGCCTATGTCGAGGGCACCTTCACCAAGAGCAATACGCGATCGGACGACCAGTATCTGCAATTATCCACCACCCAGTCGGTGGCCAATGGCGGCATCGACCCAACCGGCGTCGTGATCCGCGATGAAACAGCCCAGACCGTCACCTTCGTGAACAACAGCGCCGCCGGGACCGGCCCCAGCGTCAATTATCGCAGCGTCATCGGCGGGCTGCGCCGTCGCACCTTCAACGGCATCGTCGGTGCCGAATGGCAGGTCGGCAAGGTCAAGCTGTCGGCCCGCGGCACCTATGCCGCGTCGCGCGTCTTCAATGATGAGGTCGACGTGACCGCGTCGGTATCCGGCAAGGACGCCCTGCCCTGGATCACCATCGACTATGACAATCCGCAGCATGCGCCCAACATCATCCTGCCGATCGACACCACCACGACCCAGGGCATCAACACGCTGTCCGTCGAGGCACGGCCGCGCCTCAACCGCCAGCAAGAACAAGGCGCCAAATTCGACGCCGAATATCGCCCCGACAATGACGGCCTGCTGACATCGCTGAAGGGCGGCATCGAACAGAATAGGCTGGTATCGAGCAGCCGGTTCAGCAACGCGGTCTACACGTTGAACGGCATCACCGGCCAGACGACCCTGACCCGGTCGGGCATCAGCGGCACGCAGGTTTTGGCGACCACGACGCCCGCCGCCCAGCTCGCGACGATCCAAAGCCTGCTCAGCAATTATGGCGGCATGGGCGACGGCAGCTTCTTCAAGACCGGCGACCTTGGCTTTTCGGGCATCGACCGCTGGTGGAACCTGGGCGATGACCTCGCCAATGCGATCGGCATTCCCGATCCCTATACCAGCATATCGCCGCTCGACACCTATCGGGTGAAGGAAGAAACCATCGCCGGCTATGGTCAGGCCGCGTTCAAGGCGGATCTGGGCTTCGACCTGTCCGGCGTGTTCGGCGCGCGCCTTGTCCACACCCGCACCATATCGACCGGCAGCCAGAGCAGCGGCGGCGTCATCACCCCTGCCCGCTACACCGGCGAATATACCGTTCTGCTGCCATCCGCGAACCTGCGTGCCGAACTCGTCCCCAACAGGCTGGTGGTGCGCGCCACCGCGTCTGACGTGCTAGCCCGCCCCGCCCCTTCGCAAATGGCGCCCAATGTCCGGCTCGATCCCGTTGGGCTGACCGGATCGCGCGGCAATCCGGGGCTGAAGCCCTATCGGGCCTGGCAATATGATCTGGGCGTCGAATATTATATCTCGCGCACCAACTATCTCTCCGTCACGGCTTTCCGCAAGGACATTAAGTCCTTCATCGACACCGACAGCCGTGAGGAGGAAATTGACGGGCAAGTCTACACCATCCGCCTGCCGGTCAACGGCACTCAGCATGTCACCATCCAGGGCGTCGAAGCCGGCGTTCAGTTGGGCCTCGATTTCCTGCCCGGTATATTGAGCCATTTGGGGGTGATCGCCAACTATACCTACAACAAGGACAAGGGCTATGAAGGGCGTGACTATTTCACCAATGCCAGCCTGCCCTTCCCTGGCGTGTCGCGGAACAGCTATAATGCCTCGCTCTTCTATGATGATGGGCGCTTCGCCATTCGCGGATCCTATAACTGGCGCAGCCGCTATCTGATCAACGCGGTCGATCGCGGCAACAATCCGTCCTTTGGCGAAGCGTTCGGCCAGTTGGACGGATCAGCCAGCTATGTCGTCAACCCGCATGTCTCGCTGTTCCTGGAGGGCGTCAATCTGACCGATTCCACCCGGATCGAGAATGCCAACAGCATCTATCGCCGCAATGTCATCGAAACCTATGGCCGCCGCATCTATTTCGGCGTCCGGGCAAAGCTGTGACGCGGCGCGATACGCTGGCAGGCCTGGCGGGGGCTTCGCTCCTGCCGGCCTTTGCCCGTGCCGCTACCGGCCGCCTGCTGCATCGGGACGATTTCCGGCATGGCCTGGACCAATGGCAGATCGAAGCCGAAAAGTCCGCCACCGTGCGCGCGCAGGGCGGGCTGCTCGATATCGAGGCGCCCGCCGGGCTTACCCTGTGGTTCCGCCCCCTGCTCAAGGGGCCGATCGAAATCCGCTACCGGGCGCTCGCCGTGGCGCAGGGCGGTCCCCATGACCGGTTGAGCGACCTCAATTGCTTCTGGATGGCCAATGACCCTGCGGTGCCAGACGGCGATGTCCTGGCCCGGCCGCGCAGCGGCAAGTTCGAGGAGTATGACAGCCTGCAGACCTATTATGTCGGGCTGGGCGGCAACGGCAACAGCACCACCCGCTTTCGCCGCTATGTCGGCCGCGCCGGCGACCGGCCGCTATTGCCCGAAAATGACCGGCGCGGGCCAGAAGACATGCTGGTCGCCAATCGCTGGCAGGACATCGTCCTGATTGCCGACGGGGACAAGATCGCCTTCTTGCGCGATGGCCGGCGACTGTTCGCCTTTCAGGACGATCATCCCTACACCCATGGCCATTTCGCCCTGCGCACCACCGCCAGCCATCTGAAAATCCGCGACTTCACCGTCCGGGCCCTTCGCTGACCCAAGGAAACCCCATGCCCCTCTCCCGCCGCGCCCTGCTCCAGTCCAGTCTGCTGAGTGGCGCCGTGCTCGCCCTGCCGACACCCGCGCGCGCCGCGAAGGCGCCGCCGGCAACGAATGTGCATTGGCTGGACGGAAGCCCGCCCGCCTGGGACGGCGGCCAAAGTTGGGGCACGCCCTGGCCCCGCGGCACGCTGCGCGGGACGGACAGGCTTCAGGTGCATGGTGCAGATGGTGCCATATTGCCGCTGCAAAGCTGGCCATTGGCCTATTGGCCGGACGGATCGATCAAATGGAGCGGCCATGCGCTGCCGGCAATGATCGACAGAGGCCCCTCCCATGTCTCGATCGGCATCGGACGCAATCT
Organism: Sphingobium sp. SG1; assembly: GCF_057063145.1. Classification (NCBI taxonomy): domain Bacteria; kingdom Pseudomonadati; phylum Pseudomonadota; class Alphaproteobacteria; order Sphingomonadales; family Sphingobiaceae; genus Sphingobium; species Sphingobium sp. SG1. The sequence goes on along the minus strand of NZ_JBVVOJ010000002.1, from coordinate 169,201 downwards.
GGCTCCCGCGCATCCCGTCCGGGTCGAAGAGCAGGCCGGTGCCGTGCTGGTGCATGTTGGCGCGACATCCTGGCGCCTGCCCCGCACAGGCAGCGCCATCATCGCCGCGGCAGAACGGGATGGCCAAACCCTGCTGCGCAATGTCCATCTGCTGGCCAGCGTCCAGAATGCGGCGTCTGACGAGGAATCGGAAAATCTGTCGATCCAGCGCTACACCAGCCGGATCGACGCGCTGACCGTCGAACAAAGCGGTCCGGTCCGTGCCGTCGTCAAGGTGGAGGGCAGTCATGCCGACAACAGCCGCCAATGGCTGCCCTTCAGCCTGCGCCTCTATTTCACCGCCGACAGTCCGGCCGTCCGCATCGTCCACAGCTTCATTTGGGATGGCGACGCCGATCGCGATTTCCTGCGCGGTCTCGGCATCCGGGCGCAGGTGCCGATGGCCGCGCCCTTGCACGATCGACATGTCCGCATCGCCACCGATCATGGCCTGTTCAGTGAAGCAGTTCGGCCGCTCACGGGCCTGCGCCGCGATGTCGGCGAAGCCTTTCGTCAGGCACAGATTGACGGACGTGCAACCCCGTCGGTCGACACGCTGCCGGATCGGCTGCGCCAGTTGCTCGACAATATCCCGGCATGGGGCGATTTCCGGCTGTTCCAGGGCAATGCCCAGGGTTTCACCCTGACCAAGCGCACCCGCAAGGGGCGTGCGCCGATCCAGTCGCTCGAAGGCGATCGCGCCCGTGGGCTGGCCTATGTCGGCACGCCCTCGGGCGGCGCGGCGATCGGCATGGCCGATTTCTGGAAACGCCATCCGGTCCAGCTCGACATTGACGGGGCGGCGGGGGATGCGGCCGACCTGACCGCCTGGCTGCACGCACCAGACGCGCCTGCCATGGACATGCGCTCCTATCGCGATGTGCTGGGGATGACCGACTATGCCCGCCAGAATGACGGGCTGGACATGACCTATGAGGATTATGAACCCGGCTGGGATCAGGTCAAAGGCATCGCCCGAACCAATGAATTATGGCTCTGGGCGCTGCCCGCGACGCCCGATGCCGCAACGCTGGACAGCTATGCCGCCCAGGTGGCCAGCCCCGCCCGGTTGCAGGTCCAGCCGGATCGCATTCATGCCGCCGGCGTGTTCGGCGATTGGGCGCCACGCGCGACCAGCGGTGCCTTGTGCCTGGCGATCGAGCGACAGAATGACCTGCTGATCGATCATTATCGCGACGAGATCGACCGGCGCCACTGGTATGGTTTCTGGAACCATGGCGACGTGATGCACAGCTATGACAGCGACCGGCATCAATGGCGCTACGACATTGGCGGCTATGCCTGGGACAATAGCGAATTGTCGACCGACCTGTGGTTCTGGTACAGCTATTTGCGATCGGGCCGGGCAGACATATTCCGCATGGCGGAAGCGATGACCCAGCACACCGGTGAGGTCGACGTCTATCATTCCGGCCCCTGGGCCGGCCTTGGCACGCGCCATGGCGTCCAGCACTGGAGCGACAGCAGCAAGCAGCCGCGCGTATCCAATGCTGCCTATCGCCGCATCTTCTATTATCTGACCGGCGACGAACGGGTCGGCGACCTGATGCGGGCGCTGGTCCATTCCGACCGCGTGCTGCAACATGTGGATATTGGCCGCAAGGTTGCCGATCGGGCGCCGGAATCGCTGCCGCCCGGCGGGGTCGGCGCCGTCGTCAAACCCGCTGGATTGCCGGAAGGGGTGATCCAACTGTCCTTCGGTACAAGCTGGGGCAGCCTGGTCGCGGCCTGGTTCACCGAATGGGAAAGGACCGGCGAGCGCCGCTGGCGCGACCGCATCCTGGCCGGCATGGACAGCATCGCCGCCCTGCCCCGCCAATGGTGGGCTGGCGGCGCCAATTTCGATCTCGCCAGCGGCCGCTTCGTGTCCGGCGGCGATCATGTCAGCGTCAGCCACCTCAACGCGGTCTTCGGCATTGTCGAAATCATGGCCGAACTTCTGCCGCTGGTCGATGCGCCGGGCTATCAAGCGGCCTGGATCGATTACTGCAAATGGTACAACGCCCCCGCCGACCAATGGGAAAAGCGTTTTGGCGAAGCGCCGCGCGGCCATAATCTGCGCCAGGCCCATTCACGCCTGACCGCCTATGCCGCGCACGCGTTGCAGGACACGGCGCTGGCAGCGCGCGCCTGGAACGAATTTCAGGACGGTGAACTGAAACCGGGCCTGACGACCATGCAGGCGGGCGACGGCATCGTGGAGATTCCCGGCCTGTCGACAAATGGCGCAGCCCAATGGGGGCTGGCAGCAATCCAGAATCTGGCCCTGGTCCCGCCAGATTGAACATCTCGATCAATGATCGATCAATTGCGACAATGATAAAAAAGGAAAAATCATAAATAGATAATATTCACCTATTCGATCTTACAATTCAAAATGACGCCATAGTCATTTGATACATATCACGGGACATATCTAAAAAACATCACCAGCCACGTTTGCCAACGAGAGCGGTGAATGACGATAATATCGCAAAGTCACGCGGACAAATTCTCGCACCCGGCGCTACTGCGTCCTCGTATCCATGATGTCCCCCGCGATGGCGATGCGCCACGGCTGCATGCGGAAGCGGCCCGGCGCACAGTTCGGGACGAACGGCTGCACCGCAAACAGCAACTGGCCGCATCGCTGCGCCTGCTGGCCCAGCATGGCGTCGAGCCTGGTCTTGCCGGACATTTGAGCGCCCGCGATCCTGAACATGTCGACCATTTCTGGGTCAATCCGGTCGGCGTCCCCTTTTCCCATATCCGGGTTTCGGACCTGCTGCGGATCGACAGCGACGGGCGGGTCGTCGAAGGTGACGGCCCGGTCAACATATCCGGCATCCCCTATCATCATGCCGTCCAGCGCGCCCGGCCGGATGTCGTCGGGATCGTCCATGCCCATAGTTTCCATGCCAAGACCTGGTCCGCCTTCCGGCAGCCGATCGAGCCGATCATCGCCGACCTCGCCGCCTTCCATGGGGATCAGGTAGTCTTCATGCCCGATCGCCTGTCAGATACCGTCGCTGGTCGTGACGCCGTCGCGCAGCAGTTCGTCCGGTCACTGGGTGACCGCAACATTCTCCTATGGGCCAATCATGGTCATTGGACCGTCGGCAACAGCGTCGAAAGCGCGGCCTGGCGCTTCATCGCCTATGAAAGCGCGGCCCGCGTGCAACTGGCGGCACGGGCCGCGGGAACCCCGATCATTGATCCCCCGTCGCAGCTTCCGTCTCCCGACCAACGGGAAGGATGGGCATGGCTCAGTTTTCTCCCTTATTGGGACGAGATCGTCCGCGCGCAGCCCGATCTGCTCGATTGATGCCTGCGCAGCTCTATTCCCGGCGGGCGCTGCTGGCCGGCGCCGGTGCCCTGACGCTGGCCGGATGCGGCGCGGCCACGGAACGGGCATTGTCCGACGTGACCCTGAGCGTCTGGCGCTACAAGACGACGGCCGGCAATTTCATGGCGGCGGCAGGACAGGCCGACACGCCCTACCAGGTCCGCTATGTCGACCTGCCCGGCGGCCCGCTGGTGCTCAACGCCTATGCCGCCGGTGCGCTCGACTATGCCTATATGAGCGAAATTCCACCGGCTTTCGCGCTGCAGTCAGGCACGCCGCTCAGGCTGATCGCGACCCACCAGGGCGACGTGAACAATAGCGGCGTGCTGGTGGTGAAGGGATCGAGCGCACGGCAATTTCCTGACCTGCGCGAACGCACGATCGCTTACACGCCCAACACCAACAATCATTATTATCTGCTCAAGCTGCTCGAAGCGCATGATCTGCGCCTGTCCGACGTGCAGGCCGTCGGTCTGCCCGCCAACGACGCCAATGCCGCCTTCACCCGTGGCCATGTCGAGGCGATCGTCACCGGCGGCATTTCCGCCCTGTTGACCGAAAGCCTGCTCGGCGGGCGCTGGATCATCCGATCGGTCGCTGGTCTCTATTCGGGCAATTTCTGCATCTCTGCCCATCCGGCCGCGCTGGCCGATCCGCTTAAGCGGGCGGCGATCCGCGACTATCTGCGCCGGGAACAGGCGACCTGGCAATGGATCGAGCGAAACCCGGAACGCTGGGCAGCACTGTCGGCAACGCTCAGCAGCCAGCCCGCCGCCCTGTTCCAGCGCCTGGCCCGCGAGGCAAGCCGACCCGCCCTGATCGTCCCGCCCGCCAAAACCGCCATCGCAAGCCTGCAACATGTCGCCGACGATCTCGCCCGCTTCGCACTGGTGCGGGATCGCTTCGATCTGTCGGCGCTGTGGGAACTTGGCCTGATCTGATCGGGCCGACCGTCACGAACATCTTAAAAAAGGGGGAATTTATGCGACATGATATCAGCCGGTCGACCTTTGGCGTCCTGCGCAAGCTATGGCTTTCCACCGCGACGCTAACCGCGCTCGGGATCGGTTCGGCGGCACTTGCGCAGGAACAACCTGTCCCGGCTGCAGCCCCGGCCCCGGCCGATGCCGAGGGAACGATCGTTGTCGTCGGCAATCGTAGCCGGGCTACCACCGCGCTGGAAAGCCCGGTGCCGATCGATGTGATCGACGAAAGCCAGTTGGCGACGTTGGGGGCCAACAGTTCGCTGCGCGACGCACTCGGCGTGCTCCTGCCCAGCTTCAACTCGCTGACCGTCAGTTCCTCGTCCTGGAACAGCGTAGCGCGTCCAGCCGGCCTGCGCGGCCTGGGCGGGTCGCACGTGCTGGTGCTGGTGAACGGCAAGCGGCGCCACAATAGCTCGCTGCTCAACCTGTCGACCGGTAGCGTTGACCAGGGCGCCAATTCGGTCGATATCGACCTGATCCCGGCGGCCGCCATCAAGCGGATTGAGGTGCTGCGCGATGGTGCCGCCGCCCAATATGGATCGGATGCGATCGCCGGCGTCATCAACATCGTGCTCAAGGATGACGACCATGGCGGCACGCTGACCGTGAACGGCGGCAAGCGCTACAGCTATCGCGGCAATTCCGATGGGCGCAATATCGAGGCAGGTGGCAATATCGGCTTCAAGCTGGGGCCGGACGGGTTCGTCAACATCGCCGCCAGCGCCAAGGACAATAATCATGCCCGCCGCGCCATTCCCGCGACCGGCGCCTTCTATTACCCGCTGGCCAACGGCCAGCCCGATCCACGCGAAAGCCGGGACAAGACGGTGTTCACCGGCGGCCTGCCCGACCTGCGCGCGCTGACGATCCTCTATAATGCGGAACTGCCGCTTTCGCCGGCCGCAACCCTCTATTCCTCCTCGACCTGGTCGACCCGCGAAGCGATCATCGGGCAGAATTTCCGCCGCCCCAATTCCACCAATGCGGTGCTGTCCATCTATCCCGATGGCTATGCGCCCAACTACACGCTGAACGAGAATGATTTCCAGATCCTCGCCGGCATCAAGGGCGAAGCGGGTGGCTGGAGCTGGGATCTGTCCAGCACCTATGGCGAGAACCGGTCGAAAAACGGCTCTACGGAGAGCCTCAACGCCTCCTTGGGCGATGCAAGTCCAACCGAATTCTGGACCTTCACCGCAAAATTCGCCCAGTGGACCAACAATCTCGATATTTCCAAGGGCGTGGATATCGGCCTTGCCGAACCGCTGAAAATCTCTTTCGGCGCCGAGCATCGCTATGAGCGCTTCCAGACCATCGCCGGCGACCCGGAAGCCTATGCCAACGGCCTCTATCAATATCCCGTCGGCACGCCGCTGGCCGGCCGCTATGCCACTATCGGCGCACAGGGGGCGATCGTGCTCACGCCCGAGGATGCCGCCAAGCTGACCCGCAACAGCTATGCCGCCTATGTCGACCTGGGCATCAATCCGGTGCCGCGCTGGTTCATTGGGCTGGCTGGTCGGGCCGAACATTATGACGACAGCGCCGGCGACACGCTGAATGGCAAGTTCACCACCCGCTACGACTTCACCGATCATTTCGCGATCCGCGGCACGATCAGCAACGGCTTCCGCGCACCCTCGCTGGCCCAGTCCGCCTTTGCGCAGACGTCGAACCAATATACCACCGTCAACGGCGTCCAGACCTTCATCACTGCCAAGTCGGTGCGGCCCGGCACGCCGATCGGCGACGCGCTCGGCGCCAAGCCGCTGACGCCGGAGAAATCCTTCAACCTGAGCGCCGGCTTCACCTACAGGCTGGGCACGCGCTTCAACCTGTCGGTCGACGCCTATCAGATCAAGCTGGACGATCGCATCGCCCAGACTGGTTATCTGACCGGCGCGGGCGTCAGCGCGATCCTGGTCGCGAACGGCTTCGACCCCAATTATTCGGTGCGCTATTTCGCCAATGCGATCGACACCCGGACCCGCGGTGTCGAAGCCGTGGCCAACTATCTCCAACCGCTGGGCGAGGACAAGTCGATCCGCTTCACGCTCGGCTATAATTATAACAAGACCAAGATCACGCATGTGGCCGACAACCCGCCGGAACTGGCGGCGCTCAACCTCACCTTGTTCGATCGCCAGGCGCAGGGCTATATCGCCGGCAACCTGCCCCGATCCAAACTGATCCTGGGACAGGATCTCAAGCTCGGCAATCTCCAGCTCAACCTGCGCGAGACCCGCTACGCCAAGGTCGCCTTCCTCGGCACGACGGCGGCGACCGACCAGTTCTACGGCGCCAAGTGGATCGCGGACATCGACCTGTCCTTCCAGGCGACCCGCAATATCAACGTCGCGATCGGCGCGAACAATTTCTTCGATACCTATCCCGACAAGAATACGCTGCCGGATACCAACGGCTTCCCGCCCTATCCGGCCCAGTCCCCGTTCGGCTTCTATGGCGGCTATTATTATGGCCGCCTGTCCTTCAGCTTCTGATGGAGACGCAGGCATGCCCCACCCCTCCGGCACGCTCAAGCTCGGCGCCTTCCTGTCGGGGCACGGCTCGCATAATGCGAGCTGGCGCCTGCCGGAGGCAGATGTCGATGCCTCGCGCAGCTTCGCCCCCTATGCCCGCGTCGCCCAGAAGCTGGAACAGGGACTGTTCGACGCGATCTTCCTCAACGACAGCGTCGCCATTCCCGATCTCGACACGGATTCGCTGGCGCGCTCGGCGCAGGGCATGCGCTGGGATCCATTGACGCTGCTACCCGCGCTCGCCGTGGTCACCAGCCGGATCGGCCTCATCAGCACGGCCAACACCACCTATAACGAACCTTATACGCTGGCACGCCGGCTCGCCTCGCTCGATCATCTGAGCGCGGGACGAGCCGGCTGGAACCTGGTCACATCGCTCGGCGGCGGCGAGAATTTCAACCGGGAGGATCATGTCCTGCATGCCCAGCGCTATCAGCGCGCGGAGGAGTTTTTCGACGTCATCACAGGGCTGTGGGATAGCTGGGAAGATGACGCCTTCATCCAGGACAAGCAGAGCGGCATCTGGGCCGACCCCGCCAAGCTCCACCGGCTGGATCACAAGGGCACGCATTTTTCGGTACAGGGGCCGCTCAATGCAGCCCGCCCGGTCCAGGGCTACCCCGTGATCGCCCAGGCCGGTTCATCCGATGACGGCCGCGAACTGGCAGCACGAACGGCGGAGATCATCTTCACCGCCGCCCAGACGATCGACGAGGCGCTGGCTTTCGGGGCGGACATCACTGCGCGCCTCGGCAGCTATGGCCGCAAGCGCAGTGACGTGCGCATCCTGCCCGGCATATCGGTCTATGTCGGCCAGGATGCCGAGGAAGCCCGTGCCCGCTACGAAGCGCTTCAGGATCTGCTCGATCCGGTTTCCGCGCTCAAGGGCATATCCCGCTTCGTCAATATCGGCATCGACCTTTGGACTCTGCCGCTGGACGAACCGGTCGTACTGCCCGCCGCGATCCCGGTCACCAACACGCACAAGAGCCGCCAGCAACTGGTGATCGACCTGATCCGCCGCGAACAGCCGACCGTGCGGCAATTGCTGCGCAAGATGGTCGCCGGCGGGCACCGCATCCTGTTTGGCAGCGCGCGCGACATTGCCGATGACTTTGAGCATTGGTTCCGCGCCGGCGCGGCCGACGGGTTCAACATCATGTTCCCCGACCTGCATGGATCGGTCGATCGTTTCGTTGAGGAGGTCGTCCCCGAACTGCAGCGGCGCGGCCTGTTCCGCACCGCCTATGAGGGCGCCACGCTGCGCGACAATCTGGGCCTCGACCGCCCGGACAACCGCTTCACCCGGCCCCCGCCAGTGGCGGCTGTCAGGAACTGAGCGGCGCTTCATTTCCAAAATCTTAGAACAAGGAACCGGACATGTCCCAGACCCATGACCCGATCGACCAGCATTGGGCCGATCTTCTCTCCCCCGGCCGCCGGCAATTGCTGCGCGCCGGCGGGCTTGCCGCTGCCGGTGGCCTGATCGGCGCACCGGCCTTTGCCGCTACCCCAGCGCCCTCTCCCGCCGCCATCGCCGCCCAAATAGGCAAGAGCCCCTGGGGCTATGCCACCGCCACGGAACCGACGCCCCGTCCCCTGGCGGTGCGCCCCGGCGAGGAGCATGGTCTGCCCGATCGGCCCCGCGCCTATACCGATATCAAAAGCTATCATGCCCATATCTATTTCGACGAGGATAGTTACGAGAAGGCGGTCCGCATCCGGCAATGGACGGCGGAACGCTTTGCGGTGGAACTGGGCAACTGGAATGCGGAGCCGCGCGGCCCGCATGTCACGCCATCCTTCTATTTCGGCTTCGGCACCGAACTGCAGCCGCTGATCCTGCCCTGGCTCCAGCTCAACAGCCTGGGCCTGACCATCCTCGTCCACCCCAATACCGACGATCCGCGCGCCGACCATCTCCATTATGCCTTGTGGGTGAACCGGTCGCAGCCGGTCAACGCCTATGGCATGAAGAAGCCGGACCTTGCGGCTGGCGAGCCGGCCGTGGAACAAATCTATCCCAATACCCGGCCGACGGTCGCAATCGAGCGTAGCTGATGGGCGCTGCGACGGAACAAGCGGGCCGGCATTATGCCATCGTCGGCGGCAGCAGCGGCATCGGCCTTGCCCTGGCGAAATTGCTGGTCGCGCGCGGCGACAGAGTGCTGATCGGCGGACGATCGCCCGACCGGCTGGCCAGCGCCATCGCGACATTGGGGGAGCAGGCCTCTGCCCGCTCCATCGACACTGGCGATCGCGCGTCGATCGCGGCCTTCTTCACCGATGTGCCGGCGCTCGACGGACTATTCACCCCGGCCGCCAGCTATCGCACCGGGGCCTTTCGTGACGGCGATGTTGATACAAGCCAGGCGCTGTTCGACGCCAAATTCTGGGGGCAATATTGGACCGTCCACGCCGCCTTGCCGGTGTTAAGGCAGACAGCATCGGTCGTGCTGATGTCGGGTGCGGCCTCGGTCAGGCCGATCGGCGCGCCGGCCTATGCCGCCTGCAATGCAGCGCTGGAGGGATTGGCGCGCGGCCTCGCGTTCGAATTGTCCCCGATCCGGGTCAATTGCCTGTCTCCCGGCACCACCGACAGCGACCTGTGGCGGCGTCGCCCCGCGCCGCAGCGTGAGACCGCCTACGCCCATTGGAACGGACTTTGCCTGACCGGACGCCCCGCCCAAGTCGAGGAACAGGCGCAGGCGGCCCTGTTCCTGCTCGACAATGGCAACATGACCGGCGCCACCCTGTTCTGCGATGGCGGCTATAGTTTCCGCTAGGCGATGTCCGTGTCCGCCCGTCGCGCGGCATAACGGCGGGCGGCAATCTCCGCCCCTTCGCGCAACAAGGGGCCGAGTTGCCAGAAGTCCTGCAGATGCGGCGCCTCGGGCGGTGCATCGCGATCCCAGCCATAATCATGGCATAGCCGCCCGACATGCCCCATGGCCAGCGCCTCAGCGGCGGACAGGCTTGGTGCGCCCTCCTGCTCGGGCGCGACATAGAGGGCATCGGCCGGGCAATAGAGTTCACACATGAAACAGGTCTGGCACTGGTCCAGCCGTGCGATCAGCGGCACCCCGTCAGTTCCGGCATCGAAGACATGGGTGGGACAGGCCGTCACGCAGTTCTGGCAACCGGTGCAGCGCTCCTCGAATATCTGCGCGATCATGCGGCGATCCCCTGCGCTGCGGGCCGTTCCGGACGGGTCCAGACGTGATCCAGCCCTGCGACCAGCAAGCGGCTCTGCTGCGCCGGATCGGTCCCCGGCCGATCGATGCGCATATGCATGCCGCGACTTTCGTCGCGCGCCAGCGCCGCCGCCAGGACCCAGCGCGCACACGCCGCCATCGCCGCATGTTCGCGCAAGGCCACCGCCCCCAGCCCCTCCGCACGGCCATGATCCGCGATCGTGCGCCAGACGGCCTCGACCGCGTCCCGGTGCCGCACAAGCTTGTCCGCGCAGCGCCAGAGCGCCGCATCATAGCCGATGGTGGCGGCCTGGATGATCGGCAGACCCTCACCGGCGTCGGGAAGCCGTGCGGTGGAAGCGGGCCGCAGGCCTGCCGTGCCGGCCGCCAGCACCGGCGTGTCGCCTCGTCGTCCGGTCCGACGTGCATGGGCCGCCGCAGCGGCGCCGGCGATCCGGCCGGAGGTGAGCGCCCAGGCGGCATTTTGCGCGCCGCCACCGCTGGTGGCGCCGGCAACCAGTTCGCGCGTGGCGCTGTCACCCGCCGCATAGAGATTGGCGACGCTGGTCTCGCAGCCGTCGCCGACGATCTGCAGCCCGCCGGTGCCGCGGACCGTGCCTTCGCCGAATAGTCGCACCGGGAAGCGATCGCGGAACAGATCGATCCCCTTGCGCTCGAACGGCGCGAGCGAGGCGGGCTGGATACGACGCAGGCCTTGTTTCAGAGCGTCCGGCGCGTCGGACAGGTCGGCCAGTACCGGTCCAGCCTCCAGCGCGCGGGCCAGGGCACGCAGATGCGCCGCCTCCCCGCTCATCGGTGGCGGCACATCCAGTTCGCGGCCTTCGGTATCGAAGAAGCGGGCTGCGAAATAGGGCAGCGTCCGGGTCGAATTCCAGGCCGGCGAGAGGGAATAGGATACGGAAAATTCCATGCCCGACAGCACCGCGCCGGCCTCCGCCGCCATCAGCAATCCGTCGCCGCTATTGCCATGGCTTCCGATCAGCCCGGATCGGAAGGCGCAGCCGCCGGTCGCGATCACGACCGCACCCGCCCGCACTGTCCAGGCCTGTTGCTTCAGCCGCGCATAGCCAGCCGCCCCCGCCACCGATCCATCGGCATGCAGCAGCAGTTCCAGCGCAGGATGATGATCCAATATGGTGACACCGGCATCCTGCGCAAAGCGGCGCAGGGCGCGCATATATTCCGGCCCGCGCACACCGGAGTAGAAAGTGCCGACCCGGCCGTCGCCGGCGAAGGGATAATAGCCCGCCAGTTGCGGCAGGGCACGCCAGGTTTCATCGATGATGCGCGCCATCCAGGCCCGTTCGGCCAGGCCAAAGCTGCGGCCGTAACGCTCCTCGATCGCGGCCTCGCGCCGGCCAGGCTCGGGCGCGACCCACCAATGATTGGGACCGCCGGTCGCCGTGACGCCGCTGGTCCCGACAAAACCCTTATCCACCAGCAGCACGTCGGCGCCCGCCTGTGCCGCCATGATAGCCGCCCAGCAGGCGGCCATGCCGCCGCCGATGATCAGGACATCGGCGCTGCGCGTGATCGGCGCGGCTTCGTTCATTCGGCAGCGACAGCAGCGGGCGAAGGCACAATCGCGCTGTAGCGGTTTTCCGGCACCGGCAGGCCAAGATGGCCGCGCAGCGTGTCATGCGCATATTCGGTGCGGAACAGACCCCGCGCTTGCAGGATCGGCACCACCTCTTCACGGAAGCGGCGGAACGGTTCGGGCCGGGTGACCTGTAGCAGGAAGCCGTCGACGGCCCCTTCCCTGAACCAGCGCTCGATCTCGTTCGCGACCGTTTCGGGCGAGCCGATGAACTGGGATCTCCAGTCGCCGAAGCGATAAGCCGCCTGGCGCAGCGTCAGGCCCTCGTCCCGCGCTGTCCGGATGATCCGCTCGGCCTGTCCCTTATAGCTGTTGAGCGTGACACCGCTCAGATCCGGGAATGGTTCGTCCAGACCATATTGAGCGAAGTCATGATAGTTGAACGCACGGCCGAGTTGCACCAGCAGCTTGCCAAGATCGAGCGCGCCGCGACCAGCGGCATCGATCGCCTGGGCCTCCTCATCACTGTCGGCAATGATCGGCGTCAGACCGGCGAGAATCTTGATATGGTCGGGATTGCGTCCGATCGCTGCGGCGCGCGCCTTGAGGTCCGCATAATAGGTGCGCGCGCTGTCGAAATCCGCGCCGATAGTGAAGATGCCCTCGGCGATCTGCGCGCCCAGCTTGCGGCCTTCATCGCTGTCACCGGCCTGGAAGATGACGGGCTGCCCCTGACGCGAACGGCTGAGCGCCAGCGGTCCTGCGACCGAGAAATGCGCGCCTTTGTGATCGAGCCGATGCTGCTTGGCCTTGTCGAGAAAGATGCCGCTTGCCCGATCGCGCGGGAAGGCATCATCCTCATAACTGTCCCACAGTCCCTGCACGACATCGACGAACTCGCGGGCACGCGCATAGCGCACGCCATGGTCGAAATGCTCTTCCCGGCCATAATTCCGAGCAGCCCCTTCAAGACCCGTGGTGACCACGTTCCAGCCGGCCCGGCCATGGCTGATATGATCGAGCGAGCCGAACTGGCGCGCGACATTATAGGGTTCCCAATAGGAGGTGGTGAGCGTGCCGACGAGGCCGATGCGCGACGTCGACGCGGCAACCGCCGACAGCAGGGTCAGTGGCTCCAGCCGGTTGAGAAAATGCGGCGCCGTATCGGGCGTGATATAGGGGGAATCGACGATGAAGACGAGGTCGAAGCCGGCCGCCTCGGCCAGTCGCGCCTGATCGATATACCAGCCGATATCGATGCTGGCGTCGCCCGGCAGATCAGGATCGAGCCAACTCGACTGGTTGGCGCCCACCCCCTCCAGGATCGCGCCCAGATGCAGTTGGCGGTGCGGTTGGTCGGCCATCATCGTCTCCCTTGAATGCGACGACCGTAACCGTGCCGGTCCCACCGGAATAACGAGAGCTTCTTATAGGCTGTTGGGAAAGATTGATCGACAGGTTATGATAGAGGGACGTAACGAAATGGCCAAGCTTATCACCCGCAAATCACCTCCAAATGATGCTGCTTGCATGTCAGCAACTTCGAGCGCCGCTTTGCGCCGATGGTGTGAGAAAGCAGCCGGTCCGGTTGAGGGAACCGAAAATCCGCGAACAAATGACTGATTTGGGTCGTCACCTTCGCTAGCCAAGCGCCCAGATCGAGATCTCGGCTACATTTGGATCAGACGGAAATTCCCCTAACTTCGGGCTAATAGCTCCAGTTCCGCCATCGCTGCCTGATCGAGCGTAAAGAACACGGCCGCCACATTTTCCTGCAAGCGCTTCCGGCTCCGCGTGCCGGGTATCTTCCGCTCCTGCGGGCGACATCGGCGACAGAGCGGTCGGAATGGTGCGATCCTGGACCGACCGCTGCGGTCGTTACTAAAGTGCTCCGCCAATCAGCCACATTGCCGCAAACCCATTATTCAGACGAACTCGCGGTCAACAAACCAGAATGCCGGACGCTTAGCTCGGGTCCACGCCGCCTAGGACGTGAACTGACAAAGTGATGCGCGGATGCGAAAGAGGCTTCAGCAGCCGTCGTGATAGAGACCTTCTGCCAATTCGACGACTGCGCTGATCTCGACATCATCCAACCCACATTCGGAAATAGCATGATCCGCCGTCCGACAAGATTAAATCCATGGATCAAATCGGGCGCGATTACGTTAAGGGCGCGAAATGAAAGGAAGCACACCCATCGTGCCCGATGACCGCATAGCCAAGTCGCCCTACCCCGATGCCACGGCTTCCATCTTTTCTCCAGCGCCTGCACCCGCGGAATCGCTCAGGACGACGCTGTCCTCCTTCCCCTGGGAGAACACGGCATTGGGCGCCAGGGCCAACTGGCCAATTGCGCTGCGCACCACGGTCGAACTCGCGCTCGCATCGGATTTTCCGATGTTCATTGCCTGGGGTGAAACACAGATCTTCCTTTACAATGATGCCTATGCGCCCTTCCTCGGAGCCCGTCATCCATCGGCGCTTGGCCAGCCGATGCGCGATGTCTGGCCCGAGATCTGGCATGAGCTTTCGCCCCTGATAGACCGGGCGCTTGGCGGCGAGACGGTCTCGGTCGAAGACATGCATCTCGTCATGACCCGCAATGGCTATGCCGAGGACACCTGGTGGACCTTTTGCTACAGCCCGCTGCGCAACGACGCGGGGGAGATTGCAGGGGTTCTCGACGTCGCGGTGGACGTCACGCAGAAATTTGCCGATGCCCGTAGGATCGCGGAAGAACAGTCCCGGCTGGAGAAAAGCGAGGCGCGCTTCAGCGCTCTGGTCGGCGCGACGTCCGACGCCATATACCAGATGAGCGCCGACTGGCAGGAAATGCGCCAGCTCGATGGCCGCGGTTTCCTGATCGATACGCAGGCGCCATCGGTTCGCTGGCTTGAGCTTTATATCCCGCCCGATGACCAGGCCATCGTGCAGGATGCGGTTGCAAGGGCCATCGAAACCAGAATGCCCTTCGTACTCGAACATCGGGTTCGCCAGGCCGATGGTACCATCGGCTGGACCGCGTCGCGCGCCGTGCCCATTCTTGACGATGACGGCAATATCCTTGAGTGGTTCGGTACGGCCACCGACGTGACCGCATCGCATCTTTCGAGCGAAGCCCTGGCCACAAGCCGGGAGAAGCTGGAACTCGCCACGCGCGCCGCCCGCCTTGGGCAGTTCGACTATTGGCCGCAGACCGGACAGCTTGAATGGGACGATCGCTGTCGCGCCCTCTTCGGCCTGCATCCCGGCGCACCCGTCAGCTATGAAACCGCCTTTCTGGCCGGCCTGCACCCCGATGATCGGGAAGGGGCCGATGCAGCGGTGCGCGCCGCGCTCGATCCGGCCGGCACCGGCATTTTCGACACCGAGTATCGCACGATCGGGATCGAGGATGGCGTCGAGCGGCACATCCATGCCCAGGGCCTGGCGATGTTCGAGGGCCAGGCCCCGATCCGCCTTATCGGTACCGTGCAGGACGTCACCGCCGACCGTCAGGCGCAGGCCAGTTTGCGGGAAGTGGAGGAGCGGCTGCGCCTCGCCGGTCGGGCCACCAATGATGCGGTGTGGGACTGGAATTTCCGTGACGATCATGTGACCTGGAACATCGCCCTTGAACATGCCTATGGCCACAGGCTCGAAAATGTCGAACCGACCGGCGAATGGTGGCTGGACCATATCCACCCGGATGACCGACAGCGGATCAACGACAGCATCCATGCGGTGATCGATGGCGAAGGCACCGACTGGACCGACGAATATCGCTTCGCCCGCGGCGACGGCGGCTATGCCGATGTCCTCGATCGCGGCTATGTCCTACGCGGTCCTGCCGGGGAACCGTTGCGCATGGTCGGCGCGATGCAGGACATGTCCGCCCGCAAGGCGATCGAGCGGCAGCTCGAGGAGGATCGCCACAGGCTTGCCGAGGAGGTCGAGACCAAGACGGCCGAGCGCGACAGGGCTGAAGAGGCCCTGCGCCAATCGCAGAAGATGGAAGCGGTCGGCCAGCTGACAGGTGGCCTTGCCCATGATTTCAACAATCTGCTGACGGGCATTTCCGGCGCCCTGGAAATGATGCAGATACGCATAGCGCAGGGCCGGGTCGGCGAGATCGACAAATATTCCGTCGCAGCCCAGGGCGCCGTCCGCCGCGCCGCGGCGCTCACCCACCGCCTGCTCGCCTTCTCCCGCCGGCAGACGCTTGATCCCAAACCGGTCAATTCCAACCGCCTGATCTTCGATCTGGAAGAGCTGATCCGGCGCACGGTGGGACCACAGATCGAGGTCGAGACTGTCGGCAAGGCCGGTATCTGGACGACCCTGGTCGATCCCAACCAGCTTGAAAATGCGCTGCTCAACCTCTGCATCAATGCGCGCGACGCGATGCCGGACGGGGGACGCATCACGATCGAGACTGCAAACAAGTGGCTGGACGACACGGCCGCGCGCGAGCGCGATCTGGAACCGGGCCAATATGTCTCGATCTGCGTGACCGACACCGGCACGGGCATGACGCCCGAGGTGATTTCCCGCGCCTTCGATCCCTTCTTCACGACCAAGCCCCTGGGCGAAGGCACCGGCCTTGGCCTGTCCATGATCTATGGTTTTGCCCGCCAGTCCGGCGGGCACGTCCGGATCTATAGCGAGATCGGCACGGGCACGACCATGTGCATCTATCTGCCCCGCCATTTCATGGAGGACGAAGGGATTGACGACGCATCCCCTCCCCCTCTCCTGCCCGCGATGGCCGCCGACAAGGCGACGAAACGGGGCAGTATCCTGGTGGTCGATGATGAACCCACGGTACGCCTCCTCGTCGTCGAGATTGCGCAGGAACTGGGCTATGATGTGCAGGAGGCAATGGATGGTCCAGGCGCCATGCGGCTGCTGCAAAATGGTGCGGCCTTCGATCTGCTTATCACGGATGTCGGGCTACCTGGTGGCATGAACGGTCGCCAGGTGGCCGATGCCGCGCTCAGCCTCCTGCCCGATCTCAAGATCCTGTTCATTACCGGCTATGCTGAAAATGCCGTCATCGGTAACGGACAATTGGCGCCGAACATGGCGCTGGTGACCAAACCCTTCGCAATGGACGCGCTGGCCAAGAGAATTGGCGACATGCTCCCCTGATCCTTCAGGCCACGACCAATCAGCCAACGCACCTGTCGATAGCATCACCAACAGCGCTAGCCGGCCTCCGGCTGGCGACTGCCATTTTGCGGCCAGCATCCAGCAACGACTTCCACAGACGACGGATCATGTGCGGGGTCTTCCGCGTTCATGGGGCAAGCAAAAAGGACAGAGATGATGCTTGCCAATGCCCGCCGTGAAATCCTGACCCGCCCGATCTTCTCCCTCGTCGAGGCAGCCTTGCCCGCCCTTTCCGCTACGGAGAGCGAAGCGATCGAGGCTGGCAACAGCTGGTGGGACGCCGCTCTTTTTACCGGTAATCCGGACTGGGATCAGCTCCTTGCCGTGCCGCCCGCCCGGCTAACCGATGCGGAGCAGGCATTCATGAATGGGCCGGTCGAACAGCTGTGCGGCATGATCGACGACTGGCGCATGACCTGGGAAACGCACGACCTGTCGCAGGAAGCATGGGACTATCTCAAGCAGGAAAAATTCTTCGGGATCATCATTCCCGAGGAACATGGCGGCCTTGGCTTTTCCAATTTCGCCCATAGCGAGATTGTCCGCAAGATCGCGACCCGATCCGTGTCCGCGGCCGTCACCGCCATGGTTCCCAACAGCCTGGGGCCGGGCGAACTCATCCTGCGCTTCGGGACAAAGGAGCAGCAGCGCTACTGGCTGCCGCGGCTGGCGGACGGACGTGAAATTCCCGCTTTCGGCCTGACCAGCCCGGAAGCCGGCTCCGATGCCGCCGCAATGGTCGACGAAGGCGTCATCTGCAAAGGCCAGTGGGATGGCGAGGAGGTGGTGGGCATGCGCCTCAACTGGCGCAAGCGCTATATCACCCTGGGTCCGGTTGCGACCTTGCTGGGCCTCGCCTTCAAGCTGCGCGATCCCGACCATCTGCTGGGCGGGCATGAAGAGATCGGGATCACGGTCGCGCTGGTCCCCACCGACCTGCCCGGCGTGTCGATCGGGCGCAGGCATATCCCCTCGATGCAGAGTTTCCAGAACGGCCCCAATGAGGGCCATGACGTGTTCATCCCGCTCGATAACATCATTGGCGGCCCCGATCGCGTCGGCCAGGGCTGGAAAATGCTGATGAGCGCGCTGGCGGCCGGCCGGGGCATTTCCCTGCCTTCCCTGTCTGCAGCAGCCGGCGCCTTTGCGGCCCATACGACCGGCGCCTATGCGCGGGTCCGCTCCCAGTTCAACCTGCCGATCGGCAAGTTCGAGGGGATACAGGAGCGTCTGGCGCGGATCGCGGCCAATGCCTATCTACTCGATGGCGCGCGCCGCCTCACCTGCGCTGGGCTCGATCAGGGGAACCACCCCGCCGTCATTTCCTCGATCCTCAAGCTGCATGCGACCGAGCGCATGCGGACCGTCATCAACGACGCGATGGATGTGCATGGCGGCAAGGGCGTGATCGACGGACCCAATAATTATCTCGGCAACCAGTATCGCGCGATCCCGGTCGGGATCACGGTCGAGGGCGCCAATATCCTCACCCGCAGCCTGATGGTGTTCGGCCAGGGCGCAATCCGCTCCCATCCCTATCTGCTCAAGGAGATCCGCGCGGTCGCAGATGCCAATCGCGGGCGGGCGCTGGCGCAGTTCGACGATGTGCTGTGGAAGCATGTCGGCCACGCGCTCAAGACCGCGATCCGCGCCTTCGCGCGCAACTGGACCGGCGGCCTGTTTGCACCGGTACCCAAGGCCGGGCGCGCGACCCGCTATTATCGCCAGATGAGCCGCTATGCCGCGGCCTTTGCGTTCATATCCGACATTGCCTTCCTGACCCTGGGCGGTGAGCTCAAGCGGCGCGAACTCCTGTCCGCCCGGCTGGGCGACATACTGTCGGAACTCTATCTTCTTTCAGGTGCGCTCAAACGCTGGGAGGATGAAGGGCGACAGGATGATGACCTTCCCCTGCTCGCCTGGTGCATGGACAGCGGCTTTGCCACGATCGAACAAAGATTCGTCGAGATCATCGAGAATTTTCCCGCGCGGCCCGTAGGCTGGATGCTGCGCCTGTTCATCCTGCCGTTCGGCCGCCGTCGTCATGGCCCGACGGACCGGACCATCCGCCAGTGCGCGCAGATCATCCTGGAACCCTGCCCAGCGCGCGAACGGCTGATCGACAATGTCTTCATCGGCGGCCCGGAAGAACCTGTCGGCCGCCTGACCGAAGCCTTCCGCCTGATGGTTGATACCCAGCCGATCCACGACCGGCTGCGCAAGGCACGGATCAAGGATTGGGCCAAGGCGCGCGAGCGCGGCCTGCTGTCGAGCGCAGAACTGGCGCAGCTTGAAGAAGCCGATCGCGCGGTCGCGGACGTCATCGCCGTGGATGATTTCGCGCCCGAGGATCTGCGGCGCAATCCCGCTGCATCGGATCTGGCGCAGGCCGCCGAATGAGCCGGGCGGTCGATATTGTCGATGGCACCCGCACGCCTTTTCCGAAAGCGCGCGGCGCTCCCTTCACGCCTGTCGATCTGAAGGCACGGTTCGGGGGCAAGATAGAGATCGACTGGGACATTCCCGAAGTGCACAGGGATAATCTGCCCGAGCGGATCGACGCGGTCCTGCCCACCGCGACATTTCCGCCCTTCCCGTTCGGCACGGACTTTACGCGGATCGAGCTGCAGTTGCTGCGGGTGATGCAATATCTGGCAGACCATGCGGCAAGGCCCGCCCAGCTGGCCGCTCTGGTTGCCCGCGGCCTGCGCGGTGGTCAGCCCGACGAAGCGGAATTCGCCGCGCTCGAGCGCATGGGGCTGGATGCGCCCCATGGCGTCAGGGAGCATAGCTACCGTGCGCTCATCCTGGGGGCCCTGCGCAGTGCCGGACAGTAAGGACAGGAAAGCGGCGACCAGGGCAGGCGTCATCTCGGCAGATAGGGGAATGGTCCAGATGCATGAAGCCAAGGATAGCCCGCACCCCGATCTTGACGCAGAAGAGGCCGCGCATGTCGAGGAGCGTAGCACGGGTTCGGCAAAGGTCGTCCATGAGGTCGTGCGGCTCCAGGGCGAGGAGGAGTTGGATCGACCGATCCTCGCGCTCTTGCTTTCTGGCCTGGCCGCCGGCCTCGCGATCACCCTGTCGCTCATGTGCGAACTGTTCCTGCGGGCAAGGCTGCCCGACACAGACTGGGCGACCCTCATCTATCTGCTAGGCTATCCGGTCGGATATCTGATCGTGATCATGGGGCGGCTGCAGCTCTTTACCGAGAGCACGGTCACAGCGGTGCTGCCGGTCGCGACCCGTCCGAGCCTTGGCAATCTGGGCCGGCTCGCGCGCCTGTGGGGCTGCGTGCTGGCGGGGAACCTTGTCGGCGTCACGCTCGTGAGCGCGCTGATGGCCGGTGAGGTCATCATCACGCATGAACAGCGCATCGTGGCGCTGGATATTCTCGCCAAGCTCGAATGGCAGGACTGGTCGAAAACCCTGATGCTCGGCATTCCGGCGGGCTTCATCATGGCCGCGATTGCCTGGGCCCTGCCCAATGCCAGGGGCAGCGAATTTTGGGTAATCTTCCTTCTGACCTATGTCATCGGCCTTGGCGGCTTTTCGCATGTCGTCACCGGCTCGTCCCAGATCAGCTTCCTCTGGCTGAGCGGCGAGGTCAGTTTCCAGCAGGCCTGGTTCGGCTTCTCTCTGCCTGCGCTCCTCGGCAACATCATCGGTGGTAGCGGCCTGTTCGCGGTCCTGGCCCATGGGCAGATGCGAAGCGACCTGACCGAATGAGCGCGCGACGCCGGCATGGCCGCCAAGGCGGTTGGTGTGCTGCAGAAAAGGTCGGATGGCGCCTGCCGCGGGCGGAATGACACCCGTTCGAAGCCTGGATCGACATGATGGCCGCATCGCCCGTCGAGCCACGCAACGATCGCCTGGTTCATGTGTTGGAAGGACGGCGCGGGTGCGAGGCGGGGGCATCCAATGCAACGGTCCGTGCCAGGAGAGGCCCCGAAATCCTGATACCTTGCCCGGAGCTCGCCAATGTCCAGAATGACTGTTTCCGACCTCTTCACCCAGACGCTCCATCTGGCTGGGGTAAAACGCATTTATGGCGTGGTGGGCGATAGCCTCAATGGCATCACCGAAAGCCTGCGGCGCCAGGGCAAGATCGACTGGATCCATGTTCGCAACGAGGAGGCAGGCGCATTTGCTGCCGGTGCGGAGGCGCAACTGACCGGCGAACTGGCCGTTTGCGCGGGGTCCTGTGGCCCAGGAAACATGCATCTGATCAACGGCCTCTATGATTGCCATCGCACCCGTGTTCCCGTCCTTGCCATCGCGGCCCAGATCCCCAGTGCCGAGATAGGCTCCAACTATTTTCAGGAAACCAGGCCCGAAGCCCTATTCAGGGATTGCAGCGTCTATTGCGAGACCATTTCCGATCCTGACCAGATGCCGCGGACGCTCGAGACAGCTATACGTGCTGCGGTTGGGCATCGTGGCGTTGCGGTCGTATCGATTCCGGGCGACGTGGCGCTGCAGGCCGCCGAGGGAAAACTCGCGCGATCAATCGAGGCGCTCCTGCCCGCCAGGCCCCTGATCCACGCGGCGCCCCGCGAGATCGAGAAACTGGCAACCCTGCTCAACGAGGCTGGGCGCGTCACGATCCTTGCCGGGCGAGGCTGCAGGGATGCCCATACCCAATTGCTGCAAATTGCCGGCGCGCTCCAGGCCCCGATCGTTCACGCGCTGGGCGGCAAGGAATGGGTCGAACATGCCAATCCCTATGATGTGGGCATGACCGGCCTGATCGGCTTCTCGTCGGGCTATGAAGCGATGATGGCCTGCGATCTCCTGCTGATGCTCGGCACCGATTTTCCCTATCGTCAATTCTATCCGACGAAGGCGAAGGTCGCGCAGATCGACATGCGCCCTGAAAATCTGGGACGCAGGACACCGATCGATCTGGGGCTGGTGGGGGATGTCGGTGCGACGATCGAAGCCCTTCTGCCCTTGCTGAAAGGCGATCGCGACACCGCCTTCCTTGCTTCAGCCAGGGACAATTATGCCAGGGCGCGCGAGGGACTGGACGAGCTTGCCGATGGCAAGCCGGGCGGGATCCTGCATCCCCAGCATGTCGCGCGGGTTCTGAGCGAACAGGCAAGCGACGACGCGGTCTTTGCCTGCGACGTCGGTACGCCGACGGTCTGGGCGGCTCGTTATCTCAAGATGAATGGCCGTCGCCGGCTGCTTGGCTCCTTCAACCATGGATCGATGGCCAATGCGCTGCCGCAGGCCATCGGCGCGCAAGTTACCTATCCCGATCGGCAGATCGTCACCTTGTCGGGCGATGGCGGCCTGGCGATGCTGATGGGCGAGTTACTGACCCTGCGGCAGCTCGACCTTCCAGTGAAGATCATCCTTTTCAACAACGGCACCCTGGGCTTTGTCGAGATGGAAATGAAGGCGGCCGGTCTCGTCGAGACAGGTGTCGCGCTCGACAATCCGGATTTTGCCGCCATGGCCCGCAGCATCGGCATCCATGGCGTAAGGGTGAGCGATCCCGGCGATCTGGACAGCGCGATGCGGGACGTCTTGTCCCATCCCGGCCCGGCCTTGCTGGATGCCGTGACCGCGCGAACCGAACTGTCACTCCCGCCCAAGGTCACGCTTGAACAGATGAAGGGCTTCACCCTCTATATGGCCAAGGCGATCATGAGCGGGCGCGGCGATGCCATCATCGAACTTGGCAAGACCAATGCCGGGCTGCTGCGAAAACTATTCTGAGTAGCGCGCGAAGATTTGGGCGACGCCGCCAAGGCAGAAGGCGGCGCCGCTGGCCATTCGCAGCCACCGCCGTCATATTTCCGGGAGGCCCTGTGCCGCGAACCCCCACCCCTTCAAGCCTTTCGCCCTCTTCAAGAGGATAACAGCATCGTCGATGTCAAAGGGATGCGCGTCCTTCATGTCGGCAAGCTCGCCCCAGTCGATCGGGACTGCGACCGCGGCACCCGGCCGCGCGCGCGCAGAATAGGGCAGAATCGCCGTGCTGCCGCGCTGGTTGCGTAGCCAGTCGATGAAGATGCGGTTCTTGCGTTTCGCCTTGCTCATGGTCGCGACGAAGCGGTCGGGCTCAGCCGTGCTAAGCGCCTGGGCAAAGCGGGCGGCAAAATCCTTGTGCGTGTCCCAATCATGGCCGGGGGTCAGCGGCACCACGACATGCACGCCCTTGCCGCCAGAGAGCATGGCAAAGGAGACGAGGCCGATGTCGCCAAGATGATCGCGGATGTCATAAGCCGCCTGCCGGACCCTCGCGAAGTCCATGCCCTCGTCCGGGTCCAGATCGAATATCATCCGGTCCGGCTTTTCCACCGCATCCGCACGTGACGCCCAGCCATGAAATTCTATGGTCCCCATCTGCACGCAGGTGAGCAGACCATCGCTATCTTCGACATAGATATAGTCCTCCACCCCGCCCCCCTTCTCCCGGATCGGTAACTGGCGGACATGCTCGCCAAAAGCGCCACTATCATGCTTCTGGAAGAAGCATTTCTTTGCCCGTCCCTGCGGACAACGGACGAGGCTGATCGGACGGTTTGCAGCGAAGGGCAGCATCAGGGGCGCAATGCTGGCATAATAATCAGCCAGGTCGCCCTTGGTCTGGCCACTGTCGGGAAACAGGACGCGATTAGAGTTGCTGATCTTGATATGGCTGGCCGAGAGGGGCGCTGGCGCGACCTTCTCCGGCTTCACCGACCTCGCCGGCTTGTCAGTGCGCAGGCCCAGGAAACTGCCATGGCGCACGCGCGCCTCGTCAGTAAATTCGGCAAAGGCGACTTCGGCCACCAATATGGGTTTGATCCACTGCGCACCACGCGCCTCCGCCTGGGGCACCTGCGCTGGTGCAGCGTCGGTGGCAAGCAAGGCCATCGCCTTGGCCAGATCCGCCATGCTGGTCGCGTCGAACCCGGTGCCGACCTTGCCTTTGTAGATGAGCTTGCGTCCCTCATTCTGGGCGAGGAGCAAGGATGAGAAGGCGCGCCCCTTGGCCTTGCTCTTCGTCCAGCCGATGACGATAAACTCCTGTCGCCGGGTGCATTTCACCTTCACCCAACTGCGCGTTCGACCACTGCGATAGGGCGCGCTCGACCGCTTGGCGATGATGCCCTCCTGCCGAGCATCGCACATCGACTGCAACAGCGCCTCACCCGATCCGATCAGATGGTCGGCGACATGGATGGGGGGCGCCCCATCCGCCAGCAAGGCTTCCAGCCGCTCCTTGCGTTCGATGGTCGTCAATGGCCTGAGATCGATGCCGTCGAGAAAGAGCAGGTCGAAGGCGAAAAGATGGAAGGGCGTGTCCAGCCGCTGCGCGCCATGGCCGCGTTTCAGCACGGACTGGAGGGCCGAGAAGCTGGGATTGCCGTCCTCGCCAAAGGCCACGATCTCTCCGTCGATCAAGGCAGGCGGCAGATCGAGCGCGGCGATCGCTTCCACCAGCGGCCCGAACTTGTCGGTCCAGTCGAGGCCATTGCGGGTGAACAGCTTCACCGCCCCGCCCTTGACCGCAATCATGGCGCGATAGCCATCATATTTGATCTCGTGCAGCCAGTCGTTGCCGGTGGGCACATCGTCCACAAGGGTGGCGAACTGTGGTTTGACGAAGCGCGGGATCGATGCCCCCTCCCCCTTGCCGCTTTTCGCTCGGGTCCTGATCCTGGCGTTATGGGAGCTGGCGGCCTGCATCTTGTCGGCGAAGGCCTTGCCCCTTGCGCCCTTGAGCGATTGCGTGCCGCCGCTGTCCGCCTGGATCTGGGCCATTGAGCGGTCGGTCAGCACGCTGGTCAGTGCATGACCGACCAGATCTTCGCTGTCGCTGGCATGGCTATCCTCTACCTTGCGGAGCAGCCAGTTCTCGCGCTTCTCGCCCGGGCGCCCCTTCATCCGCACAAGCAGCCATTCCCCTTTCATCCGCTCGCCATGCAGGATGAAGTGGAGATGACCATCCTTCAGGTCGTCGGCACGCTTGCCGGGGATCGGTTCCCAGGTACCGCGGTCCCAGAGCATGACCGAGCCGCCGCCATATTCGCCCTTGGGGATGTTCCCTTCGAACGCGCCATAGTCGAGTGGATGATCCTCGGTCCGCACGGCCAGACGCTTGTCGGCCGGATCGAGGCTTGGCCCCCTGGTGACAGCCCAGCTTTTGAGGACGCCGTCGATCTCCAGCCGAAAATCCCAGTGCAGGCGCGTTGCCGCATGCTTCTGCACGACGAAGCTTCTGCCGCCGGTCTTGGCGACCTTGCCCCTGGGTTCGCGCGTCCGGCTGAAGTCGCGCTTGGCATTATAGGGAGCAAGGGGATCGGCTGGCGCCACGGATCAGGCGCTCTTGCGCCGGGGAGCGGCCTTCTTCGCTGGTGCCTTGCCCTTTGCCGGTGCCTTGCCCCTTGCCGGTGCCTTGCGCCCGGCTTCACCCGCCGATTTCTTGAGCGCGGCCATCAGGTCGATGACATTGCCCGCCTTGCGGCCCGTAGGCTCGTCATCGACCTCCTCGATGATGCGCTTGCCCTTCGCCTTCTTCTTCTTGTCGATCAGGCGATGGAGCGCATCGACATAGCGGTCGTGAAACTCCTCCGGCTTGAAGGGGGCCGTGCGTTTGTCGATGATGCTGACGGCCAGGTCCAGCATGTCCTCGTCGGCGGTGTCATCGGGCAGGCCACGGAAGTAGGTTTGCGCCTTCGTCACCTCGTCGGCGTAGCGCAGCACTTCCAGCACCATTCCGCGCCCGCAGGGCTTGAGCGAGACAAGCTGTTCGCGGCCGCGCACGGACAGTTGGCCAAGCCCGACCTTCCTGGTCTGGCGCAGCGCGTCGCGCAGCACGGCATAGGCCTCCTCGGCCAGATCATCGGCGGGCACCACGAAATAGGGCTTCTCATAATAGAGGACGTCGATCGCATCGGCCTCCACGAACTGGACGAGGTCGAGCGTCTTGCGACTCTCGATCTTCACCGCCTCGATCTCATCCTGCTCCAGCAGGACATAATTGCCCTTCGATATCTCGAAGCCCTTGAGTATCTCCTCAGGATCGACCGGGCCGACGCCCGTGACGACCTTGTCATAATGAATGGGCTTGCCCGTGGGCTCATGGATCTGACGGAAGCTGACCGCAGCGCCGGATTTGGTGGCGGGGTAGATTTCGACCGGAATGGAAACCAGTGCCAGCTTGATCTGGCCCTGCCAAAAAGCGCGTGCGGGCATATTCGACCTCCGGACACGAGAGCGTGCGGCGAGAAAGATGGTTCCGGCACTGAGCATGTAAGAGGGATCGCATCTTGCGCGGTCTTCGCGCTTGATG
The DNA here is from genome assembly GCF_057063145.1 of Sphingobium sp. SG1. Taxonomy (NCBI): domain Bacteria; kingdom Pseudomonadati; phylum Pseudomonadota; class Alphaproteobacteria; order Sphingomonadales; family Sphingobiaceae; genus Sphingobium; species Sphingobium sp. SG1. The sequence goes on along the minus strand of NZ_JBVVOJ010000002.1, from coordinate 143,092 downwards.
ACTGGCCGGTGAACTCGCCAACCGGGAAGCATTCTAACACTGCAGATCAATTTTCTTGTGCCGTTGACACTTAGGCACACCCACGTATCATGCTCACATCTCTGAGAGCACTAGATAATAATCCGCGTGTCCGGGGTTCAAGTCCCTCCTCCGCTACCATTTCAAAGACATCGAAAATAGCCCTTAGGGGCGCATTCAGGCGAGAGACCAGGCCGCAGGCAGCCGCCCGTCTCAACTTGATCGCAGCAATTCTGTGGCGATGCCCTGTCGCTTGCCGCCGCAGCCGCCCGACGCCTCAATGCAGCTTGAGGCGGGGGCGCACGAAGCGGTTGATATGACTGACCAGGATCAGCGCGGGACCGCGTATATTGCCGTGAACGGCGAGCAGATGCATGCGATAGAGCGACATATAGACGAAGCGGGCAAGCCGCCCTTCCACCGCCATGCGCCCGCCGACCAGCTTGCCCATCAGCGATCCGACCGTCGAATAGCGGCTGAGCGACACCAGCGAGCCATGATCCTTGTAGACGAAGCTCTTGAGCGGGCGATCGGCCATCAGCCGGCCGAGATTGGCGAACACCGTGTCGGCCATCTGATGCGCGGCCTGCGCGCGCGGCGGGATCGGCCGATCGGCGCCCTGTGGCGTGTAGGAGGCGCAATCGCCCATCGCGAAGACGCGGTCGTCGGCCTGGCTCTGTAGCGTCGGGCGCACGATCACCTGGCCGGCGCGGGACAGTTCCAGCCCATCCAGGCCATCGCGGATCGCCGCCGCCTTGACCCCGGCAGCCCAGACCTGAAGATCGGCGGGGACGAAGCCGCCATCCTTTGTCTCCATTCCCTGCGGCGTGGAGGCGGTGACGGCGACGCCGGCACGGACCTTGACGCCCAGCACCTCCAGTTCCTCGCGCGCGGCGTCGGCCAGCCGGTCCGGCAAGGCCGGCAGGATACGCGGCCCGGCCTCCAGCAGGGTGACGTCGAGCCGCTGGCGATCGAACACCTCCAGCCCATAATAGCCCAGCGCATCGGCGGCGTTATAGAGTTCGGCCGCCAGTTCGACCCCGGTCGCGCCGCCGCCGACGATCGCGATCCGCACCCGCGCATCCGATGCGGGATCGGCCGACATGGCGCGCGACACGCGCAGGCAATGGTCGAGCAACTGGTCGCGAAAGCTGTCGGCCTGGGCGCGGCTATCGAGGAACAGGCAATTGTCGGCGACGCCCGGCGTCCCGAAATCATTGGTGACCGATCCATAGGCCAGCACCAGATAGTCGTAACGCACCGAATGGGCGCTCACCACCTCGCGCCCCTTGGGGTCGAACACCGGCGCGATATGGACCCGCCGCGCGGTCCGGTCGATGCCCTGCAACGTGCCATAGAGATAGCGATAGCCCCAGCGATGGCAGTGGCTGCGATAGCCGACCTCGTCCAGGCTGGCGTCGAGCGATCCGGTGGCGACCTCGTGCAACAGCGGTTTCCAGATATGGGTGCGGTTGCGATCGATCAGGATGATGTCATGCCGCTTGCGGCCGTAGCGGGCGCCGAGCTTGCGCGCGAGTTCGAGGCCGGCGGCACCGCCGCCGACGATGACGATCTGGGTCTTCTTGTCGGGGATCAAGCGCATTCCTCCTCGATCGGCAGACCGGCGGATCGCGATCCGGCGCGCCGGTTGTGCATTGCAATAGGCCGCCCAGCGTCGCAAAGCGAGGCGTGGACAAGCAGAATTTCACCGAACGCAACCGGCGCGACATCGTCGCGATCGCTACCCAGCATTTCGCGGAGAAAGGCTATGCCGGCGCGCGGGTGGACGAGATCGCGGCGGCGACCGCGACGTCCAAGCGGATGATCTATTATCATTTCGGCAGCAAGGACGGGCTCTATCGCGCGGTCCTGACCGAAGCCTATCGCGGCATCAGATCGGCCGAACTGGAGGCCGAACTGGGCGACCTGCCGCCGCTCGCTGCGCTGGAGCGGCTGACCGCCCTCACCTTCGACTATCATTTCAACCATCCCGAACTGGTGCGGCTGGTGATGGACGAGAATATCCGGGGCGGCCCGCATGTCGGCGAGATTTCGCAAGGGCATAATGAGATCGTCCTGCCCAAGACCCAGGCACTGATCGATCGCGGCATTGCCGATGGCAGCTTCCGCGCCGGGCTGGACGCCGTCGACCTGCATATGACGATCAGCGCCCTCGCCTTCTACTTCGTGTCCAACCGCCACAGTTTCCACGCGATCTTCGGCGTCGACATGACCAGCGAAGCGGCAGCCGAGCGGCGGCGCGCGCAGGTGATCGACAATGTGCTGCGCTATTGCCGGGCAGACGCCTGAAGGCTGGGCCGAGACCATGGGACGGATCAGAACTGCATCTTGACCTGGCCGCCCAGCGCCAGCGCATCATTGGTGCGGCGGTAGGAAAAGGCGCCGGGATCGAGAATATATTGCACGTCCGGCCGGATGCTGAGCCAGCGCCGCAACTGGATGCCATAGCTCATCTCGATCGCGGTCTCGCCCACCGGCAGCGCGGCATAGCCGCCGGGAATATCCTGCGCATCGGCCTCGGCACGGCGCAGGCGTGGATTGACCTGCGCATGGACGATGCCGATCGAGATGCTGTCGGCGTCCCGGCCGGCAAAAGTGCCCGTCTTGACCAGGCCGGCGGCATACCAGTGGGTGATCTGGGCCGACGCCTCCGGATTGGCGGTGAACTGGGCGAAGACGGAAAGGCCGCGATTGCCCGTCCCTTCGCGCAGGATCATCTGGTCGGCCAGCGCATAGACGCCGTATCGGCCACGCAACATGCCCTGCTCGCCACGCCGGGCGGCGCGTGACGTGTCATAATAGGCGCCAATCTTGTAATGGCCCGGCAACACATGACTGCCCGGCGCGATGCCGGGATCATATTCCAGCTCCAGCGGCAGCAGCACGCCGGTCGTGCCGCCGGCAAAGGGGCGGAAGGCATTGTCGGGATCGTTGAGGCGGGGATTGACCTGATAGACGCCGGTGCGCAGCGCTAGATCCGGCCGGATGCGATAACGCACCGCCGCGCCCCAGCGGGCATTGGGATAATTATACCAGCCGCTATTGCCCGATTCCGACAGCGGATGGGCACAGAAGGCCGCATTGACGAAATTGCAGCCCAGGATCATCCCGCCCAGATCATTGCCCATGGCAAAATAGCCCAGGCGCAGATTGAGCCGGCCATTGTCGATATTCTGTTCGTAGCTGAGCTCCGACAGGCGAGTATAATTGCCGCCGGCCGCCTCCTGGATCGGCAGGCGATTGCCGACGATGTCGGAAGAGAGGCCGACGCCGCGCCGGTCGTTGATGGTGACATGCACGATGCCCCCGGAGAGGCCGACGATCCGGTCCATGTCGAAATCGAGGCTGGCGCGTAATTGCTGGGTATAGGCGCTGCCCTGCCGCTGGCCGCCATCGACCGCGGCAAAGGCTTCGCCGACATAGTCCGCGCGCACGGTGACGCCCGCCTGCTTCAGCCGCGTGCGCAGCCCGCCCCAGTCGCCGGTCAGCGTCTCGCGCGGGGCCGTCACCGGCTTTTCCGGCGCGACCTCCTGCGCATGGGCGCCCGCAACCGGCAGCAGGGTCAGCAACGTCGCCAGGGTCAGGCGGGCATGGAGGTGAAGATGTTGAGCCAAAGCCCCTCCCTTCCGCGCGGCACATCAACGCGCGGTGACATGAATGATGACGACAGACAGGCGGAGCGGCGCCGGGCCGCCCCGCCCATGGTTCAGCGCAGCGTGTAGGCGATCACATAATCGCCCCGATCAGGCGACTGGCGCGCGCCGCCCGCCGTCACGACCACATATTGCTTGCCGCTTTTGGGCGACTTGTAGCTCATCGGGCCGCCCTGGCTGCCGACCGGCAGGCGGGCCTTCCACACTTCCGCCCCGGTCGCCGCGTTGAAGGCGCGCAGGTAGAAGTCCTGCGTGCCGGCGATGAAGACCAGGCCGCCCTGCGTCGCCAGCGTGCCACCCAGCGTCGGCATGCCGATCGGGATCGGCAAGCCCATGCGGATGCCCATCGGCCCGGTGTCGCGCACCGTGCCCACCGGCACCTGCCACTTGATGGCGCGGCTCTTGAGGTCGATCGCGGTCAGCGTGCCATAGGGCGGCGCCTGACAGGGGATGCCCAGCGCCGACAGGAAGCGGTCCTTCACCACAGAATAGGGCGTGCCCTTGAGCGGAACGCTGCCCATGCCGGTATTGACCGCCTCGCCGGCGCTGCCCGACTGCCCCTTTTGCGCCGCGGTCTGCGGGAACATCTGGACCCACAGGCCAAGGCGCATGTCGTTGACGAAGATGGTGCCGCTGGTCGGATCGGTCGAGATGCCGCCCCAGTTCATGCCACCCAGCGATCCGGGGAAGCTCAGCGACTTGTCGGTGCCCGGCGCGGTGTAGAGCCCTTCATAGCGCATACCCTTGAAGGCGATACGGCAGAGCAGCTGGTCGAACGGAGTGGCGCCCCACATGTCCGCCTCGGTCAGCGGGCCGACGCCGATCTGCGGCATGCCGAGCGACTTGGGCTGGGTCAGCGAATAAGGCTCGCCCGGAATGTTCGCCGGCTTGACCGGCACTTCCTTCACGTCGGTGAGCGGCTTGCCGGTGGCGCGATCGAGCACATAGACCTGCCCTGCCTTGGTGCCAAAGACGAGCGCAGGCACCTTGCGGGCGGCATCGATGGGGAAGTCGACGAAGCTCGGCTGCATCGGCAGGTCGAAGTCCCAAAGGTCGTTATGGACGGTCTGGAAATGCCATTTCTCACGGCCGGTGGTGGCATCGAGCGCCAGCATCGACGCGCCATATGTATGATCGAGCGCGCTGCGGGTGACGCCATAGAGATCGACCGAGGCACTGCCCACCGGCATGAACACGGTGTTCGACGCCGGATCATAGGACATGGCGGCCCAGACATTGGGGGTCGAGCGGGTGTAGCTCTTGCCCGCCGGCGGGGTGCCGGTGATGGCCGGATTGCCCGGATCGAAGGCCCAGCGCAGCTTGCCCGTGATGACATCGAAGCCGCGCATCACGCCGCCGGGCATGTCGACCTGCACATTGTCGGCGACGCGGCCACCGACCACAACCGTCGTGCCCGCCAGCGTCGGCGCGGAGGTCAGCTGATATTGGGGATCGGGCGCATTGCCGAGGCCGGCCTTCAGGTCGACCCGGCCATTGGTGCCGAAATCGGCGCAGAACTTGCCGGTGTCGGCATCTAGCGCAATCAGTTCGGCATTGATGGTGTTCATCAGGATGCGGCGCTGGCAGGCGGCGCCGGCCGGCACGGTCGCTGCCGTCACCGGCGTTGCGCCGGGCAGGCTGGGCTGCTGGATCGGCGCATGGGCGTCGAAATAGGCGAGGCCCCGGCAGCGCATCCAGACCGATGCCTTGGCATTGATCAGCGTCTTCCACTTCTCGCGCCCGGTATCGGCGTCGAGGGCGATGACATTGTTATGTGGGGTGCAGATGAACAGCGTGTCGCCGACCTGCAGCGGGGTATTCTGGTCCTCCGCGCCATTGCCATCGCTCTGCGCGACGTCGCCGGTGCGATAGGTCCAGGCGACCTTGAGCTGGTTCACATTGTCGCGGGTGATCTGGTCGAGCGCGACGAAGCGGCTGCCGCCTGGCGTGTTGCCATAGGCGGTCCAGTCCTTCTGCTCGCGCGCCGGATCGACCGGCACCAGCGAAGCCATCTGCCCGGCAAAGGGCACGGTCGGATGGACCATGAACATGCCGGCCGCACCGGCGGCCGAGCCGAGGCCGACCAGCGTTGCCATCAGCAATGCAGGCCGCCAGGCAGGCGACGAACCGTCGCCGCGCCGCAGCAGCGGATAGGAGAGCGCAACGACGGTCGCGCCGACACCCATCGCCAGCAGGCGGGAAATGAGCGGCCAGAAGCTGAAGCCCACTTCCCACAGTGCCCAGAGGATAGTCAGCAGGAAGGTCGCGCCAAAGAGCAGGCCGCCACCGGTCTTGCGCAGGGCGATGAGGCCGCCCGCGAAAACCAGCGCGATGCCGGCGATCAGGAAATAGGGACTGCCGCCCAGGCTGACGAGCTTGCCGCCGCCAATGGCGAAAAAGAGGCCAGCGGCAAGGATCACCGCCCCCAACAGAAGCAGCCAACCGCGAACGAGCGGCTGGCCGTGCATTTTCGTGCCTGACACGCGGCACCTCCTTCATCTCTTATGGTCGTCGGAGAGCGGTGCCCACGGGTCCACAGGCCGATCGAGTCGCCCAGCCCTGACGGCTGCGACATTGTGTACCATTTAGTACACTCCTGCCTCGCTGGCAAGTTGGGCGCTAATCCCGCGAGGGACGTGCGATGCCGCTGAGGGTTTCCCACAGCGATACGTTATCCCCGGCATGAGCCCATGGGATCGCAGCCCAGCATTTTCCGCGACTTGCACAGATATCGTTGAGGTTTGGCCAACTGCTAGCGTTTTGGGGGTTTCGATGAACCTGGACGAAACTGACCGGAAGATATTGAACAAGCTTCAGGTGGATGGTCGCATAACCAACCAGGATCTGGCCAAGCATTGCAATCTCTCGCCATCGGCCTGTTTCGACCGGACGCGCAAGCTGCGCGACAATGGCTATATCTCTTCCTATGTCGCGCTGCTCGACCCGCACCTCAACCAGCGGCCGCTGCTGATCTTCATCGAAGTGCTGCTCAACCGCACCACCGGCGACATCTTCCGCCAGTTTGCCGAAGCGACACGGCGGCAGCGGGACATATTGGAATGCCATATGGTGGCCGGCGGCTTCGACTATCTGATCAAGGTCCGGATGAAGGACATGGCGGCCTATCGGAAATTCCTGGCCGAGGAACTGGTCGACATGCCGGGTGTGCGCGAGACGCGGACCTATGCGGTGCTGGAAGAGGTCAAGTCGACGACGGCGCTGCCGCTATGACTTGAAAGCGGCGCCCTTTCCCAGAGCGCCGCTTTCGATCCATTACATGGCGTTGGGATTGGCCGGGCCGGCGCCGGCCTGGCTGGTGCGGGCCTTTTCTGCCTTCACCATCTCGGCCACTTCGGCCAGCAGCTTCTTGGCATCATAGACGATGCCGTCCTTGATCGTGTAGCTGACGCCGCCGACCATTTCCTGCTTGTTGGTTTCCGGGTTCAGGCGCGAATGGCCGGTGCCATAGAGGGTCTTGAGATTGGCCAGCGGGTTTTCCCTGGTGATGACCATGTCGGCCAGCATGCCGACGCGCAGCACGCCGGTCGGCGGCGCCATGCCCTTGGGCTCATAGAGGGTCTGCGAACCCCACATGGTGGCCGAGCGCATGATCTCCAGCGGCGAGAAGCCGGCTTCGCGCAGCAGTTCCAACTCCTCGATATAGGCGAAGCCATAGACCTTGTAGATGAAGCCGGAATCGGTGCCGACCGTCACCCGGCCTCCGATATTCTTATAGTCGTTCACCAGCTTGAAATAGTTGTTGTAGAATTTCTTCCACGCAAACTCGTTCTCGGTGCCCCAGTCGTAGAAATAGGAACCGTGATTGTCGCGGGTCGACTGGAAATAGGCCCAGAGCTGCGGCGTGGTGTAGAGATTTTGCCAGTCGGCATTGCGCGCCCGCATGAGGTCGCGGGATGCGGCATAGATGTTCATCGTCGGATCGAAGGTGACATGCTTCTCCTTCTGATGCTTCAGATAATCCCACCAGCGTTCGGATTCCGGCTCGACCGTCTGGTTCCAGATTTCCGCCACCTCGCCGAAGCGATGCTGTTCATTATTATAGTCATAGTCGGACGGAAAGCGCTGGATCGTCCCATCCTTCAGCAGGGATTCGAAATGGCCATAATAATGGGTGACGGTATCCAGTCCCGCCTCGGCCGCGTCATAGGCGTTGAAATTGGCGACGCCGGTCTGTGACAGATGGGCCGTGGTGCCCATCCTGTTCTTGTGCGCCTCGTCAATGGCGGCGGCGATGATCTGTGGCGTTTCCTCGGGCCGGTTGAAGAATTTGATGCCGTCGATATTGTGCGCGGCAGCCCATTTGACCCAGGCGCGCGCCTTGTCCGGGCTGTCGATCGGCCCACCGTCCCAGCCGGCCCCTAGCGTCTGATAATTGAAGATGCGCGGCGCCGCGATCTCGTTGGCGGCAGAGCGGTTCTTTTCCGAACTGGCGACGACCGGATCAGCCAGCGGCACGCCGCGCACCGTGGTCACGCCATGGGCCAGCCACAGCTTGTAGGCATAGCTCATATCCGGCGCCTTGTCGCTGGCGGGGGTGTGGACATGCATGTCGTTGAAGCCGGGCATCACATACATGCCGGTCGCGTCGATCTCATAATCGGCGTCGGTCGGCGCACGCCCCTTTGCCTGCGGCAGGCCGGGCCAGCCGGCCTGGGTGATGGCGGTGATCTTGTTGCCTTCCACCACGATGTCATAGGGGCCGCGCGGCGGCGCGCCGGTGCCGTCGATCAGGGTCGCGCCACGGATCACGAGTTTGCGGAAGGGGCCGACATTGTCAGCGCTGCCACGCGCCGGCGCGGGCACGAAGGTCGGCTTCTTGCCGTTGACGATACCGGCGGCGCCGCCGACATACCATTCGTCCGGATCATGCGCATGAGAGGCGCTGGCGACCGTCATGAGGGCGAGCGCAGCAAGGCCCGACCGGATCAGCATCTTGTTCTTCATTCTTTTCCCGTCCCTGTTGAATTATGATGCCCCGCCCCGTCAGGGATGGGGCAGCCCCTGTTCCGGCATGCCCATGCGCCGCTTTTCGGCAACGACCATGTCCGCGACATCCGCCAGCAATTTCTTCGCGTCATAGACGATGCCGTCCTTGACCGTGTAGCTGACGCCGCCCACCCGTTCGAGCCGCTGGGTCTGCTCGTTGAGGCGCAGCGTGCCGGTGCCGTAGAGCGTCTTGAAATTCTGCAGCGGATTTTCCTTGAGGATGACGAGGTCCGCCAGCTTGCCGACGCGAACCGTGCCGATCGGCGGCACTTCGCCCCTGGGATCATAGAGCGTCAGCGCGCCGTTCAGCGTCGCCGACTGGATCACCTGTGACGGATTGAAGCCCGCTTCCTGCAGCAACTCCAGTTCCTGGATATAGCCAAAGCCATAGGGCTTGAAGATGAAGCCGGAGTCCGAGCCGGTGGTCACGCGTCCGCCGATATTCTTGTAGTCGTTAATAAGCCGCATATATTTGTGATAGAAATTCCGCCACTTCACCTCGATCGCGGTGGTCCAGTCATAGAAATAGGAGCCGTGATTCTCGCGTGAGGACATGTAGAAATTCCACAGCTGCGGCATGGTATATTTGTCGTGCCAGTCGGCATTGCGCGCCAGCATCAGATCGCGGCCGGCGGCATAGATGGTCATGGTGGGATCGAAGGTGACATGATTGGCCTTCTGATGCTCCAGATAGGCCCACCAGCGGTCCGATCCCGGCTCGACGCTTTCCTCCGCCAGATTGGCGACATTGCCGAACCGGTCCTGCTCGTCGGCATAATTATAGTCGACCGGCCAGTTCTGGACCGGGCCATTCTTCAGCAGGGATTCGAAATGGCCGTAGAAATGGGTGACGGTGCCAAGGCCCGCATCGCCGGCCTGTTCGGCATTCATGCGCCCCACGCCGATCTGGGACAGGTGCGCCGTGGTGCCCAGTTTCAGCTTCTTCGCCTCGTCCATGATGGCTGCCATCACTTCGGGCGGCTGGTCCGGATCATCCAGCAGCTTGATGCCGTCGATCCCTTGCTTGGCCGCCCATTGCACCCAGGCGCGGGCCTTTTCGGGCGTATTGGTGCGACCGCCGGTCCAGCCCTTGCCCTGACCCGGCCGCTGATAGGCGAAGATGCGCGGCGCGACGATCTCGTTACGGGCGGAGCGTGCCCGTTCGCTCAGGGACACTTCCATGGGGGCAAGGTCGACGCCGCGCACCGTGGTGACGCCATGGGCGAGCCACAGCTTGTAGGAATAGGACAGGTCCGGCGCCTTGTCGTCGGTCGAGCCATGGACATGCATGTCGATGAAGCCGGGCGTCGCGAACATGCCGGTCGCGTCCATTTCATAATCGGCGTCGGTCGGTGCGCGTCCCTGCTTGAATGGCAGGCCGGGCGTTCCGGCCGGCAGGATGTCAGCGATGACGTCATTTTCGATCACGATGTCGACCGGCCCGCGCGGCGGCGCGCCGCTGCCGTCGATCAGGGTGACGCCGCGGATCACCATCTTGCGGAACGGACCGGCGCCTTCGCCGGCAGCGCGCGCCGGTGCGGGATTGGCGCCGGCGCGGGGCTTGACCGCTTCCACGGGCGCCTTGGCAGGCTGGGCGATCGCCCCTCCGGCAGCCAGCGCGAGCAGTGAAAGGCCGGCGAAACACATGTGTCGCTTGAACATATCATCCCCCTGTGTCGATCATGCGGCCGCCATAAGGCCCCCGAAAAGGGAGGCGACCGACAGGCCGCCCCCGTGCCAGGCGATCAGAACTTCTTGGTGAGGTTGATGCCGTAGGTGCGCGGCGGCGCGGTAAACACCACCGTCTTGCCGCCAGTGTTGCTGCTGGAGCTGGAACTGACCACCGCCAGTTCATTGAACAGATTGTTCACGAAGAAATGGGCGACCCAGTTGTTGTCGCTGGCCTGCACGCCCAGGCGCAGGTTTGTCAGCGTATAATCGTCCAGCCGGCGCCGATAGGTGTCGGTCGGGCTAATCGTGCTGTAGGAACTGCCATTATAGGTGACATCGGTGCGGATGACGGCATCCATGGCATCGGTCAGCATATGCTTATATTCGGCCGATCCGCCGAAATTCCATTTCGGCACATTGGCGATCCGGTCGCCCTTGCGGCCCGATGCCACGACGATGGTGCTGACCTGGTCCTCGGTCAGCTTGGCATCGGTGTAGGAACCGTTGGCGCTGAAGCTGATGCCGGCAATCTCGGTGGAGAATTCCGCCTCGACGCCGCGAATGCGGGCCGCGCCGACGTTGGAGATGAGGCCGAAGACCGAGCCGGTGCCCGCCGTGCGGGCCGACACCTGCATGTTGCTCCAGTCGATCTGGTAGGTCGCCATGTTGAGATAGGTGCGCGGCAGGATCTTGCTCTTGAAGCCCAGCTCATAATTCCACAGGCTGTCCGATGTGTAGGCAGCCAGCGCCGCCGACAGGCCGATCACCTGGTTGACGCCGCCGGGCCGGAAGCCCTGCGCCGCCTGCGCATAGATCATCACATCGGGGGTCGCCTGATAGGAGATGTTGAACTTGGTAAGCACGCCGTCCTCGGACGACTTGGCTTCGGTATAGGGCGTCACGACCGAGGCATAATGTTCCTGGCCCATGTCGATCCGGCCGCCGACCGTCTTCTTATAATCATAATAGCGCGCGCCAGCGGTCAGCGTCAGCTTGTCGAACAGCTTGTAGGAGATTTCGGCGAAGACCGCCTTCTGCTTCAGCTTGTCGTTGATGGTGCGATCATAGGCGAGATTGGCGATATCATCGGGATCGTAGAGGAAGCCGGTGTCCGGGTCGGCCTTGAGCAGGGTCGAGCGCACCACCGTCTTGCGATCTTCGCTGAACAGGCCGACGGTCCAGTTGAGCGGGCCATCCCCGGTCGAACTCAGGCGGATTTCGTTGAGCCAGTTCTTGACCGATTGTGGCTGATACAGGCTGGACGACAGCAGGGCGCGGGTGTCCGACAGATAATCGGCCAGCACATCGGCGGAGCAGGCCGCACCATTGCCGCGATAGGTCTGGCAGCGGGCGGCGGTGTCGCGACCATTGAACGTATCGCTGACATCGCCGACGACGATGCGGTCGCGGTCGGTGTAAGTGGTGATAGCGGTCAGCGCGACCGGGCCGAAATCATAGTTGAGCGTCGCATTATAGATGCGGTTGGTGTCGTAATTGCCCGATTCCGATCGCGCGTCGGTGGTCCAGCGCTTGCCGGTTTCGGCATACCAGCGCGGCGATTCACCGGCCGCCTTCTCGTAATTGGCGCTCAGGTCCAGCGTCAGCGCCTCGGTCGGCGTGAAGCGCAGCATGATGCGGCCGCCATAGGTGTAGGGATCGTTGATATTCTTGTAGCCATAATAGCTGTTGTCGACATAGCCCGCGACCTGAGTGGCGTTGCCGACGATGCGGATGGCCAGCTTGTCCTCGATCAGCGGGACGTTCAGCATCCCGTCGAAGGAGGCGCCCATCGATCCGCCCTCGACCGCCGACATGGTGCTGGCAAAGGCCGCCTCGATCTTGTCGGTCTTGGGCTTGTTGAAGATGATGCGCAGCGTGCCGCCCATCGAACCGGAACCGTAGAGCGTGCCCTGGGGGCCGCGCAGCACTTCGGCGCGCTCCACGTCGAAGATGCGGAAATCGGGCGTGGCGCCGGCGGCGTCGCTGGTGGTGCCGACCGAGCCGGATACCGGCGCTTCGTCATAATAGACGCCGACCGTCGGTTCACCGGCTGCCGTGACGCCGCGCAGGATGACGCGGCGGTTGCCGGGGCCGCCATCGACGATGCGCAGGCTCGGCGTATCGCGGGTCAGTTCGGTAAAGCTGCTGGTGCCGGCTGCTTCCAGGCTGGCGCCGGTGACTGCGGTAATGGCGATCGGCGTGTCCTGAACGCGGGTGTTGCGCTTGAGCGCGGTAACGACGATTTCGCCCTGATCCTGTTCCTGGGCCTGTGCAACGCCGCCAGCCATGGCGACCATGCAGGATAATGCACTGCCGGCCTGCAACAGCTTGAGAAGGCGGCCCTTGTGAGATGACAACATAAAAACCCCCTGTTTTTATTTGTTTTCCTCGCCACATTTCTGTTCTTTTCTGGAGGAAACGGTATCAAGGGGGCAGCCGAATGTGTTTCGTAACATTTGACGATTTTGGAAATAATCCGCAGATTATTCGGTGATTACGGTAAAATGCCGATGATCTTGCGAACGGGAATCGCGGACGCCGATCCGGCAACGGGCATCTGGCCTGATCGCGATTTGTGCCATGACGCCCCGCGCCCGCTCAAGGGCGCAACACCCATCCGCCATCGACATGGATCGTCTGGCCTGTAATCCAGCGCCCCGCGTCCGAGCAGAGCAGCAGCGCCGTGCCGACCAGTTCATCCGGCTCGCCGCGCGGGCGCAGGGCGCAACTCATCTGCAGGAACTGAATGAACGGAGAATCGTCGGGCACCAGCATCTTGCCGGCGTCCGATGTGACATTGCCCGGCGCGATCGCATTGCTGGTGATATTGTCCTTGCCCAGTTGCTTGGCGAGCGTGGTCGTCAGCCCCACCAGCGCCAGCTTGGAAATGCCGTAGAGGCCCGTCGCCGGAAAGGCACCGCCCGACGTCTGGTTGATGATCCGGCCGCCACCGCGCGCCCGCATCGAAGGGATGACGGCGCGGGCACAGAGCAGCGCACCATTGAGATTGACAGCAAAGGCGCGGTTCCAGGCGTCGAGGCTGACGGCCTCAATATTGTCGTAACTGATGTCGACCATCAGCGCGGCATTGTTGATGAGGATGTCGACACCACCAAAGGCATCACTCGCCGCCGTCGCCATGGCCAGCGTAGATGCCTCATCAGCCACATCGACCTTGACGGCGATGGCCCGTCCACCAACGGCCACAATCTCGTCGGCCACCGCCTGGGCGCCTTCCGCATTGAGGTCAGCGACGACGACTGCGGCACCGGCCGTCGCCAGCCCCAGCGCATAGGCCCGGCCGATGGAGTTGCCGCGCCCGCCGGCACCAGTGACGATCGCGACTTTGCCGTCGAGGCGGAACTGGTCGAGGGTGAAGGACATGATTGGATCTCCTGAAAAGGTCAGTCGCCGCAGGCGGCGGATAGGAAGGGCATCGCGGCGCGGGACAGGGCTTCGGCACCGGCATCATCGGGCAGGCTGGTCATCAGCAGCCCGACATCCTTGCGCAGCAGCGGCGCGCCATGGGCAAAGGCGCCGGGCGTCGGCAGGCGGGCATAAACCTCGAAACCGAAGCTGCGGCCGCTGCTCGCCTTGATAAGGCCGCACAGGGCTGCCCCATCCAGGTCCAGCGCCCTGCCCGCCTCCATCGCGGCATGGGCCAGCCCCATATTGGCCGCCATCAGCGCATTGTTGACGATCTTGGCGCGCTGCCCGGCACCGACTTCGCCCATCCGCACGATCAGGCCACCAAAGCTTTCCAGCACCGGCCGGGCGGCCTCGAAAACATCGACCGCTCCACCGCACATTACGGTCAATGCGCCTGCCGTCGCAGCCGGTCCGCCACCACTGACCGGCGCATCCAGGAAATCGATGGCGCGTTGCGCGCACCGTTCGGCCAGCGCCACGCAATGTTCGGGCAATATGGTCGAATGAATGACGATCCGGCTGCGCGGTCGCATCGCGGGCAATAATTGCTCGACGATATCGGCCACGCCGGCGTCATCGACCACACAGATGCCGACATGATCGCAGGACGCCCCCAATGTCGCGATGTCCGGCGCTGCTGTGGCGCCCTTTTCGAGAAAGGGCGCCAGCGCATCCGGGCGGCGGGCCCAGAGCATGAGCGGATAGCCAGCGGCAGCGATCCGTTCAGCCATGGGACCACCCTGGCTACCCAGGCCGATGAAGCCGATCCGTTCCATCCCGCTCATCCTGCGGTGATCCCGGCATCGATCGAGATGCAATTGCCGTGGAAGCCACGCCCGGCCGGCGAGGCGAGCAGCGCGACCATGTCGGCGACATCATCGACCTCGACCGTGCCGCGCATCCCGGAAAAACGCTTGAGCAATTCGAAGTCGCAACCTGCGGGCGCCCGGAAATTGGTGGCGATATTGGTCATCATGCCACCGGGCGCAACGGCGTTGATGCGGATCGGCTGCTTCTGATACTCCATCGCCATGGCCTTGGTGAGGTTGAGAAGGCCGGCTTTCGACGCGCAATAGGCGGCGGCATAGGCCTCGCCGATGAACGCGGCCGAAGAGACGACATTCACGATCGCGCCATTGACCTTCAGCAGATGCGGGATTGCCGCCTGTGACAGCAGGAAGGGCGCGGTAAGGTTGACCGCCAGCGTCTTGTCCCAAAGCAGCCGGGGCATGTCGGGCGAATTGGCGAGATAGATGAGGCCAGCGACATTGCAAAGCGCATCGAGCTGGCTGCAATGGGCGACAGCCGCATCGACGGTGGCACGGCAAGCGTCAGGATCGGCCAGATCGACAACCGCCGTCTGATGCTCACCCTCAGGAAGCAGGCCCAGCGTTTCGGCCAACCCTTCCGCATTGACGTCTACCAGCCACAGCCTGGCGCCGGCCTGTGCCAGTTTCACCGCCGTCGCGCAGCCAAGGCCCGAAGCAGCCCCGGTCACCAGCGCCACCTTGCCAGTCATGTCGATCACGATGCTCATTGCTTGCCCCCCTCTGTCTCGTTCCAGGCCAGGCCCTTGGCGACCTTCCCCGCCATTTCCAGCACCACGCCCTGGATCACCGACGCCTTGGGCCAGCCGGCATGGACCGCATATTGGAGGACGAATTCGTTGAGTTCGGCGGCGGTGCAGTTGCCGCTCGCCATGGCGGCATGGAAATGGCTGGCGATCGGCACGGTGGCAGCGGAATCCGCGACGCCCACCAGCGTGAGGAAGCGGCGCGACCGCTGGTCGAGGCCCGGCCGGCACCACATTTCGCCGAACACGAAGTTCAATATGCCATCCTGTAGATAGGGCAGGCCATTACCGACGCGCGGGCCGTCAAAGGTCATCACCGCACGAAATTCGGCAAAGCCCTGCTCCATGCGCTGCTGCGCATCCCAGGGTTCGGCCCGGATCGGCGCCAGAAGAACCTGCGCCAGCTCCTGCTCCGCTTCGACCCGATCAATCGCGGCGTCGATCGCCCCGCCCTTGTCCCAGCCGGAATAGACTGCGACGTGCAGCGCCGCCTCGCGCAATTCGGCCTGGGCCAGCGCGCCGGTCGTCAGTGCGCCACGGACATAGCCGTCCAGCCGATCGGCGGGCGCATCGGCGCCGGCCGCCGAAGCCAGCGCGATCAGGAAGCGCGCACGCCGATCCAGCCCCGGACGAGACCAGATTTCGGCATAGATGAAATCGCGCCAGCTGTCCGCCACCGGCGATTGCGGCGCGGGATCATCCCGCCCGGTCAGTTCGGCCTGCAGGTGGCTGCCGAGTGCGCTGCGCGCTGCGGGATCACACAGGCTCATTGCCCGTGCTCCGGCGCGGCCATGCTCATCCAGACATTCTTGGGCTGGAGGAACTCATGCAGCCCCTCGACCCCGCCGAGCCGGCCATGCCCGCTCTGCTTGAAGCCGCCGAACGGGCAATTGGGCTGCATCGCCTCACCCGAACCGTTCACATGGATCATGCCCGCCTGCAGCTCGCGCGCCATATGATGGGCGCAGCGCAAATTCTGCGTGTGGACATAGGCCCCCAGACCATAGTTGGTGCCGTTGGCGAGCGCGATCGCCTCTTCCTCATCCTCAAACGGGGTCACGACCAGGACAGGGCCGAACACCTCATTCCGGGCGATCTCGCACTGGTCCGGCACGTCCGCCAGGATCGTCACCGGCAGGAAGAAGCCATCGGCAAAATCGCCGTCCAGCCGCTGCCCACCCGCGATGATGCGGCCGCCATCGGCGACGCCGCGCGCCACCATGCCGCTGATCCGGTCGAGCGCATTCTGGCTGATCACCGGCCCCAGCACCGTCGCGGGATCGAACGGGTCGCCTGATTGCACATGGCCCGCCATCGCCCCGATCAGGTCGAGATAGCGGTCATAAACGCCGCGCTGGACCAGCAGCCGCGTGCCATTGATGCACCCTTGCCCGTTGGAGGAAATCGCCCCGGTCAGCCCCTTCTTCGCGGCGAGCATCAGGTCGGCATCATCGAACACGACCACGGCCGACTTGCCGCCCAGTTCCAGGCCCACCGGCTTGAGCGACTGGGCCGCATTGGCCAGCACCTGGCGCGCGGTTGCGCCCGATCCGATGAATTCGATCTTGTCGATGCCGGGATGGCTGACCATCGCCGCGCCGACATCGGCGCCGCCCGTGACCAGATTGACGACGCCATCGGGCAGGCCCGCCTCATGCAGCAGTTCGACCAGTTGCATGACGCTGTAGGGCGCGAGTTCCGGTGCCTTGATGACCACGCAATTGCCCGCTGCCAGCACCGGCGCCAGCACCATGGTCGCGGCGAACAGCGGCCCGTTCCACGGCACGATGATGCCGATCACGCCATAGGGATCATAGCTGACATAATCATGGGCCGGCGCGCCCCACATCGGGATGGTGCGCCCGTGCAGCTTGTCGCACCAGCCACCGAAATAGCGGAACTTCTGGGCGGCATCATAACCCATATAGGGCGCCACCATCGCCACCGATCCATTTTCGGCGATCAGGCTCGGCGCGAAATCCGCCGACTTGGCCTCCAGCAGCGCGGCGATGCGGAACATCAGGTCGCGCCTCTTGTCGCCGGGCATAGCACGCCATGCCGGGCAAGCCCTGCGCGCGGCGGCTGTGGCCCGGTCGACATCCTCGGCGTCCGCCAGAGCCAGTTCCTGCGTCACCTTGCCGGTGCCGGGATAGACATGGGCGTGGCGCGCCGGACCTGTCGGCACTTCGCGCTGTCCGCCAATGATGATGGGGTGACGCGGCAATGCGTCGATCACGGGATCCCTGAACGCCATGGCTCTCTCCTTCCGGCGCGGTAAGCGCAGCGGCACCGCTCCAAAACCGGGCGGCGACTCTTGGGATCGACATTAATATGTATATTATTAGATCATCAAGGCGATGAAACTCGGTATCGCCCTTGCGAAATTTCAATCAACATGCACATTAATTCATATGAGCCTCATCCAGCAAAATGACCTGACCGAACCTGCGATCGGCAAGCGGCAGATCGTCCGCCATACCGCCGACACCCTGCGCCGGCGCATCCTCGCTGCACCGGCCGGCGAGCAGATCGGTTCGCTGCAAACCCTTGCCCGCGAGTTGGAGGTCGGCATCGTCACGGTCCAGCAGGCAGCACGCATCCTGGAGCATGAGGGCTTGCTGGAGGTCCGGCGCGGGCCAGGCGGCGGCTATTATGGCCGGCGACCGCAAATGGCCGATCTGGAACGGATGCTGGGAGCCTATCTGTGCGGCGAACCGGGTTCCTGGCGCGAGATACTCGACATCACCTCGCTGCTGTTCAACCGGCTCTGCGCCGCTGCCGCGCGATGCGACGACCAGGCCCTTCACAGGGAATTACTCGATCTGCGCAGTCAGATCGATGCATGCGATAGCATGGACGGGCTCGGCCAGTTGGAAGGCCGGCTGCAGGACATATTGTTCAAAATGGTCAGCCAGCCCCTGTTCGAGCTGTTGACCCGTGTTGCGCTGGGGAGCGCGCGCGATGTGGAGCGCGAGGGCGCCAGGGCCGACATGTTCGACCTTAGCATATGGCGCCACGGTCGTCTGCGCATCATCGACGCGATCGCCGATCGCGACCCTGCCCTCGCCCATTTCGAGGCCGACCGCCAAAATCGGCAGGTTTTGGCCGCCTTGTGCGCATTCGACCGCGTGTGAAGCAGCATCGCACACCACAAAGCGATGCGTTCGGGTGCCGCCACAGGCACGCGCCGCTGATGGCACCGTCATGATCGATGCATCGGTCATTTAGCCACTTTGCCGACTGTGCGACTTTTACATCATTTAGCAAAAAAGCATCGTCGAACAGATATCCACTCGCAATAGCATTGACAATGCGAATAGGTCGCAATAGCAGCCCCTGCAACAATCGAAAGGGGTTCTGAAACAATGGCGAAATATGGAAACACTCCATCCTTCCTCGCACTGAGCTGCGTCGGCGCAATGGCCTTCGCATCCGGCGCGCATGCGCAGGATAATGGCCAGGGCCAGGCACTGGGTGGCGTCACGGTCACCGACACGGCGATCGACGACAATTCCATCAAGGTGGACAAGCCCGAATCGCCCAAATATGTTCGCCCCCTGCTCGACACGCCGCAGACCATCACGGTGATCGGCAACCAGACCATCCAGAAGCAGAACCTCCTTACCTTGCGCGACGTGCTGTCCACCGTTCCGGGCATCACCTTCGGCGCGGGCGAAGGCGGCGGCGGCTATGGCGACAGCATCAACCTGCGTGGCCAGAGCGCCAACACCGACATCAGCATCGATGGCGTGCGCGACAGCGCCCAATATAGCCGCACCGACCCGTTCAACCTGGAGCAGATCGAGGTCACCAACGGCGCCAATTCCGTCTATGGCGGTTCGGGCGCGATCGGCGGCAACATCAACCTCGTGACCAAGCGCCCCAAGGCCGACAGCGAAACGCTGGTGCAGGGCGGCATCGGCACGTCCGATTATTATCGCGCGACCATCGACAGCAATGTCCGCGTCAACGAGCAAATCGCCGTGCGCCTCAACGCCATGTATCATGAAAATGACGTCGCCCGGCGCGATGTCGACAGCTACAAGCGCTGGGGCGTGGCCCCCTCGGTCAAGCTGGGCGTGGACGGGCCGACCTCGCTGACCCTGCTCTATACCCATCAGGAAGACGAGAATACGCCGCTCTACGGCGTGCCCTATTACAAGAATGCGATCTATGATGGGCCGCTGCCCGGCGTCCCCTATAGCGGCTATTATGGCTACAAGAATCTCGACAAGCAGGACCAGACGATCGACCAGGCGACGGCGATCTTCGATCATCGTTTCAGCGACCTGCTGTCGGTCCGCAACCTGTCGCGCTGGCAGCGCGTCGAGCAAAATCTGGTCGTCAACCCGCCACAGGGCGCCTATTGCCTCGCCAACGGCACACTGCCGACCGGTGCGGCCTGCGCCGCCGGCCAGGTGCCGGGCATGTATTATCCCAGCGGCCCGCGTGGCGGCTTCCGGGACTCGGTCAACCAGACGCTCTACAATCAGCTCGACCTGACCTTCAACATTCCGGGCGGCCATACGCTGGTCATCGGCACCTCGATGCTGCAGGAAGATTACACGCTGGACAATGGCAACGTCCTGCGCAACGCCAACGGCGCCACGCCGAACCCCACGCTCGATCCGATCAGCATCAGCGATCCGAACGGCATCTATACCGGCCCGGTCAACAAGATCCGGTCCGGCCACCAGATGGGCGACCTGTTCAACATCGCGACCTATGCCTTTGCTGCGGCCAAGATCGTCGATGGGCTCGAACTGAATGGCGGCGTCCGCTGGGAGCATAACCGCGCCCGCTTCCGCTCCGACACGATCGCGACCCCCGCCACCGGGGGCGCCTACACCACCGGCCCGCAGCAGAATGCGAGCGACGATCTCTTCTCCTACCGCATCGGCCTGGTCTACAAGCCGGCCGACAATGCCAGCCTCTATGTCGCCTATTCCAACAGCAAGACGCCGACGGCCACCACGGTGCGATCGGGCTGCGGCCTGATCATCACCGGAACCAATGGCTCCAACGACGCCTGCGACGCCAATCCGGAACAAGCAGTCAATTACGAGATCGGCGGCAAGATCGACCTGTTCGATGGCGGCCTTCAGTTGACCGCCGCCCTGTTCCGCAACGAGCGCAAAAATTATCGCGTCACCAGCAATGATCCGTTTGTCGGCACGCTGCCCGTCAATGATGGCCGCAACCGCGTGAACGGTGTCACCCTGGGCGCCAGCGGCAACATCACCGAAGCCTGGACGATCTTCGCAAACTACACCTATCTCGAAAGCAAGGTCATCCAGAGCGTGTCCAATGCATGCCTTGCGAGCCCGTGGACGGGCACTGCATCCGGGATCGGATCGGCTACGTCCAACCCGTGCGGCAACAATGTTCTGATCCCCGATGTGCAGAAGGGTCAGGACATGACCAATACGCCCAAGCATTCGGGCAGCCTGTTCACCACCTATACCCTGCCCTTCGGGCTGCAACTGGGCTATGGCCTGACCTACCAGGGCAGCTTCGCGCTCAACAATCGTGCCCTGGTCACGCCGCTGGTGGCCGGCAGCACGACGATCGTCCCGATCTATCACTCGGACGATTATCTCGTTCACCGCGCGATGCTGTCCTACACCTTCGACGAGAAGCTAACGGCGCAGCTCAACGTCCAGAACTTCACCAACGAAAAATATTATACCAGCATCCGCAACAATGGCTGGGCCAATCCGGGCGAAGGCCGCTCCTGGGTGCTGACCCTGGGCTACAAGCTCTAACAACCTCTCTCCCCGCCGGGCCGGCCATGCCCTCCTCGACATGGCCCGGTCTGGCGAACGGAACGCCCGCAGCCCGCTGCGGGCGTTCTTTTTTTGCTGGACGGGCATGGCGATGGCAGCGCTGCCTGCTAAGGGAAGCGCCATGACCGCCACCGCCGATCTTGCCATCCGCCTGCGCCGCGCCAGCTTCAACCGGGCGCTCGCCGATGCCGACCTGGCCGCCATCGGCCCGATCCTGGCACAGGATGTCGTGATGGTGACGGGCACCGACAGCGGCGTCATCGCCGGGCGCAAGGAGCAGCTGATGGCCTGGAAGCGCGAATTTGCCGCACCCGATCGCAGCATCTACACCCGCACGCCCGACACGATCCTCGTCTCGCCCGTCGAACCGATCGCTTTCGAACATGGCCAGTGGCAGGGCGTTGCCGCATCGTCCGGCATCCTCATCGCCGCGGGCGCCTACACCGCCAAATGGCGGCAGCTTGGCAGCGAGTGGCTGATCGAGGCGGAACTTTACCTGACCCTGGCCTGAAAAGTCCGCGTCTTCCCTCGCCAAGACGAGCCGCCACCCTCTTCGTGCAATAGTTAATAAAATATTGCTGCTCCGGCCCGACAGGACTATGGCGCCCCCACCCTGTCCTTGGCGCTCCGGCGTCGGAGTCGGGGCCGACAATCCAGAGAGCGGAAGGGGGGACTTCGCCACGCGTCACGCGATCCATTGTGACGACATGCGAAGACTTGGCGTTATCCATTATGAAAAAGACCGGTTTCATGGTTTCGGCGTCGCTGGCACTGCTGGCCACCGCCCCCGCTTACGCCTCACCCGTCACCGGCACCGACGCGCTGCGCGAATGGAATCTGATCGTGCTGGGCGACCTCAGTTCCTCCTCCGAAGTCGAGGGCCGCACCTTCGTTGGCGGCGACCTCACCGGCACATCCTCCAGCTACCAGATCAGCACCCCCGCCACGTCCACGACCGGACAGGCGGGCCTCACCGTGGTCGGCAATGTCACCGGCGGCATCAAGAATTTGAACAACGGGTCGGGCGCGCTGGTCGGCGGCAATGTCGAAAGCGGCTTCAACCTCAATGGCGCGGCCCAGACGGTGAAGGTCGGCGGCACCATCAGCAACACCAATATCAACCAGAATAGCGTCCAGTCCGGCCTGGCCACATCGGACCCCGGCTTCGCATCCAGCCTGGCGACGCAGGGCACGGTGCTGGCCGGCAGCATGAAGCAATTGTCGACCAACCTGTCGGGCCTGGCCGCCAACAGCGACATGGTCATCAGCGGCAACCGCGCCACCTTCAACGCCAGCCCCGACGCCAACGGCCTGGCCGTCTTCTCGATCAGCGCCGCCGATCTCGACAAGGTGGGCGAAATCGCCTTCAACCTGAACGGCGCCGACACCGCGATCGTCAATGTCAGCGGCAGCACGGTCAGCCTCAACGACAATTTCCTGGGCGGCACCGCCAATCTGGGCGAACATGTCATCTGGAATTTCGGCGACGCCCAGTCGCTCGACCTCACCAATAGCTGGGGCGGATCGCTGCTGGCCCCCTGGGCCGATGCGACCACCGCCAACTATATCCAGGGATCGGCCGTGTTCGGCAACCTGACCCAGAATGGCGAGATGCATCTGGGCACCTATACCGGAACCTATACGCCGCCGATCGATCCGCCGACCGGCAGCAGCTCGGGCGGCACGCCGGTGCCCGAAGCGCCGGGCTGGCCCCTGTTCCTGCTCGGCATTGCCGGCGTGCTGCTGGGTCGCCGACTGATCCGCAAGACCGCCTGAACCGCCCTTTACCGTGCTTTTCCGTCCCTTCAGCCTCGGCCAGACGCGGGAAACGGACGGACTGGCGCAGCGCCCTTCTGATCGCCGCCGGGCGACGGCACAGGGAGCCATTGTTTCACAATCTTTGCAGATCGCCGCTTTCCCATGAAAATGCCCCGCTTCTTCTCCTCGACCGCCTGCGACATGGCGATCGATCTTGGCACCGTGAATACCGTCATCCACGCCCGCGACCGGGGCATCGTGCTGAACGAACCGTCCGTTATCGCGATCGAGACCATTCGTGGCATCCGCAAGGTCAAGGTGGTGGGCAATGAAGCCAAGCTGATGATGGGCAAGACCCCGGCCAATATCCAGGCGATCCGCCCGCTGCGCGACGGCGTGATCGCCGACATCGATGTCGCCGAACAGATGATCAAGCATTTCGTCGAGAAGGCGCAGGACGGCGGACGTTTCGGCCGCCGCTATGATGTGGTGATCTGCGTGCCGACCGGCTCCACCATGGTCGAACGGCGCGCGCTGCGCGATGCCGCCTCCAACGCCGGCGCGGCGCGGGTGCAGTTGATCGAGGAGCCGATGGCCGCGGCGATCGGCGCCGGCCTGCCCGTCACCGAACCGCGCGGCGCGATGGTGGTCGATATCGGCGGCGGCACGACCGAAGTGGCCGTGCTGTCGCTCAACGGCATCGCCTACAGCAATTCGGCCCGCGTCGGCGGCGACAAGCTGGATGACGCCATCGCCTCGCACATCCGCCGCGTCCATAATCTGATGATCGGCGAAGCCACCGCCGAACGGGTCAAATGCGCGATCGGCTGCGCCACCCCGCCCGATGGCGAGGGCGAGCGGATCATCGTCAAGGGCCGCGACCTGGTGAATGGTCGCCCGGCCGAAATGACCATCAGCGAAGCGGAAATCTGCGACGCCCTGTCCGAACCGGTCGGCCAGATCGTGATGGCGGTGATGACCGCGCTGGAACAGACCGCGCCGGAACTGTCGTCCGACATCATTGACGAGGGCATCACCCTGACCGGCGGCGGCGCGCTGCTGCGCCGGCTGGACGAGGCGCTGTCGGAAGCCACCGGCCTGCCCGTGCGGATCGCCGACACGCCTTTGATGTGCGTCGCCATGGGTGCCGGCAAGGCACTGGAAGATCGCGCCTATGAAGGCGTGCTGACCATGTCCTGATCGGTACGCAGCGCCCCGACGATGGTTGGCGGGCGTCGGTTGCCCGCCCCGCCACATCCGCGCTTGCCAGCATCGCCAAATGCCGCCAAGCAAAGCCCCGGATAAAAGAGGATGAGCGGGCGGATGAGCTATTATGACGTTCTGATCGTGGGAGCCGGCCATGCCGGCGCGCAGGCGGCGATCTCGCTGCGGCAACACGGTTTCGAAGGCTCGGTCGGCATGATCGGCGACGAGAAGGATCCGCCCTATGAGCGCCCGCCTTTGTCCAAGGAATATTTCGCCGGCGACAAGAGCTTCGACCGTATCCTGATCCGCCCCGCCGCCTTCTGGGACGAGCGCAAGATCGACATGTTGCTGGGGCGCCGGGTCAAGAGCGTCGATCCGGTCGGCAAGTTCGTCACCGTCGGCGACGCGGAAATCGGCTATGACAAGCTGATCTGGTGTACCGGCGGCAGCCCCCGGATGCTCACCTGCAGCGGCGCCGAAGCCGCCAATGTCCATGCCGTGCGTCGCCGCGACGATGTCGACGCGATGATGGCGAAGATCGACAGCGTGAACCATGTCACCATCATCGGCGGCGGCTATATCGGGCTGGAGGCGGCCGCCGTGCTCTCGAAGTTCGGCAAGACCGTCGTCCTGCTCGAAGCGCTCGACCGGGTGCTAGCCCGCGTCGCGGGCGAGGATCTCTCGCGCTTCTACGAGGCGGAGCATCGCGCCCATGGCGTTGATCTGCGTACCGGCGCGAAGATGGACTGTATCGCGGTCGAGGATGGCCGGGCCACTGCGGTGCTGATGCAGGATGGCGAGCGGATCGAGACCGACATGGTGATCGTGGGCATCGGCATCGTGCCCGAAACCGGCCCGCTGATCGCGGCCGGCGCGGCCGGCGGCAATGGCGTCGATGTCGACGAATATTGCCGCACCTCGCTGCCCGACATCTATGCCGTGGGCGATTGCGCATCCCACGCCAACCGTTTTGCCGGCGGCGCGCAGATGCGCCTCGAATCCGTCCAGAACGCCAATGACCAGGCCAAGACCGCCGTGGCCCATATCCTCGGCAAGGAAGAGGCCTATGACGCCGTGCCCTGGTTCTGGTCGAACCAATATGATCTCAAGCTCCAGACCGTGGGCCTCTCGACCGGCTTCGACCAGACGGTGCTGCGCGGCGATCCCGCCACCCGCAGCTTCTCGGTCATCTATCTGAAGGGCGGCAAGCTGATCGCGCTCGACTGCGTCAATGCGGTCAAGGACTATGTCCAGGGCCGCGCCCATGTGCTGTCCGGCGCCCATCTCGATCCTGCGCAACTGGCCGATGCCGGCATCCCGCTCAAGGAAGTGGGCCTGGCCTGATCGGTCGCGACGACGCGACAATCGGATTTTCCTACGAAGTTCACAGTGTCGTCGCCCCGTTTTGCGCCATTTTCCCGGCATAGGGTCATCGGAAAGCGACGGCGACGCGACAATCGCGCGCCTGTGAAGCGACACCGACGCGCCAGCGAAGCGACGATCAGGCGACCAGGACGCGACGGGCTTATTGCGGCAGGACGCTGCAGCAAGGTCGATATCGGGGCAATGGGAGCGGCCAATTCCATCCCACAGGGTGGACCAGAAAAATGCCGAGTAGGAAAGACGGCCGGGAAGCGAGCGAACCCCGCCATTGCAAGCGTAGCGAAGCAATGACGATATCGGTTTTTGACGGCTGACGACCAGAAGTGGACATTCCTCCCCGGAACGGGGAGGTGGCAGCGCGAAGCGCTGACGGAGGGGCAGGTGCCACTTAGCGCTGCGCTATCCGGCCTGTGTCCCTCCACCACTCGCTACGCGAGCGGTCCCCCTCTCCGTGCCGGGGAGGAATGTCTTGTTCCCACCCAAATCCCCTACCCCCGAAACCGGGTCTCGCTTGCCAGTTCCCATGGTCCGCCGCGATAGTGCCAGGCGGCCAGGCCCGCGATTGCGATCGGGCGGGGATGGAAATCGGCGCGCAATCGGTCGGCCAGCGCCCGCGCGACCCTGGGCTCCACCTTGTTCTGCACAGTCAGATGCGGGCGAAAGCCGGCTTGGTCCTGCGGCGTCAGCAGGCCTGTGAAGGCGTCCGCCAATTCGTCCCGCAACGCCGCCAGATCGGGACTGTCGATGCGATAGGCGACCCCCTGCCCCAGCAGCAACACATCGCCCAGCCGCGCCCGTGGCGCCGGGCCGGCGCATATCTGTTTCATCCGCGTCCTGAGTTCCGGCAGCAGCGAAGGCGGCAGATGATGGAACAGGGTGACATGCGCTGGCACCTGATTGCGTTCGGGCGGAAAATGGGCGCGGCGCAAGCCATCCGCCCAGGCGAAATCGGCAGCGCCCAGCAGCGCGGTGACGATGATCGGATCAGCCAGAACCGCCTCCCTGCAACGCGATGGCGGACTTTCGCCCGGCCGGGACAGGCTATATGATGACAGATGCCGCGCCCGGCAAGCAGGCGTGGATCAGGAGGGGAAGCATCATGCGCGCACCGGCATCCTTCGTCATCATCGCCGTCATCCTGCTGTTATGGAACCTGATGGGGGTCGCTGCCTTCGTCATGCAATATGGCGCCGACCTCAGCGAACTCGCCAGAACCGATCCCGACACCGCCCGCGCCTTCGCCCAGATGCCCGGCTGGGCCTGGGTCGTCTATGCGGTGGCGGTGGGCGCCGGCACGCTGGGCGCGATCGCCCTGCTGCTGCGCCGCCGCGTCGCGGTGCCGCTGTTCCTGCTGTCGCTGCTCGCGGTGATCGTCCAGTTCGGACACACGTTCCTCGGCACCGACCTGCTGGCGGTGAAGGGCGCGGGCGCGGTGATCTTCCCGGCCGTCATCGTCCTGATCGGCATCGGCCAGTGGCTCTACGCCCGCAGTCAGGCGGCCAAGGGTCTGCTGCGCTGATCGGCGCCGATCAGGCCGCGCTCTGCAATATCTCCTGGCCGATCATGTCCACGTCGAACGGCGCGGTCTGGTAGAGGTCGTTGATCCAGTTGCCGAACAGCAGATGGGCATGGCTGCGCCAGCGATTTTCCGGCGGGCGGGTCGGGTCGTCGTCGGGGAAATAATGGGCCGGCATCTGGCGGCCGCCGTCGCGCGCATATTCGTCGCCCAGGGTGCGCGTGTCATATTCGACATGGTTGAACATGTGCAGGAAGCCATGGCGTGGATCATGCACCAGGCAAGGCCCGGTCTCCGCGCTGTCGGCCAGCAGTTGCAGCCCGCGATCGAGCGGCAGCGATTCCCGCCGCACTTCCGACCAGCGCGACACGGGGATCGAGAAATCGTCCGAAAAGCCCCGCAGATAGGGCGAGGCCGGGGCATGGTTGCGATGGCGGAACACGCCGAACGCCTTGCGCTCCAGCGCGTGTTTCGGAACCCCGTGGAAATGATAAAGGGCGGCCTGCGCCGCCCAGCAGATGCTGAGCGAACGATGCACATGGGTCTGGGTCCAGTCGAAGATCGCGCGCAGTTCCTGCCAGTAGCGCACCTCCTCGAACGGCAGATGCTCGACCGGCGCGCCGGTGATCAGGAAGCCGTCGAAGCGCTCGTCGCGCACATCGGTCCAGGCGCGGTAGAAGGACTGCATATGATCGGCGGAGGTGTTGCGCGACACATGGTCGCTGATCCGCACCAGCGTCAGTTCCACCTGCAACGGCGAGGCGCCAAGCAGCCGCGCAAGCTGCGTCTCGGTATCGATCTTGTTGGGCATCAGGTTCAGCAGCGCGATCCGCAGCGGGCGGATATCCTGCCGCACCGCGTCGGCCTCGCCCATCACGGCGACGCCCTCGGCTTCCAGCGTGCGGCGGGCGGGCAGGTCATCGGCAATCTTGATCGGCACGTCTCGTCAGTCCTTCCTGGCGGGGCGACGATCGGTGGCTGAGGTCCGCTTTGTTGCCGGATCGGCCACATCCTCCCGGATCGGGAGTGCCACCTTGCCCGGAACGGCAGGTTGGCGTTGGGCGTCGCCCCAACTCTTGATGCTGGACTATCTCTAGCGCGCGCCGGACCATGTGGCAAGCCCGGCTATATATCGGCCAAGCCGGGCTTTACAGCTCGCCCCGCGCGCGGCGGATCTCGAACCACTTCCGCACATTCTCATTATGCTGCTGATAGGTGTCGGCAAAGATATGGCCGCCCTTCCCGTCCGCGACGAAATAGAGCGCATTCGTCTCCGCCGGGTGCAGCACCGCCAGGATCGACAGCCGGCCCGGATTGGCGATCGGCCCCTTGGGCAGGCCGGTCATCGCATAGGTGTTGTAGTCGTTGACGTCGGCGATCTCGGACTTCTTGATCCGGCGGCCGAGCGGCTTGCCCCTGGTGATCGGATAGATAATCGTCGGATCGGCCTGCAGCATCATGTTCTTGCGCAGACGGTTGCTGTAGACGCCCGCGACCATCGGCCGCTCCTTGGCGATCGCGGTCTCCTTCTCGACGATCGAGGCGAGGATGATCGCCTCCTGGGGCGACTTGGCGATCGTATTGGGCGCGCGTTCGGCCCAGAGCTTCGCCAGCGCCTTGTCCATCGCCGCCTGCATCCGCTTCAGCACGGCGGCGCGCGGCTCGCCCTTGTCGAAGGCATAGCTGTCGGGCAGCACGCTGCCCTCCTGCGGCACCGCGACATCGCCGGTCAGCTCGTCATTGGCCATCAGCCGTTCCTGCACCAGGATCGACGGCATGCCTTCGGGAATGGTGACCAGCCGGGTCAGCGTCTTGCCGCCCTGCAGGATCGACAATATCTCGCGGTTGCTGGCGCCCTTGGGCACCACGAACTCGCCGGCCTTGATCGGCTTGGCGCCGCCAAAGACCTTCGCGCGGGTCAGGAAGGCATCGGCCGAACGCACTGCGCCAGCCGATTTCAGCAGCACCGCGGCATCGGACAGGGTCGATCCCTCCGGCACGACGATGCTGATATTCTGGGTGGCCGGCCCCGTCTCGGTCCAGCCATGGACGAAGCGGAAACCGACAAAGGCGACAACGGCCAGGCCGATCAGAAGGATGATGCAGCCCAGTCGCCGCACCGGATTTGCGCCGGATCGTCTTGCCATCATCCCAACTGCCCGACCCAAATAATGCCCAACCGGCTATGGCTTACATGATCCTCCCCTTTGCAGGGGAGGATCAGGCGTATCAGATCGCCTTCATGATGAGCGAGGCGTTGGTGCCGCCGAAGCCGAACGAGTTGTTCAGCACCGCGCGCACCTTGCGTTCCTTGGCGACGTGCGGGACCAGGTCCACGCCCTTGCAGCTTTCGCTCGGCTCGTCGAGGTTGAGCGTCGGCGGCACGATCTGGTCGCGCATGGCGAGGATGCAGAAGATGCTCTCCACCGCGCCCGCGCCGCCCAGCAGGTGGCCGATCGCCGACTTGGTCGACGACATCGACATGCTGCCCAGATGATCGCCGAACAGACGCTTGACCGCGCCCAGTTCCAGTTCGTCGCCCAGCGGGGTCGAGGTGCCATGCGCGTTCACATAGTCGATATCTTCCAGGCTGAGGCCCGAGCGCTTGAGCGCCATCTGCATCGAACGGAAACCGCCATTGCCTTCCGGGTGCGGCGCGGTGACATGATAGGCGTCGCCGGTCAGGCCATAGCCGATGACTTCGGCATAGATTTTCGCGCCGCGCGCCTTGGCCCGCTCATATTCTTCCAGCACGACCACGCCCGCGCCTTCGCCCATGACGAAGCCGTCACGGTTGACGTCATAGGGACGCGACGCCTTTTCCGGCGTGTCGTTGAAGCCGGTCGAGAGCGCACGCGCCTGGGCGAAGCCGGCGATGCCGATCGGGCAGATCGCGCTTTCCGCGCCACCCGCCAGCATCACGTCAGCATCGTCCATCGCGATCATGCGCGCAGCGTCGCCGATCGAGTGGGCGCCGGTCGAGCAGGCGGTGACGACGGCATGGTTCGGACCCATCAGGCCGTACTTGATCGAGACCTGGCCCGAGATCAGGTTGATCAGGCGGCCATGGACGAAGTGCGGCGAAACGCGGTTGGGGCCCTTGTTGGCCAGCACCAGCGATTCGCTTTCGATGCCCGGCAGGCCACCGATGCCCGAACCGATCGAGCAGCCGGCGCGCAGGCGCTCTTCTTCCGACATATTGTCCAGGCCCGCGTCGCGCAGCGCCTGGCTGGCGGCGGAAATGCCGTAGACGATGAACGGATCAACCTGGCGCTGGATCTTGTGGTCGACGTCCAGCGAGGCGTCATAGCCATATTCATGATCCGCCGGCTTCACTTCGCAGGCGATGCGGCACTTGTAATCGGTGGCATCGAAGCGGGTGATCGTCGCCGCGCCGGATTTCGACGCGATGATGTTCTTCCAGGTGGTTTCGACATCCCCGCCAAGCGGGCTTACCATGCCAAGGCCGGTTACGACGACGCGACGCATATGCTTGCTCCGAAATTCCAATTTTTGGTTCCGTGCCGCTCATCTAGGCGTTCCACACGCACTTGTGAACGGCAGGCCAGATACGAAAAGGCTCCCCAAGCTCCGGGATCACCGGACAGGAGGAGCCAATCCTTGTGCAAGGAGGGCGGCCCGCCACTGGGGCAGGCCGCGAAGCCCTTAGGCCTTGCTGTCGATATAGTCGATCGCGTCCTTGACGGTGGCGATCTTCTCAGCCGCATCGTCCGGGATTTCGACGCCGAATTCTTCTTCGAACGCCATCACCAGTTCAACGATGTCCAGGCTGTCTGCGCCCAGATCGTCGATGAAGCTGGCGTCCTCGGTCACCTTCTCGGCTTCGACGCCCAGATGCTCGACGACGATTTTCTTTACGCGATCCGCGGTCTCACTCATGAGTGGTCCTTCTTACTGGGTATCGTTGGTGGTTCTGAATAACCGTTAAGGCATTGCCCTAGTGCCAAGCCCCGATAGAGGCAAGAGGGAAGCCCGCCAAGCCCCTAGATGGAGTGACAGGAGCGTTTCGGCAATAAAAAGCCGGAAAAAACCCGGAAACAAAGGGTTGTTTACCAAAATTTCAGCCGCTTGTGCCAGCAAATAGCCATGATAAGCCGCCTGTGCCCCGACCAGTTCATCACCCCCGAACGGGTCCGAATGACCGCCTGGCTGATGCTGGCAGCAACGCTGATCGGCCTCGCCTACCTGTTCGCGACGGCCCATGGCACGGTAGATTCGCTTGGTCGGCCGCTTGGCACCGACTTTTCCAACGTCTGGACCGCAGGCTGGATGGCCGACCATGGCCAGGCCGCCCAGGCATGGAACTGGCCCGCCCATCATGAAGTGCAGAAGGCGATCCATCATGATCCCGCCATCCCTTTCTATGGCTGGCACTATCCCCCGCCCTTCCTGATCCTGGCCACGTTGCTGGCGCAAATCCCCTACGTCCCCGCCCTGATCCTGTGGCAGGGACTGACGCTGGCCGGCGCATTGATGGTCGTTCATCATGTCCTGCCGGGTCAGCGCGACGCGCTGCTCATCGCACTCGGCGCACCTGTGGTGATGGTGTGCCTGGGCCATGGCCAGAATGCGTTCATGACCGCCGCACTGCTGGGCGGCGGCATGGCCCTGCTCGACCGACGCCCTTGGATCGCCGGCATGCTGCTGGGCGCGCTCGTCTACAAACCGCAATTTGCGGTGCTGATCCCGGTGCTGATCATCGCACGCGGCAATGCCCGCGCCTTCCTGGCCGCCGGCCTGACCTCGGCCGGCCTGTGCCTGCTGACATTGCTGATCTGGGGCTGGCCGGTGTGGCAGGCCTTCATCGATTCTCTGCCGCTGACACAGCATATCATCATCGAAAATGGCGCCACCGGCTGGGAAAAGATCCAGAGCCCCTTTGCCGCCATTCGCCAATGGGGCGGCAGCATTCCGGCCGCCTATGTGGTGCAGGGCCTGGTGACGGCCATCGCCATCGGTATCGCTGCGCTGGTCGCCCGCCGTGGGACGATGGAAGTGCGGGGCGCCGCCGCGCTCAGCGCCGCCCTGCTCTGCACACCCTATGTGCTCGATTATGACTATGTGCTGCTGGGGATGGCGATCGCCTTCGTCGCCGCCGACATGGGCAAGCGCGGCGCGCTGCCTTGGGAACGAAGCTGGCTGGCCTATGCCTGGATAGCGCCTTTGTTCGGCCGGGCCGTGTCGGAATGGACCCATGTGCCGGTCAACCTGATCGCCGCGATCGCGGTGCTGGCGCTGGCGATGCGACGCGCCATCCTGCTGGACGGCGCGCTCGCTTATAGCCTGCCCGGCCGGACGAAGATCGCCTGACCGGGCGATCGATCAGATCATCGCCATGCCGCCGTTGACGTGCAGGGTCTGGCCGTTGACATAGCCAGCTTCCTTGCTCGCCAGATAGGCGACTGCCGCGCCGATATCGTCGCCATCGCCCAGGTCGCCAGCCGGGATCTTGGCCAGGATCGTGCCCTTCTGGGCATCGTTCAGCGCATCGGTCATGGCCGACCGGATGAAGCCGGGCGCCACGCAGTTCACGGTGATGCCGCGGCTCGCCAGTTCCTGGCCCAGCGACTTGGACATGCCGATGATGCCGGCCTTCGACGCGCAATAGTTGGACTGGCCCGGATTGCCGGTGACGCCCACGACCGAGGTGATCGAGATGATGCGGCCAAAGCGCGCCTTCATCATCGGCTTGGCGGCGGCGCGGCACAGGCGGAAGGCGGCTTCCAGATTGACCGCGATAACCTGCGACCATTCCTCGTCCTTCATGCGCAGGATCAGGTTGTCGCGGGTGATGCCGGCATTGTTGACCAGGATGTCGATCTTGCCGCCCAGCGCTTCCACCGCCTGCGGCACCAGCGCGTCGACGGCGGCCGGGTCGGACAAGTTGCAAGGCAGAATCGGATGTTCGATCGAGCCTCCATCGAACCCTTCAACAGAAAAGCGGACCGCCTCACCATCGCGCAACACCTGCATCCGTTCCCGCGCAGCAGAGAGCTTTTCTTCACTAGTGCCAGAAAGTGCGACTTTTGCGCCCTGCCGCATAAGAGCGCGCGCAATTTCAAAACCGATGCCCCCCGAAGCGCCAGTCACCAGCGCGGTCATTCCCGTCAGATCGAACATGTCAGTCTCCTTATTCCATTCGGTTCACGCGGAGGCGCGGAGACGCGGAGGGGGCATAGTCGTTGACTATGCGCTTCACCCCTTCCTTGAGCGTGGCGCCGCCGAAATTGATGAGCAGCCCTACGGGCTGGTTGGTCAGGCGAAGATAGGTCAGCAATTGCTTGGCATGGGCGGGATTCAACCGCTCGGTGGATTTGATCTCGACCAGAAGACAGTCGGCAACCAGCAGGTCGATACGGAATGCAGCGGCAAAATGCAGCCCTTCATAATCGATATCGACGGACTTCTGCCGTTCGACCGCATAGCCGATCTCGACCAGCTTGGCGGCGAGGATCATCTCGTAGACGCTTTCAAGAAGCCCCGGCCCCAACTCGCGGTGCATGCGGAGGGCCAGGTTCAAAACGTCGCCACTGACATGATCTATATCGACCAAAAGCCCTCCGCGTCTCCGCGTCTCCGCGCGAACAATTGTCCAGTCACCAGCCTATGACAGGCTTTCAGTCTCCCTTGAAGTGTGGCGGCCGGCGGTCGAAGAAGGCGGTGATCGCCTCGTCATGATCCGCGGTCGCGTGGGCCAGCGCCTGCATGGCGCCCGCCATTTCCAAAATTTGCGAAAGTTCGGCCGTCTGCGCCGCACGCAGCAACCGTTTGGTCATCCGCGTCGCATGCGGCGGATTGGCGGCGATCGCATCAGCCTGCGCCCGCGCCACCGTCATAAGGTCCGCGTTGGGCACGACATCGCCGACCAGCCCGATCCGCAGTGCCTCGCCCGCGTCGATCGTCTCGCCGGTCAGCGAGAGTTGCGACGCCTTGGAAAAGCCTATGATGCGCGGCAATAGCCAGGCCCCGCCATCGCCGGAGACGAGGCCAAGCTTC
This sequence comes from Sphingobium sp. SG1, assembly GCF_057063145.1. Lineage (NCBI taxonomy): Bacteria > Pseudomonadati > Pseudomonadota > Alphaproteobacteria > Sphingomonadales > Sphingobiaceae > Sphingobium > Sphingobium sp. SG1. The sequence goes on along the minus strand of NZ_JBVVOJ010000002.1, from coordinate 109,054 downwards.
ACGAAGCTTTCGGCAAAGCGCGCGCCTTGCCCCGCGATGCGCAGGTCGCACATGCAGGCCAGGTCCAGCCCCGCGCCGATCGCAGGGCCATTGACCGCCGCGATCACCGGCAGCTCGATCGCCTGGAACAGCAGAGGCAGGCGCTGGATGCCCGCGCGATAATTGCGCCGCGTCTGCGCCGGCAGGCTGGCGCGCAGCCCGCCGGCATCGGGCCGCATCGCGTTGAGATCGCCGCCCGAGGAGAAGGCACTGCCCGCCCCGGTCAGGATCGCGACATGGATGCTCGCGTCCCGGTCCGCCGCCTCGAACACGTCGCACAGCGCATCCACCATCGCCGGATCGGAGATGGGGTTGCGCCGGTCGGGCAGGTTCAGCGTGACCGTCAGGACGGCCCCGTCGCGGTGGCTAAGGACCGGGCTCTCGCTCACAGCGCGCCCAGCACCGCCTCGATATCGTCCATCGTCACCACGCTGCGCACGGTGGCGTCGGGCGCGATGCGCTTGACCATCGGGCCAAGCACCTTGCCGCCCAGTTCGACGAAATCGGTGACGCCCGCGTCCCACATCGCGCCGATCGACTCGCGCCAGCGGACGCGGCCGGTGACCTGCTCGACCAGACGCTCGCGAATGTCGGTCGTGTCGCTGATCGGCGCGGCCAGCACATTGGCATAGACCGGCAGCAGCGGCGCGTTGATCGTCGCTTTCGCCAGCGCTTCCGCCATAGCATCGGCGGCCGGCTGCATCAGCGGACAGTGGAAGGGCGCCGACACCGGCAGCAGCACGCCGCGCTTGATGCCATAATCCTTGACCAGCGCGACGGCGCGCTCGATTGCGCCCTTGTGGCCGGAAATGACGACCTGGCTGGGATCATTGTCGTTGGCGACGGTGCAGACTTCGCCCTCCGCAGCGGCATCGGCCAGCGCCTGCGCCTTTTCGATGTCGGCGCCCAACAGCGCGGCCATCGCGCCCTCGCCCACCGGCACGGCGGCCTGCATCGCCTGACCGCGCAGCTTGAGCAGGCGGGCGGTGGTGCCAAGGTCGAACGCCTCGACCGCGCAGAGCGCGCTATATTCACCCAGCGAGTGGCCCGCGACATAATCACCCTTGTCAGCCAGGCTGAAGCCGCCTTCCTTCTGCATCACGCGCAGCGTGGCGAGCGCGTTGGCCATGATCGCGGGCTGGGCATTCTCGGTCAGGGTCAGGTCGCTCTCGGGGCCTTCCACCATGATGCGGAACAGATGCTGCGACAGGGCGTCATCGACTTCCTGGAACAGTTCCTTTGCCGCCGGACTTGCCTCGGCCAGCGCCTTGCCCATGCCGACCGACTGGCTACCCTGGCCCGGGAAAAGAAATGCCCTCATCTTCCATCCTCTGATCTACTGGTGTCTTTCCAGAGAAAAACACGGGAATTCACGCACGTTACACTTTGAGACATATATGGCATTGAGGCGTACATGGCTTTTGGGCACGTAACGACCTGATACACCTGCCCCCTGTCTCTCGGGGGAATATCGCTGGCCCCTTTAACGACGACGGAGTGCAAGGAAAAGGTGCGATATCGCATTGCATGGCTCGCCGGATCGGTGCTCACCCTGTCTGCCTGCGCGGCAGGGCCGGATTATCACGCACCCCAGTCCGCCGCCCTCGGCATCCCCGCCGGCTACAGCCAGGGCGGCGGCACGCCGATCGACGACGCCACCCTCGCCACCTGGTGGACCCAGTTCAATGACCCGGCGCTCAATGCCCTGATCGATCAGGCGATCGCCGGCAATCTGGACATCGTCCAGGCGCAGGCGCGGTTGCGCCAGGCGCGGGAATCGCTGCGCCAGGCCAACGCCTCCTTCCTGCCGCAGGTCAACGGATCGGCCAGCGGCGGTCGCAACTATAATAGTGGCGGCAGCGGCGTGCGGGTCGACGACAACGGCAATGTCATCAACACCGGCCAGGGCAAATGGACCAACAGCTATAATGCCGGCATCAACGCCAGCTGGCAGGTCGACCTGTTCGGCGAACTCTCGCGCGGCGCCGAAGCCGCCCGGGCGGACCTCGCCGCGTCGGGCTATAGTCTGGCCAATGTCCGACTGAGCATCATATCCGAACTGGTCAGCAACTATGTCCAGGCACGCCTGGCCCAGGAGCAGTTGCGCATCGCCCACGAAAGCCAGCGGGTGCAGAAGGACAATTACGACATCGCCAGCTGGCGGCTGCAGGCCGGCCTTGTCTCCTCGCTCGACGAGCAGCAGGCCAAGGCGCAACTGGCCCAGACCAACGCCACCATCCCGCAACTGGAGGCCAGCCTGCGCGGCAGCCTGAACCGCATCGCGGTGCTGACCGGCCAGGCACCGGGCGATGCCACCCGCACGCTGGAGACGCCCGCCGCCATCCCGACCGCCTCGAGCCAGATCGCCACCGGCATCCCGGCCGACACGCTGCGCCAGCGGCCCGACGTGCGGTCGGCCGAACGCTCGCTGGCCGCCGCCACCGCACGGATCGGCGTCGCCCAGGCCCAGCTTTATCCTTCGCTGGCGATCAGCGGGAATATCAACAGCACCAGCACGGCGATCAAGAATCTGTTCGACGTCATCACCGGCAATGTCTTCGCCAATGTCGCCCAGGTGATCTTCGACGGTGGCCGCCTCGCCTCGCAGGTGCGATCGCAGCGGGCGGCGACCGACGGTGCCTTTGCCCTCTACAAGCAGACGGTGCTGACCGGGCTGGAGGATGTCGAGAATGCGATGGCATCGCTCAACAGCGCCCGCGCCCGCAAGGTCGAGTTCGCCACCGCCATGGAAGCATCGAACAATGCCGCGATCATGGCCCGCAGCCAATATCAGGCGGGCCTCATCGACTTCCAGACGCTGTCGACCAGCGAAACCACCCTGCTGAACGCCCGCAACAGCTTCGCCAGCGCCCAATCGGACGAGATACTGGCCATCGCCCAGCTCTATAATGCACTGGGTGGCGGCTGGCAGAATATGGATGACCGCCCCAATGAGCAATGACGCCAGCCCCGACCAGGATCTCAACGACTTTCTCGGCGCCAAGCCGGAAAAGCCGCATCGCAAATGGGTGATGCGCGCCGTCATCGGCGTCGTGCTGCTGATCCTCATATTGCTCGTGGCGCGCTGCTTTGCCGGCGACGACAAGCCCAATTATGCGACCCGCGAGGCGCGCCAGGGCGACCTGACGGTCAGCGTGTCGGCCACCGGCAATTTGAAGCCGATCAACCAGGTCGATGTGGGGTCCGAACAGTCGGGCAAGATCACCGCCGTCTATGTCGACGTCAATGATCGGGTGACCAAGGGGCAGAAGCTGGCCGAACTGGACACCCGCCGCCTGGTCGACACGATCAACCAGAATACCGCGCAGGTATCCTCGGCTCAGGCCGGCGTTGCCCAGGCGCAGGCGCAGGTGGCACTGGCCAAGGCGACGCTCGACCGCCAGCTCAACGTCTATCAGCTTTCCGGTGGCCGCGTGCCGGCCAAGACCGAAATGGACACCGCGCGCGCCAATTATAATCAGGCTCTCGCCACGCTGCGTTCGTCGCAGGCCCAGGTCGATGTCTCGCGCGCCCAGCTGTCGACGGCAAAGACCAACCTGTCGATCGCCCAGATCGTCTCGCCGGTGACCGGCGTCGTGCTGTCGCGCGATATCGAGCCCGGCCAGACCGTCGCCGCCTCGCTCAACGCGCCGGTACTGTTCACCATCGCCGAGGATCTGACCAAGATGGAGGTCGAGGTGTCGGTCGACGAAGCGGACGTCGGCCAGGTCAAGGAAGGCCAGACCGCCAATTTCGCCGTCGATGCCTTCCCCGGCCGCACTTTCCCGGCCAAGGTCACGCGGGTCAATGTCGGGTCCAACAGCTCCAGCAGCAGTTCGTCCTCGTCCAGCACCACGACCACCAGCACGACCGGCACGGTCGTCGCCTATACCGCCGTGCTGTCGGTCGACAATGCGGATGAAACGCTGCGTCCGGGCATGACCGCCACCGCCGACATCGTGACCCAGGAACTGCATGACGTGCTGCTGGTCCCCAACAGCGCGCTGCGCTTCAAGCCCAGCAGCGGCGCCGGATCGGGTGGCGGCATCACCAGCGTGCTGCCCGGGCCCGGCCGCATGCGCCGCAGCGGCGCCAACCGCCAGGTCAATTTCGGTGCAGGCAGCAGCCAGACCCTCTACGTGCTGGATGAAGAGGGCAATCCCAAGGCGATCCAGGTCACCGTCGGCGCCAGCGACGGATCGCGCACCGTCGTCACTGGCGGCGACCTGAAGCCCGGCATGAAGGTCATCACCGGCCAGCTCGCCGCCGGCGCGCAGCAGCCCGCCGAGGACCAGAAGGCAGACCCCGCCGCTGGGGCCAATGGCTCGAAGGACCGCCCGCGCAATCCCGCCGCCGACGGCAGCCCCGCCAGCGTCAAGTCGCTCGGCAATTCGGGCGACGCCGCACCCCAGACCGCCCCGGTCGCCCCGACGCCCGCCGCCCCCCAGGGCAGCAACGGCACCGAAAGCCGAGGCACCGGCCGGCAGAGCGGAACCTGATCCCATGGCCGCCGATCCCATCATCTCGCTGCGGGGGATCACCAAGATCTTCGGCAGCGGCCCCACCGCCTTTCAGGCACTCAAGGGCATCGACCTCGACATCGAGCAGGGTGATTTCGTCGCCGTCATGGGGCCTTCGGGCTCGGGCAAGTCGACGACGATGAACATATTGGGCTGCCTCGACGTGCCATCGGGCGGGCAGTTCCTGTTCAAGGGCCGCCACGTCGAGACGCTGGACCGCGATCAGCGCGCGCTGCTGCGCCGCCGCTATCTCGGCTTCGTCTTCCAGGGCTTCAACCTGCTCGCCCGCACCAGCGCGCTCGAAAATGTCGAGCTGCCCCTGCTTTATCGCGGCGAGGACAAGAAGACCCGCTATGACATGGGCATGGCCGCGCTCGACAAGGTGGGCCTGAAGGACTGGTGGGACCATACGCCGGCCGAACTGTCCGGCGGCCAGCAACAGCGCGTCGCGATCGCCCGTGCCATCGTCACCCAGCCCGACGTGCTGCTGGCGGACGAACCGACCGGCAATCTCGATTCCGAACGGTCGGTGGAGATCATGCAATTGCTGACCGACCTCAACCAGAATAGCGGCATCACCGTGCTGATGGTGACGCACGAACCCGACATGGCCGAATTTGCCCGCACCATCGTCCATTTCAAGGATGGGCTGGTGGAGCGGGTCGACAAGGGCCAGGGCGGACCGCAGAAGGGAGCCGTGGGCTGATGCTGGGCACCACTGTCATCCTCGCCTTCCGGGCGATCAACCGGCACAAGATGCGCAGCTTCCTCACGACGCTCGGCATCATCATCGGCGTTGCCGCCGTCGTCACCATGGTGACGCTGGGCAATGGCGCGACCGCCGCCGTGCGCGAACAGATCAGCTCGCTGGGCGCCAATGTGCTGCAACTGCGCCCCGGCCAGGGCTTCGGCCGTGGCGGCGGCGGGCCGCGCCCGCCCAATTTCAAGGAAGCGGACCTGACCGCGATCGAGAACCAGCTGACCGGCGTGCGCGCCGTGGCGCCGGTGGTCCAGTCGAGCGGCACCGCCATCTATGAAGGCAATAACTGGTCGACCACTGTCTATGGCACGACCTCCGCCTATTCGCAGGTCCAGTCCTGGAATGTGTCGGAAGGCCGGCTGTTCATGCCGGACGAGGAAGAGGCCGGCAAATCGGTCTGCATCATCGGCAATACGGTGCGCACCAACCTGTTCCAGGGCAATGACCCGATCGGCAAGCGGATGCGGATCAAGGGCGTCAGCTGTCAGGTGGTGGGCGTGCTTGCGACCCGCGGCCAGGGCGGCTTTGGCGACCAGGACGATGTCGTCGTCATGCCGATCAAGTTCGTCCAGCGCCGCTTCACCGGCGATCGCGACATCAGCCAGATCATGGTCGCGGTCGACGACGCCTATGACAGCGCGACCGTGCAGGACAGTCTGGAGCAGCTGATGCGCGAGCGCCGCAAGATCAAGGCGGGCGCGGAGGATAATTTCAACGTCTTCGACACCAAGCAGATCAGCGACACGCTGACCGGCACCACCACCATCCTGACCCAGATCGTCGCGGCGGTCGCCGCCATCTCGCTGCTGGTCGGCGGCATCGGCATCATGAACATCATGCTGGTGTCGGTGACGGAGCGCACCCGCGAGATCGGCATCCGCCTCGCCATCGGCGCGGTCGCGCGCGAAGTGCTGATGCAGTTTCTGGTGGAGGCGATCGTGCTGTCGTGCATGGGCGGCCTAATCGGCCTGGTCATTGCGCTCATCGCATCGGTCGGCATCGCGCCGCTGATGAAGGTGCCCTTCACCTTCGACCCGCAGGTCAATCTGATCGCCTTCCTCTTTTCGGCGGCGATCGGCGTGGTCTTCGGCTATTTCCCGGCGCGCCGGGCGGCCAGCCTGAACCCGATCGACGCGCTGCGGCACGAATAGGCTGATACATTTTCCGACAAAAGGGCGGTTATCCGGGATAATGCTGCGACATCTTCTGCCTAATCCCTCCTTCCATGGCGCCGCTCCGGCGCTTTGGAAGGAATGCCTCCATGAAGATGATCGCCGCCAGCCTCATCAGCAGTGCGCTGCTGTTTGGGGTCAGCCTCACCCCCTTTGCCGACGCGCAGGCACCGCAGACGGCGCAATTGCTGGAGGGCAAGGATCATCCCATCCTGCTCGCCCGCATGACCGTCACCGCCACGCCCCTGCCCGCCGTCTCTCTGCCCGCCTCCAACGACTGAGCCGCCGCCGCGCGCCGGAGCGGCGCGCATGAACGGCGTCATCGGCCTGCTCGGCACGCTGGCGCTGCTGCTGGCCGCAGGCGGCGCGATCGGCCTGATCGATCGGCGCGGCTTTCGGCCCGGCTGGCTGCTGGTTGCCGTCGCCCTGGTCGCTGCCAATGACGCGCTGCTGACCCGCGCCTATCGCCATATCCCCGATCTCATCCCCGCCGCCGACTGGAACTGGCAGGGCAAGCTGCTGGCCCTTGCTCTCACGCTGCTGGTCGCCGCCCTGCCGGCCTTCGGCTGGAAGCGGGTCGGCCTCACCCTCCGGCAGGCGCGCGGCAGCCTGACCGCGGCCCTGCCCGTGGCTCTCCTCTATTGCGCCTTCTTCACCGCGCTCGCCCTTTATTTCCCCGACGATCCGAGCAGCGCGGAGGAAATCGCCTTCCAGCTCACCATGCCGGGGCTGGAGGAAGAACCTTTCTATCGCGGTATCCTGCTCTTCGCGCTCGATCGCGCCTTCACCCGGCGGGTCCGCTTCCTGGGCGTCGACTGGGGCTGGGGCGCTCTGCTGTCCTGCGGCCTGTTCGGCCTGGCCCATGCGTTCGGCTATTCAGCCGGCCATTTCAGCTTCGATCCAGTCGTGATGGCGCTTACCGCCATCCCCTCGCTGCTGGCTGTCTGGCTGCGCCTGCGTACCGGCAGCCTGCTGCTGCCGATCCTGCTGCACAATTTCGGCAATGCCATCTCGCTGATGCTGTGAGTCGAACAAGGCATTGAAAAAGCGCAATTTCTGAACCGATATTCAGCTTAAATCGGGTTTTGATACAATTTCCGACAAACTTGCCCCACCCTTGGGACAGGCTTGCGACAAGCGCGGCCTATCTCTGTCTTCGACGCCGGAAGCGGCGCCCTCGATTGAAACAAGAGGAGTGAAGACATGTTCAAGAAGATCATCCTGGCCCTGACCGCCACTGCCGTTGCCGCCAGCCCGATCGTCACCGCCCAGGCCCAGGCCGCGCCCCATCGCGAGACCGTCCGGGTCGTGAAGGAAGGTCCGCACCGCACCGTCGTCCAGAAGAAGACGGTGGTGCGCAACGATCGCCACTGGGCCAAGGGCCAGCGCTTCGATCGCCGCTATGCGACCAATTATCGCGTCGTCGACAATTATCGCGGCTATCGCCTGTCGGCCCCGCCGCGCGGTTACCACTGGGTCCGCTCGGGCAATGACGCGGTGCTGGTCGCCCTCACCAGCGGGATCATCGGCGCGGTCGTCGCCGGCGCCATCCGCTAAGCAGGCCCCGCCCTCCTGAAAAGCGCCCTGGAGCCACCGCTCCGGGGCGCTTTCGCGTTCACACCAGCCCGGTCAGATAATAGACGGCGATCACGACGAAGACGGTCATCGTCTTGATGAGCGTCAGCGCGAATATGTCCTTATAGGCCTGGCGATGGGTGAGGCCCGTCACCGCCAGCAGGGTGATGACCGCGCCATTATGCGGCAGGCTGTCCATGCCCCCCGATGCCATCGACGCGACCCGGTGCAGCACTTCGCGCGGTATACCCGCCGCATCGCCCGCCGCCACGAACTGGTCCGCCATCGCCGCCAGCGCGATCGACAGGCCGCCCGACGCCGATCCGGTGATGCCGGCCAGGGTCGTGACCGTAACCGCTTCGTTGATCAGCGGGTTGGGCACCGCCTTCAGCGCGTCCTTGACGACCAGGAAGCCCGGCAGCGCCGCGATCACTCCGCCAAAGCCATATTCGACCGCCGTGTTCATCCCCGCCAGCAAGGCGCCGCCGACCGCCGCCTTCGACCCTTCCGCAAAGCGCCGTGCCACGACCGGGAAGGCAAAGATCAGGATGGTGGCGATGCCCATCAGCAGCGCCCCCTCCACCGCCCACAGCGCCGCTTGCTGTGTCACCTTCGCTGTCACCGGCTCGGGCAGCCCCGCCAGCCGAATGCTCACCTCTTCCGCCCCGCCGGTGATGCGCGGGATCAGCAGCGTCAACGCCAGATTGCCCAGCCCCACCACCAGCAGTGGCAGCAGGGCGACCAGCGGATGGACGGTGGCCGCCTCTTCCTGCCGGTCGGGTTCGTTGACCAGCGTTTCGGGCGCGCCATAGCCCTCCCCCGCGGCCGCCATCGCCCGGCGCCGCCAGTTGAGATAGACAAGGCCCGCCGCCGCGATCACCACCGATCCGATCACGCCCAGCACCGGCGCCGCCCAGGCGGTGGTGCCAAAGAAGCTGGCCGGAATGACATTCTGGATCTGCGGCGTGCCGGGCAGCGCATCCATGGTGAAGGTCAGCGCGCCAAGGCCGATGGTCGCGGGCACCAGCCGCTTGGGGATGTCGGCGCGGCGGAACATCTCGGCGGCGAAGGGGTAGACGGCGAACACCGCGACGAAGACCGAGACCCCGCCATAGGTCAGCAGCGCCGTCACGATCATGATCGCCGGGATCGCCCTTCCCGCGCCGACGAAACCGATCACCGCCGTCACGATCGCGCGGGAAAAGCCCGATATCTCGACCAGCTTGCCGAACAGCGCGCCGAGCAGGAAGACGGGGAAATAGAGCTTCAGGAAGGTGGCGACCTTGTCCATGAACAGGCCGGAAAAGACGGTCGGCACCGCCGCCGGATCGGTCAGGAACACCGCCAGCATGGCGAGCAACGGCGCCATCAATATGACGCTCATGCCGCGATAGGCCGCCAGCATCAGCAAGATCAGCGCCAGTGCCGCGATCGCGACCGCCATCCGTCTCTCCTTCTCTTTTTCTGAAGGGCAGGATAGAGACAGGTGAAGCCTGACTGCAAGCAGGGCCGCTGCCGCCCATGGCTGCACCGATGCCGCTTGCCTTTCTCCCCCTTTTCCGTCATAGGCGCGCCTTCGCTCGGCCCCGGATTCGGACGTCGGACGATTTCGAATGCTTGAGACGACAGCCGGAGGGGCGTTCCACATGGGGTGGGCGTCAGCGATCGGCCAACAGATGAGGCAATACCCATGGCTCTTTACGAGCATGTGTTCCTTGCGCGCCAGGATCTGGCACAGGCGCAGGTGGACGCTCTGGCGGAAACCGCCACCAAGATCGTCGAGGAAAATGAAGGCAAGGTGACCAAGGTCGAGACCTGGGGCCTGCGTTCGCTCGCGTACAAGATCGCCAAGAACCGCAAGGCGCACTACGTCATGCTGAACATCGACGCACCGGGCAACGTGATTGCCGAGCTGGAGCGTCAGACCCAGATCAACGAAGACATCATCCGCTACATGACCATCAAGGTCGAAGAGCTGGAAGCCGGTCCGTCGGTGATGATGCGCAAGCAGGAACGCGCCGAACGCGGCGACCGTGCCCCCCGTGGTGACCGTGGCCCGCGCCGTGAGCGCGAAGAAGCCCCGGCTGCCGAATAAGGAGATCTGAAACATGGCACGCCCGTTTTTCCGCCGCCGCAAGAGCTGCCCCTTCGCCGCCAAGGATGCGCCGAAGATCGATTACAAGGACGTCCGTCTGCTGCAGGGCTTCGTGTCCGAGCGCGGCAAGATCGTCCCCAGCCGCATCACCGCGGTGTCCGCCAAGAAGCAGCGTGAGCTGGCCCAGGCCATCAAGCGCGCCCGTCACCTGGGCCTGCTGCCCTACATCGTGAAGTAAGGGAGAAAGACCCATGGAAATCATTCTCCTTGAGCGCATCGAAAAGCTGGGCGCGATCGGCGACGTCGTCACCGTGAAGGACGGTTACGCTCGTAACTTCCTGCTGCCCAACAAGAAGGCTCTTCGTTCGAACGCCGCCAACAAGGCTGTGTTCGAAGCCAACCGCGCGAAGATCGAAGCCGACAACGCCGCTCGTCGTTCGGACGCCGAAAAGGCTGCCGAAGGCGTCAACGGCAAGCAGATCATCCTGATCCGCCAGTCGTCGAACGCCGGCCACCTGTACGGCTCGGTCGCCGTCCGTGACGTCGTCGACGCGCTGCACGCCGATGGCGTGACCAACGTCTCCAAGGCGATGGTCGTGCTGGAGCGTCCGATCAAGACCCTGGGCGTCTTCGACGTCAAGGTCGCGCTGCACCCGGAAGTGGCCGTTACCATCACGGTGAACGTTGCCCGCTCGCCGGAAGAAGCCGAACTGCAGGCGCAGGGCGTCGACGTGATGGCCGACCTGTTCGAGAAGGACGAAGCCGGCTTCACCGAGGATTACGATCCGAACGCCGAGCCGGGCGAAATCGCCGTCGAGGCGGAAGAAGCCCCGGCCGAAGAAGCCTGAGCCTCTTCGCTCTGACAAACGAGAAAGCCGCCCGTTACCGGGCGGCTTTTTTATTGCCGTGGGCGGTTGATCGGACGCTCATCGCGCCGGTTCTAGGTCACCGAGCTTGGCCTGTCGGTCCATGAGCAGTGCCGTATTGCCGTCGCCGCCCTATTCCCCGATTTCCTGACGCTCTATCCCAAGGGCCATGTCCAGATCGTCGCGCTCGGGCGCCCTGGCGCTGCCGTTCCCGGAATGGCAGGCGCGGGAGGGGATCGTCCACCTCATCTTCACCACCCGCACCGGGCTGCCGCCGCTGGTGCCGCCTGGATCGCTCATCTCGCTGCCCATTTCAGCAACGGCGATATCTTCTAGCCCTGATTTCAGCCCTGCGCCCGGCGACGGCGCGTTTCCCAGCCCTTCTTCGCCGCAGCCGATCGATCCGCGACCTTACGCCGTTCGGCGGCATGGCTGTCGGGCTTGCCCCGCCCCGATCCCGACAGGTTGCCCCCGCCCGAATCCTTGTTCACCGTGGCCCAGGCCCGCGCCTCTGCCTCGTCATGCGACACGCCACGCTCTTCATAGCTTTGCGCGATATGCGCGGCCTTACGCTTCTGCTTGCCAGTGTAACGATCCTTGTCGCCTCTGGGCATGCCTGCCTCCTTTTTTCGTCCCATATCGGTTCAAATACCGAGAGGCATTTCCCGAGGATTGCCATTAAGTTGCATGGCGAGAAAATGAGGAACGGAGAGTCGCCATGAACGTTCCGGACATCATGGAGCAACGCACCCTGCTTGAGCGCCTCGCCCGGCATCTCGCCGCCGGGGCAACGCATAACTGGCCCTATTGGGTCGAGGATGCCGCCAGCATATTGGCGATGCTCAAGGAGCCCGATCCCGCCATGCGCGAGACGGGCGACGTGACCGCCTGGCAGGCGATGATCGATACCGCTCTGCAACAGCGCTGGACCATCTTTCCGCCCGGCATGACCGGCGCGGACGAGGATCATGCCGGCAGCGCGGACGAAGAGGGCGAAATTCGTCTCTCGCCCGAGGCTATCGACCAGGACGCCGCCAAGTGGGTCCATCTCCACAGTGCGTCGAAGGAGACACCATGAAGGGATTGTTGAAGCTGGCCTTTCTGACCGGCCTTGGCGCCGTTGCCTGGAAGAGCCTGAAGGAACGGGCCGGCAAGGATGATGGTGCCGCAGCCGATGATCTGGACGATCGCGGCCCGGTCGGCTCGTCCGGCATCGTCCGCGACGCCGGGCCGCAGGCGGACGACAGCGATTGGGACATGGTCGATGAACAGTCCGACGAATCCTTCCCCGCCAGTGATCCGCCCGGCAATTACTGATATCGCCGACGCCCGGTCACGAACCGGCAATCATCGCTCCATTGCCCCCACCCTGCCCGCGCATTAAGAAGCGCGCACGGATGATATCCATCCGTTTCAACAGGGGAATTATTCAACCATGCCTTCGGGTCTGATCGCGCTGCTCGACGATGTTGCCGGTATCGCCAAGATGGCGGCCACGTCGCTGGACGATGTCGCCGCTGCCGCCGGCAAGGCCGGCACAAAGGCCGCCGGCGTCGTTATCGACGATACCGCCGTGACGCCGAACTATGTCATGGGCCTGTCGCCCGACCGCGAACTGCCGATCATCTGGAAGATCGCGCGCGGATCGTTGCGCAACAAATTGCTGTTCCTGCTGCCGGCGGCACTGGCGCTCAGTGCCTTTGCCCCTTGGCTGCTGCCACCGTTGTTGATGCTGGGCGGCGCCTTCCTGTGCTTCGAGGCGGCGGAGAAGCTGCTGGAGGCGATCCAGGGCGGCCATGACGAGGTGGCGGATGCCGCCGCAACCCTGACCTCCAAGGAACTGGAGGACCAGAAGGTCTCCAGCGCGATCCGCACCGACTTCATCCTGTCGGGCGAGATCATGGCCATCGCTCTTGGCACTGTCGCCAGCGAGCCGATCTGGGAACAGGCGATCATCCTGGTCGTCGTCGCCATCGCGATCACCGCCGGCGTCTATGGCGTGGTCGGCTTCATCGTGAAGATGGACGATATCGGCCTGCACCTCGCCCAGCGCAGCGGCGCGGCGACGCGCGCGATCGGCCGTGGCCTGGTAAAGGCGATGCCGGTCGTGATGAGCGTGCTGGGCGTCGTGGGTACGGCGGCGATGCTGTGGGTCGGGGGCGGCCTGATCGTCCATGGCCTGCACGAATTCCATTGGGATCTGATCCCCGGTACGATCCATCATCTGGCCGAGGGCGCCGCCCATGCCGTGCCCGCGATCGGTCCGGTGATCGACTGGCTGGTGAATGCGATCGGCGCGGGCATTGTCGGGCTGGTGATCGGCGGCATCATCGTTGCCGTGCTGCATCTGTTCAAGAAGCACTGAGGCGATTAAGGGGAGCGCCCGCGCCTTTGCCGGCGCCTCCCTCGCTCCGGACCTTCCAAGTGACCCAATCTTCCCCCTGGCGCATCGAGGCGCGCGCGCTCGTCACCCTCGCCATTCCCATGATCGCGGGCAATGTCGCCTGGTCGGGGATCGCCGCAACCGACCTGCTGCTCGTCGGTCGATTGGGCGCGGAAGCGGTCGCCGCCGGGGCGCTGGCGATCAACCTGTTCAACGCGCTGCTGATCTTCGGCCTCGGCCTCGTCACGGCCGCCGCGCCGCTGATCGCCAGCGAGCGGGGCCGTCGCCGCCATTCGGTGCGCGACGTGCGCCGCACCGTCCACCAGACGCTGCGCGCCGCCGCCTTCTTCGTGCTGCCGGCCTGGCTGATCCTGTGGCATTGCGAGGCGATCCTGCGCGCCATGGGGCAGGAACCAGACCTGGCGCGCGAAGCCGGCCATCTGATGCGCGGCATGCAATGGGCGCTGCTGCCCTTCCTCTGCTTCACCACGCTGCGCAACTTCATCTCGGCACTGGAGCGCCCGCTCTGGGGCCTCATCATCATGCTGCTCGCCATCCCGTTCAACGTGCTGGTCGGCTGGGCGCTGATCTTCGGCCATCTGGGCCTGCCCGCGCTCGGCCTGCTGGGCGCCGGCATCGCCAGCACCCTCTCTTCCACCTTCCTGTTCCTGGGCCTGCTGACCGTCATCCTGGTCGATCGCCGCTTCCGCCGCTATCGGCTGATGGGCCGCTTCTGGATGCGTGACCGCGACCGGCAGCGCGCGGTGTGGACGCTGGGCCTGCCGATCGCGATCACGCTGGGGCTGGAAGTCACGGTGTTCAACGCCTCGGCCTTCCTGATGGGGCTGATCGACCGGGAATCGCTCGCCGCCCATGCCGTGGCGATCCAGATCGCCTCGCTCGTCTTCATGGTGCCGATGGGCATTGGTCAGGCCGCGACCGTGCGCGTCGGCGTCGCCTATGGCCGATCCGATCCCGCCGCGATCGGTCGGGCCGGCTGGCTGGCGCTGATCGTCGGCACCGGCTTCGCCATGGCGGCTGCGCTGATGCTGGTCCTGATCCCGCGACCGCTGGTGTCGATCTTCCTCGACGTCCATGATCCGGCCAATCTCGCCACCGCCAATCTGGCGGTCAGCTTCCTGGCGGTCGCCGCGCTGTTCCAACTGGTCGACGCTGCCCAGGCCGTCGGCGCCGGCGTGCTGCGCGGCATCCAGGATACCAAGGTGCCGATGATCTTCGCCCTTTTCGGCTACTGGATCATCGGTATCGGCGTCGGCGCCCTGCTCGCTTTCCCGATGGGACTGCATGGCGTTGGTATCTGGTTCGGCCTGGCTGCGGGCCTCGGCACGGTGGCGATCCTGCTGATCGCGCGCTGGTCGCTGCGCGACCGGCTGGGGCTGGTTCTGCGCTAGGAAAACGGCCGCACAATTCGTCGTGAAAATCCGGCCGGTTGCACGGCAGGCACATGGTGCGACGCACAAAGCAATTGAAACGGGGCCGTGTTTCTTGATATGGGCGGCCCATCATGGACTCTCCGACCCCTATCTTCGAAGCGATCGCGCTTCAGAAGTGCCTCAAGGCGACCTATAACAAGATGGTCGTCACGTTGGCCCCGCACATCCTCTACACGCGCCATGACGAGATGTTCATGGACGCCGTGACCACGGACCGCGACGGCCGCCCGCCGCGCGAGCTGAAGCTGGGCACGTTCAAGCTGGCGGGCCTGAGCGATGTCGAGATTCTGGACGAGACGTTCGAGGCGATGCACGGCCTCTATGACCAGGGCGACGACAAATATAAGGGTGTGACCCTGTTCGCGGTCGATCCGCAGAGCGCCGCCGCCTGATCGGTGTTGGCATCGCATCGACCAGAATGAAGAAGGGCGGCCAATGGCCGCCCTTTTCTTTTATCGTTACTTCTTGAGCCGATAGCCGGTGCGGAACACCCAGGCGATGATGCCGAGGCACAGCGCCAGCATGCCGCCCACGAACAACAGGCTGAACTCGATCCCGACATCACCCTTGCCGAAGAAGGTCCAGCGGAAGCCCGAGATCAGATAGACGATCGGATTGAACAGGGTGATGGTGCGCCACGGCTCGGCCAGCATGTGGATCGAGTAGAAGGCCCCGCCCAGGAAGGTCATCGGCGTGATGATCAGCAGCGGGATCACCTGCAACTGCTCGAACCCCTGCGCCCAGATGCCCAGGATGAAGCCGAACAGGCAGAAGCTCACCGCGATCAGCAGCATGAAGCCGACCATGGCGAAGGGATGGGCCACCGGCAGATCGACGAACAGATGGGCCGTGGCAAAGATGATGAAGCCGACGATCAGCGCCTTGGTCGCCGCTGCGCCCACATAGGCGATCACCGTCTCCATCGCCGACACCGGCGCCGATAGCAGCTCATAGATGGTGCCGGTGAATTTGGGCATGTAGATGCCGAAGCTGGCGTTGAAGATGCTCTCCGTGAACATCGACATCATGATGAGGCCCGGCACGATGAAGGCGGCATAGGGAATGCCGTCGATCTCGGTCATGCGTGATCCGATCGCCCCGCCGAACACGATGAAATAGAGCGAGGTGGTGATGACCGGCACCAGCAGGCCGGTCAGCCAGGTGCGTCGGAATCGGTGCAGCTCGAACTTGTAGATGGCGGCGACCGCGCGCAGATTGGGGCCGTTCATGCCGCTTTCTCCTGATGGACCAGGCTCACGAAAATATCCTCCAGGCTGCTCTGCCGCGTGTTGAGATCCTTGTAGCCGATACCGAGATCGCCCAGCTTGCGCAGCAGCGAGGAGACGCCGGTGCGTTCAGCGCGGGTGTCGAACAGATATTCGATCTCCTGCCCCTGCGCCTTCAGCGCCACATCCCAGTCGGCCAGTTCGGGCGGCAGCGCCTCGATCGGCTCGGCCAGCATGATCGACAGCGTCTTCTTGCCCAGCTTCTCCATCAGCGCGGTCTTGTCCTCGACCAGCATCAACTGGCCATGGTTGATGACGCCCACCCGGTCGGCCATCTCCTCGGCTTCCTCGATATAATGGGTGGTTAGGATGATGGTGACGCCGGTCTGGCGCAGTTCGCCGATCAGCTTCCACATGTCACGGCGCAGTTCGACGTCGACGCCGGCGGTCGGCTCGTCCAGGAACAGCACGCGCGGCTCATGGCTCAGCGCCTTGGCGATCATAACCCGGCGCTTCATGCCGCCGGACAGTTCGCGGATCTTGTTGTGGCGCTTGTCCCATAGCGACAGGTCGCGCAGCACCTTTTCGACATAGGCGTCGTTGCGCGGCTTGCCAAAGAGGCCCCGGCTGAAGGTGACGGTGTCGATCACCCGCTCGAACTGATCGGTATTGAGTTCCTGCGGCACCAGGCCGATCGCCGCGCGCGCGCCGCGATAGTCGCGGATGATGTCATGGCCGGCGACCGTCACGGTGCCGCCAGAGGGGCGGACATTGGCGCAGATGATCGAGATCATCGTCGTCTTGCCCGCGCCATTGGGGCCGAGCAGCGCGAAAATCTCGCCCTCCTCGATATTCAGGTCGACGCCCTTGAGCGCCTGAAAACCCGACGCATAGCTTTTCGTCAGGCCCTTGATTTCGATGATGGATGCCATGCGGCAGCGCCCCCTTTCCTTGTGTCGGCAAGATAGGAGGCGGACCGCGCCATGCAACCGGCAGCGCGGCAAATAGCGAAGCAGGGCAACATATTGGAAAAAGATTGAAGCCGGTAATGAGCGGGCATAGGCTTGACGCCCCACCATGTGGAGAAGGCTATGAAAAAGGCAATTCTCTATCTGTCGATCGCGTTGATCGTCGTTCCCGATATCGCCATTGCCCAGCAGGGCGGCCGACCGCCATCCGGCGGCGGCGCTCGACCATCTCCGTCCACGCGTCCTACCCCCGCCCCCTCACGCCCCGGCGGATCAGTGCAGCCTTCCCGCCCCGGCGGTCCGTCGACACAGCCGTCCCGGCCCGGTGCTTCTCGCCCGCAACCGCCCCGCCCCGGACAGCCTTCGCCCGGTCCGGGCCAGCCAGGTGGACCGGCAGTTCAACCACCCCGTCCGGGTGGCCCTTCGCCCCAGCCGCCCCGTCCCGGTGGTCCCGGCGTCCAGCCACCACGGCCAGGCCAGCCGCATCGCCCCGGCGCCGGCCGTCCGCCCAATTTCCGGCCGATCCCCGGCCCGGCCTTCCGCTATCCCCATGGCTATCGCTATCGGCGCTGGACGGTCGGCCTGTTCCTGCCGGCGGTCTTCTTCTCCAGCTATTATTATTACAACGACTATTGGCGCCTAGGCCTGGGGGCGCCGCCCTATGGCTATCGCTGGATCCGCTATGGCCCCGACCTGCTGCTGGTCGAGGTCCGATCGCGCCGCGTGGTCGATGTCGTCTACGGCGCCTTCTACTGAGGCAGAAACAGGAAGGGCCGCATCATCCGATGCGGCCCTTTTCTCTTGTCCCGATCATTCGCTCCGTCGGGTGAAGCGGAAGACGGTTGCCGGCGGGAAATTGCGTACCGTATGGCCGGCGCGGACAACCTCCAGGCCCAGCTGGTCCAGCACCGCGCGGCTGACCGGCGGCCGTGTCGAATAGGTGAACTGCACCAGGCTGCCGCCCGGCTTCAGCATGCGGAAGGCTTCCGACAATATGTCGATGTGCATCGCCCGGTCCATCGCCAGCAGCGGCAGGCCGCTGACCACGGTCTGATAGTCGCCGGGGCCACCGGCGGCCGCGACCGAGACGATCTGCGCCGGCGTCTCCAGGATCGATACATGGGGAAAATGACGCCGCAGCCCACGCGCGAAGGCGGGATTGATCTCCACCACCTCCAACTGGTCGGCGGCAAGCCCGGTTTCCAGGATGGCGCGGGTGAAGACGCCCGTGCCCCCGCCCAGTTCCAGCACGCGGCCGCCCTGCGGATCGATGTCGGCCACCATCAGCCGCGCCAGATAGCGACTGCTGGGCACGACCGAGGCGGTCTGCCGGGGCTTCTTCACCCAGGCGGCGAGGAAATCGAGATATTCGGTGGCGCGGGCGCGAAACTCGCTGTTCGGCAGGGCGATTGCCCGGCTGCGCTTCGGCTTGTGCTGCATGGGCGAAATGCGACCGCTCCTTTCTGGTGCCGACTCCCCTTAGCGGGCCGGAGCGCCCCCGTCGATTGGCTTAACAAGATTTCATGCCGGACCAGCAACGGCCGGTCCGGCACAAGTCCTTATTTCTGCTTGCCCGCCTCGGCCGCGGCCAGCACGCGCAGCACATTGCCGGACCAGATTTTCTGTACGTCAGCCTCGCTATAACCGGCCTTCAGCAGGGCGTCTGTGATCTTGGGCAGATCAACCACATCCTCCATGCCGACGACCCCGCCGCCGCCGTCCCAATCCAGGCCGATGCCGACATGATCGGGGCCGACGACCTTCAGCGCGTGCAGCATATGCGCCATGAAATCGTCGAAGGTCGGCCGGTCGGTATCGGGATAGAGCCTGTCGATCTCCTGCCGCTTGGCGAGCATCGCGGCGCGCGCCTCGGGCGAAATCTTGGCATCCTCCCGCATTTGGCTGTAAAGCGCCATCAACGCCTTCTGCCGCTCGGGATTGGGCTTGGATGCGCGCAGATAGGCGCCATAGGCGTTCATCTGGATCACGCCGCCCTTGGCCGCCAGCGCCTTCAGATGTTCGTCATCGATATTGCGCGGATGGTCATAGACGGCCTTGCAGCCCGAATGGGTCAGCAGCACCGGCGTGGTCGACAGCGCCAGCAGATCGTCCAGCACCTGGTCTGAGCTGTGCGAGGCGTCGGGGACGATGCCGAGGCGGTTCATCTCCTTCAGCAATTCCTTACCGAGCGGGCTGAGGCCGCCATAACGCGGCTTCTTCGACGGATCGGTCGAGCTGTCGGCGAACTGGTTATGCGCGAAATGGGCAAAGCCCGACACGCGCACGCCCATGTCGTAGAATGTCTTGATCAGCGAGACATCCTCGCCGAGCGGATAGGCATTTTCGATCGACATATAGACGATGCGCTTGCCCGCCGCCGCGATCGGCGCGGCGTCCTTCGCCTGCAGCGCCAGCGTGAAATTGTCGGGGTCCGCCGCCACCATCGATCGGATCGACATGCCGCGCAGCAGCGCGAAATCGCGCGCCTTGCGGAAGCCCTCGATCGTCAGCGGCCCCTGCCCGGTGTAGATCGCCCAGAAGCCGCCATCGAGCCCCCCCTTTTTCATCCGCGGCAGGTCGACCTGGGTATAGTCGCTATGGACGCCATGCTCCTCGTCGATCGACCAGTCGGGCAGGTCGAGCGAGGCCGGGGTATCAAGATGGCTGTCGAGCGTGATCAGCTTCTGGTGCAGTTGATAGACCTGCTTCGACACGCCCCCAGACGCAGATTTGGGCTGGGCCTGCGCCGCAATCGGGAGCAGCGCGACCAGCGCTGCCCCCATAAGATTAGCATTCCGCATCAGATCTCGCCCGAAATGGTGAACTGGAAGGTGCGTGGGGACAGCGGCCGGAAGGATCCGTCACCCGTGACCGAGGAGGAGATGTAGGACAGCGTGTCCTTGTCGAAGATATTGTCGACGTTGAAGCGCGCCTTGATGCTCTTCACCGGGCCGAAGCTCCAGCCGTCGCCAATATCCACATAGCCGCTGAACACGGTGTAGGCCGGCACGCTGGAGCCTGCCGTGTTGGTGAAGGTGGACCAGCGCTTCGAGGTATATTTGCCGCTGATGTTGGCGACCAGCCAGCTTGCCGGCTCGATCGTGACGCCACCGCTGACGATCCACTTGGCGCTGTCCGGGATATATTTGCCGGAGGTCGCATAGGTGACCGACGCGACGATATCGTCCTGGAACTTGGCGTTGTTGTAGGTGACGTTGGCGTTGGCATAGGCAAGGCCGTTGAGGAAGGCCGGCTTGTAGGTGCCGCTGGCTTCCACGCCGTAGGATTCGACCCGGCCGACATTCTGGTAGAAGGTTTCGGTGGTGCTGCCGCCGCCTTCCTGGAAAGTGGTGATCGACTGGATGCGGTTCTTGAACTTGGTGTAATAGCCCGCGATCGAGGCGTAGAGCTGCCCCTGGTTGGTACGGAAGCCGATTTCCATATTCTGCGCGCGTTCTGCCTTGGGCTGGGGCACCAGCGCCGACGTGCCGGTGCGCGTCACGGCATAGATATCATCCATGCCCTTGGGCAGTGCCATCGTCTCGGCATAGGAGGCGAAGATCTGGCTGCGCTCGTTGATCTTGAACAGCAGGCCCGCCATCGGCAGGAACATGTCGCGATAATGGGCCGTGTTATACTGTGGCCCCCAGCCTGCGACCGCCGTGCCACCCACGACGCGATAATAGTCGTCGAAGTCGCGATAGCCGCCAAGGCTGTAGTCCAGCATCAGCCCCTTGAAGCCGGCATCCAGAACCAGCCGGTCATCCATCAGCTTGAGCGTATCCTTCAGGAAGATCTGAAGCGTGTCGCGCTTGGACCGATAGTCGCGGCGCAGATAGACCAGTTCGTCCAGATTGGGCTCGCCATCGGGGGCGCCGTCCATCGTGTTGTAGCGCGCCTGGGTGCGGTGATATTTGTCGACTTCGGCCCAGATGCCGCCTTCGACGACATTATTGCCGCTTTCCCAGTGCAGCTTGGTGGTCACGCCATAGCGATCGCCGCCGACGCCCGACCGACCATATTGCACACCCTTGGGCGCGGTCACGTCCAGCCCCGCGGCCGCCTGCGCCGTGTAGCGGCTCAGCGAGTTGGAATAGCTGTCGGGCGAGACGCCATAGCCATTCTTGTCTTCATAATAGAGGGTCGATTCCGCCCACACGCCATCGGCAATACCCAGGTGGAAGGTGCCGCCATAAAGCTTGTCCTTCCGCACGTTGATCGCGAGGTTGTAGACATTGGTGTAGTTGGAATTGGAATAATAGACGCCCGCCGCCGTCGGCGCGAAGCCGGTCGTGGTATTGGGCACATTCTCGATATAGGCGAAGTCGCGGCCGCAGGCGCCGACCACGCTGGTGGCGGTGCAATTATACTGGGCGCGGGTGATCGTCGGCGAGTCATAATCGAAGAAGTCGTTCGACACGAACTTGAAGCGCGCCCAGCTGTCACCGCCCAGATCGGCATGGATCTGGCCTTCCCAATGTTCGCGATCGACCGAACCGGGACCGCGCCACAGGTCGCTGTCCAGCTTGGTGCGGCTGACATAGGCCTTGAACGGCCCCACCCGGCCAGTGCTGGCGCGGATGAAGGTGCGCTTCATATTATTGTCGCCAAAGCTCTGCGACACGAACAGGCCCATCTCCTCCTGCGGGGCAATGCTGTTATACTGCACCACCGGGCCAAGGCTGGAATAGCTGGGCAGGCCGACATCGGCGGCGCCGACGGAGGCTTCCACCACGCCCAGATTTTCATTGTCGACATAGCGGAAGACAGGGCTGCCGCCGAAGGCGTCGCTGCGGCCGGTCGGAATGCCGTCGACCACGAAGCCGATCTGGTCGAGGTTGAAGGCGCGGGTCTGGACGCTGTTGCCGAATTCATAAAGGCCCAGCGCACCATCGGTCTGGACGTTGAAGCCGGGCAGCTGCTCCAGCATCTTCAGGCCCGAAATACCCGACGGCGCCGACAGCAGCGCCTCGCGCGTGACGGCGACGACATTGTTGATCTTGTCTTCGCCGATCGCTTCCGACGATTGCGAGATACGACGACCGGTCACGGTGATGCTGTCATTTTCGTCCGTTGGAGCGGCCTCCTGCGCCCAGGCTGCAGAGGATAAGGCACCCGCGCAGCAGGCAAGCAGCAGCGCAGCGCGAGACACGCGACGGACGGACGAAATCGAAGGCATAGAGGCTCCCTGTAGGCCCTGCAAAAGGGCAGTTCGCGCCAATCAGGAGCGCCCGCCCCTTCGGGCTATCGCGCCGTTCCTCCCCGGACCCTAGCCTGTCGCTCGTCCCTTCGGGCGAGCGCAGCCATGTCATCCATTTGTCATCTGAAACGAGCCCTTCGGGAAAATCCACCACGCGCTTATGATGATTTCTCAAGCGGAACGAGGCGCGTCAAAGCATTGAGATTTCGTAATCAATGCCCGCTTCCTCGCACGCGTGCACAAAAAATCCTCCCCAGGCCAGGCCTGGAGAGGATCGTAAAATGGCCTGTCCTCTCTTCGTCGGAGAGGATCGTTCTTTCAGTCTTTATCGCCCCTTCCAGACGCCCGGACGCTTCTCGACAAAGGCGGTCATGCCTTCCTTCTTGTCCTGCGTGGCGGTCAGGATCTGGAACAGGCGGCGTTCGGTCAAAATGCCCTGCGCCAGATTGGTCTCGAAGGCGATATTGACCATTTCCTTGTTCACCATCGCCGCCATCGGCGGCATCGCCGCGATCGCGGCGGCGGTCTTGAGCGCGTCGTCCAGCAACTCGTCCGCCGGCACGATCCGCGCGACCAGGCCAGCGCGCTCAGCCTCCTCGGCGCCCATCATCCGGCCGGTCAGGCACATTTCCATCGCCTTGGCCTTGCCCACCGCGCGGGTCAGCCGCTGCGATCCGCCCATGCCCGGCGCCACGCCCAGCTTCACCTCGGGCTGGCCGAACTTGGCGGTGTCGGCCGCCAGGATGAAGTCCGCCATCATCGCCAGTTCGCAGCCACCGCCCAGCGCGAAGCCGGCGACCGCCGCGATCCACGGCTTGCGGGTGGCGACCACCTTGGTCTGCCAGTCGGAGAAGAAATCCTGCAGGAAGAAGTCGGCCGCTTCCTTGTCGACCATCTCCTTGATGTCGGCACCGGCGGCAAAGGCCTTTTCGCTGCCGGTCAGCACCGCGCAATGCTGGGTCGGGTCGGCATCATAGGCGGCAAAGGCCGCGCCCAGATCCGCGAGCACCTGGCTGTTGAGCGCGTTGAGCGCCTGCGGCCGGTTGAGCGTGATGAGCGTCACCGCGCCCTGCTGTTCCACCAGGATCGTTTCATATGCCATTGCCGTCTCCCTAAGCTGTCAGCGCCGATCTATGTCGGCCAAAACCGGATCGCCAGCCTTTGCAGAGCGGCGATTTTGCCGATGCTATCGGCAAAGATGCATGAAATCCTGATCATAGCTGCGCATATGGGCGCCGCCATCGACATAGAGGGTCTGGCCGGTCACCGCCGTCGCCCCAGCGAGATAAAGCACCGCCTGCGCGATCTGTTCCGCCTGCGGCAGCCGGCCGAGCGGCATCAACTGCTCCAGCCGCGCCATCTGCTCCGCATCATAGTCGGGCGTGGCGATGGTAAGGCCGGGCGCCACCGCATTGACCCGCACCTGCGGCGCCAGGCTGCTGGCCGCCGTCTTCGTCAGGCCGGCCAGCGCCAGCTTGGACAGCGTATAGGCCAGCTGATCGCCATGGGGATGGTCGATCCGCTGGTCGAGGATATTGACGATGCAGCGATCGCCGGTCCCGGCCGGAACGGTCGCGAACGCCTTGGTCAACATCGCGGGCGCGGCGCAATTGACCGCATAATGGCGCATCAGATCGTCGGCGGTGACGCTGTCGATCCGGTCCTGGCCGAAGATTGCAGCACTGTTGACCAGCAGGTCGGGCGGGCGGCCGAAGCGTTCGGCAACCTGCGCGACCAGTTCCTCGGCCGCTTCGGGATCGGCAAAGTCGACGACGAAACCCTCCCACTCGGCGCCGTTCTCCTCCAGCGCGATCGCCAGATGAGAGTCCAGCCGCGTGTCATGGCTGCCATGGATGGCGAGCGAATAGCCGGCCTGCGCCAGCGCCGCCGAAATGATGCCGCCCAGCCGGCGATGGCCGCCGGTCACGAGCGCCAGCCGGCGCGAGGCCAGCGGCAAGGGGCCGGTCGGCCCCGCATCCTTCTTCGCACCGCCGATCGGGCGATAGGCGGGCTCGGCGCCCTCCCCCTCTCCGGTCACATCATTCACGAGGCGATGAGCTTCAGCACTTCCTCGCGCGACTTTTCATCGTCGCGGAAGACGCCGAGCATGCGGCTGGTCTTCATGATGACATTGGGGGTGCGCACGCCGCGGCCGGTCATGCAGCCATGGGTCGCCTCGATCACCACGGCGACGCCCTGGGGCTTGAGATTTTCCCAGATGCAGTTGGCGACTTCGGAGGTCAGCCGTTCCTGCACCTGCAGCCGGTTGGCATAGGCGTGCAGCACGCGGGCCAGCTTGGAAATGCCGACCACATAGTCGCCCGGCAGATAGGCGATGTGCGCGCGCCCGACGATCGGCGCCATATGATGTTCGCAATGCGACTGGAACGGAATGTCCTTCAGCAGCACGACATCGTCATAACCGCCCACCTCATGAAAGATGCGCGAGAGATGATAGGCCGGATCATCATTATAGCCCCGGCAATATTCGCGCCAGGCGCGCGCCACCCGCTCGGGCGTTTCCACCAGCCCCTCCCGCTCAGGCGCATCGCCTGACCAGCGGATGAGGGTGCGGATCGCCTCCGACACTTCGGCCGGGACCGGCTCCTTCGAGCCTTCGCCTACGGTTTCCGCATCGGGATCATATGCCATGAACTGGGCCACTCCATAATTGTTGGCCCCGGCATATGGCGACTGCGTGCGCGTCTGACCAGCCCTTTTGCCCCGGCTGGACACAACATCGCTGTGGTGGCAAATCACAGTCTAACGGGAACGCACCACATAAAAATGTCATTACAATCGCAAGATCATGCGCACTGAACGCATCGCCGCCGTCCTTCTGGCAGCCGGCATGTCGACCCGCTTCGGCGAGGAAGACAAGCTGATGGCCGACCTGCGCGGCAAGCCGGTTGCCGCGCATACGCTGGAAACCATCGCCTCCATGGCCTTTGCCGAGTTGGTTGCCGTCGTGCGGCCCATCGAATTTGCACCGGTGCTGCACCGCAAGCTCGACCGGCGCGGCTTCGATATCATCGTCAACGAGCGTCCCGAGGAAGGCCTGTCGAGCAGCATCCGGCTCGCGGTCGAACATGTGATGGACAAGCGCAAGGTGCGCGGCATCCTGATCTGCCTGGCCGACATGCCCGACGTGCCGCAGACCCATTATAACCATCTCTGCATGGCGGCCGAGGACATAAGATCGGTCGTCGCCAGCACCGACGGCTTCTCTTCCTCCCCGCCCGCCTTCATCGGCCGCAAGCATTTCCCCGAATTGCTGGCACTCAAGGGCGATCAGGGCGCCCGCGCACTGCTGAGCCACGGCATCCAGATCGAGACGATCGGCAATGTGCTGCACGACATCGATACGCCGGAGGATCTTGGCCGCCCCCCGGTGACACCGACCTGAGGCACAAAAGGGGCAGGCGAAGCCGCTTTGCCTTGCCCCGCTTCAGGTCGATCGCGTCGGATCGGTCAGACCGTCGCCCATTTCCCGCGGATCAGGGGCACGACTGAGCGGCAACGAGCCGGTCTGGCGTTCCAGCATGCGATGCACAACCGGCGGCTTGCCGCCACTGTGCAGCGCGTGAATCGTATCGCTGTTGGTGATGTCGGCGATGGTGCGCCGCTGGTTATGGCGGACATAGTCGAGCCAGGTCGACACATGATAGCGTTCGACCCAGAGTTCCGGATCGCCCAGATCGCGCATCAGCGACCAGCCATGCGCGCCATCGCGCTTGCGAATGCGGCGGCGCTCGCTCATCGCGCTGAGGAAGGGGACGACCGACCCCACCGGAATGCGATATTCGATGGTGATGACCACCGGGCCACTGCGCGGCTCGACCGGCACGGCCGTCTCCGGCTCGCGCCAGCGATTCTGGAGATCGAGATTGTCATCGCCGATCTGCGGCAGCGGACGAACGAAGCCGATCAGCGCAGCGACCAGTTGCACCGCGGCGGAGGCATAGAGCGCCTCGACCACGCCATGATCCTCGGCCAGATTGCCGAACAGCCAGGCGCCGATCGCCATGCCGCCGAACGCGGTCATCTGATAGATGGCGACGGCGCGGGCGACGACCCAGCGCGGCGCCGACATCTGGACCGACACGTTGAAGGTCGACAGCGCCATGACCCAGCCCGCCCCGGCGAGCAGATAACCCAGCAGCGCCAGCGCCAGATAGCCCGACATGGCGGTGATCGCCGTTCCCGCCGCCAGCGACAGGGCAGCGGACCGCACGATTGCCTCGATCGAGAAGCGCGCGCGCAGCCGCCGGGTGGACAGCGCCCCGGCCACCGCGCCGACGCCGAAGGCACCGCTGGTAAGGCCGAAGGTCAGCGCGCCGCCGCCCAGCACATCGCGCGCCACCAGCGGCATCAGCGCCGACACCGCACTGGCACCGATGCCGAAGGCGCCGCCGCGCAGTAGCACGAGCTGGATCTTGGGCGACATCGAGACATAGCTGACCCCGGCCCACATCGCGACGCCCAGCCGCTCGCGCGGCAGCAGTTTGGGCGGCAATTCCGGCCGCCAGCGCGCCAGCACCGCGACCAGGCCGATATAGCTGACTGCATTGGCCAGGAACGCCGCCGCCGCGCCCGCCGCCGCGACGATCACGCCGCCCAGCGCCGGGCCGGTACTACGGGCAAGATTGAACCCCATGCTGTTCATAGCGACGGCACTGGGCAGCACGCTGCGCGGCACCATGTCGCCGACCGATGCTTGCCAGGCCGGGCCGTTCACCGCCGTCGCGCAGCCGATCAGGAAGGTGAAGCCCAACAGCGTCCAGGGCGTCAGCGCGCCGAGCCAGGCGACCAGCGCAAGGGCAGTCGACACCAGCAGCATGAACAGCTGACAGGCCATCATCACCTTGCGCCGATCCAGATTGTCGGCGACCGCGCCGGCCCAGAGCGAGAACAGCATGATCGGCAGCGTCGTGGACGCCGGCACCAGTGCCACCAGCACCGGCGAAGCGGACAGCGAAGTCATCATCCAGGCCGCACCGACCGACTGGATCAACCCGCCGAAATTGGACGCCAGGCTCGCGATCCAGATCGCGCGGAAGATGGGAATGGCAAAGGGCGAGGACGGCTGGGGGGACTCGGTGTCAGGCACGAAAACCATCAAGCGGATTTAGGAACGTCGGTCAAACCCGCGACTCGGCCTTTGGTTCACATCCGTCCGGTACGCAGCGCCCGGCCCCAGTCGGGACGCCCCCGCGCATCGGCGGTGGCGGCCGCGCGTTCGACATCATAGGCGACCAGGACGATCTCCGCGTGCCAGCCGTCGGCCATCCGCTCGACCAGCCCATAGCGCGCCTCGGGCGATCCGGTCTCCACCTTGTGCGGCGAGGGTCGATCATCCTCATAGGCCGGCAGGCCGACGCTGCCCGGATTGACGATCAGCCTGCCATCGACGCGACGATGGATGCGCGGCACATGGGTATGGCCGCACAGGATCAACGGCGCGACGACGTCCCCTGCCCGCGCCTCCACCTCCGCCTCGGTCGCGGCGCGCAGCCCGGTCGGTTCGACCGTTTCCAGCCAATAATCGATGTCGCTGTCCGGCGTGCCATGGACCATCAATATCTCATCCGTCAGCCACAGCGTCTCGGGCAATCCAGCGATCCAGTCGCGATGGCGCGGCGCCAGCAGATCATGGGTCGCCCGGTCGGACGCGCCCATGCGTTCGGGCGCCAGCGTCAGCAATTGCCGCTCATGATTGCCCCGGATCGTCGGCAAATCCAACGCCATCAGCCGATCGGCGGTCTCGCAGGGAAACAACGGCCCCGACAAGATGTCACCGAGATTGACACATAGATCGATATTGCGCGCAGCCACGTCCGCCAGCACGGCGTTAAGCGCATCGATATTGCCATGGATGTCGGAAAGAACCGCAATCTTCACCTGGCGCTTGTCCCGCTGCAATCGCGCCCCACATCAGGCCCGCACCTGACCTTACGGCAAGGCCATGTCGGCGGAAACCGACCATTTCAGGCTTGCACTTTACGTAAACGTAAATACATTCAGGGCCACTTCCGGTGCGCCAAAAGCCGCCAACGGAGAGGGAAAAGGAACCATGGAAGCCTATATCTACGACGCCGTCCGCACGCCCCGTGGCCGGGGCAAGAGCGACGGTTCGCTCCACGACATCACCCCCATCCAGCTTGCGACGCAGATGCTCGAAGCGGTGCGTGACCGCACCCAGATCGACACCGCAGACGTCGACGACGTGATCCTGGGCTGCGTCAGCCCGGTGGGCGAACAGGGCGCGGACATCGCGCGCGTCGCCGTGCTCAACGCCGACTATGCCCAGACCGTGCCGGGCGTGCAGATCAACCGTTTCTGCGCATCGGGCCTGGAAGCGGTCAACATGGCCGCCGCCAAGGTCTATTCGGGCGAAGTGATGTTCGCGATCGGCGGCGGTGTCGAATCGATGAGCCGCGTGCCGATGGCATCGGACGGCGGCGCCTGGGCGATGGACCCGGCGGTCGCCTACAAGACCTATTTCGCGCCCCAGGGCATCGGCGCCGACGTGATCGCCACCAAGTTCGGCATCAGCCGCGACGATGTCGACGCCTATGCCGTCGAGAGCCAGCGCCGCGCCAAGGCCGCATGGGACGAAGGCCGTTTCAAGAAGTCGATCGTGCCGGTCCGCGACGTGATCGGCGGCATCGCGCTCGACCATGACGAACATATGCGCCCCGACGCGACGATGCAGTCGCTCGGCAGCCTGAAGCCCAGCTTCCAGGCACTGGGCGAAGAGATGCCCGGCTTCGATACCGTCGCCCTGCTGCGCTATCCCGAGCTGGAAAAGGTCAACCATGTCCATCATGCCGGCAACAGCAGCGGCATCGTCGATGGCGCCGCCGCGGTTCTCGTCGGCAACAAGGAAATCGGCGAGAAATACGGCCTGAAGCCGCGCGCGAAGATCAAGGCGATGGCCTCGATCGGGTCCGAACCGCTGATCATGCTGACCGGCCCGGAATTTGTCGCCGGCAAGCTGCTGGCCCGTGCTGGCATGACCACCGCCGACATCGACCTGTGGGAACTGAACGAAGCCTTCGCCTCGGTCGTGCTGCGCTACATGCAGGCGATGAAGCTCGACCATAGCAAGATCAACGTTAATGGCGGTGCGATCGCCATGGGCCATCCGCTGGGCGCCACCGGCGCCATGGTGCTGGGCACCGCGCTCGACGAGCTGGAACGCTCGGGCAAGGGCACCGCGCTCATCAACCTGTGCGTCGGCGCGGGCATGGGCACCGGCATCATCATCGAGCGCGTTTGAAACAAGTATAAGACCCGTTCGTGCTGAGTAGGGACTGAGCCTGTCGAAGTCCCGTATCGAAGCATCCTTCGATACGCCATTTCGACTTCGCTCAATGCCCGTCCTGAGCGCCTGCCTTGGCAGGCAGTCGAAGGGGCTACTCAGGACGAACGGGGTTTGGGAAAGGTAGCCATACCAATGAACACCATCGCATTCGACATCGATGCCGACGGCATCGCCACCCTGACGATCGACGTGCCCGGCCAGTCGATGAACGTCATCGGCCCCGACTTCCTGGCTGACCTCGACACCGCCATCACCCGCATCGCGTCGGAAGAGGGCATTAAGGGCGCGGTCATCGCATCGGGCAAGGACAGCGGCTTCATGGCCGGCATGGACCTCAAATATTTCGGGTCGATGCTGGCCAGCGCCGATGGCCAGCGCCCCGCACCCACCGCGATCTTCGACAATGTGTTCGTGCTGAACCAGCTGTTCCGTCGCCTGGAAACCGCCGGCAAGCCGGTCGCCTGCGCGATCGAGGGCACCTGTGTCGGCGGCGGCTTCGAACTGGCGCTGGCCTGCCATCGCCGCTTCGTCGGCGACAGCCCCAAGACCCAGCTCGGCCTGCCCGAAATCCTGATCGGCCTGTTCCCCGGCGGCGGCGGATCGCAGCGCCTGCCGCGCATCATGGGCGTGCAGGCGTCGCTGATGTACATGCTGCAGGGCAAGCTGTTCCGCCCGGCCGAAGCCGCGATGCTGAAGGTCGTCGACACCGTGGTGCCGCAGGGCACGGCGCTTGCCGCCGCCAAGGACTGGGTCAAGGCGAACCCGACCGCCAATACCCAGCCCTGGGACGTCAAGGGCTTCAAGGTTCCAGGCGGCGCCGGCGGCTTCAACCCCGCCTTCGTCCAGACCATGGCCGGCGCCCTGCCGATGACGCTCAAGCAGACCCAGCGCAACATGAACGCGCCGATCGCCCTGCTGTCGGCGGTCTATGAGGGCATCACCCTGCCGATGGACCGGGCGATCCGGATCGAGAGCAAATATTTCGCCAAGGTCGCCGCCGATCCGCAGGCGTCGAACATGATCCGCACCCTGTTCGTCAACAAGCAGGCGGCCGAGCGCGGCGCACGCCGTCCCAAGGACGAGCCCAAGGCGCCGACCACCAAGCTCGCCATGCTGGGTGCCGGCATGATGGGCGCGGGCATCGCCACCGTCGCGGCGCAGGCCGGGATGGACGTGGTGCTGTTCGACCGTGACCAGGCCTATGCCGAAAAGGGCAAGGCCCATGTCGAGGCGGTGCTGGCCAAGCGCCTGGGTCGTGGCATGACGCCCGAGAAGATGGCCGCCACCCTGGCCCGCGTCACCCCGACCACCGACTATGCCGCGCTCGCCGGCGCCGACTTCGTGATCGAAGCGGTGTTCGAGGATGTCGCGATCAAGGCGGAAGTGACCAAGCAGGTCGAAGCCGTGCTGGGCGCCGACACCATCTTCGGTTCCAACACCTCGACCCTGCCAATCACCAAGCTCGCCAATGCCTGGTCCAAGCCCGAGAATTTCATCGGCGTCCACTTCTTCTCGCCGGTCGAGAAGATGCCGCTGGTCGAGATCATCCTGGGCGAGAAGACCGGCCCGGCCGCGATCGCCAAGGCGCTCGACTTCGTTGCCCAGATCAAGAAGACCCCGATCGTCGTCCATGACAGCCGCGGCTTCTACACCTCGCGCAGCTTCGGCACCTATGTGCAGGAAGGCGCGGAGCTGGTCGGCGAAGGCATCAACCCGGCGCTGATCGAAAATGCCGGCAAGCAGCTTGGCATGCCGACCGGCCCGCTGGCCGTCAGCGACGAAGTGTCGATCGAACTGGGCGTCAAGATCATGACCGCCGCCAAGAAGGAGCTGGGCGACGCCTATGTTCCCCAGGGGTCGGACGACATCATGCTCAAGATGGTCGAAGCCGATCGCCTGGGCCGCAAGAATGGCAAGGGCTGGTACGACTATCCCGAGGGCGGCAAGAAGCATCTCTCGCCGGTGCTGGGCGAGTTGTTCCCGCGCGCCGACGCCCAGCCGGATGTCGAGGAAGTCAAGGAACGCCTCCTCTATCGCCAGTTGATCGAATGCGCCCGCTGCTTCGAGGAAGGCGTGCTGGAAACGCCGGAAGATGGCGACATCGGCGCGATCTTCGGCTGGGGCTTCGCGCCCTATACCGGCGGTCCGTTCAGCCATATGGACACGGTCGGCATCGCCCATGTCGTGGCCGTGCTGGACCGGCTGGCCGCCGCCCATGGCTCGCGCTTCGCCCCCACGGCGCAGTTGCGGGAAATGGCCGCCAACGGTGCGACCTTCTATCGCCCCGTTCCGTCTCGCGCTGCAGCATGAGCGATTTGTAAATCGTAACGCTTCTGTATTAGGTCTCCCCGGACATATTCGGGGAGACCTTTTCTTTATGAGCAAGCCAACGGTTCTGGTCACGGGCGGCGCCGGCTATATCGGCAGCCATGCGGTGCTGGCGCTGAAGGATGCCGGCTATGGCGTGGTGGTGATCGACAATCTGGTCACCGGCTTCCGCTGGGCCGTGCCGCAGGACATCCCCTTCGTGCAGGGCGACATCGCAGACCAGGCGCTGGTACAGGCGACGCTGCGCGAACATGGCGTCCAGGCGATCATGCATTTCGCCGGATCGGTGGTGGTACCGGAATCGGTCGAAAACCCGCTCAAATATTACAACAACAACAGCGCCAAGACCCGCGACCTGCTGGAAAGCGCGGTCGCCATCGGCGTCCCCCATTTCATTTTCTCCTCGACCGCCGCCACCTATGGCATCCCGGAGGAAAGCCCGGTCAGGGAAACGACGCCGCAGCGGCCGATCAATCCCTATGGCATGTCGAAGCTGATGACCGAATATATGCTGCGCGACGTCGCCGCCGCCCACGCCATGAACTTCTGCGCGCTGCGCTATTTCAACGTCGCCGGCGCCGATCCGCAGGGCCGCACCGGCCAGTCGACGGCGGGCGCCACCCACCTGATCAAGGTCGCGGTCGAGGCGGCGCTGGGCAAGCGCAGCCATGTCAGCGTCTTCGGCACGGATTTCGCCACGCCCGACGGTACCGGCGTGCGCGACTATATCCATGTCAGCGATCTGGCTGCCGCCCATGTGCTGGCGCTTGAAGCGCTGATCGCCCATCCCGATCGCAATTACATGCTCAATTGCGGCTATGGCCGGGGCTTCTCCGTGCTCGAAGTGCTGGATGCGGTCGACCGGGTCACCAACATGACGATCGAGCGCCGGCTGGAAGGGCGCCGCGCCGGCGATCCAGACGCGCTGATTTCCGACAATAGCGCGCTGATGGCGGAATTTCCCTGGCAGCCGCGTTATGCCGATCTCGGCCAGATCGTCGACCATGCGCTCGCCTGGGAACGCAAGCTCAGCGATATCCAGAAGGCATGAGCGAAGCCAGCGTTCGCGCCTTCTTCGCCGCGCAGGCGCCCGATGTCGCGATCATCGACCAGGGGACCAGCACCGCGACGGTGATCGAGGCAGCAGCCGCGCTGGGCGTCGAACCCGCCCGCATCGCCAAGACGCTGTCGCTGCGCGTCGGCGACAGGGTGGTGCTGGTCTGCGCCCGCGGCGACGCCCGCCTGTCCAATGGCAAGGCGAAGGCGGCTCTGGGCGCCAAGCCGCGCATGCTGGGCGCGCATGAGGTGGAGGAGATCACCGGCCATCCGGTCGGCGGTGTCTGCCCCTTCGGCCTCGCCAGCGCCCTGCCGGTCTATTGTGATGTCTCCTTGCAGGCGTTCGACACCGTGTTTCCGGCGGCGGGATCGCGCACCGCCTCGGTCGAACTGACACCCGACCGGCTTGCCGCCTTGACCGGGGCGCAATGGATCGACATCTGCACCCTTCCCGAAATCGTCGAGTGAGAGCCATGCCGACCGAACATATCTTTGCCACCGGCGCCGAAGCTGCCACCGACATCGCCGCCCGCATCGCCACCCTGTTGTCGGAGGCGATCGCCCAGCGCGGTGTCGCGACGCTGGCCGTCTCGGGCGGCCGCTCGCCCCGCCCCGTGCTGGAAGCGCTGTCGAAGGTTCCGCTCGACTGGACGAAGCTGATCGTCACTTTGGTCGATGAACGCTGGGTCGATCCGGTCAGCGCCGACAGCAACGAGCGGCTGGTGCGCGAAACCCTGCTGCAGGGTCCGGCGGCGGCCGCACGCTTCGTGCCGATGAAGAACAGCGCCGCCGACGCCTATGCCGGCCAGAGCGCGGTCGAGGCGGACTTTACCGCCCTCCCCTGGCCGTTCGACATCATCCTGCTCGGCATGGGCGATGACGGCCATACCGCCTCGCTCTTCCCGGAGGGCAAGGAACTGGCCGAGGGGCTTTCCAGCCAGGCTTACACCATTGCCGCCACCCCGCCGGTCGCGCCGCACCAGCGCCTGTCGCTGACCGCGCATGCGATCCTGCAGAGCCGCCATATCTTCCTGCAGATCGGCGGCGCGGGCAAGAAGGCGGTCTATGACCAGGCGCTCGCCGGCGGCCCGGTCGAAGAGCTACCGATCCGCCTGGCCTTGCTGCAGGACAAGGTGCCGGTCGAGGTGTGGATCGCCGAAGCCTAAAAACTCCTCCCCTGCAAGGGGAGAGGGACCATTTGCGCAGCAACCTCCCCTTGCAGGGGAGGACTATCGGTCGCGCACCGCATGTTTCGAGATCAGATAGCGCCACACGCCGACCGCGTTGATCGCCAACAGCGCGACATTCTGCCAGCCGATGCCCTCGCTGTCCTTGTCGAGAAAGCCCCAGCCGACCAGCGCGATCGAGCTGGTGACGAACAGCACGAACGCCCAGCCGGTGATCCGCCGCCCCAGGTTCAGCGACACCACCAGCGCCGCAAGGGTGGCGGCGCTGGCACCATAATATTGCAGGGCGGTGAGCAGCGCTTGGTTCATGCCAGACAGAACGTAGCGGCCATGGACATGGTTGCCCGCACAGAATAGGCACCCGGCATGATTGCCCAGATCGATCCCTTCCACGCCATCGCCATCAGCCGCGAGGCCCATGCTCTCAAGGCCCAGGGCCGCTCCATCCTGCACATGGAGTTCGGCCAGCCCTCGACCGGTGCGCCCGCCGCCGCCATCGCGCTGGCGCATGAGGTGCTCGATACCGACCCGATGGGCTATTGGGAAAGTCCGGCGCTAAAGGAACGGATCGCCCGCCTCTATGCCGACCGGCACAATGTCGCCGTCGATCCCGAACAGGTGCTGCTGACCTGCGGCGCCTCGCCCGGCCTGGTGCTGGCGCTCACCAGCCTGTTCGCGCCCGGCGCCCGCGTCGCCACCGCGCGGCCGGGCTATGTCGCCTATCGCAATACGTTGAAGGCCCTCTATCTGGAGCCGGTCGAGATCGCCTGCGGTTCGGCCGAACGCTATCAGATCAGCGCCGACGCGCTGGCCGCAATCGAGCCAGCGCCAGACGGCCTGATCCTCGCCAGCCCGGCCAACCCGACCGGCACGATCATCCCGGCCGACGAACTGGCGGCGATCGCCAAAGTGTGCGCCGACCGTGGCATCCGCATCATCTCCGACGAAATCTATCATGGCCTCAGCTTCGGCGAGCCGGCCCGGTCGATGCTGGAATTTGCCCTGGACGCGGTGATCGTGAACAGCTTCTCCAAATATTTCAGCATGGCCGGCTGGCGGCTGGGCTGGATCGTCGTGCCCGCCGACCTGATCGAAGCGGCGCGGGCGCGGATGGGCAATCTGTTCCTGACGCCACCGGTGCTGGCACAGCAGGCGGGGCTGGCTGCCTTCGACTGCACCGACGAGTTGGAAGGCCATGTCGACACCTATCGCCGCAACCGGCAATTGCTGCTCGACGCCCTGCCCGCGCTCGGCCTCGCCAGCATCGCCCCGCCCGATGGCGCCTTCTATATCTATGCCGATATCAGCCATCTCACCAATGACAGCCTGGCCTTCTGCCAGAAGCTGCTGCGCGAAACCGGCGTCGCCACCGCACCGGGGATCGATTTCGATCCGGTCGACGGCCACCGCTTCATCCGCTTCAGCTTCGCCGTCTCGACCGACCGGGTCGAGGATGCGATCGCGCGGATGATCCCCTGGTTCCAGGCGCAGCCGGGCCGCTGAAAGGCAGCGGGCCTAAAAAGGTCCGTAACGCCATCTGCAATTTTGCGAGGAATAAGCGAGGCCGCAAATGGCGGCAATCGAGGCCGATCAAAAGATGGTGCGGGCGGTCGGAATCGAACCGACACTCCTTGCGGAACCGGATTTTGAGTCCGGCGCGTCTACCAGTTTCACCACGCCCGCATCTGATCGTGGAAGGCGGCACCTAGCAGGTCATGAACCGGCTGCAAAGCCCCCAAAATCACTCCCGCAACAAAGCCGCCAGGCAGGCGAAACAAGGGCCTAGCGGCGAGCCCGCAGCCGGGCGCGAAGAGTGAGGCCATAGCCGATCGTCACGGCCATCCCCACCCCCACCGCGATGCAGCCGCCGACCACCGCCACCGGTATCGGCGCGAACGCCCAGAAGCCGGCATAGATAATGCCGCTGAGCGCCATCGACCAGCCGCCGACCCGTGCCACCTGCCGCGCGCAGGCGTCGGGCAGAAAAGCCTTGGGCATGCGATTGCCATACCAGGCGATCATCAACCCGTTGGCGCCGATCACCAGCCGCGTAACCATGTCACTGTCCAGCCAGTCGAGCTTGCGTCCCTGGCTGGCGGCCAACGCCAGCAGCAGGATACCGCCGCCCCAGAGCAAGCCCGCCTTCAATTCCCTGTCCATCCTGCCTTCTCCCGTTGCTGATCCGGCGCCTCCACGCCGATGCCGAACGACTGGGCAAAGCCCAGCAGCGCCTCTTCCAGCACCGACAGCTTGAGATGATAGATGACCGACTTGCCGGCCTTTTCGGCATGGACCAGGTCGGCCTCCTTCAGCACCGCGAAATGCGCCGACATGGTCGGCTTGGAGACATCGAACTGGTCGCTCAGTTCGCCCGCGCTCATCGGCCCCTGGCGCAGCAATTGCAGCACCCGGCGACGGGTCGGATCGGACAAGGCGCGGAAGACCTGGCTCATGATGAGACAATTAGCTAAATATCGAAATGAGTCAAGCGGCCATGACGATCCCCGTGGCGCTGCCGCGCCGGCTGCGATAGGGAGCGGCCAAAGTTTCCTTCAATCCAGGCAGAGACATGGCCCGCAAATATTCCAAACACGGCCCCTATGAAGATGTGCATAGCGAGGAAGCGGAAGCGCCGCCCCCACCGCCCTGCTGGCTGTGCGGGCGTCCAACGGGCACGACCATCGTGTGGCACCATCCCGTTCCCAAGAGCAGGGGCGGCCGCGACGTCGTGCCGATGCACGGCATCTGCCAGCAGACGCTGATCGCCAATTTCACCAATTCCGAATTGCAGCGCCACGGCATGGACGTGGAAGGCCTGCTGCTCCATCCGCCGATCCGCAAGTTCGTCGACTGGGTGGCGAACAAAGATCCCGATTTCACCGCGACCATCACCAAGAAGCAGCGCTGATCGCAGTCAGCGCTGCCACCTGATCGATTGACCGGTCAGAACAGACCCGGCACCTCGCGCTGGGCCGGATTGGGCCGCTGCGGCGCCAGCAATTCGCGCGGGGCGGACACCGGCGACGTCACCGCCTTGCGGCTGAGCGTCGCCACCGCGCCGCCGATCGGCGTACAACTCCGCCCGGCGATGAAGTCCAGCGCCTGCCGGGTCGCCGCCTCGCGCGGATCGCCCAGCGGATAGCTGATATCGTCCCATGCCTGGCAACTGGCCTTGATGCTGCTCGCCAGTCCATCATAATAATCGGCATTGCCCGCGCTGTTCTGGGTGGCGAAGGCCACCACGCGCAACCGGTCGTCACAGGCTTCGCGATCGATCGCGATCTGCCCAACCGGCTTGCCATAGGTGTTGGCGCCGATCAGCGCCGCCTGCGCACCCAGATAGGGGATGAAGGCGTTGATCACCAGTTCGCTCGCCGATGCCGTCCCGCCGCTGCCGATGAAGGCGATGCGCGTGGGCGCCACCGATTGCGCCAGCGGCTCGAAATTATAGGTCTCGTTCTCCGCGCTCTTTTCCGGGCGGAAGGTCATGCGGGTGAAGACGTCGGTCGACGCCCGGTTCGCGCCCATCAGATCGCCCAGCAGCTTGGCCGTCGAAACGAGGCCGCCGCCATTATAGCGCAGGTCGAGGATGATGTCGGTCACGCCCTGCGCCTTGAAACCGGCGAACGCGTCGCGCAGCGGCTGCTCCGCCGACAGGATGAAGGTGCGCAGATTGACATAGCCGACACGGCGGCCGCCATCGTCGATCACCCGCGCGCCATAGCGGTTCGATACCGGCATCAGGTCGAAGTCGCGCTTGGTCACGGATACGGTCCGCGTGCTGGTCGCATCGGCGATGCGCAGCAGCCGGGTCGTGCCGGCACTGTCCGGCCCCATCGCATCGGCCACGGCATCGGCACCGCCCGACGCGAACAGCGACGATATGCTGCGCATGTTGGTGATGCTGGTGCCGATCTCCAATATCTCCGCGCCGCGATCGATGCCGGCGGCGAGCGCCGGGCCGTTCTCGAACGATTCGATGACGAACAGGCGGGTGACCCCGCTGTCGGTCGCGAAGCGCAGGCCGAAGCCGGCGCTCGACCCCGACTGATAATAGGCATTCTCCGCCTTGATGGAGGTGAGATAGGTGAAATAGCGATCCCGTCGCTGCGACCGCGCGCCCTGTGTCAGCGCGTCGATATAGCTGTCGACACTGGCATAGCCGGCCGGGCTGAGCGCGGACGGCAGGGTTTCGGGGAAAAGATACCATTCCTTGAGCGTCGCCGCCGCCCAATCCTGCCGCTCCCGCACCGAACAGGTGGCGGTCGGCGTGGGCGTGGGCGTGGGCGTCACGGTCGGCGGCGCAGTGCCCGCACTGTCGGATCCGCCACCGCCACAAGCGGCCAGCATCGCCAGCCCACCCGCCAGCAACGCCAGGCGCGCAACCCCATGCTTCATCATTATTCCCCCCAAAGACCGCAGACGGGATAGGCCGCGCACCGCAGCACGGCAAGACAGCGTTGAAACAAAAGCGCTTTCCGCGCCGTCAACCAACCGCCCCGGCAACGCCTTCCGTCCCCCTGCCCTTGACTTCCCATGCCCCCATATCGATATGGCCGATGAAAATGTAACATTATATCATTTAGGAACCATCATGCCCCATTGCGAAGCGCCGGAACGCGATCCGGCCGGCCGCCCCCGCTCCTGGCTGGACGGCTTCGCCATCTGCGCCTCCGCGCTCTGCACCGTCCATTGCCTGGGCCTGCCGCTGCTCTTCGCCTTGCTGCCGACCATCGCCGCCCGGATCGATCCGGGCGAATCCTTCCACCTGCTGATGCTCGCCATCGCCGTGCCGACCAGCCTGTTCGCGCTGTTGCAGGGCTGGCGCCGCCACCGCGCCGCGCTGCCGCTCGGCATCGGCCTGGCTGGCCTGTTGCTGATGGCCGTGGGCGCGCTGCTGGCCCGCACCCCATTGAGCGAAGCGATCTGGACCGTCGGCGGCAGTGCCCTGCTGGCCGGGGCGCATATCCTCAACTGGCGCCGGGGCCTGCGCACCGCCTGCTGACCGACGCTATAGACCGCCCCGCCTTCCCGCGAGTCGTTCGCAGTTGCAGCATCATTTTCCTGCCTATAGCCTGCTTGCGTAACGAAGCATGGCCGGTATAAGAGCCGCATCGTGCAGATATAGATAACTAACGGAGAAGGACTGTCCTTTGACCGAACCGTCTGCCACGTTCCTGTTGTTCGGTGCCACCGGCGATCTTGCCCGGCGCATGATTTTCCCATCGCTCTACAATCTTCTGTCGGACGGCCTGCTGCCCGACGATTTCCTGATCATCGCTTCGGCCCGCACCGAAATGGATGACGAGGCCTTTCGCGAGGAAGTCTGCGCGGCGCTCAAGCAGTTCCTGCCGGCCGACCGCTATGATGCCGACATCGCCGCGCGTTTCCGCGCGATGATCCTCTATCAGCCGGTCGATTCCAGCAACGGCGCCCATTTCGCCGAGCTGGCCGAGCGCGTCGATGGACGCCTGGAACGCGGCATTTCCGTCTATCTCTCTACCCCGCCCTCGCTGTTCGGCCCGACCGCCCAGGGGCTGGCCGACGCCGGGCTGCTGACGCCCAGGACGCGGATCGCGATGGAAAAGCCGATCGGCAAGGATCTCGCCTCGTCCAAGGTCGTGAACGACAGCATCGGCCACCTGTTCGCTGAAGAGCAGATTTTCCGCGTCGACCATTATCTGGGCAAGGAAACCGTCCAGAACCTGCTGGCGCTCCGCTTCGGCAATGTCATGTTCGAACCGCTGTGGAACGCCACCGCAATCGACCATGTCCAGATCACCGTCGCCGAAACCGTGGGCCTCGAAGGCCGCGTTTCCTATTATGACGGTGTCGGCGCGCTGCGCGACATGGTGCAGAACCATATCCTCCAGATCCTTTCCATCCTGACGATGGAGCCGCCCGCCCGCATGGACCCCACGGCCGTGCGCGACGAGAAGGTGAAGGCGCTGCGTTCGCTGCGTCCGATGACCGCCGAAACGGTCAAGACCCACAGCGTGCGCGGCCAATATACGCCCGGCGCCGTCGGCGGCCAGATCGTCACCGGCTATGCCGACGAACTGGGCCAGCCGTCCGACACCGAAACCTTCGTCGCGCTGAAGGCGCATATCGACAATTGGCGCTGGCAGGGCGTCCCCTTCTACCTGCGCACCGGCAAGCGGCTGCCCGCGCGCCAGTCGGAAATCATGATCCAGTTCAAGCCGGTGCGCCATTCGATCTTCGGCCGTGACGGGCAACATTCGGGTGGGGGCTCCGGGCTGGAACCGAACACGCTGGTGATCCGCCTGCAACCGGAAGAATATATCCGACTGACCATCATGTCGAAGCGGCCGGGACTGGAGCGGCAGGTGCAACTGGAGGAAGTGACGCTCGACGTGTCGCTAACCGCCGCCTTTGCCGGCCAGCGTCGCCGCATCGCCTATGAACGACTGATCCTGGACCTGCTCGCCGGCGACCAGACCTTGTTCGTCCGCCGCGACGAAGTGGAAGCCCAATGGGCCTGGATCGATTCCATCATCGACGGATGGAAGGAGGCGCACATGAAGGTGTCGACCTATTCCTCCGGGAACTGGGGGCCGTCCTCGGCCATTGCCCTAATCGAACGCGACGGAGCCAGCTGGCATGACTGATCTTCACCCCGTGATCGCCAAGGTCACAGAACGCATCACCGAGCGCAGTGCGGCGACGCGCCTCAAATATCTCGACCTGATCGAGCGCGGCCGCGACGCGGGCACCAACCGTGCCCAGCTGTCCTGCGGCAATCTCGCGCATGGCTTTGCCGCCAGCGGCGAGGACAAGGCTGTCATCCGCACCGGCCGGGCGATGAACATCGGTATCATCACCGCCTATAATGACATGCTCTCGGCCCATCAGCCCTATGGCCGCTACCCCGAGCAGATCAAGATCGCCGCGCGCGAGATCGGCGCCACGGCGCAGGTGGCGGGCGGCGTGCCCGCCATGTGCGACGGCGTGACCCAGGGCCAGGCCGGCATGGACCTCTCCCTTTTCAGCCGCGACACCATCGCCCTGTCGACCGCCGTGTCGCTCAGCCATGCGATGTTCGAGGGCAATCTGATGCTCGGCATCTGCGACAAGATCGTGCCGGGCCTGCTGATCGGCGCGCTGCGCTTTGGCCATCTGCCGACCATCCTGATCCCCGCCGGGCCGATGCCCTCGGGCCTCGCCAACAAGGAAAAGGTGCGCATCCGCCAGCTCTATGCCGAGGGCAAGGTGGGTCGCGAGGAACTGCTGGAAAGCGAAAGCGCCTCCTATCATGGCGCGGGCACCTGCACCTTCTACGGCACCGCCAATAGCAACCAGATGATGATGGAAGTCATGGGTCTGCACATGCCCGGCGCCGCCTTCGTCAATCCAGGCACGAAGCTGCGCAGCGAACTGACCCGCGCCGCCACCCATCGCATCGCCGACATCGGCTGGGACGGCAACGACTATCGCCCGCTCGGCCACTGCATCGATGAAAAGGCGATCGTCAACGCGATCATCGGCCTGATGGCAACCGGCGGTTCGACCAACCATGCGATCCACCTGCCCGCGATCGCGCGCGCGGCCGGCATCCATATCGACTGGACCGACTTTGCCGAACTGTCGGACGTGGTGCCGCTACTGGCGCGCGTCTATCCCAATGGCTCGGGCGACGTGAACCATTTCCACGCAGCGGGCGGCATGGCCGTCATCATCCGCGAACTGCTCGACGCCGGCCTGCTCCATCGCGACATCATGACCGTCGCACGCCAGGATCTGACCGATTATGGCAAGGAGCCGGTGCTGCAGGATGACGCGCTGGTCTGGCAGGATGTCCCCGCCAGCCGCGACGAGGCGATGCTGCGCCCGGCCTCCAACCCGTTCCAGGCCGATGGCGGCATGAAGCTGCTCCAGGGCAATCTTGGTCGCTGCGTGATGAAGGTCAGCGCCGTCGACAAGGAACGCTGGACGATCGAAGCCCCCGCCGCGATCTTCCACGATCAGGACGATGTGCTGCGCGCCTTCAAGGCGGGCGAACTGGAACGCGACGTCGTCGTCGTCGTCCGCTTCCAGGGCCCGCGCGCCAACGGCATGCCCGAACTGCACAAGCTGACCCCGGCGCTGGGCGTGCTGCAGGATCGCGGTTTCAAGGTCGCGCTGCTGACCGACGGTCGCATGTCGGGCGCGTCGGGCAAGGTGCCCGCCGCCATCCATTTGTCGCCCGAGGCGCTGGGTGGTGGCCCGATCGGCAAGCTGCGCGATGGCGATCTCGTCCGCGTCTGTGCCGAAAGCGGTCAGGTCGAGGCGCTGGTCGACGCCGCCACCTGGGACGCGCGCGACACTCCCGCCGCGCCGCCTCCGCCCTATGACACCGGCCGCGAACTGTTCGCGCTGTTCCGCCACAATAGCGACCTTGCCGAACAGGGCGCTTCCCCGATCCTCGCCGCGATGGACGCCGAACTCGCGATATAAGCACAGCCATTCGTGCCGGCGCACTGGGATGCGCTGGCGCGAATGTCCGGAGAGAGAGACAAATGACCGACATCATCGCCGCTGACATTGGCGGCACCAATGCGCGCTTCACCCGCGCCTCGCTGGACGACAAGGGCGTGCCGACACTCGGCACCGTCCGCAAATACAAGGTCGCCGACTATCCCAGCCTCCAGGCCTGCTGGGGCGCGTTCGTCGAAGACGAAAGCAAGGATAGCGACACCCCGCTGCCCGACGCCGCGTCGATCGCCTTCGCCACCGCCATCGGCCGCGAAGTCATCAAGCTGACCAACAGCAACTGGGTCA
The DNA here is from genome assembly GCF_057063145.1 of Sphingobium sp. SG1. Classification (NCBI taxonomy): domain Bacteria; kingdom Pseudomonadati; phylum Pseudomonadota; class Alphaproteobacteria; order Sphingomonadales; family Sphingobiaceae; genus Sphingobium; species Sphingobium sp. SG1. The sequence goes on along the minus strand of NZ_JBVVOJ010000002.1, from coordinate 66,120 downwards.
TCCGCGCCGACACGCTGGCGGAGGATCTGGGCCTGCGCACCGTGCGCCTGGTCAATGATTTCGAGGCGGTCGCCCACGCCGTCTCGCGCCTGCCCGACGAAAATCTGCCCCTGCTGTTCGGTGAGGACCGCCCCTTCCCGCGCGACGGGGGCGTCACCGTGGTCGGTCCCGGCACCGGCCTTGGTGTCGCGATGATCGCCTATGATGATGGCCATCCCCATGTCATCGCGACCGAAGGCGGCCATCTCGACTTCGCCCCGCTCGACCAGATTGAGGTGAAGATCCTCGACTATCTGCGCGACAAGTTCCTGCGCGTCTCGACCGAGCGTATCGTGTCGGGGCCGGGCCTCAACTATATCTACAAGGCGCTCGCCACCATCGGCCATGACCGGGTCATGCTGATGGAAGACCCCGAATTGTGGCAGGCCGCGCTCGACGGCAGCGACGAGTTCGCCCGACGCGCGCTCGACCGCTTCTGCCTCTGCTATGGCTCGGTCGCGGGCGATCTAGCACTGGCGCACGGCCCCCATGCGGTGGTACTGGCCGGCGGCCTCACCCAGCGGATGAAGGATTTTCTCGAACAGAGCGGCTTCCACACCCGCTTCAAGGCCAAGGGCCGGTTCGAGAGCCTGATGGCAACCGTGCCGATCCGCTGCGCGATCCATGAAGAAATCGGCCTGTTCGGCGCTGCCGCGGCCTTTAGGGAGAAGAATGCATGAGCTTGACCGTCGAACAGGTGATGGAACTGGCCCCGGTGATCCCGGTGCTGGTGGTCGATCGGGTCGAGGATGCGCTCCCCATTGCTCAGGCGCTGGTGAAGGGCGGCCTGCCCGCACTTGAAGTCACGCTGCGCACCCCCGCCGCGCTCGACGTCATCCGCGAGATGGCAAAGGTCGAGGGCGCGGTCGTCGGCGCCGGCACGGTGCTGAACCCGGCCCAGCTCGACGCCGCGATGGAAGCGGGCGCCCGCTTCATCGTCAGCCCCGGCCTCACCGAACCGCTGGGCAAGGCGGCGATCGCCGCCAATATCCCCTTCCTGCCGGGCACCGCCACCGCCGGCGACATCATGCGCGGCATGGACATGGGCCTGTCCCACTTCAAATTCTTCCCGGCCGAAACCTCGGGCGGCCTTCCGGCGCTCAAGGCGCTGGCCGCGCCGCTGCACACCGCCCGCTTCTGCCCGACCGGCGGCATCACCGCCCAGAGCGCGCCCGAATGGCTGGCCCAGCCCTTCATCAAATGCGTCGGCGGCAGCTGGGTCGTGCCCAAGGGGCCGGTCGATCCCGACAAGATCGAGGCACTGGCGCGCGAAGCTGCCGCCCTGCCCCGCTAATCTATCGCGCGGGACCGGACAGAGGGCCATTGCACCCCGTTCGGTCCCGCCCTAGATGCAGATCATGATCACGCGCCGCTTCCTTCCCACCATCGCCCTGATCCTGTCGGGCTGCGCCGGCGCGCATGAAAGCTATCCCTCGCTTGCCAAGCGCCCGGTCGAAAGCGCGCCGATGGCCGAGGCGCCGGCCGCCCCGCTTCCCGTGCCGGCCGACGACAAGCTCAAGGCGCAGATCGGCCAGCTGACCAGCCAGGCGCAGAACGGCAGCGCCAATTTCGACAAGGCCTATGCCAGCGCCGACCGCGCCGTGAACAGCGCCGGCCGCGCATCGGTATCGAGCGACGCCTGGGTCGCGGCGCAGGTCGCGATCAGCGCCGCCGAATCCGCGCGTAATGACAGCGTCTCCGCGCTTGCCAGCCTCGACACCCTGTTCATCGAACGCTCCAACGCGGTCGCCGATGGGTCGGAAAAGGGCGGCGTCGCGGATATCGACGCGGCGCGCGCCAGCGTCCTGTCGATGGTCGACAGCCAGAATGACCGGATCGACGCGCTGAAGAACCGCCTGCCCCAGCCCTGACCGGAGCGCCGGGCATTAGCCCATCTGTCAGCCCGCCAGCCCCGGCAGGCAGGATTTCGCCGACACCGTCGTCGGTAGCGGCACGAGCTGGCTGATGGGCGAGCTGAACGGCTTGTTGATCTCGACCATGCTGGCCTGGCCGACACCGCGACACGCCACATTGGCCTGAATGCTGACATTCGCCGCGGCAATGACGATGCCGTTCGCCTTGGCCCGCGCCACGGCATAGCTGATCTGCTGCTGCGTGGTGCCGCACGCGCTGTCATTGACCAAATGGCAGCGCGCCGTGCTGTAGGCAGCCTCGCGCAGCGCCTGCTTGGTCCAGGCCAGCCGCCCCAGTTCGATCACGCCGAACAGGCAGGCAAAGAAGACCGGCGCCAGCAGCGCAAATTCGATTGCGACTGCGCCCGTCTGGTTCGATCGGATAGGGTTCAGCCATCGGGTCATTGCAGACGCACCGTCGTCTTCTGGGTGATGACCGCCTTTTCCGCGAGCGAGGCCGGGACGAATTGCGGGTTGAACTTGTAGCTCGCGACGATGTCGAGATAATAGCCCGACCGGCTGTTCGCGCTCGCGCCGCTGCCACAGCTCTGGCCGCAACTGTTGGTCGGAATGAAGCTGCCCGTCTGGCTGAGGCAGGCGCAGACGCGGGAACTGTTCGTGCAATTGCCGGTCCCGCCATTGCAGCCGACGGTGACGGTGATCGGGCTTTGCCCCGGCGCCGCCGCCATCGCCTGGACATAGGCGGGGATGGACTGGAACTGCACCGCGTCGCGTGTCTTGAAGGCCGACAGTGATGCACCGCTGACCGCTTCGGCCAGCCGCCCGCGCTGGATGGTGAACTGGGCGATGTCGATCGCGACCAGGCTGATCGTGAAGAACAGGGTCAACCAAAGCGCGAACTCGACGGTGGCCACGCCCCGTTCCGAGCGACGCAGCTTTCGCAAGCCACCGATCATGCCACCAGCTCCACATCGCCGCCGCTGCCGCCGACCAGATCGCTGATCGACTTGCAGGCGGTGCCCGCATTGGCGCCGCCGCTTGCCGTGACGCGATAGGCGATCAGGGTGAAGCACTGGCCCGTCGACAGGCTGTTGTTGCCGCCCGACATGGTCACGGCCGAATTGGGCAGATGGACCACGCCGGAAAAGACATTCTGCGATCCTGCGCCCCAGTTGGTCGCCTGCGATGTCAGGCTGTCGACCAATATGTCGGCGATGGCCGCCCCTTCGACGGTGCTGGTGGGGGCAATCAGCTTGGTCTTGGCCCCGCCGGCCAGGTTGATCGTCCCGCCCAGGATGAAGCTGACATTGACGCCGGCCATGTCATAGCCGGACACCGAAACGCCCTCCAGCGTCTGGCCCCAGCTCTGGTTGGTGATCGGTGAGGTATAGGGCCAGGTCGTGCCGCCGGTGCCATTGGTCAGGCCGCCGCTCACCGTATAGCGCCCGGCGCCGAACAGCACCGATCCGGCGATCGACAGATTACCGTTGATCAGGTGATTGGCGGTCTTGCCGAAGACCAGGCGGCTGCCGCCGGCCGTCACGATATTGCCATTCGCGCTGAACAGCCCGTCGCCCATGAAGAAACGGCCGCTGCCGCTCAACGTGATGGCGTCGCCGCCGGCATTGGCCAGGGTGTAGTTGCCGGTGCCCGCGATCAGGGTGGAATCACCATCGATCCTGATCTGGCCGGCGACGTCCAGATCGCCATCGCCCAGCGTCATCCAGCTGCCGCCGCCGACGCTGATCCCCTTGAAGCCATGACTGCCCGCGCCCACCGCCAGGGACGTGCCGCCTGACAGCGTGATGTTCGCCGCGATCGAGACCGGCCCGGTGCCGATCCGGTTTGTGCCCGCAAAGCTGACCGTGCCGGCGCCGATCGACACTTCGCCATTGCCGAAGGTGACACCGCTCGATCCACTGTTGAAGCCGCCATTGATCCGCCAGACATTGTCACCGAAATTGACAGTCGAACCGCCACCAACCGACACGCCATTGGCGACGGTGACGGTGGAGCCAGCCTGGAAGGTGACAGTGATGCCACCGTCGATCGTGATCCGCGACAGGCAGTAATTGCCGGCAGGCACGGTGAATTTGGCGCTGTTGCCCTGACGGAAGGGGGCGGCACCGGCCGAGGGCGAATTGCCGAAAGTCCATATGTCGGCGCAGGCCGGCGTCACCGGATTGGCGATGGTCCGTGGCGTGCGGAAGGTGCCGAGCAATTGCCGCGCGGTGGCGAGATCCATCGAATTGGCGAGCGGGTCGCTAATCGCGGTCGACTGGTTGATCCGCTTGTCAGCCGCCGGGACATTGCCGTTCCAGCTGGGATTGGAAAAGCTGCCCGCATAGCGCAGCAGATCGGCCGACAAGGTGCCATAATTGTTGATGATGTCGGCCGCGCCCGAGACGATTTCCTTGGCCGTGATGCCCGACCCGCCATTGTTGACCGATCCGGTGCCGACCACCGAACAGTCGGTCGCGTTGATCGTCGCGCCGCCCTGCGTCTCGACCGCATTGCCCGACGACGCGAGGCCCAGAATGCAGGGCGTGGCCGACGCGCTGCCGGCCAGGCGCGCCATCGCGCTGACCTTCACCGGCATGGTCGCCGCAGCGCCCAATATGCGGCTGAGGCTGAGCGGCAGCGGCGTCGTCAGTTCGACGCGCACTGCCTTGGCGCCGGCTTCGGGCGTGTCGGCCAGCAGCGCGACGTCGATCGTCGCATCAGTGATGCCATGGGCGGTGACCAGGTCGACCGCGGTGGGCCGCAATATCGCCTGCGATCCGTCCGCCTTGTAGGCGACGGCTGCGGCCAGCGCCGCCATGTCGGCCACGCGCTGCGTCGCGATCCGCCGCTCATAGCCGCGATTGAGATCGACAGCCAGACCCGCCATGCCGATAACGCCGATCAGCGACAGGGCAGCAACGACACTGACACTACCGTCATGCCTCAGAAATAAATTGCGGAATTTCATGGATAATCCCGAATGAAATGTCGGGACTGCCATTCCGCGCAAAAACTTGATTAATTGCTAATTCACGCAATTTTCGCAAAATAATGTCGGACAATTGGTTGACGACGACGGATCGCCAGAAACCGGAAATGCGCCGGTTTTCAGCCCATCTGGCGCACCGCGCCCTTATGCGCCTTGCCATTATGGACATAATGGTCGACGCCCTCGCGCATGGTGATGATCGCCTCGTCGGTCAGGTCGCGCATATATTTGGCCGGACGCCCGGCCCAGAGCTGCCGATGCAGCACCGTCTTGCCGGGCGACAGCAGCGCGCCGGCCGCCAGCATCGCGTCGCTCTCCACCGTGCAGCCGCTCATCACGATCGCGCCCAGCCCCACGAACGCGCGGTCCTCCAGCACGCAGCCATGGACCATCGCCATATGGCCGATCAGCACATCCTCGCCGATGATGGTGGGATAGCCCTCCGCCGGATAGCCCGGACGGCCGTCGCCGGGGCTATCGCAATGGACAACCGTGCCGTCCTGGATATTGGTGCGCGCGCCGATGCGGATATGGTTCACATCGCCCCGGATCACGCAATTATACCAGATGCTGGCATCCGCGCCGATCTCGACGTCGCCGATGATCCGGCATCCCGGCGCGATGAAGGCGCTGGGGTGGATCAGCGGCGCCTTGCCGTTCAGCGGGATGATCGAAACATCGGGATGGTCGGCGGGATGATCGGTCATCTGCGCCTCAGCCATTCAGCAGTCGCGCCGCGTGCAGCGCATGATAGGTCAGCACGCCCGAACAGCCCGCCCGCTTGAACGCCATCAGCGTTTCCAGGATCAGCGCATCGCGGTCCCCCGACCCGGCGGCGGCGCCATGCTCGATCATCGCATATTCGCCCGACACCTGATAGGCGAAGACCGGGACGGAGAAACGATCGCGCACCCGCGCGACGATATCCAGATAGGGCAGGCCCGGCTTCACCATCACGCTATCCGCGCCCTCGGCCAGGTCCAGCGCGACCTCGCGCAGCGCCTCCTCGCCATTGGCCGGGTCCATCTGATAATTTTTCTTGTCGCCCTTCAACAGCCCGCGCGATCCCACCGCGTCGCGGAACGGGCCATAGAAGGCGCTGGCATATTTGGCGGCATAGGCCATGATCTGGACATTGGCGTGGCCGGTTTCCTCCAGCGCCTCGCGGATCGCGCCGATCCGGCCGTCCATCATGTCGCTCGGCGCGATGATGTCGGCGCCCGCCGCTGCCTGATTGAGCGACTGGCCGATCAGCACGTCGATCGTCGCATCATTGACGACATAGCCGGTCTCGTCGAGCAGCCCGTCCTGGCCATGGGCGGTATAGGGATCGAGCGCCACGTCGGTCAGCACGCCGATATCGGGCACAGCATCCTTGATCGCGCGGATCGCCCGGCACATCAGGTTATCGGGGTTCAGCGCCTCGGCGCCATCGTCGCTGCGGCGTTCGGCCTGGGTATTGGGGAACAGCGCCAGACAGGGGATGCCGGCGTCGCGCGCTTCCTTCGCGCGGGCCACCATCAGGTCGACCGACCAGCGCGACACGCCGGGCAGCGCCACGATCGGTTCCTCGACGCCGTCCCCTTCGGTCACGAACAGGGGCCAGATGAAATCGCTGGGCGACAGGCGGTTTTCGGCATGCATCGCCCGGCTCCAGGCGGTGGCACGGGTGCGGCGCATGCGCAGCGCCGGATAGGAGGCAATAGTCATGCCGCGGGTGTAGGCCGCGACCGGAAGGGGATCAAGCCGGACCGATTGTCCTGCCCTTGGCGGGAATGGGTGGAAACAAGACATTCCTCCCCGGCACGGGGAGGGGGACCGCTCGCGTAGCGAGTGGTGGAGGGGCACAGGCCGGATAGCGCAGCGCCAAGAGGCACCTGCCCCTCCGTCAGCGCTTCGCGCTGCCACCTCCCCGTGCCGGGGAGGAATGTCCGCTTCTGCTAGATACCCGGCCTACGCGGCCTCAGCGTCCGTCGTCGTCCGCGCCTGCGCTGCCACCGACAACCGTCCGGGTATAATCGATGCGGATGCGGACCCAGGCGCCGACCTGGGGCTTGCCGTCGACGCGGGGCGGGCGCACCAGGAATTGCCAGGCGGCCAGGCGCACGGCGCGGCCAAAGCCCGATCCGGTCGGATATTCGCTGATCATCTGGCAATTTTCGACATGATAATGGTCGATCGTCTTGCACGCGACCAGGCCATAGCCCTGCGCCGGCGCATTGGCGGGCAGATAGGTCGACAATTCGGCATGGGTCGGCCGGCGATACCATTCCGCCTCGAACAATTGCACACCGCCCGGTCCCTCGCCCGGCCCGACGATCGCCTTGGCATTGCCGGTGCCGCTGTCGCCGACGCCCGCCGTCTTCTTTTCCATCTTGCCGATGTCGGCCGCCGCCATCTGGCGGCTGTCGAGCGTGATGAAGGGGAAAGGCGATGGCGGCTCCACGCTCGGCGTCGGGACCGGCTTTGGCGGCGTCACCACCGGCTCGCTCTTCTGCTTGGGCGCGGCGGTATCCCGCTCGCGCTTTTCCGCCTTCTGCGCCTTGGATTTTTCCTTGTTCGCCTGCTTGGCCGGCTCGATATCGAAGCTCACCGGATTACGATCCTCGACCTTCTTGGGATCGATATGCGGCGCCATCGTCAGCAGCGCCAGCAGCAGGATCGCGTTCAGCACCAGCGCGAACGCCAGGCCGCCGGCCCGCTGCCGCAACTTGTCCCAGGGAATATGCGAAATTATCAAGCGTGCCGACCGGTCTCTATGCGTTGCGCGTCATGCCCAGACGGCGCCGGACAGTCAACGCCGTGGCAGCTGACAAATCGGTAATATGGTGGGATTGGCCGCCCGACGCCCTGCCCGTCAGCAGACATCCTCTTCGCGCACCACCGGCCGGCTCTCGCGGGTGGCCCGCATCCGGCTGGCCTTGTCGTCAACATCGGACGTCAGCACGACATGATCGTCATGTACTTCCAGCAGCACCCCGGCAAAGGGGAAGCCCTCCAGACTGCCGGTCACGCGATAGCTGACCGAATCGCCGACCTTGAAACTGGCCGGATCCATGTTGAAGCTGAAGGGGCAACTGCCCTCGCCCATATCCTGCATCGCGCTCTCCTGTTTGTTCCGATCCTATCGCGGCCGCAGCGTCCCGATCAAGCATCGCCGCATCCCTATGATCGGGGCTTTTGCAGCCATCGCCGGCCCGCTAAAGGCGGGGCCATGGATATCTGCCTTGCCGCCCCCGCCGACCTGCCCCTGCTCCACCGCGTGATCGAGCGCGCCTATCGCGGCGACGAGGCGCGGGCCGGCTGGACCTTCGAATCCGACCTGCTGACCGATGCCCGCACCGATATCGAGGAATTGCAGGCCATTCTGGCCAGCCCGACCGACCGGCTGCTGGTCGCGATCGACGACAAGGGCATGCCGATCGGCTGCGTCCAGATCAGCAAGCGTGACGAGGATGTCGCCTATCTCGGCCTGCTCTGCATCGATCCCCAGCTTCAGGCCGCCGGGCTTGGCCGGCGCATGATCGCTGCGGCAGAGGACCAGGCCGCACGCGATTTCGGCGCGACGATGATCGAGATGACGGTGATCGACCAGCGTCCCGAACTGATCGCCTATTATCAGCGACGCGGCTATGTGCTGACCGACGAGAAGCGCCCCTTCCCCGTGCCGCTCGATCCGCCGCTGGAAATGGTCGTCCTGGCAAAAGCGCTGGCGGCTCCCGTGCAACTGAGCTAGGCCCGCTCGCGATGCTCACCAAGCTCTATCAGTGGATGCTGGCCAAGGCCGCTCACCCGCACGCCGAACGTTGGCTTTTTGCCTTCAGTTTCATGGAATCCAGCTTCTTTCCGATCCCGCCGCATCCGCTGCTGGGCCTGATGTGCCTGGCGCGGCCGGAAAAGGCGATCCGCTATGGCCTCATCTGCACCATCGCTTCGGTGCTGGGTGGCCTCCTGGGCTATGGCATCGGCCATTTCCTCTATCAGGCGGTCGGCGCACAGATCCTGCATTTCCTTGGCCTGTCGGCGAAATTCCCGATCGCGGCTTGTTATCTGCGCGACTATGGCGCGGAGATCATCCTGATCAAGGGCGCGACCCCGATCCCGTTCAAGCTGATCACCATCACGGCGGGCTTCATCGGCCTGTCGCTCTTCACCTTCCTGTGGGCCAGCATCCTGTCCCGCGCCTTCCAGTTCATGATCGTGGGCTTCCTGTTCTGGAAGTTCGGTCGCCCGATCAAGGCGTTCATCGAGAAATATCTGGCACCGCTGTCGGCGTTGTTCCTGGTGCTGGTGGTCGGCGGTTTCGTCGCGGCATCGATGCTGTCGGGCGGCGGGCAAAAGAGCGATCGCTGCTCCAACGCCACCATGGCCACCATCTCCTGATCCGCCGCAAATGAACGCCCTGCTTGCGCGCCATCCCCGGCTTGCTGCCCTGCTCGCCGGCTTCCTCTCGGCGACCGGTTTCGAGCCGCTGAAACTCTGGCCGGTCACCATCGGCTGCTTTGCGCTGCTCATCCTGCTGATCGAGCGCGCGCCTGACCGCCGCGCCGCTGTCCTGCGCGGCTGGCTGTTTGGGGTCGGCCATTTCACCCTGGGCCTCAACTGGATCGCCCATGCCTTCACCTATCAGGATGCGATGCCGCACTGGTTCGGCTATGGCGCGGTGATCCTGCTTTCGCTCTATCTCGCCGTCTATCCCGGCCTCGCGACCTTGGGCGCCTGGTGGGCCGGGCGCCGTTTCGCCTTCACCGGCCCGGCCTTCCTGCTGCTGTTCGCCGGCTGCTGGATCGCCAGCGAATATGCGCGCGCCACCATCTTCACCGGCTTTGCCTGGAACCCACTGGGCGTCACCCTGCTGCCGACCGGCGCCGCGATCGCCGCGACGCTGATCGGCACCTATGGCCTGGGCGCGCTGGTGCTGCTCGCCGCCGGCGCGTGTCTGCTCGCCGTGCGCCGCCAGTATCAGCCCGCCACCGCCATCGCCGTGCCGCTCGTCGCCCTCGCGCTCTGGGGCCAGCTCTCGCCCGCGCCGACGACACCCGCCGGCGCGCCGCTGATCCGCGTGGTTCAGCCCAATATCGGCCAGGACGAGAAATACTCGGCCGAGCTGGAACAGGCGCATTTCCGCACCCTCGCCACCCTTACGGGCAAGCCCCGCCCTGCCCCGCGCCTGATCTTCTGGCCCGAAGCGGCGATCCCCGCCTATCTCGACATGGAACCCGAATGGCGCTGGCGCCTCGCCGACCTGATGGGGCCGGGCGACCTGCTGATGACCGGCGCGACCAAGGTCTATTTCAAGGACAAGGGGCCTTATGGCACGACCGAACTGGCCGGCGCCAACAACAGCCTGTTCGTCGTCACGCCCGATGCCCAGCTTGCCGCCCGCTACGACAAGGCGCATCTCGTCCCCTATGGCGAATATCTGCCGATGCGCAGCATCCTCCAGCCGATCGGCCTGTCACGGCTGGTGCCGGGCGACGTCGATTTCTGGCCCGGCCCCGGCCCGCAGAGCCTGAGCCTGCCCGCCACCCTTGGCCGCCCCGCGCTCAAGATGGGCGTGCAGATCTGTTACGAGATCATCTTTTCAGGTCAGGTGGTCGATCGGGCCCATCGCCCGGACTTCCTGTTCAACCCGTCCAACGACGCCTGGTTCGGCAGCTGGGGGCCGGTCCAGCATCTGGCCCAGGCCCGCCTGCGCGCGCTGGAAGAAGGGCTGCCGATCATCCGCGCCACGCCCACCGGCGTGTCCGCCATCGTCGATGCGCGCGGCCATGTGCTGCATTCACTGTCCAGCCATCGCGCCGGCTATCTCGACAGCCGCCTGCCGTCGCCGCTGCCCGCCACGCTGTTCGCGCGGATCGGCAATTGGGCGCCCTTCGCCTTCCTGATCCTGTTGATCGGCACGGCTATTGCCTTGCGCAAAGGCAAAAGCTAATAACCACATAAAGTTTTCTTTATATCCTTTCGTCCGCCCATGTCTTACGGGAGTCTCATGCGTAACCAATTCCTCTTCACCTCGGAATCCGTTTCCGAAGGCCACCCCGACAAGGTCGCGGACCAGATTTCCGACTCGATCGTCGACCTGTTCCTGTCCAAGGATCCCGAAGCCCGCATCGCGTGCGAAACCCTGACCACGACCCAGCTCGTCGTCCTGGCCGGCGAAATCCGCTGCAAGGGCGTCTATGAAAATGGCGAATGGGCACCGGGCGCCAAGGAAGAAATCGAAGCGACCGTCCGCGCCACCGTGAAGCGCATCGGTTACGAGCAGGACGGCTTCCACTGGGAAACCTTCCGCTTCGAGAACAATCTGCACGGCCAGTCGGCTCACATCGCGCAGGGCGTTGATGAAAGCGGCAACAAGGACGAAGGCGCCGGCGACCAGGGCATCATGTTCGGCTATGCGTCGGACGAAACCCCCGACCTCATGCCCGCCACCCTCTATTATTCGCACAAGATCCTGGAACGCATGGCGGCCGACCGCCATGGCAAGGTCGTTCCTTTCCTGGAACCCGATGCCAAGAGCCAGGTGACGCTCGAATATATCGACGAAAAGCCGGTCCGCGCGACCGCCCTCGTCGTGTCGACCCAGCATGCCGCCGGCATGGACAATGACGACAGCCGCGCCGAGCTGCGCGCTTACGTCAAGGGCGTGATGGCCGATGTCCTGCCCGAAGGCTGGCTGCCGGGCGACGAGAGCATCTATGTCAACCCGACCGGCCTGTTCGAAATCGGCGGCCCCGACGGCGACGCCGGCCTCACCGGCCGCAAGATCATCGTCGACACCTATGGCGGCGCTTCGCCCCATGGCGGCGGCGCGTTCAGCGGCAAGGATCCGACCAAGGTCGACCGTTCGGCAGCCTACATCACCCGCTACCTCGCGAAGAACATCGTTGCCGCCGGCCTCGCCCGCCGCTGCACGATCCAGCTGAGCTACGCCATCGGCGTTGCCGAGCCGCTCTCGCTCTATGTCGATCTGCACGGCACCGGCACTGTCGAAGCCTCGGCGATCGAAGCCGTGCTGCCAACCCTGGTGCGCCTGACGCCCAAGGGCATCCGCACCCATCTCGGCCTCAACAAGCCGATCTACCAGAAGACCGCCGCCTACGGCCATTTCGGCCGCACGCCCGACGGCGACTATTTCCCCTGGGAAAAGACCGATCTGGTCGACGCGCTCAAGGCGAAGCTCGCCTGAGGCCTGCGTTCTGACGACCAATAGCAAGGGGCGCGGAGAGCTATGCTTTCCGCGCCCTTTTCGCATGTCCGTCACAAGTTGTTACCGGCATGTCGAAATAAGACGATTTTCCATCGCATTGTCATGACTCGGGGTTATGATGCAGTGCGGTCAGGAATGGGGGTCCGCCGCGACGTCTGAACGCGCTTCGGAAGGCCAGCCATGCCCAAGACGACCAGCGAACCCACATCATCCACCGCTTCCATCCCGCTCTGGCCGCCGCTCGACTGGTTCGGTCAGGCCTTCGACTATGGCGTCGACGCGCTGCAACGCGCCGTCCTGTTCGCCGACGTCAAGCGCCAGCGCGGCGACCAGTATAAGGCGCATCTGGCCGAACGCGTGCCCCATGTGCTGAATTTCGACGGCGAGATCATCCTGTCCGGCGCCGATCTGCCGCGCCCAGTCAATTATGGCCTAGTCCGCATCACCCCGTCAGAGGGCCTGCCGGTCGACCCCGCCAAGCGCCCGGTCATTGTCGTCGATCCGCGCGCCGGCCATGGCCCCGGCATTGGCGGATTCAAGCCCGACAGCGAGATTGGCGCCGCCCTGCGCGAAGGCCATCCCTGTTATTTCATCGGCTTCACCCCCAATCCGGTTCCGGGCCAGACGGTGGAGGATGTCATGCGGGCGGAGGCCGCCTTCGTCGCCCATGTCGGCGAACTCCACCCTTCCGCCGACGGTAAGCCGGTGGTCATCGGCAATTGCCAGGCTGGCTGGCAGATATTGATGACCGCCGCGGTCTGGCCCGAGTTGTTCGGCCCGATCATCGTCGCCGGCGCCCCGCTCTCCTATTGGGCGGGCGACAATGTCATGCGCTATGGCGGCGGCCTGATGGGCGGCAGTTGGGCAACGGCGATGACCGGCGACATGGGCGCGGGCCGCTTCGACGGCGCCTGGCTGGTGCAGAATTTCGAAAATCTCGATCCTGCCAACACGCTCTGGAAAAAGGATTATACCCTTTATTCCAAGGTCGATACCGAAGCCCCCCGCTATCTCGGCTTCGAGAAATATTGGGGCGGCTATGTCTATCTCAATGATGTCGAGATGCAGTATATCGTCGACAATCTCTTCATCGGCAATCGGCTCGCCACCGCCCAACTACTGACTTCGGACGGCATCCGCATCGATCTGCGCAACATCCGCTCGCCGATCCTGGTCTTCTGCTCGCATGGCGACAATATCACCCCGCCGCCGCAGGCCTTGGGCTGGATCACCGATCTCTATCGCAACGATGCGGAGATCGTCAGCCATGATCAGACGATCATCTATGCCACCCATGACAGTATCGGCCATCTCGGCATTTTCGTATCGGCCAGCGTCGGGCGGAAGGAGCATCGCGAATTTGTCAGCGCCATCGACCTGATCGATGTGCTGCCCGCCGGCCTCTATCAGGCGACGGTGCAACAGGATCCCGATGGCGCCCTGCCCGGCGCGGTCGATGATGACGGCCAGTATCTCGCGATCCAGCGGCGCGGCATCGCCGATGTCCAGGCGATCGTGCAGCAGGATTTCGACAGCGAACGGCGCTTCGTTGCCGCCCGCCGTGCGTCGGAAGCCAATCTGGAGCTGTATCGCCGCTTCGCCCAGCCGCTGGTGCAGGCCATGGCCAGCCCGCAACTGGCCGACTGGCTGGCGCAATGGCACCCGATGCGCCTGTCCTACAACTGGTCGAGCGACCATCCCATGGCGCAACTGATTGAGGGCTGGGCCGGGGTGGTGCGCGACAATCGCCGCCCGGTCGCGCCCGACAATGGCTTCCTGGCCGGCCAGACCATGGTGTCGGACATGATGGTCGGCGCGCTCGACGCCTATCGGGATGCCCGCGACAGGCTCCAGGCATTGAGCTTCGATACGATCTATGGCGCGCCGCTGGTTCAGGCCGCCATGGGCGTCGCTCCGCAGGATGGCCGCCCGCCCCGCCATCACCCCGGCGACACGCCCGAACATCGCGCCTTCGTTGCCGAGGAAATGGCGCATCTCAGCGCCGAACTGCATGAAGGCGGCCTGCTGGAGGCGCAGTTGCGGGCGATCTTCCATGTGCTGCGCACCCGCGAACAGACCGACGCCCGCCGGTTCGAGGAGGCGCGCCGGCTGCATATCGACATGCTGCCCGCGGGCATGACCCTGCCGCTGTTCCGCGCGCTGGTGCGCGAGCAGGCCAAGCTGCTGCGCCATGATCCCGATGGCGCGATTGCCGGCATTCCCGAACTGCTCGCCCGCGTCGATCCCGATGCGGTCCGCGCCGGCGGGCAAAAGCTTGCCGCCCTGTTCGACCGGGACGAAGGGCTGACGCAGGAGGAGGCCGCCCGTCTGGGCGCCATGCTCGACCTGTTCAATGCTGCGGCCGATGCCGACCGTGGCTGAGCCATCCTGTCCGGAACATGACGAAAAGTTCATTGGCCTGCGCCCGCGGAACCGCGCATAGAGAGGGCGTCGGGCTCGCACCCCTGTCGAGCCCGGCACCCTCCACCCAGGGCAACGCCATGACCCGTCCTCTTGCTACCGCCTTCATCAGCCTTGCTTTTCTGGTTGGCAGTGCCGCTCCTGCACTGGCAACTCCCTGCAAGGATGCGAAGGGCAAGTTCGTCAAATGTCCGCCAAAGGCCGCCCCGAAAAAGGGCCCCTGCAAGGACGCCAAGGGTCGCTTCGCCAAGTGCAAGTGACCTGACGAACTGGACAGACCGGTCGGGCCTTGCCTCCCGGCCAGCCTTCGGGTCGCACCACGGCTAGCCAGCTTCAAGGGCCATCCTGCCGCTCTCCCCTGTTCGGCATCCCATGGTCCTTGTGCTCTGCCCCCTTCCCGCTACCTTGCCTGCATGCATAGCGGGAGGGGGCAGATATTCATGTGGTTGCGGATAGTTGGCGGCTTTGCGATGGCAACAGCCCTGCCCCTTGCCCCGTCCGCACAGGCCCAGCCGAGCCCCATCGCCGTAAAGACCGACAAAAGCTGGACACACAAGCCGTCCGGTATTGCCTTTCCGTCGAAGATTGACGGTTTTGCTCGCAGTGCGGTCGAGGATCTGAGCAACGGCGCGCTCCTCGATACATCGATCGCCTATGACGATCCGATCAGTCGCACCCATGTAAATGTCTATGTCTATCATGCCGCCATGCCGGCCACCGCCATCTGGTTCGATGTCGCGGCCACCATGATCGCGACCAACGACAAATTCGGGCGCCCCGCAGCCCTGGGCGATCCTGTGGCCTTTGCCCTTCCGGGCAGTTCAGTGCCGGCCGGCCTGCGCCAGAGCTTCGCCATCAGCCAGGTCGGCCGCAGCAGCGGCGTTGCCGTCATCGCGCTCGGAGAATGGGTGCTAAAGCTGCGCGTCACGTCCCCCGTCCATGATGCAGCCCAGCTCAACGCATTGATGGACCAGATGATAAGCCAGTTCGGCTGGCCCCGCGCGCTACCGCCGCTCGCGGCGGCCGTTCCGCTCAAACCCTGCCCCCAACCGCTTGTCTTCGGCGCGCCTGCGGACAAGGTGACAAAGGACGGCGCGTCCGTCATTGCCGGCGCGATGATGGGCAATATCGACCGCAGCGTCAGGGAAAAGGCGACGAAGAATAGAGAAGCCCCGGCCGCCCCGGCCTATTGCGTCCACCCCGATCGGATACAGGGCCGCCTCCCCATCTATCAGGGCGAGACGAATGAGGGCAGCTATGCCATCCCGCTCGGCGATTCGGGCACCATGCTGGTCATCGCCCGAGACACGCTGACCGCCTTGCTGGGCGGCAAGGATGAAAGTAGCGCCCCCTGGACGGTCACCGTCCGCAAGCTCGACCAATGGCTGCAATATCCCAGCTATGCCAGCGCGCCACCGCCGGTCCAGGCGATCGAGATCGTCCAGTCGGAAAAGCCGCTTTCGACCACCAGCATCTATGGCAAGCAAAGCCAGATCAGCCTGTCGCCGGACGCCGTTGCCAACTGATAGGGCGCAGGCCGCTTGCTCCATCGGCCTGCCCCCGCTAGTCAGCCGCCCATGACCGCGCATAAATCGGGCGACCCGACCACCCTCAACCGCCTTTATGGCCGCCAGTCCGGGCCCAAGCTTCGCAAGGGCCAGCAGGAACTGGTCGACACGCTGCTGCCCGCCGTATCGGTACCGGCCGAAGGCGATGTCACCGCCGCCGACCTGTTCGGCTATGACCGCCCACTCCATTTCGAGATCGGCTTCGGCGGCGGCGAGCATATGGCCTATCGCGCCGACATGCTGCCCGACCATGGCTTCATCGGCTGCGAGCCGTTCCTGAACGGCGTGGTCCAGGCGCTCGGCCATATTCGCGACGGTGCGCTCGGCAATGTCCGGCTGCACATGGGTGATGCGCTCGACGTGCTCAGCCGCATCCCCGACGGATCGCTCAGCTTCGTCTATCTGCTCCATCCCGATCCCTGGCCCAAGGCCCGCCATGCCAAGCGCCGGATGATGAACCCCGGCCCGGTCGAGATGATCGCCAGGAAGCTCAAGCCCGGCGGCGAGTTCCGCTTCGGCACCGATCATCCGGTCTATCTGCGCTGGGCGTTGATGGTGATGAATGGCCATCCCGAATTCGACTGGCTGGCAAGCGATCCCAAGGATTTCCTCACCCGTCCGGGCGGCTGGCCCGAAACCCGCTACGAGGCCAAGGCCCGGCGCCTGGGCCATGAGGTCTGGTATTTCCGGTACCGGCGGAAATGAGGCACGGGCCGTTCCACGCGGCCCGTAGCTGTGCCATGGTGGCCGATCCTGTATAGAGGCCCCATGACCGACATCGACCAATTCATCGCCGGACTGCCCAAGGCAGAGTTGCATCTCCATATCGAAGGGACGCTGGAGCCCGAACTGATGTTCGCGCTGGCCCGGCGCAACGACGTGACGCTGCCTTACGGCTCGATCGACGAGATCCGCCAGGCCTATGACTTCGGCAATCTCCAGGATTTTCTGGACATCTATTATGCCGGCACCAATGTGCTGCGCACGCCGCAGGATTTTCACGACCTTGCCGCCGCCTATTTCGATCGCGCGGCGCAGGACAATATCGTCCATGCCGAAATCATGTTCGATCCGCAGGCGCACACATCGCGCGGCGTACCCTTCGCCGATGTGATCGAGGGCCTGCTGTCGGCCATGCGGGACGCGGAAGAACGCCATAGCATCACCAGCGACCTGATCCTCAGCTTCCTGCGCCATCTGAGCGAGGAAGAGGCGTTCGAGACGCTGCGCGCCGCCACCCCCTGGTTGCCGCGGATCAAGGCCGTGGGGCTGGACTCCTCCGAAGTCGGCCACCCGCCCGAGAAATTCGCTCGCGTCTTCGCCGCTGCAGCCGACGCCGGCCTCAAGCTGTGCGCTCATGCCGGTGAGGAAGGCCCGCCCGCCTATGTCTGGGAAGCGCTCGACCTGCTCAAGGTCGATCGGATCGACCATGGCAATCGCGCGCTGGAGGAGGATGCCCTGGTCGAGCGGCTGGTGGACGAGCAGATGGTGCTGACCGTCTGCCCGCTCTCCAACCTCAAATTATGCGTGATCGACGACATCGCCAGCCATCCGCTCGACCGGATGCTGGACATGGGCCTGCGCGCCACGGTCAATTCCGACGATCCGGCCTATTTCGGCGGCTATCTCAACGACAATTATCGCGCCGTTGCCGCAGCCCGCAGCCTGTCCCGCGAGCAAGTCGCCCTGCTGGCGCGCAACAGCATCACCGGCTCCTTCCTGCCGCAGCAGGCCAAGGATACCCATCTGGCGACGATCGACGCCTATCTCGATCAGGCGCATTGAGGCCCTGATTTACCGGCCCCTTCCCCGATGATATAGCCTGTCTCACAGGATGGCGGGCTTTTGGGGAAGGGCCGGACACATGGCTGACTGGATAAGGGCAGCGACCGCGCTGGGCATCGGTCTGTCGCTCGCCTCCGTATCGATCGAACCGGCCTTCTCGCCCGCGACGCTTGCCGCGCTCGATCCCGTACGCCTCGCCCGCAGCCTGTGCAGCGGCCCAAGGGTCGGCTCCGCCCTCGCCCGCGAATTGCTGATCGCGGCCGCCGCCGCCCAGCCGATCGCTCAAGCCCCGCCGATCCCGCTGTTCGACGATCTCACCCATTCGCGCTTTCCGCTGACCACCACCAATCCACAGGCGCGCCGCTATTTCAGCCAGGGTCTGCTGCTCATGTACGGCTTCAACCATGCCGGCGCGATCCGCTCCTTCCGCGCGGCACAGCAGCTCGATCCGGCCTGCGCGCTCTGCTGGTGGGGCGAGGCGGTGGCGCTCGGCCCCAATATCAACGCACCGATGGATGCCGGCGACCGGGGCGCCGCGCTCGCCGCGATGGACCGGGCGATAATATTGCACGATCAAGCGTCACCGATGGAGCGCGGCCTGATCGAGGCAGCGGCGCTGCGCTATGCCCGTGATCCCGCTGCCGACCGCGCCGCGCTCGACGGCGCCTATGCCGATGCGATGCTGGCACTTGCCGCGCGCTTCCCGGCCGATGACGATGTCGCCCTGCTGGCCGCCGAAGCGGCGATGGACACCAGCCCGTGGAATTATTGGGAGGCCGACCGCAAGACCCCGATCGGGCGCGTCGGCGCTGCCATCCGCCTGGTCGAAACGGTGCAGGCGCGCAATCCCGCCCATGTCCAGGCGGCGCATCTGATGATCCACCTGCTCGAAGCGAGCGATGCAAAACGCGCCGAAGCCGCCGCCGATCGCCTCTCCGCCGATGGCATGCCCAGCGCCGCCCATCTCGTCCATATGCCGAGCCACATCTATCAGGTCGTCGGCCGCTATCGCGACTCGATCCGCGTCAACATCGCCGCCGCCCGCGCCGACGAAGCCTTCATCCGCGCCACCGACGACCGCAGCCTGGTGCGCTACGGCTATTATCCGCACAATGTCCATTTCATCGTCGCCTCCGCGCAAATGGCGGGCGACATGGACAGCGCGATGCGGGAGGCGCGGCGCCTGCGCACCATCCTCGATCCCGCAACCTCCGCCGCCATCGCCTGGATCCAGGCGATCGACGCCGCCCCCTATCTGGCCATGGCGCAGTTCGCCGCGCCTGCCGACATCCTCGCCCTGCCCGCGCCCGATCCGCGCCTGCCCTATGCCATCGCCATGCGCCATTATGCCCGCGCCGTCGCCTTCGCCCAGCAGCGCGACCAGCGCGGCTTCGATGCGGAGGTCGCAGCGATGAGCACGATCGCCCGCTCCGATGCACTGGCCCCGATGATTGCGCAGGGCGTCCCGGCCCCTGACCTGATCGCGCTCGCCACCGCGGTCGCGCGCGGCCGTCTCGCCACCGCCCAGCGCCGCTATGCGCAGGCCGCCGATCATTATCGCGCCGCGATCAAGCTGGAGGGCAGGATCCCCTATCAGGAACCGGCCTACTGGTATTATCCGGTGCATCAGTCGCTCGGCGCCGCCCTCTTCCTCGCCGGCCGCCACGACGAAGCCAGCGCCGCCTTCCGCCAGGCACTGATCCAGGCTCCCAATAATGGCTGGGCGCTCTACGGCCTTGCCCGCGCAGAGACTGCCCAGGGGCACAAGGCAGAGGCGGCTGCCGCCCGCAAGGCCCTCACCAGCGCCTGGTCCGGCGATCCCGACTGGCTGCGGATGGACCGGCTCTGAAGGGCGTTCCGCTTGTCGATCGGGAAAATGGACAAATAGCCGGAAAATACTGGCCATCGCCCATTTTGCTGGTAGGGAGGGCGCGTCCAGCCCACCGGGATCGATATTTCGCGCCATGGCATCCGCGCCGCCCCCTTTCCGCGTCCTGCGTCAATCGCGCCCCGGCGCGCAACGTCCGTCATGAGCCGCCCCGGCCAGCGCTGGAGCCGCCGCCGCGCCCGCGCGCTGCTGCGCCATAGCGGGCCGACATCCTTGCTTTTCCGCCGTCGCCTCGCCCTGATCGGCGGCGCCGTGCTGGTGGGCCTCGCCGCGCTCGCCTTCGCCTGGGCCGCGGACGAAGCGACCGAGGCTTTCCATCGCCTGGCCACCGCCAATCGCTGGCTGCCGCTGCTGCTGACCCCGCTCGGCTTTGCCGCCCTCGCCTGGATCACCCGCAGCGTCGCGCCCTTTGCCGGCGGATCGGGCATCCCGCAGGTGATCGCCGCCACTCAATTGCCCGAAAAGGTCGGCCGCTGCCTGGTTGACCTGCGCATGGCCCTGCTGAAGGTCGTGCTGACCATCGCCGGCCTGCTGGTCGGCGCCTCGGTCGGCCGCGAAGGCCCCACCGTCCAGATTTCCGCCGCGATCCTTGCCCGCGTCCACGCCCTGCTGAACGTGCCCCTGCGCGCGTCCGTCATGGTCGCGGGCGGCGCGGCCGGCGTCGCCGCCGCCTTCAACACGCCGCTTGCCGGCATTGCCTTCGCGATCGAGGAGCTGGCCTCCGCCTATGAGCAGCGCATGACCCTGCTGGTCATCACCGCAGTCATCATCTCGGGCATGGTCAGCCTCGGCGTCGCTGGCGACTATGTCTATTTCGGCGCGGTCGCGGCCCATCTGCCGCTGCAATCGGCGGTTCCCGTCGCGCTGCTGGCCGGGCTGCTGGGCGGCATGTCCGGCGGCCTGTTCGCGCGGCTGGCGCTCGATGCCGCCACTGCGCGCAATCGCATGACCGACTGGATGCGTGCCCATCCGGTGCTGTTCGCCGGCGGCTGTGGCCTGCTGGTGGCGGCGATCGGCGTGGCCACCGGCCTCACCTGGGGCACCAGCTATGCCCCGGCCCGCACCATGATCGCGGGCGGCGACCAGCCGCTCTGGTTCGCCCCCGCCAAATTCCTCAGCACCCTCGCCACCAGCGTCTCGGGCATTCCCGGCGGCATCTTCGCCCCCTCGCTCGCCACCGGCGCCGGCTTCGGCAATCTGCTGCGCTGGATTTTCCCCGGCGAACCGGCGAGCGCCGTCGTGCTGCTGGGCATGGTCGCCTATTTCACCGGCGTGGTGCGCGCGCCATTGACCGCCGTCATCATCATTTCGGAAACCACCGGCAGCCGCGGCTTCATGTTGCCGCTGCTGGGCGCCGCACTGGTCGCCGACGCATCGGCGCAGATATTCTGTCGCGAGCGCCTCTATCACGGCCTGTCCCGCAACTTCCTGGAGCGGGCCAAGGCTGCCGAAGCAAGCCGCTGACATGGCGGCGCTCGGCTGCCTGCTCCTGATGATATTGCCGATTGTCGGCTTTCTCGCCGGCCAGCTGCTGGCCGGCATGGACGGCGCCTGGATCGGCGCCGCCATCGGCCTGATCGGCGCGATCGGCTTTTCGGCGGTGACCTTCTACGCCCTGCTCCAGGCCGGCCGCCGCCGCTAGATCAGCCCTCGGCGCGCAGCTTGTCCGCCAGTTGCTGGATTTCATCGGGATTGAGCAGCCAGGTCCGGGTCTTCTGCCCCTCGCGATGCACCGGCTGGGTCAGCAGCACCCGCGCCTGTTCCTTGGCGAAGGGCTTGAACAGGCCATAATGGATGACGCAATCGCGCACCGTCGCGATCAGCGGCGCCTTGCCATCCAGGTCGATCATGGTGGCAGGCTGGTCCCAGGGAATGGTCGAGATAATCATGGATATCCCATCACCACCCACCGCGCGCGAAATCAAGGGAAAGCTTTCGCCGCCATCCGCGCGGAACCGCCCCGCCCCTTACAGCGCCCGCATCCAGAATTGCATCGGGTGGCTGACCTTTTCGCTGCCGCCAATTTCCTTCCAGCTCATCTCGCACAGCGCACCCTCGATCGGCGCATAGCCGCGCTTGCGCCAGAAGGGGGCGAGGTCGCGGGCGTCGGCCGGACGGCGCGGATCGTCCTCCTGGCGCACCACGCCGCAGAAGATCGCAAAATCGGCGCCAGCGTCCCGCGCCGCCGCCTCGCGCGCGTCGAAGAAGAGATGGCCGATGCCGCGGCCATGATAGGCCGGCAGCAGCACGGACTCGCCGAAATAGAAGCTGCGCGCGACATCGACGCCAGCCGCCGCCAGCGGCGCGACCAGGCTGTCGGGCTGGCCGGCCAGCGGCGAGGCTGTGGCGATCCCGACCGGCTCCTCGCCGATCCGCGCCCGCACCAAAGTCGCATGCTCGCTCGCCAGGAAATCGCGGAGATATTCCTCCTCATGCGCGGCATCGCCCTCATAGAGATAGGGCCACTCACGGAAGATGCGGATGCGCAGCGTCGCCAGCGCCTCAAGTCCCTGCGCATCGCTGGTCACGCGGTCAACGATGATCGACGGCTCGGTCATTCTGCAATCTCCTGATCTTCGATGTGCGGCGCGGCCGGCGCATCGTCGCGCGCGGCATCGCTGGCCATCTGCGCGATCACGTCCGATCCCGCGCCATTCTGGATGATGTGGAAAGGCACATGCTGTTCGGGCCAGTGGCGGAAGGGCAGCACCGTGCCATCCGCACGCAACTGGTCGACCATGGCCAGGTCGATGTCCGCCACCACCCAGGCCGGGCCGTTCGCCTGCCCCAGCGCGATCACGCCATCGTCGGGCATCGCGCCATCGGGCGGACCAAAGGCGCCGGCGGCGCCGAAATTCTCGTCCATGCAGGGCAGCCAGGGCGCCATGCCGACGCTGGGCGACTGGACGACGAAGCATTGATTTTCCATCGCCCGCGCCTGCGCGCCGATCCGCACCCGCCAATAGCCCTGCATCGTATCGGTGGCCGATGGCGTCAGGATCAGCTTGGCGCCCGCCTCCGCCTGCGCCCGCGCGATCATCGGAAATTCGACATCATAGCAGATGGATATGCCGACCGGCCCGATCGGGGTGTGGATGAGGTTGATGCTGTCGCCGCCGCTGATGCCCCAGCGCTCGCGCTCGAACCGGGTCATCATGATCTTGTCCTGATGGCCGGTGGTGCCGTCGGGGCAGAAGAGCCGGGCGCGATTGACGATCCGTCCATCGCTGGTCCGCACCGGCCGGCTGCCCGCCAGGATCATGATGTCGAGCCGCGCCGCTAGTTCCGCGTGGACGCGGTCATAGGCCTCGCCAAACTGCATCACCAGGTCGAGCGAGGCGGTCAGGTCCGCTGCCCGCTCGGGATCGATCCCGGCCAGTTCCATCGCCGCATATTCGGGGAAGATCGCCAGCGTCGCGCCCAGCGCGGCGGCTTCCTCCACCCAGCGGGTCAGCTTTTCCTGCCAGGCGGCAAAGCTCTGCACCTGCTCGATCGGATATTGGGCGGCGGCAACGCGGATGTGGGTCAAGGACACCTCGGGATGGGATGGCAACGGGACAGACGGCGGTTTAGGCCCGATCGACCTGCGCGATCCAGTCGGCCAGATTATAATGGTTGGAAATGCGCGTTATCTGGCCCTCACCGATATCGAAGAAGGCGCCGACGCGCAGATGATAGGTCTGGCCGGCGGCCGGCGGCAGGCCTTCGTCGGTCACCAGATAGCGGCCATCCAGCATGAACTCGGCCGCCGCCCGCGTCCCTTCCGCGTTCGCGAGCACGATCGGATCGATCACCGTCTCGGCATAGCAAAGGTTCATATGGGCCAGGAAATCGGCGAAGGCCGCCTTCCCGATGCGGGCCGCGCCCTGGCTCGGCTCGTGCCGCACATCGTCGGCCAGCAGCGCCAGCATCCCTTCGGCATCCTGCCGGTTGAAGGCGTCATAATAGGCATGGACCAGGGCCAGGGTCGCTTCGGACACAGATTTCTCCTCGAACTGGGAAAACGGGCGGGATCAGCCGACCAGCCGCATGGCCGATCGGCGATGGCGGGTGCGATAGCCGTCCGACTTCGCCTCCATCCGCGCCAGATTATGGACGGTCAGCCCGGCAATGCCGCTGATCGCGTCGACCTGATCAGCGCCCAACGTGAAATCGTCGCCCAGGAAGACGCGGGCCGCCTTGCCATCGCCGATCGGCGCGCGCACGAACACTTCGCACCGCCCGCCGCGGCTGCCGGACAGGATCGCGGCCAGCTTGGCCACGGCCTCGACCATCTCGATGTCCAGCACCAGCTCCATGCGCGACACGTTGGCAATCTCGCGGAACGGCTCCATCCGGCGCACGGTGACGCGCGGCGTTTCCTCGCCCGGTAGGCGATCCAGCTCGACATGCAGCAGCGCGCAATCGCCCTCGCGCGCCAGTTCCTCGATCTGCTTGCAGGCATCCTCGTCGAAACAGCTCGCCTGGAACTGACCGCTCTGGTCGGAGAAGGTGGCGTTGGCATAGCGCGCACCCCGCCGCGTCTCGCGCCAGCGCACATCCTCGACCATCGCCGCCATGATGCCCATCACCCGTCCTTCGGCATTGGGCATGCCCATTGGCTGCGAACAGATTTCGCCATAGCTTTTCGCGCCGCGCGCATCGGCCAGATGGCGGAAACGGTCGACCGGATGGGCCGAGAAATAGAAGCCGAACGCCTCCTTTTCCTGCGCCATCCGGTCCGACACGGTCCAGGCCTGATGCGGCGGAATGCGGACGTCGGCATGGGCCGTCTCGACATCGCCGAACAGGCCGCCCTGCCCGCTCTCGCGCGCCTGCGCCGCGCTTGCCGCGACGCTCAGCAGGGTTTCGGCCGCCGCATGGACCCCGGCCCGGTCGGCATGGATGGTGTCGAACGCACCGGCCGCCGCCAGGCTTTCGAGCTGGCGCCGGTTGAGCAGGCGCGGCTCGATCCGGTCGGCCAGATCGTCCAGATGCTTGAACGGACCATTGGCTTCGCGCTCGGCAACCAGCTGCTCCATCGCCTTCTCGCCCACGCCCTTGAGGCCGCCCAGCGCATAGCGCACGGCAAAGCCCAAACGCGGATCATCGCCCTCGAACGGCACCGCCTCGACGGTGAAGTCGGCCTCGCTCTGGTTGAGGTCGGGCGGCAGGCAGGTCATGCCCATGCGCCGCATATCGTCGACGAAGACGGTCAGCTTTTCGGTCAGATGGATATCGAACGCCATCGACCCGGCATAGAATTCCGCCGGATAATGGGCCTTGAGCCAGGCGGTCTGATAGGCGAGCAGCGCGTAGGCGGCGGCGTGCGACTTGTTGAAGCCATAGCCGGCGAACTTGTCGATCAAGTCGAACAGTTCGTTGGCCTTGGCCGGCTTGATGTCGCTCTTGGCGCAGCCCTCGACGAAGCGCAGGCGCTGGGCGTCCATTTCCGCCTTGATCTTCTTGCCCATGGCGCGGCGCAGAAGGTCGGCGTCGCCAAGCGAGTAGCCGGCCAGGATCTGGGCGGCCTGCATCACCTGTTCCTGATAGACGAAGATGCCATAGGTTTCTTCGAGGATCGGTTTCAGCAGGATGTGCGGATATTCAATCTCTTCCTGGCCGTTCTTGCGGCGCCCGAACATCGGGATATTGTCCATCGGGCCGGGGCGATAGAGCGACACCAGCGCGATGATGTCGCCGAAATTGGTCGGACGCACGGCGGCCAGCGTCTTGCGCATGCCTTCGGATTCCAGCTGGAACACGCCGACCGTGTCGCCACGCTGGAGCAGTTCATAGACCTTGGCATCGTCCCAGGCGAGCGTGTCGAGATCGACCGTGACCCCGCGCCCCTTGAGCAACTGCACCGCCTTTTGCAGCACCGACAGCGTCTTGAGGCCGAGAAAGTCGAACTTCACCAAGCCCGCACCCTCGACGAACTTCATGTCGAACTGGGTCACCGGCATGTCGGATCGCGGATCGCGATAGAGCGGCACCAGCTGGCTCAGCGGTCGGTCGCCGATCACCACGCCGGCCGCGTGGGTGGAGCTGTGGCGCGGGAAGCCCTCCAGCTTCATCGCATAGTCGATCAGGCGCTTGACCTGATTGTCATTGTCATATTCCGCCTTGAACTCGGCGACGCCGTTCAGCGATCGCTCCAGCGTCCAGGGATCGGTCGGATGGTTGGGCACCAGCTTGGCAAGGCGGTCGACCTGGCCATAGCTCATCTGCATCACGCGGCCGGTATCCTTCAGCACGGCGCGCGCCTTCAGCTTACCGAAGGTGATGATCTGGGCGACATGATCGCTGCCATATTTCTGCTGCACATAGCGGATCACCTCGCCGCGCCGCGTTTCGCAGAAGTCGATATCGAAGTCGGGCATGGAGACGCGTTCCGGGTTCAGGAAGCGCTCGAACAGCAGGCCCAGTTGCAGCGGATCGAGATCGGTGATGGTCAGCGCCCAGGCGACCAGCGAGCCGGCACCCGAACCACGGCCTGGCCCCACCGGAATATCATGGTCCTTGGCCCATTTGATGAAGTCGGCCACGATCAGGAAGTAGCCGGGGAACCCCATCTGGATGATGATGTCCATTTCGAACTTCAGCCGCTCGAAATAGGGCTGGCGCGCCTCGTCGGCGATGATCCCGGCCTTCTCCAGCCGGGCTTCCAGCCCGGCGATCGACTGATCGCGCAACATGATGCCCTCACCCTCGATGTCGCCGGCAAGGCTGGGCAGGATCGGCTTGCGCTTGGGCGCCATCACCGCGCAGCGCTGGGCCACGACCAGCGTGTTGGCCAACGCCTCGGGCAGATCCTCGAACAGCCGCTTCATCTCCGCCGCCGGCTTCA
This sequence comes from Sphingobium sp. SG1, assembly GCF_057063145.1. Taxonomy (NCBI): domain Bacteria; kingdom Pseudomonadati; phylum Pseudomonadota; class Alphaproteobacteria; order Sphingomonadales; family Sphingobiaceae; genus Sphingobium; species Sphingobium sp. SG1. The sequence goes on along the minus strand of NZ_JBVVOJ010000002.1, from coordinate 39,511 downwards.
TCCAGGCGTCGGGCGAGCTGGTGCGACGGTCGGGCGTCTCGACATAGGCGCCATCGGCGATGCACAGCATCACGTCATGCGCCGCGTGAAATTCCGGCTCGGCAAAGCAGGTCGGGTTGGTCGCGACCAGCGGCAGGCCCCGATCATAGGCAAGGTCGAGCAACTGCGGCTCCGCCTTGCCCTCGATCGGGTCGAGCCGGCGGCATATCTCGACATAGAGCCGGTCGGGGAACAGCGCCTGCAACCGGTCGGCATAGGCCAGCGCGGCGTCGGGCTGATCCTCGGCGAACAGCCGGGCGATCGCCCCCTCGCCGCCGGCTGTCAGCGCGATCACGCCATCGGTCCGCCCCTCCAGCATGTCGAGCGTGACATGGGGCACTTCCTCGACCGGCCGGTCGAGATGCGCCATCGAGACGAGCGCGCAGATATTGTCGTAGCCGCCGGCATCCTGCGCATAGAGGGCGATCCAGTCATGCACCGCCGGCGCATTGGACGGCCGGCCCGGTCGCGCCACGCCCAGCATGGCACCGACGATCGGCTGCACGCCCTCGCCCTTGCAGCCATCGGAAAAGGCCATCGAGCCATAGAGCCCGTTGCGATCGGTGATCGCCGCCGCCGGAAAACCCAGGGCCTTGGCCTGCTTGGCGATCTTCTTGGGGTCGATCGCCCCTTCGAGCATGGTGAAGGACGAAAAGATGCGCAGCGGTACGAAGGCGGAATGAGACATCGCGGCAATCTAACGACGCCCGCGCCCGCGCGCCAGTCCCGGCCGGCGAAAAGCTGTGGACAAGATCACCACTTGTCGCTTGCCAAGGACTGCGCTTGCTGATCCTATCGCGCCCAAAGAACAGGGAGAACGGTCATGTCGGACAGCAACCCGGTTTCCACCCCGCCCGGCATCGCCGATCGGGCCAAGGCGATCATCCTGCGCCCCAGGGACGAATGGCCGCTGATCGAGGCCGAACCGGCCAGCATCGGCAGCATCTATACCGGCTATGCCATGATCCTGGCGGCGATCCCGCCGCTCGCGACCCTGATCGGCGGACAGGTCTTTGGCCATGGCCTGTTCGGCATCACATGGCGCCCGCCGCTGATCGGCGCGATCGGCATGGCGATCGCCCATTATGTCCTGTCGCTGATCGGCCTCGCCGTGCTGGCGATCATCATCAACTTCCTCGCCCCCAGCTTCGGCGGCCAGCGCGACAAGCTGAAGGCGTTCAAGATTTCCGCCTATTCGGCGACCGCCGGCTGGCTGGCCGGCATCTTCTCGCTGCTGCCGGGCCTTGGCATGCTGGGCCTGCTCGGACTTTACAGCCTCTACCTCCTCTATCTCGGCCTGCCGCGCCTGATGAAGGTGCCAGAGCAGAAGGCGCTGCCCTACACCATCGTCACCATGGTCGCGGGCGCGCTGCTCTTCATCCTCGCCAGCCTGCTCGCCATGCCGTTCAGCGGCCTGCCGGGTGGCCATGCCGGGCCGGATGAGGTGGGCGGTGAGATCACCGTGCCGGGCATCGGCAAGATCGACGTCGACAAGATGGACGCCGCGACAAAGCAGATGGAACAGGCCGCCAAGCGGATGGAGGAAGCGACCAAGAATGGCCGCTCCGCCGCGATCGCGCCCGATGTGCTGCAGGCGCTGCTGCCCGAGAAGATCGGCCGCTTCACCCGCACCGAGATTGAGAGCAGCGGCATGTCCGCCGGTGCCCATGCCTCCGCCCGCTACCGTGCCGGCGACGACGAGATCGAGCTGGAGGTGAACGACATCGCGGTGGCCGGTGCCTTTGCCGGGATCGGCGCGGCACTCAACGTCCAGTCGAACCGCCAGACCGCCAGCGGCTATGAGCGCACCCAGACGATCGACGGCCGCATCGTCACCGAGGAATGGGACAAGGACAGCCGCCACGGCAAATATGCCACCACGCTGGCCGACCGCTTCATGGTCGAGGCAGAGGGCACCGTCGCCGATATCGGGGAGTTGAAGGCCGCGGTGAACGCGCTCGATCTCGACCGACTGAGCGCACTCGCCGCAAAATAGGCAATGTCATGAGGTCGCCCGCGTAACGAATTGCCAAGCTATCGGGCCTAGGTTAGGCGCCACCATGCGTTTATCCACGATCACCAACTGGGCCTATGGGGCCACCGTCCTGCTCACCTTGGCGTCGGGCACGACGATGTTGTTCGCGTCCGGCGCGGAACAGCGCGAGCGCGCCGCAGTCGCCCAGCGCGCCAGTTTCGACCAGTTGACCTCCACCCTGGAGGAGGATGTCTATCGCCTGACCGAACAGGCGCGCGGCTATGCGATTTCGGGCGATCCCAGCCATCTGGTCGTCTATCGCCGCGAGAAGGAAGCGCTGCGTTCCATCGAGGACCGCATCCGGCATCTGAAGGACGCCGGCGCCAACGAGAATGAGCTGAACGCGCTGCGCCAGGCGATCCAGTGGGCCGACGCCCTGTCCGACGAACAGGATGTCGCAATCAAGGCGGCGCAGGCGGGCGATGACAAGACCGCCCGCACCATCCTCTTCGGCGACGAATATGGCCGCGAACTGGACCGGGTGGCGGCACAGGTCGGCCGCTTCCAATATATGCTGGACCATCGCACCGACACAGCGGTGCAGGGCGCGACCGATACCGCGCGCCAGTGGCGGACCATGTCGGAAATCATGCTGGGCGTTACTGCCCTGCTGTTCCTGTGCGTCCTCTATTTCGTGCTCAAGCAGCGCATCCTGCATCCGGTCGTGCGGCTGAGCGATGTCGTCACCCGCCTTGCCGCGCAGGATTTTGCCGCGATCCCGCCCGACTTCCCGCAGGTGGACGAGATTGGCGACATGGCGCAGGCGATCCGTATTTTCCGTGAAAATGGGCTGGAGCGGCAGCGACTGGAGCAGGAGCGCGATGTCGATCGCACCATGCGCGACCTGCTGTCGCGCATGACCCAGCGCCTGCAGGGCTGCGACAGCACCGCCGACCTGGTCGAGGTGGTGCGCCGCTTCACCCCGGAAATCACGCCCGATTTCCCCGGCCGCCTCTATATCCACGACATTCGCCGCAACATGATGTTGCAGGCGTGCGACTGGCTCGATCCCAAACAGTCGCGCAACGATTTCCCGGCCTCGGCCTGCTGGGCGCTGCGGCGCGGCCAGGTCCACAAGCCGCGCGGCGGGATGGTCGACATTGCCTGCGAGCATCTGGAGGGCGAAACCGCCGTCCCGACCATCTGCATCCCGCTGGCAGCGCAGGGGGAAAGCATCGGCCTGCTCTATTTCGAGCAGACCCGCGAGATGGACGCCGAACATCTCGACCGGGCCGAAAAATATCTGGAGATGCTGGCGGAGAATATCGGCCTGGCGCTCGCCAATCTGCGCCTGCGCGACGCGCTGCGCGAAATGGCGATGGCCGACGCGCTGACCGGCCTGCCCAACCGCCGCCATTTCGACGCCATGTTCGAAGCGCTGGTGGACGAGGCGGAACGCAACCATGCCCCGCTCGCCTGCCTGATGGTCGACATCGACCATTTCAAGCGGTTCAACGACAGCTATGGCCATGACGCCGGCGACGCAGTGCTGCGCGCGGTCGGCGCGGTGCTGGGCGACTCGCTGCGCGAACAGGGCTTTGCCTTCCGCCTGGGCGGCGAGGAATTCGTGCTGCTGATGCCCGGCTTCACGCTGGAGCAGGCACTCGCCCGGTCCGCCCAGATCCAGCAGCGCATCCGCGACCTGCGGGTCGAGCATCGCGGTCAGGAACTGGGGCCGATCACCGCCTCCTTTGGCCTGGCCGCCTGGCCCGACCATGGCGCCGCCACCCGACTGGTCACCACCGCCGACGCCGCGCTGCTGCGCGCCAAGGGCGAGGGCCGCGACCAGATCATGGTCGCGACCGCACGCGAGGGGCTGTTACCGGGCTGACGCCTCTTCCAGCCGCCCTTCGTGCAAGCGGACCACCCGGTCCATCTTTTCCGCCAGCCGCTCATTATGGGTGGCGACCAGAGCCGCCGATCCTTCGCCCCGCACCAGGCGCAGGAATTCGGCCAGCACCACGTCGGCGGTGCGCTCGTCCAGATTGCCGGTCGGCTCGTCCGCCAGCACCAGCGCCGGGCGATTGGCTAGCGCGCGGGCGACCGCGACGCGCTGCTGCTCGCCGCCCGACAACTGGCTCGGCCGATGGTCGAGCCGATGGCCCAGCCCCAGCGCCGTCAGTAGCGATTCCGCGCGGGTCCGCGCCGCGTCCATGGTCGCGTCCTTGATCACCTGCGGCAGCACGACATTCTCGGTCGCGTTGAAATCGGGCAACAGGTGGTGGAACTGATAGACGAAGCCCAGCGCATCACGGCGCAGGCGGGTGCGCCCGTCATTGTCCAGCTTCGCCGCTTCCTCGCCAGCGATGCGGATCGATCCGTCGAAACCGCCTTCCAGCAGGCCGACCGCCTGCAGCAGCGTCGACTTGCCCGAGCCCGAGGGGCCGAGCAGCGCGACGATCTCGCCCGGCCCGACCGTCAGGTCGACGCCGCGCAGCACGTCGATGGTGACGCCACCCTGGGTGAAACTGCGGGACAGGCCGCTGACCTTGAGGACATCATTCATAGCGCAGCACCTGGACAGGATCGGTATTGGCAGCCTTGAAGGCCGGATAGAGGGTGGCGAGGAAGCTGAAGACCAGCGCCATCAGACAGATGATCACGATCTCGACCGGATCGGGCTTGGACGGCAATTCGGTCAGGAAGCGGATCGAGGGATCCCACAGATTTTGCCCTGTCACGAACTGGATCACATTCACCACGCTCTGGCGGAAGAAGAGGAATGTGAAGCCCAGCGCCATGCCGGCGACCATGCCCAGCGTGCCGATGGTCACGCCCACCGTCATGAAGATCTTCACCAGCCCGCTCCGGCTCGCACCCATGGTGCGCAGGATCGCGATGTCGCGGGTCTTGGCGCGCACCAGCATGATCAGCGAGGAGAGGATATTGAACACCGCGACCAGCACGATGATCGAAAGCACGACGAACATCGCCACCCGCTCGACCGCCAGCGCCTCGAATAGGCTGGCATTCATCTGGCGCCAGTCCTGCACCACGGCGCGGCCCGCGACCTTGGCCGCCAGCGGTTCCAATATCTGGCCAACCTTGTCGGCATTGACGGTCTCGACCTCGATCATGCTGACGACATCGCCCAGCAGCAGCAGCGTCTGCGCATCCTCGATCGGCATGACCACGAAGGCCTTGTCATAATCATAGACGCCGACCTCGAAGATCGCCGCCACCTGATAGGATATCTGGCGCGGCATCGTGCCGAACGGGGTCGCGCGGCCAGCCGGGTTCATGATGCTGATATGGTCGCCGACCTGGATACCCAGATTTTCCGCCAGGCGGACACCAATGCCGACCTTCTCGCTATTGGCGGTCAGCGCGTTGAGATCGCCCGCGACCACCTTGCCCTTGAGCGTCGTGTTGCTGCGAATGTCGGGCACGGTCATGCCGCGCACCAGCACGCCTTCCACCCGGCCCTGATAGAGGCCGAGCAGGGGCTGTTCGATCAGCGGGGTCGCGCTGGTGACGCCCGGCGTCGCCTTCGCTTCCTTCAGCACATCGCGCCAGTCGGGCAGGCGCCCGCCATAGCCCTGCACCACGGCATGGCCGTTGAGGCCGACAATCTTGTCGAACAGCTCCGCGCGGAACCCGTTCATGACGCTCATGACGATGATGAGCGCGGCGACTCCGAGCATGACCGCAGCCAGGCTGATGCCGGCGACGAGGAAGATGAAGCCTTCCCCCTTGCCCGGCAGCAAATAGCGCTTGGCGATCATGCGTTCGTAGCGGGATAGAATCATGGTGGCGCGAATGGCCCTTCTGGTAGTGATGCGGCCGGTCTAGCAGGCTGAGCCTTAACGGCAAGGATTGCGGAATTGTTGCACGCGGGACACAGGCCGATACAGAAAATCACAGAGCCCGGATTTTGCCCGTGACAGCAGGCTGCGCCAGTCATAGCAAGGCTCCCGAGGCACAGGCAAAAGGCCGTGGTTCAGGGATACTGCTTCCCACTTCAAGCTTAGGGGGCTGAGAAGTCGGTAGAGGCAGGCCAAGGGGGAGACGAGCAATCGTCCATTAAGTGCCCGGATCGCGAAAGCGGCCCGGGCACTTTTTTGTTCAGCGACTCTTGGCCCCTCTTCCCGCTTAACTTCGCACATTTCCCGCACATCTTGGCATTTTCGGATTCGAGACGGAAATTTTGTTACGCTTCCGTCCATTTGCCGCGCCCTCTTCTCGCCAGTTTATCGCGCGCGGGCGCTGTAGGACAGGCGGCGCGATACTGCCCCCCTGCCCCCTCTTGAACAACGCAAAGAGCCAACCATATCAACCCCGTCCGGCCGCCACATGGGGCCGGGCGCAAGCATAGGCCGGACGCCGAAGACCGGGTCCGGCAGGATCATTTTGCTCTGTTGGAGATTATGAGCATGCGTGGTTTCGACCTTACCCCCTATCGCCGCTCGACCGTCGGCTTCGATCGTCTGTTCGATCTGATCGAGAATAATGCCCGTCTGGCGCAGGGTGACAATTACCCGCCCTTCAACATCGAACGCCTGGCCGAGGACCGCTATCGCGTCACCCTGGCCGTCGCCGGCTTCCGTCCCGAGGAAATCGACATCACCGCCCAGCAGAACCTGCTCCAGGTGATCGGCCGCAAGGACGAGACCAATGCCGACCGTTCCAAGTTCCTGCATGTCGGCATCGCCAATCGCAGCTTCGAGCGCCGCTTCGAACTGGCCGATTTCGTCCGCGTCGAAAAGGCGGACCTGGCCGACGGCCTGCTGGTGATCGAACTGGTGCGCGAAGTGCCCGAAGCGATGAAGCCCAAGAAGATCGCCGTGAATGGCGGCCATCTGGTTGACATCAACAAGGATCGCGACGCCGCCTGATCCGGCCATCCGAAACAAGCACAGGGCGCGACCGCAAGGTTGCGCCCTTCTTGCTGCCCGCTGGTCAGCGCGCCTGCTGCGGTGGCGGCATCGGTATCGCGCTGATCGCGACATTGCCGAACATCACCAGCCCCGCAACGATCATCAGCACCCCGCGCTTGCGGTCGCCGCGCTTCGCGATCGCGTAAATTCCCCCGCCGGTCAGCAGGATACCCGCCAGCATCAATATCGAAAGGATCGTGCCCGCCATGGGCCAGTCCATAGGCGCCTAGCTGGACTGTGGCAATTGGCGGCCCATGCCCCTATGAGGCGCGCAGAAACGAATCACCCCAAGCCGCAGGGGAACGCACCCATGAAAATCGCCATCGCTTCCGATCATGCCGCCGTCGACCTGAAGGCCGAACTTGCGCAATGGTTGCGCGACGAGGGCCATGAGGTCGCCGACCTCGGCCCGGCCACCGCCGACCGCGTCGATTATCCCGATTTTGGTTACAAGCTCGCGACCGCCGTCGCTTCGGGCGAAGCGGAACGCGGCATCGCGCTCTGCGGTTCGGGCATCGGCATCTCGATCGCCGTCAATCGCAACCCGGCCTGCCGCTGCGCCCTGGTCGGCGAACCGCTGTCGGCTGCGCTGTCGCGCGAGCATAATGACGCCAATGTCCTGGCCATGGGTGCGCGCCTGACCGGCGTCGACATGGCCAAGGCCTGCGTCACCGCCTTCCTCACCACCGAGTTCGGCGGTGGCCGCCATGCCGGCCGCGTCGAGAAACTGTCCCAGCCCGCGCTCTGAAAGGACTTGAGATGAGCACCGAAACCCTCACCCAGCCCACCCTGTCGGACATTCGTTCGGAAGGCTATTTCACCGCAGGCCTCGCCGCTGCCGATCCGGCCGTATTCGCCGGCGTCGCCCAGGAACTGAAGCGCGAGCAGACCCAGATCGAGTTGATCGCGTCGGAAAATATCGTGTCGCAGGCCGTGCTCGAAGCGCAGGGTAGCGTCTTCACGAATAAGTACGCCGAAGGCTATCCGGGCAAGCGCTATTATCAGGGCTGCGCCCCGTCGGACGTGGTGGAACAGCTCGCCATCGACCGCGCGAAGCAACTGTTCGGCTGCCAGTTCGCCAACGTCCAGCCCCATTCGGGCGCACAGGCCAATGGCGGCGTCATGCTGGCGCTGGTCAAGCCGGGCGAAACCATCATGGGCCTGTCGCTCGACGCCGGTGGTCACCTGACCCACGGTTCCAAGCCCAGCATGTCGGGCAAGTGGTTCAACGCCGTGCAATATGGCGTGCGCGAAGACACCCATCTGATCGACTATGACGCGGTCGAGGCCCAGGCGATCGAATGTAGCCCCAAGCTGATCATCGCCGGCGGCAGCGCCTATCCGCGCCAGATTGACTTCGCCCGCTTCCGCGCGATCGCGGACAAGGTCGGCGCACTGTTCATGGTCGACATGGCCCATTTCGCCGGCCTGGTCGCCGGTGGCGCCCACCCCTCGCCCTTCGGCCACGCCCATGTCGTGACCACCACCACGCACAAGACGCTGCGCGGCCCGCGTGGCGGCATGATCATGACCGATGATGAGGCGATCGCGAAGAAGATCAATTCGGCGATCTTCCCTGGCCTTCAGGGCGGCCCGCTGATGCACGTGATTGCTGCCAAGGCTGTCGCTTTCGGCGAAGCGCTGCAGCCCGAATTCAAGACTTATGCCCAGGCGATCGTCACCAACGCGAAGGCGCTGGCCGGCAAGCTGGAGCAGCGCGGCCTGGCCGTGGTCTCGGGCGGCACCGACACCCACCTCGCCCTTATCGACCTGCGCCCCTATGGCATTTCGGGCAAGGATGCGGACGAGGCGCTGGAACGCAGCTTCATCACCTGCAACAAGAATGGCGTGCCGGGCGATCCGCTGCCGCCGACCAAGACCAGCGGCATCCGCGTCGGTTCGCCGGCCGGCACCACCCGCGGCTTCGGCGTTGCCGAGTTCGAGGATATCGGCGACATGATCGCCGACGTTCTGGAAGGCCTGCGCGACAATGGCGAACATGGCGATGCCGCCGTCGAAGCCAGCGTCCGCGAGCGTGTCGCCGCGCTCTGCGCCCGCTTCCCCATCTATCAGGGGTAAGCCCGCTTGCGCTGCCCTTTCTGCGCCCATGAGGACAGCCAGGTGAAGGACAGCCGGCCGACGGAGGATGGCAATGCCATTCGCCGTCGCCGGCAGTGCGAAGCCTGCGGCGCGCGCTTCACCACCTTCGAGCGCATCCAGTTGCGCGACATCTGGGTGGTGAAGAGCGAAGGCCGCAAGGAAGCGTTCGAGCGCGACAAGCTGGCCCGCTCCATCGGCATAGCCTGCCGCAAGCGGCCGATCGATCCGAGCCGGATCGAGAAGCTGATTTCAGGCATCCAGCGCCAGCTGGAAACCAGCGGCGAAAGCGAGATCCCGGCGCGATCGATCGGCGAGATGGTGATGGAGGGGCTGAAACGCCTCGACAGCGTCGCCTATATCCGCTTCGCCAGCGTCTACAAGGACTTCACCGACGCCCGCGACTTCGAGGACTTCGCAAGCACTGTGAAGGAGGTCGGGAGTGAGTGAGACGGAAGGCGCTATAATCTTCCGTTCGGCCTGAGCGAAGTCGAAGGCCCCAACCGAGCGACGCGAGGGCGAGGAGACGGCATGGCGTTCTATTGCTATATCCTGCGATGCGCGGACGGCTCCTATTATACGGGCCACACCGACGATCTCGACGCCCGCTTCGCCGCCCATCAATCGGGCATCATCAAGGGCTACACATCGGAACGGCTGCCGGTCGAACTGATGTGGTCCGCCGAATTCCCGACCCGCGCCGAGGCGCTGGCCAGCGAGTTGCAGATCAAGGGCTGGTCACGCAAGAAGAAGGAGGCCTTGATCGCGGAAGACTGGCAGAAGCTCAAGGCGGCTTCCGTCTCACCCACTTCGCCTTCGCTCAGTGACGCCCTTCGACTTCGCTCAGGGCGAACGGAAGTGGAGGCAGACGAGAAAATTGGTTCCATGAATATAGACACCTCCCCCCTCCCCCCCGTCATCGTCCTGGTCCGCCCGCAACTGGGCGAGAATATCGGGAAGGCGGCGCGGGCGATGCTGAATTTCGGGCTGACCGAGATGCGGCTTGTCTCCCCGCGCGACGGCTGGCCCAATCCCGATGCCGGCCCGGCAGCGGCGGGCGCGGACTTCATCTTGGACAAGGCGCAGGTCTATGAGACGCTGGCCGATGCGGTCGCCGACTGCGCCCATGTCTATGCCACCACCGTGCGCAAGCGCGGCGTCACCAAGCCGGTGGTGACGCCGGAGGAAGCCGCGCAGGAAATCCATGCCGCACAGGGCCGCTGCGCCTATGTGTTCGGGCCGGAACGGTCGGGGCTGGAGACCGAGGATGTGGCGCTTGCCCGCAAGATCCTGACCGTGCCGATCAATCCGGAATTCGGCTCCCTGAACCTCGCCCAGGCGGTGATCCTGTGCGCCTATGAATGGTCCAAGCAGGCCAATCTGGCCCAGCCGACCGTGACCGAGTTGGGCGAGCCCGCACCGCAGGAGGAACTGGAAGGCATGATCCTGCAGCTCAACACGCTGCTGGAGAAGGTCGGCTATTTCTTCCCGCCCGACCGCGCACCCGCGACCAAGCTGACGCTGCGCAACCTGTTGACCAAGCCGGGCTGGAACCATCTGGAGGTGCGCACGCTCCGCGGCGTGCTGTCGCACCTCAACCGACCGCGCGAGCGTTAACCCCGCGTGCGGTCATACTCGGCCATTTCATAGGCGATCGAGGCTTCGACCAGCTGCTCCCACAGCTCCGCGATCACGTCGCCGGGCGCGCCCAGCCGCTCGGCCTCCGCGCGGGCATTGTCGATCACCTGACGCTTGCGCGCCTCGTCGCGGACGGCGCCACGATCCGGCTTGATCCGGGCGGCGGCGCGCATATGGGCAAAACGCTGGTCAAGCAGGGCGACGAGCTGGCGGTCGAGGGCGTCGACACCGGCGCGCACCTCGGTCATGCTGGTATAGTCTTCGGGCTTCATGGCCGCCGGATTAGGCCGCGCTCCGCCGGCTGTCGAGGCCCCAGTGGCGACAGATGTCTGGGCTTGACATAAGAACCGACCTTCTCCATAGGCGCGCCTTCGCGATTGGCCCCGTATCCCGGTGAAGCGGCGGCCCTGTCCCTGAAATATGGAAACAGGCGATGACCGGGAAGCCTTCGCCCTCCGCAATTTGCGGACCTCGGTTCATCGGATCCGGAGGGCGGATAACGTAGTATGCAGTTGTAAGGAATTAGGTATGTCGAAGCGCTCTAGCGCCAAGTACAAGCTCGACCGTCGCATGGGCGAGAACATCTGGGGTCGCCCGAAGAGCCCGGTCAACAAGCGCGAATATGGCCCCGGTCAGCACGGCCAGCGCCGCAAGGGCAAGATGTCGGACTACGGCATCCAGCTGCGCGCCAAGCAGAAGCTGAAGGGCTATTACGGCGACATCACCGAGAAGCAGTTCAAGAAGAACTATTTCGAAGCCAGCCGCATGAAGGGCGACACCGGCCAGAACCTGATCGGTCTGCTGGAGCGCCGCCTGGACGCCGTCGTGTATCGCGCCAAGTTCGCGCCGACCATCTTCTCGGCCCGCCAGATCGTTTCGCACGGCCACATCTATGTGAACGGCGTGAAGTGCAACATCGCCTCGCGTCTGGTGAAGCCGGGCGACGAAATCACCCTGGGCAAGAAGGCTCAGGAAATGGCGCTGGTTCTCGAAGCGCAGAGCCTGCCCGAGCGTGACATCCCCGACTATGTCGCCCCCGACGGCGCCACCAAGGTCACCTATGTCCGCGTTCCGACACTGGACGAAGTGCCCTACCCGGTGAAGATGGAACCGAATCTGGTCGTCGAATTCTATTCGCGCTAATCGGTCCTTCCGGACAGAATTTGGAGAAGGGCGGCCCCGCAAGGGACCGCCCTTTTTCTTTTGGCCTTTCCTTGGCCGTCGCCCCGCATGTTCACAGGACAAAAAAAGGGAGGCCCGAAGCCTCCCCTTTCCTTTTCCTATTTCCCCGCCTGCAGCAGGAAGTCCGCGCTTTGCTGGAGGATGTCGGCCCGCGCATCGCTGTCGTTCAGGCTGTGGGCCAGCCCGTCATAGACGACCAATCGGCTGCGCTTGCCTGCCCCCTCCAGCTTGGACTGCATCGCACGCGCTTGGCTGATATCTACATTGCGATCATCGGTCCCGTGGAACATCAATACCGGCGCACGGAATTCAGCGGCATGGTTGATCGGTGATGCGTCCGCTGCATCGCTGCCGGTGCCCATGCGCTGCTGCTGCAACAGATAATCGGCATTATATTGCGACCGGCGGATACGATCGGCAAAGTCGGTCACCGGCGCGATCGCTACCACCGCCTTGAACAATTGGGGATCGACCGCCTGCGCCTGCAGCGCTGCATAGCCGCCATAAGACCAGCCTGCGATGGTCAGCTTCGCGGGATCGGCGATCCCCTCCGCCACCAGCCAACGCCCAGCATCGACGATGTCGCCGATCGCCGTCCGCCAGGACCGATAGCCATTTTGCATAAACCATCGCTCGCCGAAACCGGCCGACCCGCGAAACTGCGGCTGGATCACGGCAAAGCCACGCGCGGCATAATATTGCGAGAGCCAGTCGAAGCCCCATTCATCGCGCGATTCCGGCCCGCCATGGGGCATCACGATCGCCGGCAGCCCCTTCGCGCTATCCTTGCCCGGCGGCAGGGTCAGATAGGCGGGGATGATCGTGCCGTCCGACGCCTTGTAGGAAATCGACTTCATCTGTGCCAGGGTCTGCCCTGCCAGTTCCGGGCGATCGGGCATCACCGGCGACAATTTCTTGGCGGTGCGATCGAACAGATAATATTGGCCCGGATCAGTATCGCTGCCGGCCCAGACCAGAACGCGCTGCCGATCCTGGCTCATGTCGCCAATATAGACCGCCTTGCCGCCCAGCGCCTTGCCGAGCGACGCCACCAGAGCCTTCACCTGCTCGTCGAAATAGACGACCTCGCCATGATCCTCACTGAACCCCGCCCCGACCACGTGGCGATCGCGGCCGACCTGCACCAGACTGGTAACGTCGACGTTCGGATGGGCGTATACGACCTTTTTCTCGAGGCTTGGGTTGAGCGCGATGCTGACGAGCGCCTGCCGACCATCAACCTGCTCCAGGCCATAGGCAATATCCTTGTCCGCATCGACGGCGAAGGGGACAAAACCTGTGCGATCGCGCATGTCATAAACACTCAGGCTACTCCAGTCATTCTTGCCCTTGGAACGATAGAGATAACGGAACGTGCCCTTGGCATAACCCGACCCCTTATTCTCCTGAAGGCCCATGACCCGAACGGTGCCGCGACCGTCCGATATATAATCAAAGGCCAGCGCCTGAGGCTGTTCGATGCGTTTGGCCCCACCGGTACGGGTATCCACACGATCGACGCCAAGCCCTTGCAGCTTCTGATCGATCAGGCTGCCAACCTTTGCTTCGGGGACATAGGATCGGGTCATCAGCACCGATCCTTCCTCGCCTGCCGTCAGGTCGATGATCTCGCCGCCGCGCAGGTCGAAGCCCAGGGCATTTTCACCATGCCGCTTGCTGAGCGGGCGAACATTGCCGCCAACTGCATCGACCGCGAAAATGCTGCTGAAGCCATAGACATCGTCGCCGACCCGGCTTTCGCCGCCGATGGTGCAGGCCAGCCGATCGTTCGAAGCCCAGTTGCAACGATACAGATATTCCGGCTTACCGCTCGCGCCGGCGACCACCTTGGGTTCCGCACCTTCCTGCGCATTGAGCACATAGGTGCGGGTCGTTCGCCCTGCGCCAGCCGTGACCAGCGCAATCTTCTGCCCGTCCGGCGACAGGCTGGCCGAAATCACCGTTTCCCGCGTGCCAAAGGCCTTGGCCAGCGCATCCGGTTCGGCATGGGCCATGGTCGACAGCGACGACATGCCCAGCAGCGCGCCCAGGCGCGCCGCATTCAACTTATTATGCATGCTGGAAAAATACTCCCCCCAAATTCCCCGGCCCGATTGCTAACCAAGTGCAACAAATGTGACAATCGGCATTTCTTGCCCTCGGCCCATCGCGGTGGCATCAGGCGCATTCCATAAAGACAAGGGTTCCTTCCATGCGCAGCTCCGTTGCGGCGATCGCCGCCGTTCTCGCCCTTTCCGCTCCCGCCCTGATGCCCGCCGTCGCGCTGGCCGCGCCCGCCGCCAAGAGCGACGCCGCCCCCTCGATCGACATGATGAAGCGGCTGGTGAAGGAGCTGTCATCCGACGCCTATGAAGGTCGCGCGCCCGGTACCGTGGGCGAGGAAAAGACGCTCGCGCTGCTCACCGCCGAGTTCGAGAAGCTGGGCCTCAAACCCGGCAACAAGGGCAGTTGGTTCCAGGATGTGCCGCTGGTCGAGATCACCGCCAAGAATGTCTCGGCCTTGAGCTTCACCGGCGGCAAGGCCCCGATCACCGCCGCCTATGGTCCGGAAATGGTGATCGGCACCTATCGCACCACCCAGCCCCGGATCGAGGTCAAGGACAGCCCGGTCGTGTTCGTCGGCTATGGCATCAACGCCCCGGAAAAGGGCTGGAACGACTATGCCGGCCTGGACGTGAAGGGCAAGACGGTGCTGATTCTGGTCAATGACCCGGATTATCAGACGCCGGGCCTGACCGGTCCGTTCAATGGCCGCGCCATGACCTATTATGGCCGCTGGACCTACAAGTTCGAGGAAGCCGCGCGCCAGGGCGCCGCCGCCGCGATCATCATCCACGACACCGAACCGGCCGCCTATGGCTGGAACGTCGTCCAGTCGAGCTGGACCGGGTCGCAGCATGTCGCCGACAATCCGGGCGGCAATGCCGACCAGTCGGCCGCGATCGGCTGGATCCAGAAGGACAAGGCCGCCGCCCTGTTCGCCGACGCGGACCTCAACCTCGACCAGCAGATGGCCGCCGCCAAGCAGAAGGGCTTCAAGGCCGTGTCGCTGGGCGCAATCAAGGCCAATGTCTCGTTCGACAATGACCTGCGCAAGCATGCATCGAAGAATGTCGTCGCCCTGCTGCCGGGCAAGACCAGGCCCGACGAATATGTGCTCTACAGCGCCCATTGGGATCATCTCGGCCATTGCCAGGCCGCGCCCGACGGCGACGATATCTGCAACGGCGCGGTCGACAATGCCACCGGCACCGCCGCGCTGGTCGCGCTGGCCCAGGCCAATGTGAAGGCCGGCTCGTCGGACCGCAGCCAGGTGTTCCTGGCCGTCACCGGCGAGGAATCGGGCCTGCTGGGTTCGGCCTATTATGGCAACAACCCGGTCTTCCCGTTCAGCAAGACCGTCGGCGGCGTCAACATGGATGCCTTGAGTGTCGCGGGCCTCGCCAAAAATGTCGTCGTCATCGGCAAGGGCAAGTCGCAGCTCGACGCCTATCTCGACCGCGCGCTGGGCGCGCAGGGCCGCGTCGCCACGCTCGAACCGACCCCGGAAAAGGGCTATTATTACCGTTCCGACCATTTCAGCTTTGCCAAGCATGGCCTGCCGATGCTCTATTTCGAGGGCGGCGAGGATCTGGTGAAGGGCGGCACCGCCGCTGGCATGGCCGCGGCGGAGGATTATACCGAGCATCGCTATCACGGCCCCAAGGACGAATATGATCCCAATTGGGACTGGACCGGCGTCGCCGCCGACCTGAAGCTCTATTATGATGTCGGCCGGGCGCTCGCGAACACGACAGACTGGCCCAACTGGGTCGATGGCGACGAATTCCGCGCCATCCGCGACAAGGACCGCGCGGGCAAATAAGCATCGTCAAGGCCGGCGACAGCATGGGGACGCTGTCGCCGGCCTTTCATCTTCGGGGCTATAAGGGGGATCATGACCCAGAAATTCGACCGGCACATGTTGCCGATCACATCGGCCATGGCGGCGGCCCTGCTCGCCACCGGCTGCTCGCGCAGCCCCGACACGGCCGACCGCGACGTGCGTGTATGCCGCGATGCGCAGGGGCGCCGGGTCGAGGACCGCAATTGCCGCTGGGGCAGCAGCGGCGGCGGCCATGGCTGGTATTATCTGGGCCGGGGCAGCGCAGTCGCGCGCGTGGGCGAACGGGTCGGTGGCGGGTCGATCGCCCCCTCCTATGGCCATAGCTACAGTCCGGCATCCTCGGCCAATGTGACGCGCGGCGGCCTTGGCCTGTCTGGGCGCAGCGGCCTTAGCTGATGGAACGGATCGCCTGCACGCCGCGCCCGCACTGGCAGGCCCGCGTCGAGCATCTGGGCCTGGTCTGGCATGGCGCCGATGCCCAGCCCTATTGGGACGAAAGCGCCTGCTATCGCTTCAGCCCGGACGAAATCGCGGAGATTGAGCAGGCGACCGCCGAACTCTATCGCCTGTTCCTTGCCGCTGGCCAGCATGTGCTGGATCAGGATCTGCTCGGCAGCTTCGGCATTCCCGATTTCTGTCATCAGGCGATCCGCGAGGCGTGGGATGGAGAACCGGCCGCGCTCAACTATGGCCGCTTTGACCTCGGCTATGACGGCGCCGGTCCGCCCAAATTGTTCGAATTCAACTGCGACACGCCGACCAGCCTGCTGGAAGCATCGGTGATCCAGTGGGACTGGAAGGAGGCCGTCTTTCCCGCCGCCGACCAGTTTAACAGCCTGCACGAGCGGCTGGTCGACCGCTGGCGCGCCATCGCCCCGCCGCGTGGCACGTCGATGCTGCATCTCACCTATGTCGACGGCAATATGGGCGAGGATGCGGTGACCGTCGCCTATATGGCCGACACGGCGCGCGAAGCGGGCATCGACACCCAGTTGATCCAGACCCAGCAACTGGGCTGGGACCACGCCCGCCGCCGCTTCGTCGATCTCGACAATCGGCCGATCGATGCCCTCTTCCACCTCTATCCCTGGGAATGGATCGTCCACGAACCTTTTGGCCGGGAAGTGGTGGAAAGCCTGTCCTCCACGCTGTGGATCGAGCCGATATGGAAGATGATCTGGAGCAACAAAGCCATCTTGCCAATCCTGTGGGATCTGTTCCCCGGCCACCCTAATTTGCTGGAGGCCAGCCGCGTCGCCATGACGGGCGATCATGTGATGAAACCGCTGCTGTCGCGCGAGGGCGCCAATATCCGCCTCGTCCAAGATGGCGAAACGGTCGCACAGAGCAGCGGCAACTATGGCGAGGAAGGATTCATCTACCAGCGACTCTATACCCTGCCCGGAGCAGGCGACCGGCGGCCGGTGCTCGGCAGTTGGGTGGTGGATGGCGACCCCGCCGGCATGGGCATTCGCGAGGATGGGCCGATCACCGGCAATGCCGCGCGCTTCGTGCCGCACATCATCGACTGAAGGTTCAGCGCGGGTTCAGCGCCGGAAACCGACCTTAACCCGTCCTGTAGGAGCAACGCCATGCGCATCCCCCTTGCCCTGCCCAGCCTGTTTCTGACCGCCCTCGCCCTGCCGGCCGCGCTGCCCGCGCAAATCGCGCCCAAGTCAGAGCCGACCGCACCGCCCGGCCCGGTCAATGTCCGGGTCGAGCCTCGCCCCTCGGGCGACTATGAACTGGATCGGGCGCGCGAGGACATACGCGACGGGCGCAAGAGCGGCACGCTCAGCAGGAAACAGGCGCGCGCGCTCCGCCGCGAGGCCGACCGCGCCGACGCCCAGGCCGATCGCAGCGCCCGCGATGGCCTCAGCTACTCAGAGCAGCGCGAAATCGACATGCAAGGCCGCGCCCTCCAGAGCCTGACCGAAGCCCAGCGCAGCCAGCCGGGCGGAAAACGGCCTTAAAGTCTGAGGTGGGCGCATAGGTGCCAACCTGCCTTTCATCCCGTCATCCCAGCGAAGGCTGGGATCTCTCTTTTCTTTCAAACCCATCGTTAAAAGAAGTGAGATGCCAGCCTCCGCTGGCATGACGGACCTGGGTGGGAAGCGGACTGTCCGAAAATCCTCCCCAAGCTTGCTTAGGGAGGGGGACCGCCGAAGGCGGTGGAGGGGCAATAGCGTTGCGCTTGCGCCATTTCCCCTCCGTCAGCGCTTCGCGCTGCCACCTCCCCAAGACAAGCTTGGGGAGGAACTAGGTACGTCAGATTCTGGTCGTAACCTCCCCCCTCACTGCCCCGCCGGGGCATAGGTCCAGTTCTGGGCGTTGCTGCCGTCCATCATCGCGGTTTCGGCCATCAGCAGTCGGCCTTCGCGCCAGTAGCGGATGCGCTGGGGATAATCATGGTCGGGATTGGCGAAGCTGATGTCGCGCACGCCCTGTTCCAGCACGGGGAAGATCGTCTCCTTGCCGCCCTCCGGCGCCGCATGCAGCGTCAGCGTTCCGTCCGCCGCGCGCACGATCCGCATCACCTCCCAGCTTTGCAGGCTTTCGCCGCGCCCGGTGCGGCCCATGCCAATCATCACCCCGCCGCGCGGCAGCGACCACAGCTCCTCGGTCCAGCGATCGCCCCGTTCCTGCTGCCATTCGCCGGTCAGCCATTCGGGCAGGTCCGCCGCCTGCGCCAGCGGCGCCCAGCCCAGCATCAGTGCCGCCAGCATGATCGATACGCTCTTCTTCACCCGCTACACCCTCTGTCCAGATCCGCGACCCTGCGCTATGGAGCGCGCAACATCTCTCCCGCTATCTCGGACCGGCCAGCGCGCCGGGCAAGGACAAATCTATGACTTTTCGCATGCCTGCCGAATGGGCGCCGCACGACTGGACCTGGATCGGCTTCCCGACCAACCCGGACGAATGGCCCGGCGCCTTTGACGGCGCCCGCCGCCAGATTGCCGATTTCGCCAGCGCACTCCACGCCGATGGCAAGGGCGAGGAGGTGCGTCTGGTCGTCGCCAATGAGGCAGATGCCGACGCTGCGCGTGTCCTGGTCGCGCCGGGCGTCACCATCGCCGTCCACAGGCTGGGCGACGTATGGCTGCGCGACACCGCGCCGATCACCGTGCTGAACGGCATGACAGGCGAGCGCGCACTGGTCGATTTCGGCTTCAACGGCTGGGGCGGCAAATATCAGATGCCCGGTGACGAGGATATTGGCGCGCGCCTGGCCGCAACCACCGGCATGGCGACCTCCACCCAGAATTGGGTGTTCGAGGGCGGCGCGATCGATACCGACGGCACCGGCCTGTTCGTGACGACCGAGCAATGCCTGCTCCACCCCAACCGCAACCCGGACCTTGATCGCGGCAAGATCGAGACGCTGCTGGCCGGCGCGCTGGGCCTGTCCGACATGCTGTGGCTGGGCGATGGCCTGCTCAACGACCATACGGACGGCCATGTCGACAATCTCGCCCGCTTCGTCGCGCCGGGCAAGCTGGCGCTGCCGATCGCGACCACCCCGGACGATCCCAACACCGCCATCTATGCCGACGCCCGCGCCCGCGCCAAGGCGCATGGCGTCGACGTGGTCGACATCCCCTCGCCCGGCCTGGTGCTGGTGGATGGCGAGGCGATCCCGGCCAGCTACATGAATTTCTATGTCGGCAATGCCGCCGTCATCGTCCCCATCTATGGCCAGCCCAATGATCAGGCAGCGCTCGACGCTTTCGCCCCCTTCTTTCCGGGGCGTCAGATCATCGGCCTGCGCAGCGACGCGATCCTGTCGGGCGGCGGCAGCTTCCATTGCTGCAGCCAGCAGATGCCCTCGCTGGTCTAAGGGTTAGTCCCCCGTTGCGGGGATGCGCATGCGGGCGCAATTTCCGGGCCGGGCGACGCAGCATCGCCCGGCTTCAGGAGCATTGCCCCATGTTTCGTCCGATCCTTGCCACTTCACTGATCCTGCTGGGCGCGAGCGCCGGCACCGCCCAATTGCCCAGCATCATCGGCATGGGCGCCGACAATGCCGCCGGCGTGCTGGGCTATTGCGTCAAGAACCGGCTCGTTGATGCGACCAGCGCCAATGCCGTGCTGGACAAGCTGAACAAGAAGCCGGGCGTAAAGGGCTCGGGCGCCTTCAAGTCCGGCGAAACCGGCATCATCCACGCCGGCAAGAAGGACATTTCGCTCGACAGCCTGAAGGGCGATGCCAAGGGCAAGATGTGCTCCATGGTGCTCAAGCAATCGGCTTCCCTGCTATAGGCCCTTCCCGGTAGCGCGGCGGCGCCATAGCCCCTATATCGCGCGGCGAACCCATCATGGAGTGATGAATGACCCGCGTGACCGTCGCCGCCCTGCAGCTCGCCTTTTCGGACGACATGGCCGACAATATCGCCATGGTCGCCGATCATGTGACCAAGGCCGCCGCCCGCGGCGCGAAGATCATCCTGCCGCCCGAACTGTTCGAGGGCCATTATTTCTGCCGGGTCGAGGACGAAGCCCTGTTCGACCGCGCCCAGCCAACCGACCAGCACCCCGCCGTGCAGGAAATGCGCAAGCTAGCCAAGGATCTGGGCGTCTATATCCCGACCAGCTATTTCGAGCGGGACGGCCATCATTATTACAACTCGCTCGCCATGATCGATGATGAGGGCGAGATCATGGGCGTCTATCGCAAGAGCCATATCCCCGACGGTCCGGGCTATGAGGAAAAATATTATTTCCGCCCCGGCAATACCGGCTTCAAGGTGTGGCCGACCAAATATGGCACCGTCGGCGTCGGCATCTGCTGGGACCAATGGTATCCCGAAACCGCCCGCTGCATGGCGCTGATGGGCGCGGAAATGCTGTTCTACCCGACCGCGATCGGCTCCGAACCCTATGATGCGGAGCTGGACACCAGCCGCATGTGGCGCCGCGCGATGATCGGCCATGCGGTCAGCAACTGCATGCCGGTGATCGCCGCCAACCGCATCGGCGAGGAAGAGGGCCAGAAATTCTACGGCCACAGCTTCATCAGCGACGAATGGGGCGATTTCCTGGCGGAGTCCGACGCCAGGGACAATGGCGCGCTGGTCGCCACGCTGGATCTTGCCAAGGCGAAGATCCACCGCGCCGGCATGGGCTTCTTCCGTGATCGCCGCCCCGAACTTTACGGCCGCATCGCGCAGGATATCTGATGGCGCACGCTGCCCGAACGCGGATCGGCTGATGCCCTCGATCCTGGTCTATATCGCCGCCGCCCTGGCCGAAATCGCCGGCTGCTTCGCCTTCTGGGCCTGGCTGCGGATGGACAAGTCGATGCTGTGGCTGATCCCCGGCACGGGGTCGCTGCTGCTCTTCGCCTGGCTTCTGACGCTGGTCGATGCGGCGGCCGCCGGGCGCGCCTATGCGGCCTATGGCGGCGTCTATATCAGTTCGGCGCTGCTCTGGCTCTGGCTGGTGGAAGGCGTGCGGCCGGACCGCTGGGACATGGCCGGCGTGGCGCTCAGCCTGGTCGGCGCGGGCATCATCCTGTTCGGCCCGCACCGCGCCTGAGCCATCCCATCCACACTAGCCAACCACCTCCGTTCGCTTCGAGGCTGTCGAGAATCGCTGTCACGCATGTTTCTCGACTGCGCTCGAAACGAACGGATCTAAAGCCGGAGCGGATTTAATTGGCGGACGTCAGCCCCGCCAGTTCGACCGCCCGCGCGAACACCGCCTCGAACATCTCCGCCGTCAGCCGGTTGGTATTCTGGTTGTAGCGCGAACAATGATAGCTATCGATCAGCATCCGCCCGTCGGGCATGCGATGCTCCGCGCCATGCGCGAAACGCGCCTTGGGCAGCTTGCCGCCAAGCACCTTCACCGCCGACTGATGCGCAATCTCGCCCAGCGCCACGAAGGTCCGCGCGCGCGGCAGTTGCGCCACGCCATCGGCCAGAAAGGGGCGACAGGCATGCACTTCGGCCGGCACCGGCTTGTTCTGCGGCGGCAGGCAGCGGACCGAATTGATGATGATCGCGTCGCGCAGTTCCAGCCCGTCATCGACCCGCGCCTCATAATTGCCCTGCGCCAGCCCGAACTTCTTGAGCGTCGCGAAGAACAGCTCGCCCGCGACATCGCCGGTGAAGGGCCGGCCGGTGCGGTTCGCGCCCTGCCTGCCCGGCGCCAGGCCGATGATGCCGATCCGCGCCATCGGATCGCCAAAGGCGGGCACCGGCGCGTTCCACCAGTCGGGATGTTCCGCCCGGCATTCCGCACGCAGCGCGACCAGGCGGGGGCAGAGCGGACAGTCGCGGGGCGGTTCACTTGATAGGGGGCTTTGCAGGATCATGGCGCTCAGATAGGCGCTGCACCATGCCGGACACAAGCCGCCACCTTTATGCGCTTTCGATCGGATCGAATCGGCCGCTCTCGGCCCGGCTGACGCCGCCGCGCCTGCTGGCCGAAGCCGTGCGCCGGATCGGCGCGCTCGGCGATGTGGTCGCCCTGTCCCCGACGATCGAGACGCCGCCGCTCGGCCCCTCGCGTCGCCGCTTCGCCAATGCCGCGCTGCTGGTCGACAGCGCCCTACCCCCGCCCGCCATGCTGGCCGCACTGCAAGGCATCGAGACCGGGCTTGGCCGCCGCCGCTTCCAGCGCTGGGGCGCGCGCCGGCTCGACATCGACATCATCCTCTGGTCGGGCGGCCGCTGGCGCAGCCGCGATCTCCTGATCCCCCACCCCGCCTTTGCCCAGCGCGACTTCGTCCTGCGCCCGCTCAGCGCCATCGCGCCCGACTGGAAATGCCCGCCTTCCGGGCAGAGCGTGCGGCATCTGCATGCGCTTTTGCGAAAAGCATCCTATCATCGTGCCACAAGAGGTTGACCAGCCGCCCGCACGCCACTAGTGCGAGCGGTCTCGACAGGGGGTCCATAGCTCAGTCGGTAGAGCAACTGACTTTTAATCAGTAGGTCGCTGGTTCGAACCCAGCTGGACTCACCATACGAACCCTTGTTTTACTTGGGTTTTCTGGCGCGCTCCGCGAATCATTCCGACAGGTTTTCCGACCGTCATTCCGACAAAATCGGGATGTTCGCGGCCTGTTCTTGCGTCCCAAACGGCCGGCCGTCGCCCCAGTTCGGCCACCATTTCGTGAGTCGTGTGTCGTTGGTGATCGCGAATTTTCCACGCGCCAGGGGATGGAGCGGAGCGCCTTCCGGCGTCACGCCAAGACACATCGCCTCATGCTCCTGCTGGATCGGTGGATAGTGCCAGAGGAAGGCTTGCAGCGCCCGGCGCACCAGATCGGGATGACGGCGGAAGCCATCGGGCCCGCATGCGACCACGCGGATCGATGCTGCCCGCCCGGCCCGCTCGACCGCCAGACCATTGACGCGCTGCCAGTGCTCACGCCTCTGCCACCACTCTTCCCCACCGCCAGCCAGCATCTTCCGCAGGTCGGCCGGATGGGTCGCGATCAGCGGGCACCAGTTGACCAGCCAGACTGAGCCGCAGCCGTGCGTGTGGGCAAAGTGAATGGTCCGCTTGGCCGTCGGATCGAACGGGCTGCCATCGCCACCCGCGATCGAAGGGTTGTTCATCAGAAACGCGGCGGCCGGCATGTCTTCATCCCAGACATAGCGCAGCCACAGCCGCGCCCGGTCGGCCAGCGCGAATTCGACCTCCATGCGGATGTCGGACGCGCGCGGCGCGATCGGCTGGCCGAACAGGTCGCGGGGCATGCCTATGCCTCCCGCGCTTCGGAGAGGGCGGCGTCGATGGCGACACGCGGGTCATGGCTCCAACCTTCGGCAATCGTGCGCTCTTGCGGTTCGGCCATCCAGTGCCCGACAACCTTCCACGCGACATCGGCGTCATCGCCGCCGGTCGGAACTGAGAAGCACCGCAAGTCCCAACATTCGTCACGCAAGGCATCGAGGCGCGCCGTATCGGGATGCACCGCCTCCCCCTCGCCGTCGAACGCCTGCCCGCGAGATTGGGGCGGGTGGGCCAGAAAATGCATGCGGTGATAGTGGCCGTAGGTGATTTTGCCATCCGGCGATTTGCGTGGCGCGCCAAGGCCATCAAGGTCAGTATGAATTGCATCCAGCAGTTCAGCCATGCCGCATTTTCCGCCGATCGCACACTGCTCCCCCGCGTCGAACTCTTGGCCGAGACGCTGGATTTCCGACCTGGGCGACGCGACGGGCAGCGCCGATCCGGTTGGCTTGGCTGCCTGCTTGGCCCTGATCTTCTGAACAATGTGCGGCTCGCTGATCCGCGCCAGTTCAGTTTCGCCGGCATCGTGCATATCCTCGCCAGCGGCAAGGCACAGCGCGGCCAGCGTGACCATGACACCGCCGACCTCCTGCTTGCGTTCGCCAACATCGCGGCCGAACACATAGTCGACCAGCGCATGGGCGCGCTCAGCCGAAAAGCCAGGCATGGTCTGGGCCAGTTCGAGCGCCTCTTCGGTGAACCGGTCAGCGCGCTCCAGCATGTCGCCGCTGATCGCCTCGCCGAAGCATTCCATCATCCACGGCTGGACGCGTTCCTGGAACGGCATCAGCGCCTTTGCGCGGCGGGTCTCTGCCACCCGCCGCGCCTGCTGCTCTTCCCGCAACTGGCGCCAAATGCGCAGCAATAGCCCGGATTGCGCATCCTCGACGCGATCGCCCGCGATCATGTGCCACATCATCGCGCTGCCCTCAGCTTCCTGCGCGCGACGACGAGCCTTGACCATTTCAGGCCTGAGGCCGGCGGTGTCATCCATGACGACCTGGCGCGTGCCGTCATCGGTGAACGGCCCCGTCTTCCAGCCGAGGGCGTGCAGCAGGTCGTGCCGATCTCGCTCCGCGATTTCAAGCGAAGCCAGCGCATCCGATAGCCGCCGACCCAAGGGCGGCAACAGGCTATATCCGCCGGTCCATCCCCAGGTGTCCGCATCACCGGCCGTCTTGACTTCGGCAACCCCATTGGTGGGGACATCGGCGGGGCGCCAGATGCAGCCGCATTCATGGCACAGATGCGACCGGTGCGGCGGGTTATCCCAGCCTTCGCTCGGTGCATCGATGTGCTGCGCATTGCACTGCGGGCACCACAGCAGCATGTTGATCGGGTCAGTCATTGCTTTCATCCTTTGCGATGATATCGGCGAAGGCATTCCAGCCCATTTCGGCCAACTCGGCCGCGAGGCCGGGATAGATCCACATGGCAAAGCGGATCAGCGCATAGGCTAAGCCCGCGCGCAGATCTGATGTGGGCGCGCTCACGGATTGCGATCATGGCTGGTTTCAATCGTCAGCCAGAACACTGGCTGAGGATGGCCAAGCGCAGCGCTTTCAATGGCGACCTCAGCCTCGCAACCATCGAGCGAAATGCACAGATGATCAGCCACGACCTCGATCAACTCCTGCCGTGACAAGGCATAGGTCCGACGTTCCTTCACGTTCACTGATCATCCTCCTTATCCCGCGAGCCCGGCCGGCTGGCTTTGCCACCCTCCCGCTCGCCCAGTTGGTCGATATGCTCGCGCCGCTTGAGCGCGATCCGGCGCCCCTTCTCGGCGGTCGCCTTGTTGTAGGTGCGCGTCTGCGCGAGCGTCTTGTGTCCGGAGATCGGCCGCACATCCGCCTCGCCGCTGTCGCCGATCTCGGTGATGCCGCCGTGCCGGAAGCCGGTGAACGTCATCGTCTTGGGCAGGCCCGCCTTGTCGCAGATCTTGCGATGGACCTTGGCCATCCAGCCCGGCTCATACGGCTGGCCTGTCGTCTCCATCAGGATGATCTGCCCGACCGGGCGCCCATGGCGGTCGCGCTCGGCGGTCTTCATCGACAGCTGCAGTTCGCGCTCCAGTTCGGGATATAGCTGCACCGTCTCACCATCGATGTCGTCGGTCAGTTCGAGCCACACCGGGTTGCCGGTCTTCCGTTGCGTCAGCGCGATCGCCACGCCCGGCTTGTAAATCGACCATTGCAGCCCGGCCGGCTTGACCTTGCCCTTCTGGTCCTTCTCATCCTCGCCCCAGAAGCCGAACACCTGGCTGACGCGCTGGCACCCCTCGAAACAGATCGCCGCGGCCGTGGCCATGCTCTGCCAGCCCATCTCCCGCGCAGTCTGGCGGTAGAGGTCATATTCGGCGCGCGTCGTCTCCCGCGTCTCGCCGGCGGCGATGCTCTTGATGCCCATGCCGGCGAAGGGATTGTCCTTCACGCCCGTGGTGCGTTTGTGCCGCGCAGCCCAGCGCCAGACCAGGCGGGACACCTGCATCGCATAGGATGCCTCGCGCTCGCCCTTTGTCTCGCGCAGCTTCTTGTAGAGCGCGTCGGCAGATTCTCCGTCCATCGCGGCGGCCAGGCGCCCGCCGAGCGGCCCGAACTTGCTCGGGAACTCGCACAGCATGTCCATCAGCCGGCGATAATCCTTCTGCGTCTTGGGCTTGTTGCGGGTGTAGCGGTCCTGCCCCCGGTACCACTGGAAGAGCCATGCGATGGTGCCGGGCTTCAGTTCCTTGCCCACGGCGCCCTTCCGCCACTGGGCCAGCGCCTCGTTCAGCGCCTCCGCCTTTTCCACCGCCAGATTGTGGTCGGTGCCCAGCGCGGTCGACACGACCGGGCACGGCTTCTCATGCCGCACGGCCGGCACCGATCGGCCGGTGCGAGGATCCTTCGTGGGCCGGGCCCAGGCGGGCAGTTCCCAATAATAGGCATGGCCGCCCTTCACTGCGACGCGGCGGGTGTAGGAGGGCAGCTTGACGATCGTCTTTGCCATCAGAATACGATGCCCCCGCCGGCGGTGTCGCCGAACAGTTCGGCAAGCGCGCCGTCCAGGTCGCTGCGCAGCGCCATCATCTGCCCGCGCGGACCGCGCGGCCGGAAGCGCACCCGCCCCTCCTTCTCCCAATCCCGCATCTGCTGCTCGCTGACGCCGGTATATGCGAGCGCCAGCGCCCGGTTCATGCCGGCCGGCCAGTCGGGCAGCTTCTCAAGCGCCAGGCCCATCAGTTCGCCTCCTTCTGCATGGCCGCGCGCAGTTCGATGCCGAGCGGCGTGAGTTGCACCCAGCCGTCGCGGCGCCGCGCGAAGGCGGACGGCCCGTTCGTGTCGGGGTTGGTCGCGACATAGCCGCGGCGCCAGAGCGCCCAGGCGGACACCAGCCCGTCACCCCGTATGTGCTGGCGCGGTATGTAGCGCGCCCATCCATCGGCCAGCGGAGATTCCAGCGCGCGCAGCAGGCGCTTCTGTGGTGGCGTGAGGCGCGGGATGATCATCGGGCATCCTCATCGGTCATGAGGGCTGCGCGCACAGCCAGCCCCATCGTATTGTTCCAATACATGCCTGGCAGAAAGCCGCCTGGCCCCTGCCGGTGTCCGAGCTTCCGGCGCTCCAGCGCTTTGGCGACCGCATAGTCGGCGCCGATGCGCAGCTCGATGCCGATGCCCTCGCGGCCGGTCAGGTCGTCCGGCTCGCTCTCGATCAGCATCGCGCGCTGGCGCGGGGTAAGGTTGGGCCAAGTCAATCCGGCCTCCCGATCATCTCATTGTGGACCGCGCAGATGGCGCTGATCGCGCCCATGGCGGTGTCGTTCTCGCCGAAGCTGACGAGGATGGTGCGGGCGCGGGTCTCATCGTCCAGCGCCACGATGTGGATGCCGTCTGCGGGCCAATATTCGTCCACCTTCAAGTCGCCCGGCCGGCGATCGCTTTCCGCCCAGCGCTTGCCCCAGTTTGCCCGCAGCAGGGCGCAGGCGGTATCGAAGGGATCCGGGTCGGCCGCCGGCACGCCATGCTCATGGCAGAACTTGCAGGTGGCCGCGTTTCGCTTGCAGTGAACGCGCCGCCCCTCCCCGCCCACAGGGATGCTGTGGCAGACGCCATAGCGCGTCTTGACCAGGGTGAAGTCGTCGGTGTCGGCGCCGAACTTGCTCATGCCTGGAAGTCGATCCCGGTGACGGCGATCGCTCCCTCGGCCCCAGCTGGGCAGAAGTGCCAGGGATAGTCGGGCATCCCGCCATCTTCATCCTCTTCGGCGTACATCCACAGATGCTCCGGCTCCGCCCTGTCGAGCGGCTCAAGCCCGATGTAGTCCAGCGCCTCGTTGATGAGGTCGAGGGTCAGCAGCGCGGGATCGATGTGGCCATAGGCATAGACGCCCCAAGGTTCGCCATCCTCCGTGGCCAGAGCTTCGACATGGAGCTTCTTCATAGCGATGCCTCCGGAATGCTCGCCGCATCGATACGGAATGCAGCCTGGTCATTGTCGATCGACAGGGCGAGCGCGCCGGGCTTCACCCAGATCGCGCGGCTGTCGAGGCGGAAGGTCTCGCCCTGCTCGGCCAGCAGGATCGTCTCGCCGATCGTCTCGGCCATGCCGCGCGCCGCCGCGCCCGGGACGGCGTTGCCGATCCACTCGCGCTTCGTGACGTCCGATCCATGCTCCAGGTCGAAGGCCATGCGGCTGTGCCAGATGCCGCCTTCCTGGAAGAAGATCTCTTCCGGGTCGAACAGCGACTGGAGCGAGGCCAGATCGAGCGTGGTGAACGGCCGGTGCCAGGTGCCGTCGGTCGCGATGATGCGACAGACGAGGCGATCCTCCGGCTTGGGCAACGGTAAAGCATTGCTTGACAGTTCGAGATCGCGCGGGTCGGCAACCGAGTTGAAGCCGTTGTCATGGCAGGCCGATCCGCTGACCGCATATCCCGTCTGCTCCCAGGCAACGACGCCATAATGCCCGCCGGTCTGGTAATGCTCGCGCCGCGCGTCGGCGACACAGGGATGGCCACCCGTGACGCTATGGGCCGCAGCCGGGATGGTGCCGGCTGGATCCTCATAGGGCGTGACGCGCATGATGTTCTGGTGCCGCTGGTTGCCCCAGCTGGGCCGAGGGTCCGCCACCGCGAAAGCGCCATCGCCCGTCGTGCTGGCGCCGATCACCGTGCGGCTGGCCTCATCGAAGCGGGTCACCTTGTATTTCGTGGTGGTATAGCCGTCCTTCCCTTCCGGGCGCGGATCAGCCACCGCCGCATCGCGCGACGAGGTCACCGCGATCGACGCCTTGTCGAACGGCACGACGCGATAGACGTTCGAATGCGCTTTCCGCCCAAGTCGAGGGTCGGCGATGCTGTTGGGACCGCCGCCCGGCGCGCACTGACCGGTCACCGTGCCGGCTGGGTCCGCCCACTCGCGCACGCCATACTGGCCATAGCTCTGGTTGGCCTGCTGCGGCCGGGGGTCGGCAACCGAATAGGCGCCCGTCGACGGCTTCGGGTCGCCCGAGATCGCGCCCGAGGCCTTCCCCTCCCACTCGTTGACGCCGAGCACATGCCGATGCGTGGCCGGCCCATATCCCGGTCGCGGATCAGCAACGCTGTATACGCCGTTGCTGGGCGACGATCGGCCAGCAACTGTGCCGCTGTGTTCGCTCCACTCGCGAACGCCCAGGACATCCGAATTCCATTCCGCGTCCACGCGCGGATCGGCGACAGAGAAGCGCCCCTGCCCCGGCGCGCGCTGGCTGGTGATGGTCGGCGCCGGATCGGTCCAGCGGTTCACGCCCAAGCTGTCATTGTGCATTACCTGTTCGGGCACGATGCCGAAGTCGCGCAGTTGGCCGTCGACCACCGCGAGATCATTCAGCGCGCGCCAGTCCTTTCCGGCCGGCACCAGTGCCAGGCGCAGCCACGTCTTCCACTGGAGCGACGGCACGCGGTGCATGGAGCCCGCGACCGGATCGCCCGGTAGCGGCAGCTTGCCGATCACCTCGCCCACGCCGCGCAGGCGGTGGTGCTTGGGCTGGTAGATGAAGGGCGGCACCTTCTCCATGTGCCGGGCGATCGCCAGCGCGCGCTTCCGGCTCTGGGCAAGGTTGCCGATGACGCCGCAGTCGTGCGTGTCGAGATTGACCGAATATCCGTAGCCGCGAAGGATCGCGATGATCTGGTCGAGCAGCCACTTGCCGCGCGTCAGGATCCTGGGCACGTTTTCGAACAGGACGATCGGCACCGGATCATCCTTATAGGCCTCCATCAGCAGCCAGACGCCGCGCAGGGTCAGCTCGTTGAGAGCCTGATATTTGTCCGTCTTCGACTGAGTCGCCGACAGCAGGCCCGAGAAACCCTTGCACGGCGCTGACAGAAAGACGACGTCGGGCGTCCGGCCGAACACGCGGCGGATATCCTCCGGCGCGGCCTCGCGCCAGTCGGCTGGAGGCTCCTTGCCGTGGAAGCGGATGAACTGCGCGCGGCTGAACAAGTCCATGACCGTGCCCGGCGTGCCGGTCAGGCGGCCGAAGTTGTGGATGGCGCCCGCGTCATTGTCGATGCCGCCGGCGCAAACGAACCGCGCCTGGACATTGCCGACGCGCGGCGCGGCCAGGTTGAAGCCGCGCGCACCGACACCGACGCCGCAGAACATGTGCGCGTGACGGATATCTCGGACGGAGGCGATGGGGCCGAGCCTCATGCGAACTCCCCGCATCCGTTGCCCACCAGCTCGCCATTGTCGCCGGCGGTGAAGTCCTGCCAGTGGACCCAGCCCTTGGGGCAGTCGAAGCCCCACTCGCGGACCTTGGGGCCGGTGAAGAACAGCGACACGCACGGCTGGCCGTCGATGAGTTCGAGGCGATGCATGTCGGTCGCCTGGCGCCGCACGATGTCGCCCGGCTGGCGGATGAAGGTGCCATCCGGCGTGATCTCGCGATAGCTGCCGGCGATCACATAGGAGATGTTCTCCCACGGGCGATCGTGCAGCGCGCGGTCGTCATCGTCGCGCAGGATGCGGTGCAGATAGACGTTCTGCTGCTCGTTGCGCGGGATGATCCACCAGCGCTCCAGATACGGGTTTTCACGCCCGCCGATCGGGAAGTCGCATTCGCGGGACATGATCTGGGCGGCCCAGGCCTGCATGTCGGCGAGGGAGGCATAACCGATGTTCATCAGAACGGCACCTCGTCCCAACCGCCGTAGACATTGGGCAGTTTCGTCGGCTCAACATCGCCGCGGCGCACCGTCTGATCGGCATAGGCAGCGAGCAGCCACCCGCGCATCTCCATCGCCGCGCCTTGGGCATGATCCAGCTGCCGACGGAGGCTGTCGCGATCGTTCGAGAAGATGCGAGCTTCCGCCTTGGCGATGCCCAGTTCGTTTTCCAGGCGCGCGACCTTCTCGCGCGAGCGGTCCAGCCCGACCAGGCGTTCGTCAGCCAAGGCGCGGACCTTGGCAGCATCAGCGCGCTCGGCAAGGATCATGCTTGCGACATCGCCCAGCGGCATATTCGAAAGCAGTTCTTCCAGATGCGCCTTGGCGTCGAAGGCGGCGTTTTCCTGTTGATCGGTCAACGGTCATTCTCCCGCTGGCACGGCACAATGCGTGCGCAGTCGCTGGTGCAGATGGGGCACGGGCATTCGTCGCCCGGATCGGATTGGTAGGCGGACCGATCAGCCTCGATGACCGGTCCGCGCGGGGAGGATGGCGACCCATGAAAGGGGGCGAGGTCGCCCGAGGCTCCTGCCCGCTGCGCCGTCAGGGGGATAACGACGCAGTCGGACAGTGGGGGTTGGTTGTTCAGCCGGCGCAGGCGCTCGGCCTTGTGCGCCGCCATGGAGGCGATGGACGCGACATCGATCATTGCTCAGAGCCCTCCGGACAGAGGACATTGCCGAACATGTCTTCGATCCTCACCGTGCCGGGGTTCGCCTGGGCATGGGCATTGAGGTCGTCATCGGCCGGCAGCTCGATCACGTAGAAGGTGTTGGCACGGTGGAAGACGCGCGGCGCCATCGGCCCGCGCGGCCGCTGCAGGAACTTGCCATCGATCATCGGCACGCCCCAGGCGATCGCCGGGCCGCCGAGCGCGACCGGGGCGAGGTAGGAGGCGATATGATGCGCCGCGCGCACCTGGGCGACGCGGTCCCAGCCCCAGCCGGTCGGCAGGCGATAGCCCTGGCCGAAATACATGGCTTCGGTCGGCGTCGCGCCGGCCTTCGCCGCCTCGATCGCGGCGAGCTTGCCGTCCAGCGGCAGAAGGTTCGACATCGCAGCGTTGCCGCGCCACATCGCCTTGAGGAGTTCCACCGGATCGGAATGGAAGGTGGCCATCATGCGCGCCTCCAGATGTGCCACCAGCGGCGCGGCTGGTGCATGGGAAGGATCGGGCCGCCGGCGCGCTCGCGCTGCCAGGGCGTGGTGCGAGGCACGACGAGAGGATCGCGACCGGTGGTGTGGAAGCGGACCGTCACGGGCGATGCTCCAGGGCCGCAAGCATCTTGCGGCCGCACCGCCGGAACTCTGCGGCAATGGCGGCGCAGGATGCGGTGATCAGCGCGATGGCGACGACGGTGGAGAGGATGTGCAGGGCGAGGCTCATCACGCGGCGCCCAGCGGAAAGACGTTGGCGGGCGGCGCGCCGGGTGCCAGCCGGTCAGCAGCGGCCAGCAGGCGGCTGGCACCGTGGATCAGGCAGGCGCGCGTCTCGGCCGGGTCGGCCGTAAGGATGTCGACCGCCTGGCTCGCACTCTGGAAGCCCATCTTGATCAGGTCGAGCGTGCGATACGCGTCGAAGTCTTCGCGATGCTCAAGCGCCTGTTGCTGCGCAATTGCGCCAGCGGCGGCCGAGCCTACGGTAAAGCTGATGGCGTGCATGCCACATCTCCCCACCGTCTCGCGTCGCCGGCCGATCCGGCGAGGTCAGGTGATGGGATAAAATTGGGGGATATTTCCCACAGTGTCAACTTAAATGTGGGATTTTTCCCACGCGCAATTTTCCTGGCCGTCCGTATGATCCTCAGACCGATCTGACAAGCATGGGAAATTTCAATGCGCTGGGCCATGATTTTGCCGCTGATCCTGAGTGGGTGCACGGCAGGAAGCGAAGCGGCAAAGAAGTATGAGAACGCGAAAGGCGCCGGTGCATCATACACCGCACTCTGTGAGCGCGCGAACGCGGCCGCCAGCGCCTATTTGGACGCTGGCGATGGAGAACAGGCTGCTAAATGGTCGGAAACAGCGAAATTTGATTGCGCTATGAGCCGGATAAATACCAGCTACCCATAGCTTTATTCTGCTGGTTTGGCGCTCACCTGAGATTGCATCGTGAACAAAACTGGCGCGGCCCAAACCACTTCGCAGTTCTCCATATCTGCCGCATTGAGGGATCGCAGGGTATACCGCCCAGGCTTCGATCCAGCCGATAATATCTTGAGATACGTTCCGCCGTCGACAAGGTGGACAGCGCAATAGCGGCCAAGATATGCAGGCAAAACCCCGTCATGATCTCGGCGAACATAAATCACGTCACCAGGTTCGTATTTCGGGAGCATCGAATCCCCTTTAACCGCCAGCGCCATTAGTGGCCCAGGGGCGAGTGGCGGGCGAGGCGCAAACTCCGCCTCATGGTCATCCTTGAAATAGGCAACGACACCGCCCGCCCCGACCTCGCCAAGCAAAGGAACCTGCTGTGAGCCGTTAATGCTCTCGAAGGGGATTTGAAGTGCCTCCGCGATCTTGTGGAGCGTGCCGATCCCGGGATTTTCAGTGCGATCGAGAAGATCCCTCACGGTGGTCTGACTTAGTCCAGCTGCGGAAGACAGGCTGCGTCTGCTGAACCCCTTTGCCTCCATCTCTCGCTCGATAGATGCGCGAATCTGCGAAATGTCCGGTGAATTTGCCATGGGTGAAATATCCCACGGCAACCCCAGCAAGTGCGAGGATCGAAATTTCCCACACCCATGGCGTTGACTGGGGGAAATTTCCCACATATGATCCATTTCCATGATCACGCTACTTTCTCAGATCGAGGCGTTTCGCGCCAGCAACGGCCTTAGCGAATGGAGGTTTGGGGAGTTGGCGCTTAACGACCGTCACTTCATTCGGCAGCTCCGCGAGGGTCGCGACATTCGGCTGAGCACTGCCGAGCGCGTCCGAGCCTTCATGGCCGGATATCGGAGGGCAGCCTGATGCGTGCCCTCATCCGCACCCGCACGCCGGCCGACGTCGTCGCGCCCTACCCCTACCGATCGCACCGGACGGTGGCCGATCTGATCGCGGCTGGTGCCCTTGATGGCGGTCGTGTCGATAAGAAGGATCATGCATGATGTCCGGTTGTTGCGATCATGGTGCCGGTCTACGCGCAGGCGCGCCCAGCGTGTTGGGCAAGTTGCCCCGTCTCACACAGAATTCTTATCGCGAGGCCGTGAGCCGGACGGTCGCAGCCCAGCAGGCGAGCGATGACCTGACCGATCAGGACATGGCCGACCTGCTGGGCACATCGGCCGCGACGGTCGGCAATGCCCGCAACAAGAAGGGCGACCTGGGCGCCATCGCAATGCTGTCGATCGGCAAGGCGTTCGGCCCGGAGGCGCTCAACACCATTCTGGCGCTGATCGGCGCCAAGGCTGTGCCGGCCGATGCGCTGTGCTGCGACAACGTCGGCAACATCCCGCTCAAGATCGCGGAGGCCCTGCCCCTGCTGATCACGCTGCTTTCGGATGGCGTCTGCTGTGACGACGATGTCCGCAAGCTCGAAGGTGCGGGCGTAATCGATGAATTCATTCGCGCTGCCAGCGTGCTGGAGCGCCGACGCAACGAAGTGCGGCTGAGAGCCGTGGGAAACTGAACCTAGCCGGCGGCTGACCGCCCAGGAGTGAGAACATGGATAGCGCGAACAGCGCGGCGCCGGTTGATGCCGGTTCCGCGAACGGTATCTCTTTGCCTCGGCGATCCTATGCCGAGTTCCTTGCCAGCAAGGCGATCGACGATCCGATGACGGGCCTGACCGACATCCCGGATCTGCCCGCCGCACTGTTCCCGTTCCAGCGCGACATCGTCGCCTGGGCGCTGCGCCGCGGTCGCGCCGCGCTGCTGGCCGGCACTGGCCTGGGCAAGTCGCTGATGGAGCTGGCTTGGGGTCAGGCGATCTGCGACGCGACCGGCGGCATGGTGCTGCTGTTCGCGCCGCTCGCCGTCGCGGCCCAGATGCTCCGCGAAGCCGAGAAGTTCGGCATCCCCGCCCGTGTCGTCTCCTGCCAGGCTGAATGCGCGCCCGGCATCAACATCACCAACTATCAGAAGCTGTCGCATTTCGACCTGTCGCTGTTCATCGGCGTGATCCTGGACGAGAGCAGCATCCTCAAGTCGACGACCGGTCACTATCGCACCGCGCTGATCGCGGCCTGCCGCCAGATCCCCTTCCGGCTGGCCGCGACCGCGACGCCCGCGCCGAACGACTTCATGGAGCTGGGTAATCACGCTGAGTTCCTGGGCACCATGTCCTACACGGATATGCTCGCCACTTTCTTCTCGCACGACGGCGGCTCGACGCAGAAATGGCGCCTGAAAGGCCATGCCGAGGATGCGTTCTGGGCGTGGATGGCAAGCTGGGCAGTGATGCTGCGCAAGCCCAGCGACCTGGGCTACAGCGACGACGGATACGAACTGCCGCCGCTTCACTATCACCAGCATGACGTCGCGATCGACGCCACGCCGGCCGAGGGTCAGTTGTTCGCCCTGCCCGCCGTGACGCTGTCGGAACGCATCTCCGCGCGTAAGGACAGCATCGAAGAGCGCGTCGCTCACGCTATTTCCGTCACCCCGCCGACCGGCCCGTTCGTCTGGTGGTGCAACCTGAACGCCGAGGCCGATGCCCTGTCGCGCGGCCTGGGCGCAGTCAACCTGCACGGCTCGCTCGACGACGATCGCAAGGAGCAGATCCTGATCGACTTCAGCGAGGGCCGGATCGAGCGGCTGGTGACCAAGCCAACAATCGCGGGCTTCGGCATGAACTGGCAGCACTGCGCCGACACCGGATTCGTCGGGCTCAATGACAGCTGGGAGCAGTTTTACCAGGCAGTGCGCCGGTTCTGGCGCTTCGGCCAGTCCCGCGCCGTCAACTGCCACATGATCGCCGCCGAGACGGAAGGCGCCACCGTCGCCAACCTGCGCCGCAAGGAAGCGGATGCCGATCGGATGGCCGCCGCCATGGTCCGCCACATGGCCGACCTGTCCAGCGCCAATGTCCGCGGCGCCAGCCGCACCGTCGCCACCTATGCGCCCAGCCAGCGCATCATCCTCCCCTCGTTTCTGAAGGACGCCGCATGAGCGCGCTCGACATCCAGGCCGTCGATCAGGTCGTCACCGATCGCTACGCCATTTACCAGGGTGACTGCTGCGAACTCATCGCCGCGATCCCCGACAACAGCATCCATTTCGGCATCCACAGCCCGCCGTTCGAAGGCCTGTACAAGTTCAGCAATTTTGACCGGGACATCTCCAACAATGAGGGCGATGCATTCTGGGAGCACTACCGCTTCCTGATCACCGAACTGCTGCGCGTCGCGATGCCCGGTCGCCTGCACAGCGTCCATGTGATGCAGCTGCCGACCAGCAAGATCCGCAACGGCTATATCGGCATGCGTGATTTCCGCGGCGAGGTGATCCGCGCCTTTGAGGATGCCGGCTGGATCTTCCACAGCGAGGTCTGCATCTGGAAAGACCCGGTCGTTGCCCAGCAGCGCACCAAGTCGATCCGCCTGCTGCACAAGCAGATCGTGAAGGACAGCGCGCTGAGTGGCCAGGGCCTGGCCGACTTCATCGTGACCTTCCGCAAGCCCGGCGACAATCCCGATCCCGTCGACGGATGTTTCGACATGTGGATCGGCGAAGGCGAAGGCCCTGATCCGTCGAAGTTCACCACCGAGACCGATGGCCGCAACTGGTACTCGATCGAGGTCTGGCAGCGCTACGCATCGCCGGTGTGGATGGATATCCGCCAGACCCGCACCCTGCAGTACCGCGCCGGCCGGGACGAGAAGGATGAGCTTCACATCTCGCCGCTGCAGCTGGACGTGATCGAGCGCTGCATCGACCTGTGGACCAACCCTGGCGAGACGGTGCTGACCCCGTTCCTTGGCATCGGTAGCGAGGTCTACAGCGCGGTGAAGATGGGCCGGCTGGGCATCGGGATGGAGCTCAAGCCCTCCTACTTCGCCCAGGCTCGCGCGAACATCGATGAGCTCGATGACAAGAATGTCGGCCTTTTCCCCGAAGAGGCGGCCTGACCATGCCCCGCATGACCGACACCCGGCGCACCAGATCGGGATGCAGCCTTCGCCGAAGTCCTGGCTGAGACCGGCGACATCGACGCGGCTGGCCGTGCGGTCGGCGTCGGTCACGACGGCTCCAAGAAGATTTTCGCCCAGATCCGCCGCCAGCTCGGCTGGCAGGCTCAATAGCAGGAACGCGACCATGACCCATTCCTTCATCACCGAACGTGCCGCCATCTCTCGCGCTGCCGCCGCCGTCCGCACCGTCGTGTCAGCAAACAAAGCCATCCCCGTCTTGAACAATGTCCGCATCGAGGCGCGCGATGGCCGGGTCGGACTGCTGACCACCAACCAGGACTGCTGGGCTGAGGTGACGATCGCCGCAGCCGTCAACGATCCGTTCGCAATCACCGTGCCCGCGGCCCTGCTCGAAGATATCGCCCGCACCGCGCCTGATGGCGCGCAGATTGAACTGCTGCTGACTGACACGGGCGCCGCAGCCAAGAGCGGCCGCGCCCGCTTCCGCCTGCCGACGCTGCCCAGTGATCAGTTTCCGCCGTTGAACGACCACGGCATCGAGCCGCAGCTGCGCATGAAGCTTGCCGACCTGATCGCCGCGATCTCCGCCGTCGACCATGTGAAGGCCGGCGACCACATGCCCAGCCATCAGGGCGTCCTGCTGCGCGCTATCCCGGGCGGGATCGAATGTGCTGCCTTTGACGGGAACCGCCTGTCGATCTGCCCGGCCGAGGCGGTCATCGATGGCGAGTTTGCGCCGATGACGATTCCCATGCCCGTCGTCGGCAAGATCAAATCCGCCATGGCTGTCGGCGTCGACGAAATCACGATCGGCCACAACGGCCGGCTAGCACTGATTAATGGCGGAAACGCCCGCTTCCTCACCCGCCTAGTCGAGGGCAAGTTCACCGAATATTGGAAGAAGCTGCCCGACACCGTCGGCGAGCCCGTCCTGTTCTCTGCTCGTGATCTGTCCGCGGCCATGGCGCGTGTCGGGCTTGCCCAGGATCAATTCAACAGCGGCGTGTCCGTCGAGCTCACGACCGACAGCCTGACGCTCAGCGTGGCCAGCCAGTCGGCTGGCGCGGCCACCGACACCGTCATGGTCGGATATTCCGGCGAAGGGCGCAAAACCGGCTTCTCCCTCCAGTTCCTGCGCGACGCCGTCGGCAAGTGCCCTGGCGACGAGGCGGAACTGCACTTCGACGGACTGGGCAATGCCCACGTCTTCGCCCGCTCCCCGAATGCACCGCGGCACATGGTGTGCCCGATGAACGTCTGAAGGAGGTCACCAGTGAAAGACGAAACTGATCTCGTTGCCGCGGTTCTGCTCGGCGATTTGTCGTGGGCCCAGATGGCAATCGAGGATCTGCGCCTCAGCTCCGAAAAGTGGCGCCAGATCTATTCCGATGGCCACGCCATCGCCTTCCCGCCGGCGCCGCTCCCGCCGCTGGCTCAGCCCCTCACCCTGCCCGTGCCGGGCCATCTTCCCGGCTCGACCATGGGCGAGCCGCGCAAACGCGCAGCTTGATCACCACCACGAAAGGAAACTGACCAATGTCCGAAGGAAATATCGCCGCCGACCAGCTCCGCCTGCTGATCGAACGCATCGAACGGCTGGAGGAAGAGAAAAAGGGCATCGGCGAGGATATCAGCGATGTCTATCTGGAACTGAAGGCGACCGGCTACGAGCCGAAGATCGTTCGCCAGATCGTCAAGCTGCGGAAGATGCAGCCGCACGACCGGCAGGAGATGGAGGCGGTCCTCCAGACCTATCTTGCCGCCCTGGGCATGGAATGATCATGCGCGCCCGGCTGGTCAACGCCTGGCGCCGTCTGTTCCCCCACCCCGTCGCCATCGCGCGGCGGGACCGGGAGCGGGCCGCCATGGAAGGTCGCATCAAGCGTGACCGTGCGATCCGCCGGGCCGCGCTCCAGAAATTCGGGAAGATCTGATGACCGGCACATTCGAGTGCGAAGGCGGCTGTGGCCGCGAACTGAAGGAATTCAAGCGTCGCAAGACCCGGCTGTGTCGCAACTGCTGCGCCGCCGTGATCGCGCGCGACCCGGCGAAGGCGGCAAAGGCCAGCGCCACTATCAAGCGGCTGTATCAGGATCCCGTTTTCCGGTCGCGCCAGCAGCGCGCATGCAAGGCCGGAGTTCAGGCGTCCATCGCCAACAATCCCGCCGAGCGTGAGCGCCGCCGCCTATCCGGGCAGGCTTTGGCGGCCACCGGACTGGGCCACGCTGCGCAGACGCCGGGGTCTGAGCCCCGGATCCGTGCCGGGAAGGCGCATACCGAGACGGTGCTCGGCTGGTGCCCGCCGCACCTCCGCGACGAATATCGCAAGATCCTTGGCCGCCAAGGAATGCGGAAGGAAGATGCCCGTCGCAAGATCGAAGAGATGATGGCCGCCGAGGTCGCATCGCGACGCAATGGCCGCATGTCGTTCGAAGAGCAGCTTCGGCGCGCCAACGCCGGCGTCGCTGTCGTTCGCAAGTTCGAGCCCCGCAAGCCTGACCACGACTTCACGCTCGGCGGCGTCGCCACGGGGATGATCTGATGCATAGTGTCCGCCTCCCCTGGCCGCCGAAGGAGCTGTCGCCGAACTTCCATGGGAAGCGGCGCGACCAGATGCGCGCAAAGAAAGCCTATCGCACGACGTGCTGGGCCGAAGCCTTGGCAGCGAAGCTGCGCGCGCCGGACAGCGAGAAGATCGC